>NZ_JAXJZK010000043.1:0-4446 GCF_036306485.1 Gemmiger sp. | reverse complement strand
CCCTTCAACGCTGACTTCGACGGCGACCAGATGGCTGTCCATCTGCCGCTGTCCACCGAGGCTCAGCGCGAAGCCAAGATGCTGATGCTCGCCTCCGGCAACCTGCTCAAGCCCTCTGACGGTGAACCTGTCACGGTGCCCACGCAGGATATGATCCTGGGCTCCTACTACCTGACGATGGTCAACCCCGACGATCCCGGCCACGACAAGGTCTTCCGCGACGAGAACGAGGCCCTGATGGCCTACGCCGAGCACGTTGTCACGCTGCAGGCGCCGGTCCGCGTGCGCCGCACGATGGACTTCGGCAACGGTCCCGAGACCGCGCTGGTCAAGACCACGGTCGGTAAGATCATCTTCAATACCCCCATCCCGCAGGATCTGGGATATGTTGACCGTACCGATCCCGAACATAAGTTCGACTACGAGGTAGACTTCCAGGTCACCAAGAAGAAGCTGCCCGACATCATCAGCCGCTGCCTGACCAAGCACGGCACCAAGCGCTGCGCCATCATGCTGGATGCCATCAAGGCACAGGGCTACAAGTACTCCACGCTTTCCGCCATCACCGTCGCCGTGCCGGATGCCATCATCCCCGAGGAGAAGCCCGCCATCCTGGCTGCGGCCGACAAGAAGGTCGAGAAGGTCATGAAGAACTTCAACCGCGGCCTGATGTCCGACGAGGAGCGCTACACCAAGACGGTTGCCATCTGGCAGGAAGCCACCGAGGAAGTTTCCAACGCGCTGTCCACCAACCTGAAGACCAACCACCAGCGCAACCCCATCTATATGATGTCCGACTCCGGTGCCCGTGGTTCTATGGACCAGATCAAACAGCTGGCCGGTATGCGCGGCCTGCTGGCCAACACCGCCGGTAAGACGCTGGAAATGCCCATTCGCGCCAACTACCGCGAAGGTCTGAACATCCTGGAATACTTCATCTCGTCCCGAGGCGCCCGGAAAGGCCTGACCGATACCGCTCTGCGTACCGCCGACTCCGGTTACCTGACCCGTCGTCTGGTCGATGTCTCGCAGGAAGTCATCATCCGTGAGGAAGACTGCCATGCCACCGAGGGCATCCTGGTCCGCGAGATCAGCGAAGGCAACGCCACGATCGAGAGCTTCTCGGAGCGTCTGATCGGCCGTTACCCGCTGCATGATGTTGTCAATCCCACCACCGGGGAAGTCATCGTGTCCAAGGACAAGATGATGGATATGTTCGACGCCGAGAAGATCGAGGCCGCCGGCATCACCGAACTGGAGATCCGCAGCGTCATGACCTGCCGTGCCCATGTGGGTGTCTGCGCCCGCTGCTACGGCTCCAACATGTCCAACGGCCAGTGCGTCAAGGTCGGTGAGTCTGTCGGTATCATCGCTGCACAGTCCATCGGCGAGCCCGGTACTCAGCTGACCATGCGTACCTTCCATACCGGCGGTATCGCATCGGCCGAAGATATCACCCAGGGTCTTCCGCGAGTCGAAGAACTGTTTGAAAGCCGCCGTCCCAAGGCCATGGCCATCATGTCGGAGATCGCCGGTACCGTCCACATCGACGATACCAAGAAGAGCCGCCATGTGGAGGTCAGCGGCGTGGACGACAACGGCGCCGCGCTGACCAAGAGCTACCTGATTCCCTTCGGCCATCGTCTGAAGGTGATGGAGGGCGATGTGATCGCCAAGGGCGCTCTGCTCACCGAAGGCCATGCCTACCCGCAGGATATTCTGGCCGTCAAGGGCCGCATCGCCACCCAGGATTACCTGATCAGCGAGGTCCAGAAGGTCTACCGTCTGCAGGGCGTGGAAATCAACGATAAGCATATCGAAGTCATCGTCCGCCAGATGATGCGCAAGGTCCGCATCGAGGACGCCGGCTCCAGCTCGTTTATCGTCGGCAGTGTCGTGAACCGCCGTGACGTCATGATCGAGAATGAAAACATTCAGGCCCGCATTGACGCCGGTGAGACGGATCTTAAGCTGGTCCAGGCCAGCCAGATCCTGCTCGGCATCACCAAGTCCAGCCTGGCTACGGACAGCTTCCTGTCCGCCGCCTCCTTCCAGGAAACCACCCGCGTGCTGACCGAAGCCGCCATCAAGGGCAAGGTCGACCCGCTGGCCGGTCTGAAGGAGAACGTCATCATCGGCAAACTGATTCCCGCCGGAACCGGTCTGCCGGAGGTCGAGGCAGAGCTGGTCCGTGCGGAGCAGCAGCGTGACGCCGAAGGCGCCGCGTATGACCACGCCGAATAATCTCTGAACTTTGTCCCCGCCGTGCCTGTTCGGGTACGGCGGGGGCTTTGTTTTTTGCCGCAACAGGCGTATAATAAAAAAGATACGGCATCTGCCGTCTATTCTGGCTCAAAAAGGAGACTGACTATGGCTGAAACTTTACAGGAACGCCGGGAGATGGACCCCCAGTACCAGTGGGACCTGACCCGGATGTATGCATCGGACGCCGACTGGGAGAAAGCGCTCGCCGATATCGCGCCCGAGCTGGACAAGCTCCCGTCCTGGGAAGGCAAACTGAAGGACGCTGCGTCGATCCGCGGCTTTTATGACGAGTACACCGCACTGTTCCGCCGCCTGGATGACCTGGCGGTCTATGCAAGCCTTCGCCTCAGCGAAGATACCCGTGCCTCCGATGCCCAGAGCATGCAGGCCCGGGTCATGACCCTCTATGTGCGGGCCGGTTCTGTGTCGGCCTTTGCACGCCCCGAGATCCTGGCCCTGCCCGAGGAAACGCTGCGGAACATTCTGGAGGACCCCCAGGTCGCCCCGTACCGCTTTGAACTGGAGGATCTGATGCGGGAAAAACCGCACACCCTGTCCAGCTCCGAGGAAAAGCTGCTGGCCGAGATCGGGGAAGTGTTCGCAGCGCCCAAAAATGTGGCGGACAACCTGATGGATGCGGATCTGGTCTTTGAGAATGCCGAGGATTCCGCCGGTGTTTCCCACGAAGTCACCGGTTCCAACTATATCCTGCTCCAGACCTCTCCCGACCGGACGCTGCGCCGCAATGCCTTCCGCAGCTTCTACAAAGGATACCGCCAGCACATCAATACCTTTGCGGCCACCTATGCGGGTGCCGTCAAGGGGGCGGTCGCCGAGGCACGTCTGCGCCGATACGACTCCTCCCGCGCCATGTGCATGGCAGGGGAGAACATCCCCAGGCCCGTCTATGACAACCTTGTCACGGCGGTGCATCGTCATCTGGATACCATGTATCGCTATGTGGCGCTGCGCAAGCGCATCCTTCATCTAGACGAGCTGCATTATTATGATGTCTATGCTCCGCTGACCAGCGGCGTTTCCCGCAAATACAGCTACGCGGAGGCCCAGCAGATGGTGCTGGATGCCGTGGCTCCCCTGGGCGAGGAGTATGGCCGCATTGTCCGGCAGGGATTTGCCGAACGCTGGATCGACGTCTACCCCAACAAGGGCAAGACCGGCGGCGCCTACTCGAGCGGCAGCTACGATTCCAGCCCCTATATCCTCTGCAACTTTACCGGTACGCTGGACAGCGTCTCGACCATTGCCCATGAGATGGGCCACAGCATGCACACCTGGTTCAGCCACAGCCAGCCGCCGCAGTATGCGGGATATACCCTCTTTGTGGCGGAGGTCGCCTCCACGGTCAACGAGAACCTGCTCATTGAGCATCTGCTCTCCGCCAAGGATCTGGATGCTGCCACCCGGCTGGCACTGCTCAACCAGTATCTCGAAAACTTCAAGGGCACCGTCTACCGTCAGACCATGTTTGCCGAGTTCGAGAAGGAAGCCCATGCCATGGAGGAGCGGGGAGAGGCTCTCAATGCCGCGTCCCTCAATGCTCTGTACGGTGAGCTGGTCAAGACTTACTTCGGACCGGAACTTGTGATGGATGAGGAAGTCCAGTATGAATGGGCTCGCATCCCGCACTTCTATCGTCCCTTCTATGTCTATAAGTACGCGACGGGCTACTCCACCGCCGTGGCACTGTCGGAGGGTATCCTGACCCGCGGACAGGAAGCCGTTCAGAAGTACCTGGAATTCCTGCACATGGGCGGCAGTGCCTACCCGCTGGATGAGCTGCGCCATGCCGGTGTGGATCTGGCAACGCCGGCGCCGGTCGAGGCGGCCCTGGAGAAGTTCGACCGCATTCTCACCCAGGCGGAACGCTGCGTCGAGGAACTCGAACGCCGGTAAACCCGATTTCCCGGAAAAACCAGAAGCCGGCAGGGAAGGGAAGATTCTTCCCGGCAACCGTCAACTTGCACGATTATTCCGATATTTTTTTGTGAATACTCTTGACAACGCGTGGTTTATCCGGTAATATAATTATTGCGTGAGTCCAAGGGGTCAAGTGCGGCCAAAAGCCGGACAGGCCCCGGAAACTGCGCGGAATAATCAAGAAAGGAGAAAAGAAATGCCTACTTTTAACCAGCTCGTACGCAAAGGCCGTGAGGTCCTGGT
>NZ_JAXJZK010000042.1:0-131889 GCF_036306485.1 Gemmiger sp. | reverse complement strand
TTTGGGCTGGTTGGCAAAGAAATTGCAGGCTTCCTCCACCGTCATATCCAGCACATCGGCGATGGTCTTGTCCTTGTATTTGACTTCCAGCGTTTCGCGGTTGTAGCGTTTTCCCTTGCAGACATCGCAGGGCACATAGATGTCCGGCAAAAAGTGCATTTCGATCTGGACGATACCGCCGCCTTCACAGGCTTCGCAGCGGCCGCCCTTGACGTTGAAGCTGAACCGTCCGGGGCCGTATCCGCGCTGTTTGGCGTCCTGCGTATTGGCAAACAGCGTCCGGATGTCCCCGAACACGCCGGTATAGGTGGCCGGATTGGATCGCGGCGTGCGGCCGATGGGCGACTGGTCAATGCCGATGACCTTATCGACCCATTCCATCCCTTGCACTTCCTCACACTGACCCGGCCGGCTGCGGGCGCCGTTCAGTGCCGCGGCCAGCGTCTTGTAAAGAATCTCATTGACCAGGGTGGATTTGCCGGAGCCGGAGACGCCGGTCACACAGATCATCTTGCCAAGCGGGAACTCGACCGTGATGTTCTGCAGGTTGTTTTCATGGGCCTTGACGATCTTCAGCGACTTGCCGTTGCCGGGGCGGTGCTGTGTGGGCACCTCGACGAATTTGCGGCCCGACAGATAATCGCCGGTGACGCTCCGCGGGGCGTTGCAGATGTCCTCCACGCTGCCGGCTGCGACGATCTCGCCGCCATGCACGCCGGCACCGGGGCCGACATCCACCAGATAGTCTGCCTGACGCATCGTATCCTCGTCATGTTCGACCACGATCAGCGTATTGCCGAGGTCCCGCAGCCGTTTCATGGTGGCAATCAGTTTGTCATTGTCCCGCTGATGGAGACCGATGCTGGGCTCATCCAGCACATACAGCACGCCGGTGAGGGCGCTGCCGATCTGGGTTGCCAGACGGATGCGCTGGCTCTCGCCGCCGGAAAGCGACGACGCTCCGCGGGACAGCGTAAGATACCCCAATCCTACGCTCTGCAGGAAACCGAGCCGCTCCCGAACCTCTTTGAAGATGGAGGCGGCAATCATCTCGTCACGCTCCGAAACATGAGCATTCTCGATGAACGCAAGTTCCTCGGTCACGCTCATATCGCAGAACTGGGCGATGTTGATGCCGCCCACCGTCACCGCGAGGCTGGTGGGTTTGAGGCGCTGCCCATGGCAGGTGGGGCACTCTTCGCTGGACATGACCAGCGCGATTTCTTCCTTGACCCATTCGCTGTTGGTTTCACGGAAACGCCGTTCCAGATTGGGAATAACGCCCTCGAAGGTGTTGCGGTATGTGCCGGAGCCGAACATGTTTTCGCGCTGCATCTCGATCTTTTCATCGCCGGTGCCGTACAGAATCGCGTGGACGGCCTCCTCGCTCATCTCCCGGACAGGCGTGTCCAGCGTAAAGCCGTACCGCTTGCCGAGCGCTTTATAGTACATTTCCGAGATGGAACCCTCGGCATAGTACCAGCCGCTCGCCTTGATGGCGCTCTCACGGATGCTTTTTCTGCGATCCGGAATGACGCGCGCCGGGTCCACCTTCATGAAGGTGCCCAGACCCGTACAGGTCTCACAGGCGCCGAAGGGGTTATTGAAACTGAACATCCGCGGGGAAAGCTCATCCATCGAGATACCGTGCTCGGGGCAGGCGTAGTTCTGGCTGAACTCCATCATCTCCCCGCCGATCACATCGATCCAGACAAGACCGCCGGTCAGCGAAACCGCCGTCTCAATGGAGTCGGCCAGCCGGCTGCGCACCGTATCGTTGATGGCCAGGCGATCCACCACGATCTCGACATTGTGCTTGATGTTCTTTTCCAGCTTGATTTCTTCGTCCAGATCATACATGTTGCCGTCGATCCGGACACGGGCAAAGCCGCCGCGCCGTGCGGCGTCCAGTTCCTTGGCCTGGGTGCCCTTGCGGCCGCGGACCACCGGCGCCAGGACCTGGAACCGGGTACGTTCCGGCAGCTTGAGGACTTCGTCCACCATCTCGTCCACCGTCTGCTGACTGATTACCCGGCCGCAGACCGGGCAATGCGGCACGCCGATGCGCGCATACATCAGGCGGAGATAATCATAGATTTCCGTCACGGTGCCCACGGTAGACCGGGGATTGTGACTGGTCGTTTTCTGGTCGATCGACACCGCCGGGGAGAGTCCCGTGATTTCATCCACATCGGGCTTTTCCATCTGGCCGAGGAACATCCGCGCATAGCTGGACAGGCTCTCCATATAACGGCGCTGCCCGTCTGCAAAGATCGTGTCAAAGGCCAGACTGGATTTTCCCGAGCCGGACAGACCGGTCATCACAATCAGTTTGTTGCGCGGCAGAACCAGATTGACATTCTTGAGGTTGTGCTCCCGCGCGCCCTTGATGGTGATGCGGTTGTTCGCATCAATCTGAATATTGCTCAATTCCTGTACTTCCTCCTGCCCTTGCGCTGCTTTTCGGTAGCGCGGCGTTCGCTGTTGTCCGCCGTGGTCGGGTCTTCTCCGCGCTGAAGTTTTTCAATCTCATCGCGCAGGAAGGCCGCATGCTCAAATTCGAGCAGCCGGGCGGCTTCCTTCATTTCCTTGGTCAGCCGGGCGATGGTCTGTTCCCGTTCGGCGCGGCTCATCCGGCGCTGGCGGAGTTTCTTGTTCTCCTCGCTCATGCTGATTTCCAGCCCTTCGCCGATCGCCTTGACGATGGTTTTGGGCGTGATCCCATGTTCCCTGTTGTAGGCATCCTGAATGCCGCGGCGGCGTTCGGTTTCCATGATGGCCCGCTCCATGCTCGGAGTGACCTCATCGGCATACATCAGCACCACGCCGTTGGCGTTGCGCGCCGCACGGCCAATCGTCTGGATCAGGCTGGTCTCACTGCGCAGGAAGCCTTCCTTGTCGGCATCGAGAATGGCGATCAGCGAGACTTCCGGCAGATCAAGACCTTCGCGAAGCAGGTTGATGCCCACAATCACATCAATCGCGCCCAGACGAAGATCCTTGATGATCTCCATCCGTTCAAAGGTATCCACTTCATGGTGCATATACTTGGTCTTGACGCCGTGCTCCTCGAGATAATCGGTCAGATCTTCGGCCATCTTGACGGTCAGCGTCGTGACCAGCGCACGCTCGCCGCGGTCGATCCGCAGACGGATTTCTCCGAGAAGGTCCTCGATCTGGCCTTCCACGGGACGCACCAGAATGACCGGGTCCAGCAGACCGGTGGGCCGGATCACCTGCTCGGCAATGCGGCTGGAATGTTCCCGCTCATAGGCGCCGGGGGTAGCACTGACAAAGATGGTCTGCCCGACCTTGGACTCAAACTCCTCGAATTTCAGCGGTCGGTTGTCAAACGCCGAGGGAAGCCGGAACCCGTATTCGACGAGGGTCTTTTTCCGGCTGTAATCTCCGCCGAACATGCCGCGGATCTGGGGGAGCATGACATGGCTCTCATCCACCATGAGGATGAAATCCTCGGGGAAATAGTCCAGCAATGTTGTGGGCGTCGATCCGGGTTTGCGCCCCGAAAGCACAGCGGAATAGTTTTCGATGCCCTTGCAGGTGCCCACTTCCTGCAACATCTCCATATCGTATTTTGTGCGCTGCTGGATGCGCTGGGCTTCCAGCAGTTTGCCTTCCTCGGTGAATGCCTTGACCTGCTGCTCCATCTCCTGCTCGATTTTGGCAAGGCCTTCCTTCATCTTCTCGGGTCCCACGATATAATGGCTGGCCGGGAAGATGGCCACATGCCGCACCACGTTGCGGCGTTCGCCGGTCAGCGGATCAAATTCGCAGATGCGGTCAATCTCATCCCCGAAAAACTCGACCCGGATGGCAAACTCGTCATTGTAAGCCAGATGGATATCCACAATATCGCCGTGGACGCGGAACTTGTTGCGGATAAAGTTCATATCGTTGCGCTCATACTGCAGCTTGACGAGACGGCGGCACAGCTCATCGCGCTCCATCTGCATCCCGGGCCGCAGGCTGATGACCATGCTGCGGTAATCGATGGGGTCGCCCAGCGAGTAGATGCAGGAAACGCTGGCCACAATGATGACATTCCGCCGTTCCGACAAGGCCGCCGTGGCAGAATGGCGCAGACGGTCAATCTCATCGTTGATGGCGCTGTCCTTCTCGATATAGGTATCGGTGGACGGAATATAGGCTTCCGGCTGATAGTAATCATAGTAGGACACAAAATATTCTACCGCATCATCCGGAAAAAATCCGCGCATCTCGGTGCAGATCTGGGACGCAAGGGTCTTGTTCGGCTCCAGGATCAGCGTCGGGCGGTTGCAGCGCGCAATGATGTTGGCCATCGTGAAGGTCTTGCCGGAGCCCGTCACACCCAGCAGCGTCTGCCCTTTGTCGCCCGCCTGCAGGCCGCGCACCAGCGCGTCAATCGCCTGCGGCTGGTCACCGGTGGGCGAAAAAGGAGCCTTGAGATGAAATACTTCGTCCTGTCTGGGTTCCTGTTCTGTCATGATGTCCTCCCCGCAGTCGCGTACTCGTTTTGACAACTTATTGTTGTATTTCATTATAATACAGAGGGATGGCAAAGTAAAGCCCTTTCCCCTCCGGCGCGGAAATTTTTACGCCTGCCGGATCACGATTGCTGCGCGTTGACCCAGCCGGCAATCACTTTGAGAAAAGCGGCGCCGTATTTGCGCGCTTTGGCATCGCCGACACCGGAAATCCGCATGAAATCGCCCATCGTCCGCGGCTGTTTTTCCGCCATCTCATCGAGACTGACATTGTTGAAGATGATATAGGCCGGGACGTGGTTCTGCTGTGCCAGTTCGGAACGCAGCGCTTTGAGTTCAGCCAGAAGGGAGCCCGGTGCTTCCGGTTCGGGTTTCTTGCTGCGGGAGGTGCGCCGTGCAGCCTCGGAGCGGCGTTCCGTCATGCTGACGGTCCGGCCATGAAAAAGAACTTCCGAGGCCCCGGGCAGCAGACGCACAACCGGGTAATCCCCCGTTTCGGTCAGCAGATACCCCTGTTCTTCCAGCGCATCGAGGTAGAGCCGCATCCGCTGGGGCGGAGTGTCCTTCATGATGCCGTAGGTGGGCAGTTCATCCAGGCCGCGGTCCAGGGTTTTGCGGTCCTTGGAACCGCGGAGCATCTGTACGACCGCCACCACGCCGAGCCCGCCCGGCCAGCGTTTCTGAATCCGGGCCACACCGGACAGGATTTTCTGGGCTTCGGTTGTGATGTCGGTCTCAACAAAATCGCCGTTGCAGTTGGAGCAGTTGCCGCATTTTCCTTCCCGGTGTTCGCCGAAGTATTCCAGCAGATACCCCCGCAGGCAGCGGGTGGTCTTGCAGTATCCGACCATCGTCTCCAGCCGTTCGGCATCCCGTTTGAACACCTGCTCCCGCTGTTCGGGGGTCAGCGCCTCGTTTTCACTGGAATTCTGAAGGAAATACCGGGCCGTCTCAATATCCCCGAGAGAAAACAGCAGGATGCACTCCGCCTTTTCGCCGTCACGACCGGCGCGGCCGGCCTCCTGATAATAGTTTTCGAGGTTTTTCGGCATATTGTAATGCAGCACAAAACTGACATTGGATTTGTCAATGCCCATTCCGAACGCATTGGTGGCAACCATAACGCGCCGGCGGTCATACACGAAATCCTCCTGGTTCTTCTGGCGTTCCTCCGGCGTCAGTCCCGCATGATAGCGTGTTGCCGAGATGCCTGCCGCACGGAGCTGGCGGCAGACGGACTCGACCGTCCGGCGGGTTGCGCAGTAGATGATCCCGCTTTTGCCGGGGTGATCCAGAATATATTCTTCCAGGAAGCGCTCCTTGTCGCGGGGGCGCTCGACACCGAAATACAGGTTGGGGCGGTCAAATCCGGTCGTTATACACAGCGGGGATCTCAGCTGCAGCAGTTGGGTGATGTCCTGCCGGACCTGTTCGGTCGCTGTCGCCGTGAAAGCCCCCACCACGGGGCGGACCGGCAAGGTATCCAGAAATTCGGCAATGCGGAGGTAGCTGGGCCGGAAATCCTGCCCCCACTGGGAGACGCAGTGCGCTTCATCCACCGCGACCAGCGCCAGCTGCAGATGGGAGGCCAGGAACAGAAAGCTATCCGTCATCAGGCGTTCCGGCGCCACATAGAGAATCTTGTAGGCCCCGTTCAGCGCATTGCGCCGTACCTCGCCGAAAGCCTCCTCCGAGAGCGAGGAGTTCAGGCAGGCGGCCTGGATTCCCTCCTCCCGCAGGGCGGTCACCTGATCCTGCATCAGGGAAATCAGCGGCGAGATGACGAGCGTCACACCGTTCATCATCAGGGCCGGAATCTGGTAGCAGGCGGATTTGCCGGCGCCGGTCGGCATGACGCCGAGCACGTCCCGCCCCGATGTCAGTGCATCGATCAGTTCCTCCTGTCCCGGACGAAAGCTGTGATGTCCGAAGTATTGCTGCAATATCGCAAATTTATCCATAGCTCCGTCCTGTTTCCTTTCTGCCGGCTCAAAGCGGTAATTGTGAACATTTTACAAAATTTATTTTCCGTCAGAAAAATATTTTGACTTTTTGTACACGCTTGCTATAATAGAAGTAGGAAATCCCCCACCGCGATACGGAGGATGGATTTCCAATCGGGTGCACGCCACCCAATATCAAGGGAGGTCATCGTATGAAAGTTGTATGCACTGGTCGCCGCGTAACGCTCAAGCCCAGTTTCATTGAGAACGCCGAAAAGAGACTTGCCAAGCTGGACAAGTTCTTCCCGGAAGAAGCTCAGACTCAGGTGACCGTCACGGTAGAGAAGAGCGGGCAGACCGTGGAAATCACCCTGCGCAGCAACGGTCTGACGATGCGTGCCGAAAAAACCGACGATCGCATGGAAGATGCGCTGGCCGATGCGGTGGATCTGCTGACCCGGCGCGTTGTCAAATACCGCAAGCGTCTGGGAAGCAAGCTGACGGCTGCCGCCGCCGAACTTCCCGCGGAAGAACCGGAAGAGGTCTTTGACGTGGTCCGTGAAAAGCGGTTCACCGTCAAACCGTGCAGCACCGAGGAAGCCATCCTGCAGATGGATCTGCTGGGACACAGCTTCTTCCTGTATCACAGCACCGAGAACGATAAGATTCAGGTGGTTTATCGCCGGGCCGACGGCGGCTACGGCGTCCTGATTCCGGAAGGCTGATCTGCACAGCAGTGCCGCCCCATGAAGGGGCGGCACTTTTTTATTTGGTATTCTTTTGGGAATCTGATTCTCGCGGAGCGCGATCGGAGCACAGCAGCGAGTCGGTCCTGGGGTTGTAGGTCGGAATCCGGCCGTGCTCTGCGAGACTGTATCCCGACTGCGGCGTGAGAATGACATGATCGATCACGTCGATTCCCACCTGCCCGAGGGTACGGACAATGGCATTGGTAGCGGCAATATCCGCCGGGGATGCGTTATCCACCCCCGATGGATGATTGTGGGCGAGCAGAACGCAGCTGCAGCCGCTGAGAATCGCGTCGCGGATGAGTTTGTTGAAGTCGAACTGAACGCGGTTGGGAACGCCGTCGGCAATCTTGATATCCTTGAGCGGCATCAGGTTGTCATTCAGCGCAATCATGTAGAATTCTTCCCGGCGCGGATCGGTGAAGAGCGGCCGGGCATATTCAAAACAATTTTCGGTGGAGTTGAGCTGCACGGGATTTTCCCGCTGTTTCTGGATCTGATAGAAGCGGGCCACTTCCCTGAACGAATGCAGAAGCCTGGCACTGCTGGGACCAATCCCCTCCACCTCCATCAGCTGTTCCTCACTGGCTTCCAGAACCTCGCAGAATCCTCCGAAATGCTGGATCAGGCGGTGCGCAATGGGATTGGTATTCTTGCGCGGAATTGCAAAGAAGAGCAGATATTCCAGAACTTCATGTGCCGCCAGGCTGGTCAGGCCATCCCGCGCTACCCGTGCCTGCATTCTGGCACGGTGATCGGCGTGAAAATTTTCCGCAGCTTTCTTTTCCTGCACGGTCAGCACATCCTTTACCTTTGGCTCATTCTATTATATACTATTGGCAACACGATTGCAAAGAGGATGAGAGGTAAAGATGAAAAAGTTTGTAGCCGGCCAAAACGAGAACGATGTGCGGCTGTCCCGTTTTGTGGAAGCCGTCACCAAGGATCTGCCCCGCAGTCTGCTGTACAAGAGTTTCCGCAACAAGCGGATCAAGGTCAACGGCAAGCGCGCCGAACCCGACACCCGCCTGCGGGAAGGCGATGTGATCGAGCTGTACATCAATGACGAGTTCTTTCCTCTCAAGCCTGTCACGACTGTGCGCAAGCCGCCGCGCCGTCAGCCGCCCGTCACCGTCATCTATGAGGATGAGGACATTGCGGTGCTCTACAAGCCCGCCCACCTGCTCTGCCACAGCGACCGGACCGGGGACCCCAATCTGATCGAGGCATTCTGTGCCCAGCTCAAAGAGCGCGGCGAGTATGACCCGACGGCCGAAAACCGGTTTGCCCCGGCGCTGTGCAACCGTCTGGACCGCGGCACAGAGGGCCTTGTCATTGCGGCCAAACGATATACGGCACTGCGCGATATGAACGAGATCATACGGATGGACTGGATGAAGAAGGAATACCTGACCATCACCGTGGGCGCGCCGCCGGCAGGCCGTCAGATTGCCTGGCTGCAGCACAGCGAGAAGGGCAACAAAGTCCGGATTCACGCGCGGGAGAGCGAAGGGTACAAAAAGATCATCACCGATGTGACGGTCATCCGCCGGGATGGTCCCTTTGCGCTGTGCCGCATCGGCCTGGTCACCGGACGCACCCATCAGATCCGCGCCCACCTGGCTTACCTGGGGCACCCGGTTCTGGGGGACATCAAATACGGCAACCGCACCCTCAACGAAAAGACAGGGTTCCGGACGCAGGCACTGTGTGCCCAGCGGCTGATCTTCGGACGCATTCCGGAGGAGAATTCCCTGCACCGGCTTTCCGGACACACGATCAAGCTCAATGATCCGGCCATCCTCAAACAGTATGACGCCCTGGTAGGCGCCAGCGAACAGAAATAAACACGGCCCGGGCTCCCGTTTCAGAACAGGGAGTCCGGGCCGTTTTCTTAGCTGCAGAGCCGGTAACCGACGCGGTAAATCGTTTCGATATGCAGGGAACCCCCGAATTTTTTGCGCAGGTGCTGGATGTGGACATCCAGGGTCCTGGTACGGGTATCGGACGGGTATCCCCAGACCGAGGTCATCAGAAAATTCCGGGTGATGATCTTGCCGCGGTTATTTTCCAGCACGGCGAGCAAGGCGGTTTCCTGGGGTGTCAGATGAATCATGCGTCCTCCCCCTCTTTTCCGAATTCCAGATAGTGTTCCGGGTCCCAGCCGCAGCAGGAGGACATGAACGAGAAGAGCGTCTTGCCGCTTTCGTGGAGATCATCCAGCATGGCATCGCTGGAGAGTTCTCCGCGATGGAAGACAAGGGCGCGGTCAATGAAATGTTCGATGTCATCGAGATAATGCGTCGAGATGAGGATGGTTTCCTCCCCGTGCAGGGTCCCGCTCATCAGTTTGATGAAATCCTTCCGGGTAAAGGCATCCTTTCCCAGGAACGGTTCATCCATCAGATAGTACGAAGCCCGTTTGGCAAAGCCGCTGGCCAGTTCCACCCGGGCTTTCTGACCGGTGGACAGGTTTCCGATCCTATCACGCGGGTCCAGCGCAAAAAATTGCAGGAACTCCGCATACCGTTCGGGGTCAAAGGCGGTGTGCAGGTCAGCCAGGAAATTGCCGTATTCCCCCACCGTGAGGTTGGGATAATAGCTGCCCTCGCCGGTCATATAGCTGATCCGCTCATACTGTTTTCCGGCGGGTTTGCCGTCAAAGAGCGCCTGTCCCTTGACGCCGGGCAGAAGTCCGGCCATGGCCCGCAGCAGCGTGGTTTTGCCGGCGCCGTTTTCGCCCAGAATGCCGACAATCTGTCCGTCGGGAATTTCAAAACTCGCCCCGAGAAGGCCGACTTTCCTGCCGTGTTTCCTGTAAATCTTCGTCAGGTCTTTTACCTCAATCATTCGTCACACCTCCGTCAAAATCCGCAGCTCCGGGCAGATTGTTTCCAAACGTCGTCACAGACCCCGGCGTACTGTAACCGGAGTGCAGGAAGCTGCGCCATCCGAAACTGTCGGACAGGAATTTCAGATTCAGATCCGTCGGTTCTGCAGTATTCAGTATGCCGGTATAGAGCGGAACCGCTGCGCTGAGTGTATCGTACACGGCAATCTGATACCCCGCCGGATATTCCGACGTGTCTTCATACACACCGTCGTGAATCTGCAGCGGAAGGAACCGCCACTCCACAAGCATCACTTCGGTTGCGTCGTCATTGTACAGCACAGCCTGGACCGCATTCTGCATTTCCGACCGGGAACGCGCCTTGGTCTCAAACTTTTCAATCACGCCGTCCCGGGTACGCATCAGCACGAGCGTCTCACACAGAAGCTGCTGGTCATTCCGGTCCAGTCCCCGGATGAGGAAGGCGGCATCGGTTTCGTTCTGACGGGCAAGGCGGCTGGTCATGTAGACTGTGTCGGCATCGGTTGCGAGGAGTTCACGGTGATCGACACACTGTCCGTTGTCCGCCACATAATCCAGGCAGAGTTTGCCCGCGGTATTCTCATACAGAACCGCCAGTCCCTTGCCCACATCGCTGCAATTGTACATTCTGACGGTGTCATCGGGACGGTAGAACAAGGCAATCCTGCCGTAGGAGGTACTGGCCGGCACGCAGGGGACGCCGAGCACGCTGCCTTCCTGGGGGAGCGCCGCCACTTCCGAATCCTGCAGAGATTCTTCAACGCGGTATACACCTGCCGGCCATTCGTTATCGGTCTGCATGCAGAAGAAGTACGACCCGTTCCGCTCCGGAATGCCTTCCTCCTCAACGATCTGATCGGCGCCGAGATCCAGGTCGGAGATTCCCGTGCCGGAACACTCCCAGTCGGCGGTCACCGATCCGTCCTTCAGATAGGCATACACCGACTGTTCTGTATCGAGCTTTGCCGTTGCGACACGGAAGCGGACCGAGGTCTGGTCCGGCAGGTGGAGAACGACCATTTTATAGAAGGTATCCGCCTGGGAATAGGCCACAACATCCGGGTTGCTCCATCCGCCCTGTTCATTGACGGCATCCCGCGTTGCAGGATCAGGACAGAGCAGACTGCGCGCCCAGGAAACGGACGTCTCCGGCAGTTCTGCAGGTGAAATATCCACCTGATTCTCGATCTCCCCATCCCGGAGTCGGAACGAAACCCGGTAGAACGGTTCACCGTCGGTGATGCCGGAGAGCGTAAAGCCGCGAAGTTTTCCGGCATCGCCATAGGTACTGGTCAGTGTTGTCTCCAATGCACGCCGGCCGGCAATGCGGTATCCAATGGAGACTGCCGCCAGAACGGCGATGGCTGCCGTTACCGCCAGGAATTGCCTGTAAGGTCTCTTGGTTTTGGATTTCATCTCAACTGTCCTCCCTTACAAACAGGTGGCCCGTTTCAGGGCCCGGTTCGCCCACCACAGATTGATCAGCAGCGAAATCACGGCTGTCAGGGCGGCCGGCCAGACAAACTCGGTCACTCCGGAAAGTCCGGCTGCCCAGGCCTGCAGAATGGCAGCGGCAAATCCCACCGCTGTGAGGATTCCGCAGAGAATCCGCCATCCGCCGCGGTGCAGGAACAGACAGGCCATTCCGACCGACAGCGCCAGCATGCCTTCGATCAGGGCGGCAATGCTCCCGGCACGGGTCGGAAGAAGCGCGGCGATCAGCGGGGTGCAGGCCAGCTCGGGATAGGGATTCCACGGCACCGCCACCCCCGACACAAACAGCTCGGCGACCTGCATGGAGACGAGATAGACCGGGCGGGACATTGCCAGGAACAGCACAACCTGCCAGGCGGCAAGACCGATCAGCAGCAGCATACAAAGCAGGATGTTTGCCGCCAGAAGAAGCCCCCGCGGGAACGGGAGCGTCAGCAGTGTGTAGCCGACCCGGGCGCCGTCACGGGTTCTCCACGGGCAGATGCCCACCCCGCAGGCCAGGACAACCGCCGTCAGCAGGAAGAGCTCACACTGAAGCCCATGGACAAACAAGGTAGAATACCGCATTCCGATCATACTTTTGCGGGCCGCCAGGAAGAGCAGTACCGCGATTTGCTGTGCAGTGAACAGCCCCAGAACCGCCGCATAGAATTTGCGGACCATCCGCCATTGCCAGCTCATCAAGGAAACAAGACGGTTTGTCTGCATGTTTCATCCCTCCTTTTCCGGCCAGTAGAACAATCGCTGTTCATAGGTATCCAGCTGAATCCGTCCCGCAGATGCGAGATTTGCCATTTCGGGCATCAGTGTACCGTTCTGCCGGATGTTGTCCGTCCAACGCAGGAACCGTCCCAGATCCAGCAATCCGGTATACAGGTTCTGACCGGTGGCACCGTCATACACTTCCAGCCGGTATGCGTCCAGACGGGTCTGATACCGATTTTCCGCGTCCGCCGGGCCGCCGTTAGCGTTGGTCCATGCCAGGTCACGGCATACCAGAAGCAGACGCTTGCCGTCTGCACTCAGCGAGGCCGCCTCCACGCTGTTTTGTGCGGCATCCGACCGAGCCATTCCCTGTGCGGTTATGGTACCGTTACCCAGGCGGAGAACATAGAAATACCGGGGCAGATCTTCGGATTCGTTGCCCTGCGGGCAGTACACGAATGCCGCTTCGTCGTCTTTGAGAGAATCCAGTCCGTACAGTGCCGATTCTTCCTGCCATCCGCTGATCGGGAAAGATGCCGCAAGGCTCCCTTCCGGATTGTAAAACTCGATGGCCACCGACCCGTCCGGCTGTTTCTGCGGCAGCCACAGCAATCCGCCTGCAGTCCGCAGGTCAGCCAGATGGGTTTTGCCGGTGAAGTCACACAATTTTGTCATCGAGCCGTAGGGGGTGCTGCTTGCCAGAATCGGATAACCTTCCACCTCGGCATCCCGGGGCAGCGCATCGATCTCTTCCCCGGTCAGGAGCTGGTCCACACGATACAGACCGGGATCTACCAGCAGCCCCGGCACATCATCCACCGCCACATACACCTTGTCGTCCAGCACGGTGCCGGAGATCAATTCGGCATCGCTGTTCTGCGGTACAGACGCACTTACATAATAATCCTGAGTCCGGTCAGCGTACACGGTGGTGTACGCGGTGGCAGGCTCACTGAACTGGACGATTTTGAAGGGAAAATGCAGCGACCGGGATTCCTCCACATTGGGGTCGCGGAGTGTGAGATCTATCATCTCATAGGCCCGGGTAACGGCTCCGGTCAGTGACAGGGCATACTGAGAAGTATAGAACATGCCGACGCCCTGCTGCTGATAGGAAAAATATCCTTTGGACAGGTTGCTTCCCAGCGTTTTGCGGTCTTCGGGCATGACCGCGTAGCTTTGCCCGATATAGAGAGTATCGGAAGCCATCCCATCCCCGGTAAGGCTGGATTTCAGGTTTGATTTCTGGCGGATCTGTCCATTCTCCAGACAAAAGCGAATTTCCGATGTCATTCCCTGATTGACGCCGGAGAGGACAAAGCCATCCAGGGCTGCGGCATCCCCCTGCTGTGTTTCGAGATGAATCTGATCCGGATTCGTTCCGAACCGCAGGAAAAGCCCTCCGGCCAGCATGACACCGATGCACACGGCAAGAAAAACCGCCGCAGCCTTCTCCGGCCTTCTGCGCCGGACCTTGTCCGGTTCTGCCGTTCGTTTCATCGTCTTCCCCTCCTTTTACCGAATTGCTTCCGCATGTTTCATCGAATAGACGGACCATCCCGTGCTGAGAACCGTCATCCCCGCCAGAACGGCGCAGAGCGGTGTCAGCGGGAACTGCGCTTCGTCACCGCTGAGGCCTATCACATAGGCCGCGGTCATCGCCATACAGACTGCCGCCGCTGTCAGCATGAGGCAGACGGCGAGAAATTTGCGGAATCCCTGATGCAGGAACACGCCGGGCACAATGGCGGCAGGAACAATCAGCAGCAGGGCAAGGACCAGGAATCCCTTCCCGCTCACGGGCGCCAGCACGCGGAGCAGGTAGTTGTCCGCCATCACGGACCAGAACGACCCGGCTCCGGACACCGGCAAGGCGAGAGATTGCTGTGCACAGGCAAGATGGAGTACATGGACGGGCAGATACAACACAAAGATCAGGAGTATCTGCCAGGCCATGACGATCCACAGCGACAGAATGCCTGCCAGGACCTGTGCCAGAAACAGCTGCCAGCGCGGGAGGTTCATCATGTACAAGGTATATCCGATGTGACTTTTCTGGCCGGGCTGCGCCAGTGAACGCTGGGCACAGAACGCCCCGGCCAGATAGGCCGCGGCAAAAATCAGCGGGCAAAAGGTCCCGAGAAACAGACCGTTGAAGTTCAGTCCGGCATTGGCCTTTTGCGAATCCGCCCAGAACAGCAGGCCCGCTTCCAGGACAGTGGCCAGTGCACAACTGATCAGCAGTCCGCGCAGGCCCATCCGCCAGGTCCACGCAGCCAGACGCAGGGTACGCTTCCAATCGGTTTGCATGGTGGATTCCCCTTTCAGTGTATTATTTGATTAGTACACATCATGTAAAAAAATCAGCTTTCCTCGTCCCATAATTCACTGACGAGGCCGATCACTTTCTTGTAGGACAAGTGGTTTTCCTTTGCTTCCCGCACGAACCGCTGAACCAGGCCGCGCGTCATTTCCTCTTCGATCCAGGCATAAAGTTCCGGTGTCAGACAAACCCGGCTTCCGCTGTTTCCCTCGGTCCGGATATACCCCTCCTCCATCATCAGATGGTAGGCTTTTTGTGCGGTGTTGGGGTTGATTCCGGTCTGTGCCGCCAGCTCTCGCCGGCTGGGCATCTCATCCCCGTCCTTTGCTGTTCCCAGCAGAATCTGTCGTTTCAGGCTCTGGGCGATCTGCCGATAGACTGGCTCATCCTCATGGAACTTCAGGCCTCTGAAACTGACCATGCCTTTTCCTCCTTTCTGTCAGTGTTTCTTTGTTCTGACTGTATTATAGCACTAGTACACTCACTGTACAAGAGGAAGAGCCGCTCTGAAATGTAAATGTTTGCCGAGGCCGGCGTTCCGACATACAAAAAGACACCCGCGGAGGCGCTCCCCCACGGGTGTCTTTTCTCTCATAAAACGGTCATCAAACCGGATGGGACTTGGATTCGTAATCGGCATGCGCCGCATCCACGCCATGCATCCGGGCATTGCGCTTTTCAAAGAATTTGGGCGCAACCTGCGGGAACATCGCGTAGGTCAGGACATCCTCTTCCTGGATGGCATACTTGGCAGCTTCCTGCTTGAGTTTATCCATCTCGGGCTCCAGCGTGTCGGCAAAACGGCAGGTGATCGGCTTTTCGCCCTTCAGGATGAAGTCGCTGAACTCCTTCTTGATCGGAGCCGGGGTCTTGCCGTAATCGCCATGGACCAGGCCCTTGAATTCCTTGGTGACCATCTTGTAGCGCTCACCGAGGATGACATTGAAGACAGCCTGCGTACCAACGATCTGGCTGGTGGGCGTGACGAGCGGCGGATAGCCGGCATCCTCACGGACACGCGGGATCTCGGCCAGAACTTCGTCCAGCTTGTCTTCCTTGCCGGCGTCCTTGAGCTGCTTGAGCATGTTGGAGAACATGCCGCCCGGCACCTGATAGAGCAGCGTGTTGGCATCGACGCCAAGGCTCTTGGGGCTGATCTGGCCGTTGGCAATGTACTTCTCACGCAGCTTGCTGAAGTAGTTGCGCACGACATTGAGCTGGTTCAGATCCAGGCCGGTGTCGTAATCGGTGCCCTGCAGGGCGGCGACGAGGCTCTCGGTCGGCATATGGGACGTGCCCAGAGCCAGCGGGCTCATGGCGGTATCGATGATATCGGCGCCTGCCTCAATGCCCTTGATGATGGACATCGAAGCCAGGCCGGCCGTGTAGTGGCTGTGGATATCGATGGGGATGCTGACGGTCTCCTTGAGCTTCTTCACCAGGTCATAGGCGGTATACGGCTTGAGCAGACCGGCCATGTCCTTGATGCAGATGGAGTTGGCACCCATGCTTTCCAGCGTCTTGGCGTACTCGGCAAAGTATTCGTTGTTATGTACCGGGCTCAGCGTATAGCTGATGCAGGCCTGAACATGGGCGCCTTCCTTGTTGGCCGCCTTGATGGCAGTCTGCAGGTTGCGGGGATCGTTCAGGGCGTCAAAGATCCGGATGACATCAATGCCGTTGGCGACACTCTTCTGAACAAAGTACTCGACGGCGTCATCCGCATAGGGACGGTAGCCGAGCATGTTCTGACCGCGGAACAGCATCTGCAGTTTCTGATGCGGCAGTTCCTTGCGCAGAATCCGCAGGCGCTCCCAGGGGTCTTCGTCCAGGAAACGGATGCAGGAATCGAAGGTAGCGCCGCCCCAGCATTCGACCGAGAAATACGGAATCTTATCCATCTCGGGCAGGATCGGGCGCATTTCGTCCATCGTCATGCGGGTCGCAAGCAGAGACTGATGCGCGTCACGCAGAACGACTTCGGTAATCTTAATAGGTTTCTTAGCCAATCTCGTTCACCTCATTTTCTCATTCAAGCGAAAACTGCCATCAGTTCATCGTGCAAAGCGTATCGCCGGAGTTGACGGTATCGCCCTTGCGGACATTGATGCTCGCGACAGTGCCGTCCTGCGGAGCGCTGATCTCGTTCTCCATCTTCATGGCCTCGAGGATCATCAGCGTATCGCCGGCCTTGACGGAGTCGCCGGGCTTGACCTTGACATCCAGAATGTTGCCGGGCATCGGAGCGGAGACCGTCACGGCGCCGGCGGCACCAGCGGGAGCGGGCGCAGCGGCAGGCGCCGGGGCAGGAGCAGCGGCCGGAGCCGGAGCGGGTGCGGCAACGGGAGCGGCCGCGCCATTGGCATTTTCTTCAACGGTGACATTGTAGGCAACACCGTTCACAGTAACAATCAGGTTTTTCATGGGGAGATCCTCCTTCTACTCAGTTGTAAATTACAGGGTGATGTTGCCGTGCTTCTTGGAAAGGCGCACCGCACGCTTGGTGGCGAGCATATCCAGAGCCTGCGCAGCGGCAGAGCGGACATCGGCGGGCTTGGCGACCGTATCGGCCGCACCGTTTGCCACCGCAGCGGATGCGCTGCAGACTTCCGCCTGATACTTGGCGGTCTTTTCACGGGTGGCCTGCTGGATGTTGTCCGAAGCAAAGATCTCATCCTTATAAAGAACCGTGACGGCCGTCTCGGGAGCGAGCGGCGCAACCGTGCAGCCTTCCACCGCGATCCGCCAGTCTGCCGAAGCGGCAAAGACCGTGTAGATCGGGCCGACGGCCTCTCCGGCCAGGACAGCGACCTTGACCGTGGTGGCCTCGGCGTAAACGCCGGCCATACGGGCAGCCTGGCGGATACCGCCAGCCTGGTCATCGCCCTCGCTGCGGACAAAGCCCTCAGTGTTGACAATGGTCAGCACCGGGATGCTGTACGCATCGCACAGACGCACAAAGCGGGCCGCCTTGGCGGTGCACTTGTGGCACAGGGTGCCCTTGGCGGTGGCGACAATACCGACCGCCATGCCGCAGACGGTGCCCAGCGCCGTATAGACGTTGGTGCCGTAGCCGGAGTACAGCTCCACAAGGCTGTCTGCGTCGGCAATGGCCTCTGCCGCGCCCTTGGCATCGTACTTGGAAAGGTTCAGCGCTGCGGTGGGGGCGTCAAAATCAAAGACAGCGGGGCCGGCAAGGTTGTTGGCCGGCAGCAGTCCGAGGATCTTGGAAACCGTGGCAGCCACTTCGGCAGCGTCCTTCACGACAACCGCAGCCACACCGGCCTTGGCGGCAAACTCCGAAGTGCCGGCTGCCTTGACCTTGTCCTCTGCATTGAAGGGTGCATTGAGGAACAGTTCCGCATCCTTGGCCATCACGCAGACATCCGCCGCCGCAGCCTGCACCGCGCTGGTGCCGGCACAGGTGCCGATCACCGCCGCGATCTGGGGCACAACGCCGGAGATCCGGGCAATCTGGGCCGTCAGACGGGAGTTGGCGTTGAGAAGTTCCAGGCCGCCCTCGATCTTGGCACCGTTGGAGTTGTAGAAGGTGACAACGGGGTTGCCGGTCTCGGCAGCCATCTCCAAAACGCGGATGGTCTTGTTGATGTCCTGCACGCCGACGGGTTCACCGTTCTGATACACCGCATAGACGCTCTGGCCGTTGGCACAGCCGAACGCGGCACTGACGGCGCCGTCGGTAAACAACGGAGAATAAGATCCCTCGTCAAAGAATTCTGCAAGGATGGTTTCCTTGCCGGGCTTTTTTGCTGCCATATACTGACCTCCTGTCGGTTCTATAAGCAAGATGGTTATCACATGCCATATGCTTTGATTATACTACTTTGTAGAAAAATAGACAAGAGACTTTTTACAAAATTCATCCCATTTTCCCGATTTTTTTGTAGAAATCAGGGGATCAGCCGCGCCGTTTGAGGGGGCCGGGCCGTGCAGCGGGGGCTGCGGAAGCCAGTTTTGCGCTGCCGGACTTGATCGCGGCATTCCGGAGTGCGGAGACTTCGGACCGCTTGAGTTCCCGGTATTCCCCGGGCTGGAGCATTCCCAGCTTGACCGGGCCCTCGGCGTTGCGCTTCAGGCGGATCACTTCCAGGCCGACCGCTTCGCACATCCGGCGGATCTGGCGGTTGCGTCCTTCATGCAGGGTGATCTCCATCACGGTGCGGCCCGGCTCGTCGGTGACAACATGGATCACCGCCGGCTTGGTCTTGACGCCGTCATCCAGCACCACGCCGCTGGACATCTTGACGATCTGTTCCTCCGTAGCGCGGGGCCGCACCGTGACACGGTACAGTTTGCCCACGCCGCCCGAGGGATGCGTCAGCAGATTGGCGAACGCACCGTCGTCGGTCAGAAGAAGCAGGCCTTCGCTGTCCTTGTCCAGCCGGCCCACCGGATAGACACGGCGGTCCAGTCCGGTCAGCAGATCCATGACCGTCTTGCGGCCGCGCTCATCCGAGGCGGTGGTGATGTAGCCGCGCGGTTTGTTGAGCATCAGATAGATATACTGGCGCTTGCGGACCACCCGGACATTCTTGCCGTCAATGCTGACCTTGTCGAAATCCGGGTCCATCTTGTCGCCCAGCGTGACCGGGTGACCGTTGACCTTGACGCGGCCTTCGTCAATGAGCTTTTCGGCCGCACGGCGGGAACACACGCCCTGATCCGAAAGCACTTTCTGAATTCGTTGCTGTGCCATAATACTCCTCTTCAGGATTCGCTTTTCGGCTCTTCGGCCTTGGCGGCATCCTCTTTCTTTTCTTTCTTGAGCAGTGCGGTAAGCTTGTCCACCAGCTCGGGCAGCGCGTTGATGGCGTTATCCAGCGGGCTGACATGCTCCATCAGCTGAACCGTCCGGACATTGCCGTTGCTGATGACGAGGAACGCGATGGGCGCCACCGAAACGCCGGCGCCGGAACCGCCGCCGAACATCTCCTTGGTCGCCTTCTGCCCCACGTCGGAGCCTCCCGACACAAACCCGAAGGTCACACGGGAAACCGGAATGATGATGGTTCCCTCCACCGTGATCGGATTGCCGATGATGGTGTTGGCATCCACCATCTGGCGGATTTTTTCCATCGTAATGCCCATCAGGCCTTCAATCGGATGTTCTGCCATTGTAAATTACCTCCCTAAGATTGGGTTTCTTGTGTTTTCGTGGAATCCGATCCCGGGTCCAGAATGGTGGGATCGCGCAGAATCTTGATGATCAGACGTGCTCCGATCGTCAGCACCGCAACCGGCGGTGCCAGGACCTCGAACGAAACACGCCGCTGATCGGTCTTCTGACCGGTAAAATCCGGTTCTATCCAGAGGCTGTCGGCATGAATCCGCAGATGGTCCCGGGCAATGGCCAGTGCGGTATTCCAGGCCGCCATCTCGGTCCCGTACAAAATGGCCGTGGAGGCCGCCGTCTCTCCGGTGACCGTCCAGAACACATACAGCCGCCGCACCCTGACCCGGCGCAGCATCCGGCCGCCGTGCGACATCAGCAGGCGGAACAGACCATGCAGGGTTTTGCCGGGATCGCTGCCCGCCGCGTCGATCATGCGGTCGGTCACATCCGGCTTGGGTTCCGGTTTTTCGGGAGCCTTTCCTTCCGTCTGCGGGGCAGGTTCTGCCGCAGGAGGCGCCGGTGTTTCCGGCTCTGCGGTTTCCGGTTCTGGCTTGCGGGCATGACGGGGATACATCCGTTTCCGCAAAGGGCCGAATTTGGCCCAGACCTCCACCGAACCCGGCCGGTAGGCAAAGCGGAACCCCATGGGCGTGACGAGAAAGACCGCCAGCGCCAGCAGAATCAGAAGCAGGACGATCCCCAGTCCCTTGCCCAGGATCAGAAGAACCGCCGCGGCGCCGTTCACGGGACACGCTCCGTTTCTTCGGTGTCCTCCTGAGGCTCCTCCTCATGCAGCGGCGGAAGGTCCGCCAGGCTGCCCAGTCCGAATACCCGCAGGAAGGTATCGGTCACGCGGAAGGCCACCGGCTTGCCCGGCAGGTCCAGCCGTCCGGCCTCCTCGATCAGTCCGCGCTCCATCAGTTTGGAGACTGTGGAGGAAGAATCCACCCCGCGGACCTGCTCGATGAAGCTGCGGCTGACCGGCTGGTTATAGGCCACGATAGCCAGTACTTCCAGCGCGGCGGCCGAAAGCGGCGCATTGCGGCGCGTATCCAGAATCCGCTTGACGACCTCGCCGTAATACGGGCGGGTTGCCATCTGCCAGCGGTCTCCGTCAAAATGCAGCAGCGTCAGGCCGCTCTGGGTTTCATCATAATGCTGCTGGAGCTCGGTCAGGATCTGCTGTGCCTCTGCCGGCTCCACCCGCATGGCTTCTGCCAGACGCGCCGTTTCCACCGGCTCCGCGTTGGCAAAAAGCATGGCTTCCATCATTCCGGTTTTTGTAGGATCACTCATGAGAATCAACCGATTCCTCCTTCTGTTTGCGGCGCGGATGTCTGGTACGATCCATCCGGAGATCGCCGTCTGCATCAATGCTCAGCCGTCCGGCCCGGATCAGTTCCAGCAGGGCCAGAAACGTTGCCACGTTGGTGCTGCGGCTCTCCTCTTTGCTGAACAGCTGCCCCATCCGGTGCAGGCTGCCGCGCAGCATTCCGCGCAGCATGAATGCCACCCGGCTTGCCACCGACACGAACGGTGCGGTCACCAGAGGTTCAAAGCGCTCCTGGGTGGGTTTTCGTTTGCGCAGACTGCGGCCCATCAGGCTGTACCACGCCTGAACCAGCCGGTCGGGGTCCTGCTTGCGGGAATACTCCGCCACGCCTTCAAGTTTCTGCGGCGTACGGACTGCCGTATACAGATCCCGCGCCCGGCTTCCCAGCTCGGCGGCGATCTTCTTGCAGGTGCTGTATTCGATGAGCCGCCCGGTCAGTTCCGCCTTCATCCGCTCGGCTTCCGGGCTGCGGGGCAGCAGCAGCGCACTTTTCATCTGGACCAGGTGTGCCGCCATATCGATAAAATCACTGGAAATTTCCATCCGGTTGTCCTGCATCGTCTGGATGGCCGCGGTGTATTGTTCGATCAGCTCCATGATATTGATATCATAGAGGTTCATTTTATTTTTGCCCACCAGATAGAGAAGCAAATCCAGCGGGCCCTCAAAATCTTCCGTTTTAAAGGTCAGAACTTCCATTCCTACTCCTTACCCAATTCCGAACAGGGGCTCCACAAAGCCCGTCAGCCGCAGCAACAGCTCCCAGACAGCCGAAACACAGACCCCCAGCGGCCGGTCCAGCACGCCGAAGAGAACCAGGAACAGCACAGCCGCCATGATATACCGCTCATACCGCTGTACCCGGAAATACAGTTTGTCGGGCAGGAAGAGCAGCGCAATCCGGCTGCCGTCAAACGGTGGGACGGGAATCAGGTTGAACACGCCGAGGCTGATGTCCATGGCGATCATGTAATACAGGAAATCCAGAACAACCTGCGGCGCACCGCCCCAGGTTGCGTAGAAAACACATTTGTAGACAATTATCGAGAGATAGGCCAGCAGCAGGTTGGAAATCGGCCCCGCTGCCGCGGAGATGGCCATGCCCCGTTTGGGATTGCGGAAACGCATCGGTTTGATGCCCACCGGTTTTGCCCAGCCGACACCGCCGACGATCATACAGATGGCCCCCAGCGGGTCAAAATGCCGCACCGGATTGAGAGAGAGTCTTCCCGCATTTTTGGCGGTGGGGTCCCCCAGCCGCCAGCTGACCAGGGCATGCGCTGCCTCGTGAAACGGGATCACGATCAGCATGACCACCGCACGGATCAGATATTGATACAGAACTTCCGGACCCAGCAGACCGTTCATAGCCACCTCGTCGTTTGGCCGCATACAGCGACAGTTATTTAGGATATTATACCGTACAAACCGCACAAGCACAAGGGCAGGCGCCGGTTTTTGCGGCAAAAATGCGGCGGGAATTGAAAAAAAGCACCTTCCCGGAAAGATTTTTTGGAAAAAACTCTTGCATTTTTCCGCAAAGTTTGGTATGATATTACAGCTATGTTAAAGGAGGTGCAAGCAGAATGGCCAAATGTGCATGTTGTGGCAAGGGTGTCGCTTTCGGCATCAAGGTTTCTCACTCTCATCGTCGGAGCAATCGTACCTGGAATCCCAACGTCAAGCGCGTCAAAGCGATTGTCGATGGTTCCCCGAAGTATATCTACGCCTGCACCCGCTGCCTGCGTTCGGGTAAGGTTACCCGCGCGGTCTGAGAAAGACGCAAAATTTGCCGGTCACGACGTATGTGGCCGGCATTTTTGTGTTTATATCCCATTGCTTTGGAGGTTTATATGCTGCCAACCGATCCCGTAATTCTGTTAAGCTATGTGAATACCAGACTCCGCGACCAGAACGAGAGTCTGGAAGATTTCTGCCTGTCGGAAAATGTTGAGGAAGATGGATTGTGTGCGAAACTCGCCCAGGTGGGGTATGAATACAACAAAGAGCGCAACCAGTTTGTATGATGAACCCCACGGTTGAGAGAGGATGTTTCGTGTGAATTTTGTATTTGTGTCGCCCCAGTTTCCCAAAACCTACTGGAATTTCTGTGATCGCCTCAAGCGCAACGGTGTGAATGTGCTGGGCATCGGGGACACGCCTTACGACGAAATCCCTGTGGAACTCAAGGCCAGTCTGACCGAGTATTACCGCGTGGACAGCATGGAGAATTACGACTCCATGGTCCGCGCCATGGGATATTTCACCTTCAAGTACGGCAAGATCGACTGGGTCGAGAGCAACAACGAATACTGGCTTGAACAGGATGCCGCCCTGCGCACCGATTTCAATATCACCACCGGCGCACAGAACGACTTTATCGACCGCATCAAATTCAAGAGCCGCATGAAGGAAAGCTACCATGCGGCCGGCGTGCCGGTGGCACGTCATCATATGGTCAGCGATCTGGCCGGTGCCAGAGAGTTTGTCAAGCTGGTGGGCTATCCGGTGATCGTCAAGCCGGACAACGGCTGCGGCGCCGAGGCCACCTACAAGCTGAAGAACGACGCGGACCTGGAGGACTTCTACAAGAATCTTCCCGAAGTTCCCTATATCATGGAAGAATACATCGACGGCACCATTGTGAGTTTCGACGGCGTTGCCGACAGCCATTGCGTACCGATTTTCTACACGTCCAACGTCTTCCCCACCCCGCTGATTGACATTGTCAACTCGCAGGGGGATCTGGCGTACTGGACCCAGAAAACCGTTCCCGCCGACCTGAAGGATGTGGGCTTCCGCACCATCAAGGCGTTCGGCGCCAAGAGCCGCTTCTTCCACTGCGAGTTCTTCCGCCTGAACCAGGACAAGCCCGGCATCGGGCAAAAGGGCGATTATGTGGCTCTGGAAGTCAACATGCGTCCCGCCGGCGGCTATACGCCCGATCTGATCAACTATGCCAACAGTGTGGACTGCTACCAGATCTGGGCCGACATGGTCTGTTATGACGAGGTGCGGCATCAGAAGCTCAACGGCCCGCATTACTACTGTGTGTATGCCGGCCGCCGCGACTGCCACACCTACAAGCACAGCCACGACGATATTCTGGCAAAATACGGCACCAAGCTGAAGATGTGCGACCGCATTCCCGACGTGCTGGCGCTGGACCTCGGCAACCAGATGTATGTTGCCAATGCCGAGACCGCCAAGGAGCGCGACGAATTCATCCGCTACGTCCAGGAACGGGCCTGACACCGTTTCTTCGCAGCTTCCGCCTTACAGAAAAAGCCCCCGGACAGGCAGAACCTGTCCGGGGGCTTTTGTCATGGCTGTTCCACCGTGACGGATTGTTTTCCGTAATATTCGGCCAGACCCCACTGGTCCGGTCCCGGCACCACATCGCTGAAATACAGCAGATACGGCTTCTCGTCCTCCGTCAGACAGCGGATTGTCACATCCGCGGTTCGGGGATCGCTCAGCAGCCCGGCCCGCTCGTCCAGCGCGCGGGCATAGGCCTGCGGTGTTCCCTCCGCCAGTTCATAAGCGGCTTCGAGACTGGTACCGAAATGGTTGTCCAGCCCTTCCTTGACGGTATGCCCGCCGATGCAGGCCATGCAGATCAGCATGGCAGCGGCTGCGGCGCCGGTACGACGTGGATGCCGGCTGAGCAGTGTCTCCGCCTTCCGGGTCTGCGGGAAGCCTTTCTGTGCCAGACGGATGACCTCCGTCATATAGAACAGCGACAATTCCAGCACGAAAGTCATCCAGACCACATTGATCAGCCGACCGGGGCCGATGCCGCCCATGGTGTAGGACGGCAGCCAGAGCATTCCCCACAGCACAAGGAATCCGGCCGCAGGAATCACCCAGGGGCGCGGCAGGCGGAAAGAATGACAGGCCGCCAGTTTCCATGCCGGCACGGTCAGCAGGGCGAGCAGACAGAGCAGCGGAACGTCCAGCCACCGGATCAGGCAGAAGAGAACCAGCAGAAAGCTCTTGACGATCGCTTCCGGCATGGATGCCGAGCTGAATCCGGCGTAGCGGACCGCCGTGCCCGGCGAATTGAGGTTGACAAGAAGTCCGGCAAGACCGAAGAAAAGGGGCAGCAACGCCCAGGGGCGCTTTTTGAAGAGCCCGTACAGCACCGCGTACAGTGTGAGCATCAGGTTCAGCAGGGCGGCAACCTGATGCCCGCCCGAGATCACAACGGCCAGCAGACCGGACAGCAGCATCCAAGCCAGCGGCCGCCGGCATCCGGCTGACACGGCAAAGAGGATGCCGGCGTTCAGCAGTGTGAGGGCAAAAAACGGCAGGTAATTCATCGCGCCGTTGAACCAGAAGAGCCCTTCCACCGGATTGGGCATTCCCTGCACAAACGCATAGGTGAAGAGCAGCGCAAGAGCCGGCGCCCACAGACGGCTGCCGGAAAACCGGCCGCGCACGACGAGGTGCAGCATCCCCCAAAGACAGAGGAAGAGGATGCCGACGACGAGAAAGGTCGTCAGTCCATACCACGATTCCCCGAAAATGGCGGGCTGCAGCGAGAGCAGGAACGCCGAGGAATACAACCCCTGCCAGGTATTGAAATAGGAGATATCGGTGTCGAGTGCCGCCCGGAGCAGCCTGCCGGGAGAGAATCCGTATTCCACCGCCACCGCATGGGTCTGCAGAGAATAGCCGAAATCGTCCGCTGAGGGCCGGTTGTAGAGTGCCACCGCAAACACCGGCAGCATGAGCAGCACGATCAGGATGACAAATCTCCAGAACGCACGGCGATCGGCCCGGGTGTTTTTGTGCTCCATCAGGCCTGTCCCAGCGTCATGCCCAGGAAGTAAACCCACTGCTTCTCCCACCAGGGCCAGTCATGCGAGACATCGGTGCCCCAGATGTCCACGATCGGATGGATGCCCTTGCTTTCCAGGATGGACTGCAACTCGCGCGTCGAGTTGAGCAGGTCCTCCTCCCAGGCGCCCTGACCGCAGCACATGATGAATTTATCGGCCTTGGCATAGAGTTCCTTGTAGGGATGGTCCTCCGGGAAGTTGCGCATATAATCGCAGGGGCTGTTGCGATAGACCAGATCATCCATGTAATCGCCGAAGAACATCCGGGACTTGTACAGGCCGCTCAGGGCAATGGTGCCGTTGAACAGATCGGGGCGGCGCAGGAACAGATTGACCGCGTGGCCGGCGCCCATGCTGGCACCGCCGGCGAGAATCCGGCCGGTATGGTCGGGGCCCTGCTCACGGTTGATCTCCAGGATGCGGGGAACCAGTTCCTCACAGATATAATTGTACCAGCGTTCCTGCATCTCGATGCGCGGACGCTCCGGGCCGTCATTGTCCCAGCTTTCGCGGTCAATGCTGTCCGCCGTGAAGATCTGCAGCTTGCCGGCGTCAATCCAGGGCGCCGCCAGGTTGCACATGTTGCGGTCCTCCCAATCATAGAACCGGCCGCTCTGGCAGGGGAAAATCACAATCGGGCGTCCGGCATGACCGTACACCTTGAATTCCATACCGCGATCCAGATAGCGGCTGTATTCCTTATAATAGCGAATTTGCATAGTGATACGCTCCCATCCCGCACGGAACCCCCGTGCGATTATTTATAAAAGAACTTCTTGTTGAGGCTCAGCAGGCCGACGAATGGATGCAGGAATCCGGTCCGAGAGGAACGGAACAGCCAGTAATAGACCACCGCCAGCGCTTCGCGCAGATAGCATGGCAAGATACTGCGCAGCGGAATACCGGCAGGCAGCGCGTGGGCCGTCTCAAAGCCGGCCATCTCGGCATACCGTCCGCCCCGATAGCAGTGGAACGCATTGGTCACATAGACGATCGGGTCGGATGCCGTGACGCCGTACCGGGCAAGAATCTGTTTGGAGAAGAGAAAGTTTTCCTCGGTGGAGGTCGACTTGCATTCCGCAATGACCCGGTCCGGGCTGAGGCCCTTTTCAATCAGATAGTCACGCATGGCCTGGCCTTCAGGCACCCATTCGTCCCGGCCTTGACCGCCCGAAGTCACAAGGATCAGATCGGGGTGTTCCTTGGCGTACTCATACGCCTTGTCCAGCCGGTAACGCAGCAGCAGGCTGGGTTTGTCGCGGCGCAGCCCGGCTCCCAGGACAATCATCGCCCGTTCCTGTCCGGTTGCGGGGTTGGTATAGCCGCTGACAGCCACAAACCCGACCAGCACAAGATACACCACACCGACGACGACAAGCACCCAGAAGGAAATCCGTCCCACGGTCGTTGTCTCGAACCAGCGGCAGAGCGGATCATGCCAGACGGCAAACACGGCCACCCCGGTCGTCAGCAGCCAGACCAGCAGATTGCCGGCGTTGAAGTTGCTTGTCATCGCCAGCATGACCGAATAGGCCACCAGTGCCGCTGCGAGCAGTCGCAAAACGATCATTGGCATTCCTTTCTTTGCGGGTTACTTCTGAATCTCGTCCCAGACGCCGCAGCCGTCCAGGCAGACCTGCACGCCCAGTGCGTCGCAGACCGTGTTGGCGATCGTGCCGAAGCAATACCGCGTGCCCAGGTCCACACCCTGACGCAGGGATTTGCCGTAAATCAGGTACGGAACATACTCGCGGGTATGATCGGTCGTCTTCTGGTAAGACGGGTCACAGCCGTGGTCCGCGGTGATCATCAGGATATCCTCTTCTCCCAGCTTGGCGAGGAAGCCGGGCAGCCAGTCGTTGAATTCCGCCGTAGCTGCCGCGTAGCCGCCCACGTCCCGCCGGTGGCCGTACAGCATATCAAAATCCACCAGATTGACAAAGGCAAGACCCTCGAAGTCGCGGTCTGCCAGTTCCATCGTGACGGCAAGCCCTTCGGTGTTGCCGGAAGTGCGGATGGTCTCGCTGACGCCGCGGCCGGCAAAGATGTCATGGATCTTGCCCACGCCGATGGTGCTCTTCCCTGCCTTTTGCAGGAGATCCAGCATGGTCTCGGCCGGCGGCTCGAGGCTGAAATCGTGGCGGCGGGAAGTGCGGGTAAAGTTGGCGGCGCAGTCACCCACAAAGGGCCGCGCAATGACACGGCCGACGCCGTACTTTCCCTTCAGCAGCTCCCGGGCCTGCGCACAGATCTCGTACAGCTTCTCGACGGGAACCACGGCTTCATTGGCCGCGATCTGGAACACGCTGTCTGCCGAGGTATAGACGATCAGGGCGCCGGTCTTCATATGCTCTTCCCCGTAGTCCTTGATGACCTCGGTTCCCGAGTAGGGTTTGTTGCACAGAACCCGGTACCCGGTCTTTTGGGTGAAGGCATCCAGGACCTCCTGCGGGAAACCGTCGGGGAAGGTCGGCAGCGGGTCGGAACTGACCAGTCCGGCAATCTCCCAATGCCCGATGGTGGTATCCTTGCCGGCGCTTGCCTCACGCAGCCGCGCAAAACAGCCGATGGGGGCCTGGGACGGCTGTCCGCAGTGCACACCCGCAATATTGAACAGGCCGAGCTCCGCCAGGTGATCCCCCTTGAAACGGGGATGACCGGCGATTGCGGCCAGCGTATTGGTGCCCGCATCGCCGAATGCCGGGGCATCCGGTTCGGCGCCGATGCCAAAGCTGTCCAGTACAATCAAAAATACACGTTTTGCCATGGGGAACCTCCTTTGTCCGGGGGACAAAAACATCAATTATCTGCATTATACCCCATTATTTCCGAAAAGTAAAATGGAACCTGCCCGTTTTCTGCCCGTCTGAGGCGTACAGTCCTGGTGAAAATGCGCAAAATCCGCCCGCAATATTTTACTTTACTCTTGTGTCGCCCACCCGATTTGTATTATAATGGGGTGTATATGAGGTTTAAATGATTGATCCAATCAGGAGGGGTATTATGCGTAAAACCAAAATTGTATGCACCTTGGGTCCGGCTACCGATCAGCCGGGCGTTCTCCGCGAACTGCTGGAGAATGGCATGAATGTTGCCCGTTTCAACTTTTCTCACGGCGACCATGCCGAACACAAGGGCCGTCTTGATCTGCTCCGTTCGCTGAGCGAAGAGCTCGGCGTCCCGGTTCCGGCCATGCTGGATACCAAAGGCCCTGAAATCCGTCTGGGCGAGTTTGTCAACGGCAGCGAAAAGCTGACGACCGGTCAGCATTTCACCCTGACTTCCCGCACGGTTGAGGGCACCAACGAGATCTGCTCCATCTCCTACAAGGATCTGCCGCACGACGTCACGCCGGGCGGCCGCATCATGCTGGATGACGGCCTGATCGCGCTGAAGATTGAAAATGTCTCCGACACCGACATTCTCTGCGTGGTCGAGAATGACGGCATCATCAAGACCAAGAAGGGCGTCAACGTTCCCGGCGTCCATCTCTCGATGCCCTATATGAGCCAGCGTGACCGCGACGATATCCTGTTCGGCATTGAGCAGGGCTTTGACCTGATCTCCGCCAGCTTTACCCGCAACGCGCAGGACATCATGGAGATCCGTCATCTGCTGGACGAACACAACGCCCACATGCGGATCATCGCCAAGATCGAGAACCAGGAAGGCATCGACAACATCGACGAGATCCTGACCGTGGCGGACGGCATCATGGTGGCCCGCGGCGATATGGGTGTTGAGATTGACTTTGCCGAGATTCCGGCCATTCAGAAGCACCTGATCGACCGCGCCATGCAGTGCGGCAAGATCTGCATCACCGCCACCCAGATGCTGGATTCCATGATCGTCAACCCCCGCCCGACCCGTGCGGAGATCACCGACGTTGCCAACGCCATCTACGACGGCACCGGCGCCGTCATGCTGTCCGGCGAGACCGCTGCCGGCAAGTACCCCGTGGCAGCCCTGAAGGCGATGTCCATGATCGCCGAGACCACCGAGAGCGATTCCAACTACGATTCTCTGTCCCATCACATTGACTTTGATTCCGCTCATCTGACGATCAGCGCCGCCGTCAGCCATGCCGCCTGCACGACGGCTGCCGACATTGGTGCCACCGCGATCATCACCGCTTCCAAGAGCGGCGAGACCGCCCGTCTGCTCAGCCGCTTCCGCCCCGACACCCAGATCATCGCCTGCGTGCTGGATGAGAGCACCTGCCGTCAGCTGAACGTCTACCGCGGCGTTACCCCGCTGATGATGGAATATGCCCATTCCACCGATGAGCTGATCTCCATGTCCGTGGACGTTGCCAAGAATGCCGGTCTGATCCACAACGGTGACCGCGTCGTCGTGACCGCCGGTGTTCCGGTCGGCGTTTCCGGCACGACCAACATGATCAAGGTTCACATGGTCGGCAACTCTCTGCTGGCCGGTGTCGGAATCGGTTCATGCAGCAATGCCAAGGGCGAGGTCTGCGTCTGCCGCAACGCCGCCGAAGCCGCAAAAAAGTTCAAGCCCGGCCAGATTCTGGTCGTTCCCTTCACCACCAATGATGCGCTGCCCTATATGAAGCAGGCTGCCGGCATCATCACCGAGGAAGCCGGCATGAACAGCCATTCCGCCATTGTCGGCCTGACGCTGGGCAAGCCGGTCATCGTCGGCGCCACCAACGCCATCCGCACCCTGAAGGACGGCATGATGGTCTCGATGGACTGCGCCCGCGGTGTCGTGGAGGAAATGTCCGAGTAAGGAGTACCTTCATGGAACGTATTGCAAGTTTCTGCGTTGACCATACCACGCTGGAGCCCGGTATGTATCTGTCCCGCAAGGACGGCGATGTGCTGACCTGGGACATCCGGATGAAAAAGCCCAACTGCGGTGTATATCTCTCCCCTGCCTGCGCTCATACGATTGAGCATCTGTTTGCCACCTATGCGCGCAACAGCCAGTGGAGTTCCCATGTGGTCTATGTGGGCCCCATGGGCTGCCTGACCGGCTTTTACCTGCTGACCACCGGATTGACCGATGCGCAGGCCCTCGCGCTGGTACAGGAATCCTTTGCCTGGATGGCGGACTATGACGGTCCGATTCCCGGTGCTTCGGCCACCGAATGCGGCAACTATCTGATGATGGACCCCGTTGCCGCCCGTGTGGAGTGCCGCGCAATGAAAGCGGTTCTGGACGGGTTGGACGCCGACCATCTCCGGTACCGTTCCGAGCAATAACAGAAGAACGGCCCGTGCTTTTCTTGCGGAAAGGCGCGGGCCGTTTTTTGCAGCCTATGACAAAACCCTCCCCCGTGCACCCGGCACAGGGGAGGGTTTTCTGTCTCAGCGAATGTTCAGATTCAGATCAGGGCAGCGGTGATGAGGCTCATCTTGTAGACTTCCTCGGCGTCGCAGCCGCGGGACAGGTCGTTGATGGGCGCATTCAGGCCCTGCAGGATGGGGCCATAAGCGGCGAAGCCGCCCAGACGCTGGGCGATCTTATAGCCGATGTTGCCGGCATTGATGTCGGGGAAGATAAAGACATTGGCCTGGCCGGCGACGGTGGAGCCAGGAGCCTTCAGCTTGCCGACCTCGGGTGCAACGGCGGCGTCGAACTGCAGTTCGCCGTCAACCTTCAGCTCGGGATGATCGGCCTGCACGCGCTGGGTGGCGTTGCGCATCTTATCGACGGAGTCGCCCTTGCCGGAACCCTTGGTGGAGTAGCTCAGCAGAGCCACCTTCGGGTCAATACCGAAGATCTTGGCGGTGCGGGCGGTTTCCACGGTGCACTCCACAACCTCGTCCTCGGAGGGATCGATGTTGATGGCGCAGTCGCCCATGGCCAGGGTCTGGTCCTCACGGACCATGATGAAGCAGGAGCTCACGGACTTGATGCCGGGCTTGCACTTGATGAGCTGCAGCGCCGGACGAACGGTATCGGCCGTGGAGTAGGTGGCGCCGCCCAGCAGGCAGTCCGCCTTGCCCATCTTGACCAGCATCGTGCCGAAGTAGTTGGACTTGGCCAGCGCGGCGCGGCACTGCTCTTCGGTCATCTTGCCCTTGCGCAGTTCGACCATCTTGGCGACCATTTCATCAAAGCCTTCGTAAGCGGTCGGATCGCAGATATCTGCGCCGGTGATATCAAAGCCGCCTTCCGCGGCAGCCTTCTTAACGGCCTCCGGCTCGCCCAGCAGCAGAACCTTCAGAGACTTCTCTGCCAGCAGCCGTGCCGCGGCAGACAGGATACGGGCATCCGTACCTTCGGTGAATACGATGGTCTTGGGATTCGCCTGCAGCTGTTTTTTAAAGGTTTCAAAAACGTCCATGACAATACCTCCGTATCTATTCCTTATGCGGCAGAAAACTTCCGCACAAATCTACAGTATGATTATAGCACCCTTTGCTTCCTTTGCAAATGGTAGGAACAAATTCCTTCCACGTTTTTTGCAAAATTGGTGCGAATGCACATAATTCAGCAAAATACATTTCTGTTTTTCATAAAAAGTGCAGCCGATTTGTTAAATTCTTGTTGAAGTCTCCAAGTCGTCCGTTTCTCCGGGCGCCGGATAGCCATATGCGTGGTAAAACGCACGGATATCCTCTTCGCTGCGGACAATCACGGCCTGCAGCAGTCGTCCGCTGCCCGGGTCCTGGAATCCGATCAGGGTCTCACCGGTGCAGATACTGCTCTGTGTGGCGATGTGGCGCCGCCCGAGGCCCTGCGGCGGGTCCTTCGGCGGCGTTTTTCTGCGTTTCCAGAACATAAAGCGCCTCCTTTCTCCTTCTGAGTTTACTATACGCGGAAACCTGAGCCATTGCAAGCAGAATCTGTGGGTTTCCTATTGCATTCCGCGCCGTGTTCCGCTAAGATTACCTTAGAGTATTGGAAAAGGATGGAGACATATGGCGAATTCAGCGCAGGCGGCCGCCGTCAGCCGCCGGGTCGGATACCTGACCTTCTTTCTCAGCGGCATCTGCGCCATCAGCAGCGGCGTGATCGTGAGCATCCTGCAGGAGCAGTACGGGCTGGCGTACGGTCTGACCGGAACGCTGATCTCCTGCATGAGCATCGGCAACCTGATCGCCGCTTTTCTGGCCGGCGTCCTGCCCGGCAGAATCGGGCTCAAGCACACAATCCTGCTGTTGGGGCTCGGGTACGGCATCGGCTATGGCATCATGGGATGCACCGGTCTGGCGATTCTGCTGGCCGCCGCCTTTTTTCTGGTGGGGCTTGCCAAAGGCAGCGTGCTGAATGTCTGTACAATCTTAGTCAGCTCCAACGTTTCCAACCGCACCCGCGGAATGAATGCCCTGCATTCCTGTTACGCTTTCGGCACACTGCTCTGTCCCCTGATTGCGGCCGCGGCGTTGGGTGTGGGCGCCTCGCTGCCCATGCTGACGCTGGCAGTGCTCGGTCTGGGGATGTGGGGACTCTTTTGCTTTGTCCCTGCGGATACCGGAGAAACCAAAGCCGCTGCCCGACAGACGGACTGGAGTTTCTTCCGCAGCCGCAAATTCTGGCTGCTGACGGCGCTTCTGTTCTGTCAGAACGGTGCCGAGACCAGCGTAACCGGATGGCTCGTAACCTATTTCAAGGACTGCGGCATTCTGAGCGCTTCGGTCAGTCCCTACACCGTCACAATTCTGTGGGGTGCCACGATGGTGGCACGCCTGTTCCTGTCCTTTGTCTGCCCGCCCAAGAACAGCTACCGCGCCATGATGGTGATGGGCCTGGGCTGCACGGTCTTTTACAGTGGTCTCATGCTGGCGCACAGCCAGCTTTTTGCCCTGCTGCTCCTGCTCTTCTTCTCGCTGTCCATCGCCGGCATGAACCCCACCGCCGTCGCTGCGGCGGGACGCATGACCAGTGTGACGAGCATGGGCGTCATGCTTCCCTGTGCCAGTCTGGGGGCCATCGTCATGCCCTGGCTGATCGGCATTGTGGCTGAATTCGCCGGCATCTCCGCCGGCATGGCGGTGAACGTTCTGCCCTGCCTCGGCATGTTCCTGTTTGCCTGGCTGGTCAAGCGCACCTCGGAACGCCGGGAGGAACGCGAAGCCGTATAAGGGTTTTAAACGGAAAGGATTGTTTTCAGGAGGGAATCGATATGATACAGCATTTCAAATTCGGTCACATGCTGCCCACCGACAGTGTGGTTCTGGATCTTCCCGTTCAGTCCGGAGAGATACCGTTCCTGACGCGCGACGGGGACGGCTGGCGCTACGCAATGGATGAGCGCGACATCGTCTATGGTCTGGGCGAGATGGTCCGCAGCATCAACAAGCGCGGCTGGCATTATCTGACCAACAATTCCGACCAGCCCCATCACACCGAGGACAAACAGTCTCTGTACGGTGCGCACAACTTTTTTATTGTGAACGGCACCGGCGGACGTCCCACCTTCGGCGTATTTGTGGACTTTGCCGGCTGTGTGGCGTACGACATCGGCTATACCGAACATTCGGTGCTGACATTCCGGACCGCAGAGCCTGACTATGACCTCTATCTTCTGACCGACGACAGTCTGGCCGGGATCTGCCGGGAACTGCGTCGTCTGGTCGGGCGCAGCTACATTCCGCCCAAATGGGCGTTCGGCCTCGCTCAGAGCCGGTGGGGCTACAAGTGCGAGGAAGATGTGCGCCGGGTTGCCGATGAATACCGCCGCAATCATCTGCCGCTGGATATGATCTGCATGGATATTGACTACATGCAGGATTTTGCGGACTTCACCGTCAACCGGGAGCGATTTCCCGACCTGCCGGCCCTGGCGGCGGACCTGAAAGAGCGCGGCATCCATCTGGTTCCCATCATTGATGCCGGCATCCGGGCGGACGGGCAGAACGATGTCTGCCGGGAAGGGCTTGCAAATGACTATTTCTGCCGCAAGGAGGACGGCACCCCCTTTGTGGCGGCCGTCTGGCCCGGAGACGCCTACTTCCCGGATTTTCTGCGTCCGGAAGTCCGGGACTGGTTCGGCCGGAAGTATCAGGCGCTGACCGATCAGGGCATTGACGGATTCTGGAATGATATGAACGAGCCTGCCCTCTTCTACACGCCCGAACATCTGCAGGACGTTGCCCGGGAAGCCGGCGCACTGGCCGCCAAGGGAAATCTGGACATGTATGATTTCTTCCGGTTGCAGGAGCTGTTCGGCAGTCTCTCCAACAATCCCGACGATTACCGGAGTTTCTATCACCTGATCGACGGGAAGCCGGTGCGCCATGACCGTGTACACAATCTGTACGGCTATCAGATGACCCGGGCGGCCGGCGAGGCCTTTGCTGCCATCCGCCCCGGCATCCGCACGCTGCTGTACAGCCGTTCCAGCTGCATCGGCTCCCATCGCTACGGCGGCATCTGGCTCGGTGACAACGATGCCAGCTGGGCACAGCTGCTGGAAAACGTCCGTCAGATGCCCAGTGTCCAGATGTGCGGATACCTGTACAGCGGCGCCGATCTCGGCGGTTTCGGCGGGGACACCACCCCGGACCTGGCTCTGCGCTGGCTGCAGTTCGGATTGTTCACCCCGCTGATGCGCAACCATTCGGCGCTGGGAACGCGGGATCAGGAATACTACCGGTTCCGGGATCTGCTGCCCGCTATGCGCCGGATGCTGGAACTCCGGATGGCCTTGCTGCCCTACCTGTACAGCGAATTCATGAAGGCCGCTCTGCGGGACGGGCTGTATTTCCGGCCGCTCGGTTTTGATTTTCCGGAGGACGAGTGGGCCCGCCATACCGACGATCAGCTGCTGCTGGGCGAAGGGCTGATGGTGGCGCCGGTCTGCACCCAGAATGCCATCGGACGCTCGGTCTATCTGCCCGAGCCGATGAAGATGCTGCGCATCCGCAGCCTGACCGATTACGACGAGGAAGAGCTGCCCGCCGGGCATCATTATGTTGCCTGCGGTCTGGAGGAAGTCCTGATTTTCCTGCGGCCGGGGCATCTGGTACCGCTGGTCAGACCGGCCGAATCCGTTGCCGCACTGGATGAAAGCAGCTTTACCTTCTGGGGGTATCTGCCCGAGGGACAGGATACGGGTTCCTATGAGCTCTACACGGATGACGGCAACACGACGGACTACGACCGGCCTGAACACTGGCGGATTCTTCGCGCCTGAAAACGTATCTCCTCCATGATGAACAGAAAAAGCCTCCCGGCTTTCGCAGATGCTGCGATGCCGGAAGGCTTTTTCCTGTATAGAGGGAATCGATTAATCGAGAAACGCTTCGTTGAGCTGGACGCCAAAATCATGTGCAATGGCACGCAGGGCATCATCCGTGATGGTCTGCAGGATCGGGCGGCCGGTGGAGAGCACCTTGACATAGATCTCTGCGCTCTTCTCAATGGTATGTGCGAGACCGAACGCCGTGTCGTAGTCCGGGCCGGACACGAACAGGCCATGCTGCGCCCAGACGGCGGCCTGATAGGTCTTCATCTTTTCGGAGGTTGCCATTGCAATGGCGGCGCCGCCCGGAACCATCCAGGGGCAGACGCCGACGCCTTCCGGGAACACCACCGGGCACTCGGTAGCGCTCTGCCACAGCGGACGGGTGAAGTCGCGGTCATTGAGGGGCAGGACGTAGGTCAGCGCGATGACGTTGGTGGCGTGGCAGTGATAGATCACGCGGTTGGCACCGTTGGTGGCTTCCTTGCGGACGCTGTGGTTCATGAAATGGGACGGGAACTCCGACGTGGGTTTCGCACCGTTTTCAAGGCCCCAGACAATGCGCCAGCTGTCGCCCTCGTCATTGATCTCCACGATGCCGATGTTGGCGGCGGGGTCCAGAATCACATTGCGGAAATACTTGCCAGAACCGGTGGTGATGAAGTACTCCCCGGCCAGGTTCTTGGCCTGAACGCCCATCTTGACCCAGGGACGGGGCTGCGCGTCAAAGTAAGGGCGGCAGGCGGCCACGTCCTCTTCCGTCATGCGGTAGGTCAGATTGCCGCCGTTGCGCTCGTGCCAGCCCTGCTGCCAGCCGTCGTCACACATCCGGATAAAGCCCGCCATTGCGGGAACCTGATACAGTTCGTTCATCGAAATACGCTCCTTTATATATTTCAGATCATCAGAATCAAACACGCTTCAGCAGAACTTCCTGCTCGTACTTCTTGACTTCGTCGTACCATTCGCGGCCCGTGGGAACGCCCTGACGGCGGCAGTATTCCTCCCAGACATCCGCAAACGGCAGCGTCTTGACCTCTTCCTGAAGCATCAGACGGCCCGTAAAGTCGCCGGCATTCTGCATCGCCTTGAGCTCAGTATCCGGCTGCAGCAGCGCGAACAGCAGGCTCTTCTCAAAGTTGCGGCTGCCGATGACCCAGGCTGCGATCCGGTTGATCGAGGCATCAAAGAAGTCCAGGCCGACCAGAACGCGGTCTATGGCATCGTTGCGGACAATCTCTTTGCAGATCTCGCGGGTCTCATCGTCAAAGGCAACCACATGGTCGGAGTCCCAGTTGACACCGCGGGTCACATGCAGCGGCACATATTTGAAGAAGCACAGCATGGCGCTGATCTTATCGGAAATATATTCCGAGGGATGATAGTGGCCGGCATCCAGCAGGTTGTACACGCCGGGATGCTGCGCAGCGTATGCGGTGTAGAATTCATTGGAACCGGTCGTGTAGCTCTCGACACCCACGGCGAAGAACTTGGACTCGACACAGTCGATGACATTGTCGTAGTGCTCGGAGAAGATCTCATCCAGAGACTCCTTCAGCCACTTGCGGGGCTGCATCCGGTCTGCCGGGGTGTCCTTGTAGCCGTCGGGAATCCATATATTGTTTTCGACGGTATCGTTCAGGGCCAGGCCGATTTCGTGGGCGATGCGGCGGCTTGCCTTGCAGTGGTCAATCCAGAAACGGCGGACCTCCGGGTCCGGGCTGGACAGGCTCAGGCCGTCCTTCATCATGGGATGGCTGAAAATCGTGGGGTTGAAGTCAATGCCGAGGCCATGTTCCTTGGCGAACTCCACCCAGGGTGCAAAATGCTTGTATTCCAGCTTGTCGCGGTCCACCCAGGGATTTTCCTCGGTGAAAATTGCATAGCAGGCATGCAGATTGATGCGCTTCTTGCCGGGGATCAGGCGGATGGCCTCAAGGAAGTCCGACTTGAGTTCCTCAAAGTTCCGGGCACGGCCGGGATAGTTGCCGGTGACCGCCAGACCGTTGCCGGCGCCGCCCTCGGGGTTGTCGAAACCGGTGACATCATCGCCCTGCCAGCAGTGGATGGAAACCGCCTTCGCCGCAATCTTTTCCAGTGCCGCTTCGGTATCCACGCCGTATTCGGCATATTTCCGTTTTGCCTCTTCGTAACTCATTGGGGAAGTACCTCCTTGATTTCAAAGCTGTTTTTGATCGCATCGCGTGCGGACTGCAGATCCGGATAAATTCCCGCCGCGATGAATTGTACCATCAGGTTTCCGAGAGCCGTTCCCTCGGTGGGGCCCGCAAAGACCGGCAGTCCTGCGGCGTTGGCGGTCATCTGGTTCAGGTACATATCCTGGCTGCCGCCGCCCACAATATTGATGCTCGTATACCGTTTTCCGGTCAGCGTCTGCAGTTCATCAATCGCCTTGCGGTAATCGCGCGACAGCGAATTGTAGATGGTCTGCATGACCTCGCCGACGGTTGCGGGGACCGTCTGTCCGGCGTCGGCGCAGGCCGCCTTGACTTCCTCGATCATGGAAGCGGGCGCCAGGAAACGCTGGTCTCCGGTGCTGACAATTCCGGCAAAGTCGTGTGCGCCTTCCGCGGCGGCAATCAGTTCCGGGAAGCTCGGCCGGGTACCGGTCTGCTCCCCGAGTTCGCGGCGGACCGACTGAATCATCCAGAGGCCCATAATGTTTTTGAGATACCGGTACCGGTATTCATAGCCGCCCTCATTGGTGAAGTTGGCAGCTTCACTCTCAGGGCCGGTGATCGGGGTGAGATTCTCAACGCCGAGCAGGCTCCAGGTACCGCTGGAAAGGTAAACCGCCTTGTCATCCCGGGCCGGAACGGCGAGGAACGCGGAGCCGGTATCATGGGTGGCCGGCAGAACGACCTGGCAGTCAAAGCCGACATAGCGGCTGACTTCTTCCCGCAGATGTCCGAGCACGGTACCGGGTGTCCGGATCGCGCCGAAGATCTTGCGCGGCAGGCCCAGTTTCTCGATCAGCGCGTCGTCCCAGGTCTTGCTTTCGGCGCCGACCAGGGCCGTCGTGGAGGCATTGGTATACTCGTTGGCCATCACACCGCACAGGCAATAATTCAGGTAATCCGGAATCATCAGGAAATGCTCCGCCGCCTGCAGCTGTTCGGGATGTTCGTCTTTGAGCGCGCAGAGCTGATAGATCGTATTGAACGGCTGGTACTGGATGCCCGTGCGGCGGTAGAGTTCCGCAAAAGGCACCACCGGTTCCAGCTTCCGGCGCTGGTCTGCGGTACGCTTGTCCCGATACGCGACGGCATCTCCCAGGCGGTTGCCCTGGCCGTCAAGCAGCACAAAGTCCACGGCCCAGGTATCGATTCCCACCGTGACCGGCGCAAAGCCCTGGTCATGGGCTGCCTTGAGGCCTTCCACCACCTGTTGGGCAAGGCCGTCAATGTCCCAGCAGAGATGGCCGTTGCGTTCCTGCAGGCGGTTCTCGAACCGATAGACTTCCTGCAGCTTCATGCGGCCGTCCTGGACGGTTCCGACAATATGCCGGCCGCTCGACGCGCCAATATCCACGGCTAGATAACAGGATTGCATCTTTTGCTCCTTTTTGGTAAAATGATTTCAGATTCATTTCACCCGTAATTCTTTCTGTCTTTCAGTATACGCGCCGCGGAACAAGGTTTCCATGGCTTGAATTGTACTGTTTTTTGTGAAAAGTCTACTCGACCGGAGGGCTCTGGATGCTGACCTACAACATGGATGTGGAACCGCGCAGCCGATGGCTGCGCACAACCCCCGGCGCGGCGGCACTGGCTCAGCCATATCACTGTTCCGAGGCCGGTTTGTTTTACGGTCTGGAGCGGTTTGCCACGGCCCGGACCGACAAGGAGAGCTACATCCTCTTTTATACGCTGGAGGGAGCCGGCCTGATCGAACAGAACAATACCCAGGTCACGCTGGAAAAGGGCAACATGCTGTTGTTGGATTGCCGGACCCCGCAGAGTTACTGCACCGCCCCCGGCCAGAGCTGCTGGTACCATTACTGGGCACATGTGGACGGACCGGGTGTCAAGGCCTTTGTTCCCCTGCTGATTCCCGGGCAGCATCTGTGCGCCGTTCCGCTTCCCGGCATGGATGTCCGCAGTTCCTTTGACCGCGTATTGGATGGCGTCCAGGCCGAGACCAGCGTTTCCGCCATTGACAACGCTCTCGCCATCCACCAGATGCTGGCCGCCATGGCACGCCAGCGGCTGAGCGGCGGAACCGGTTCCAACCGCGCCACCGTCGAGAGGGCCGCCAACTACCTGCGCGAACATTATTCCGAACCGCTTTGCCTGGATGAACTGATCCGTGCCGCCCATATGAGCAAGAGCTACTTTCTGCGGCTGTTCCGGCAGTACATGGGTACCACCCCCTACAATTATCTGCTGTGCTACCGGATCACCCAGGCCAAGGATCTGCTGGTCCTGACCGATCTGCCGGTCGGTACGATTGCGCGCCAGGTCGGGTTCGCGGATGAGAGCAACTTTTCGACCCGGTTTTCCGCCATGGCCGGGCAGAGTCCGCTGCAGTATCGCCGCAGTGCCCTGCTGAAAAAATAAAACTATAACAAAAAGAGGCTTCCCTTGCGGGAAGCCTCTTTTGTTGGGGTTACTGGAGGATACCGGTCACAGGATCGAAGGTGTAGGAGACATCGTCGATTGTGGTTGTACCCTTTGCCATGGCACCGGTGAGATAATCGAAGTAGTAGGTACCGGCTTCGGTTGTCTGCCAGCCCTTGACCATCTCGCCGTTCTCATTGTAGCGGACCCACTTGCCGGTTCCGTCCGGACGGTCGGCAAACTGTCCTGCGAAGGACTCCTGATAGACATCCTTCGACACGGCTTTCTTGCCCTGGTCAATCGCATCCAGCCAGAACCAGGCGTCAACCGCGGGATCATAGATTTCCTTGCCGCGGCCTTCGGTGCCCTGACGGATACCGCTCTCATACCAGTAGTCATTGCCGTCGATGGTACGCCACTGCAGATTCAGGCCAATGCCGGTGATCTCATCGAACCAGCAGTCGGTCTGCGTTTCGGTGCCGTCCTCTGCCGTCTCGATGACGGTGCGGTGACCCTTGAGCATTGCGCCGTAGATCGGATCGAAGTAGTAGGCAACGTCCTCCTGCGGCACATACCAGCCCTTGATCATCTTGCCGTCCGGGCCGTAATGGCACCATTTGCCGGTCATCGTTTCGGGATCATCGGCATACTCGCCGGCAAAGCTGTCCTGATAGACATCCTTGTCAACGGCCATGGCACCGCCGTCAATGGCATCGAGCCAGTACCAGCCGTCGGTCTCGGGATCATAGATCTCCTTGCCGCGGCCTTCGGTGCCCTGCTTGACACCGTTCTCGTACCAGTACATCCGGCCGTTCTCTTCCTGCCAGCCCATCGACTCAATCGGGGCGGGGGTCGCAGTCGCTTCGGGGGTCGGGGTAGTACCGGGTTCCGGCGTGGTGCCAGGCTCCGGCGTCGTACCGGGTTCCGGCGTCGCACTGGGTTCGGGAGAAGCGCTGGGCGTAGGCGTGGGCGCGGCCTCGTAGCTGTACCGATAGCCGTTGTCCTTGGCCCACTGTTCCGCATAGCTGCCTTCCTCGACAACCAGCGTCAGGAGCTCCTTGTCGCAGCGGTCGAACGCGTAGGTGTCGATCGAGGTGACGGAAGCGGGGATTCTGACCGTTTCGAGGCGGCTGTCGCTCAGGAAGGCGCGGGAGCCGATCGTGGTCAGGCTTTCGGGCAGCGTGACATCCTTCAGATACCAGTTGCCGCCGAAGGCATGATGGTTGATCTGCGTGATCTGAGAGGGTTCCTCAAAGACCAGCGTCTCGCAGTGAGACAGATGCCAGAAACCATAGTTGCCGATGTTGGTCAGGCCCTTGCCGATGACCAGTTTCTTGACCTGATCGTTTTCGAGCCAGGGGTTGACGCTCATCGACGCATCGCCGATCAGCGCACCCTCGCCGTCCACCTTCATGGTGCCGTCCGCGTACAGGACGAACTGGATGTTGTCACCCTGTTCGCCGCAGACACCGGCATCGAGGATCTGATCGTTCGGAACGAACTGGCCGTCCTTGAACTCACAGTTCTCGCCCAGCAGTTCGTAGGTTCCGTCGTAGACATAGCCGTTACGATCGAAGTAGTAGCGGGTGACCACAGCTTCCTCCGACAGGCGCAGGTAACCGGTGGAGTACTCACCGGCAACAAAGTACATCTTTCTGCCGGATTCCTTCTCGGTGAACCAGCCGTTGCACTTGGCGTCGGTGGCCTTCATGGTCGTGCCGCAGATGTCGCAGGTGACCGTGCCGTCCTTGGCATCATAGACGCCATTCCAGGTATGGCCATCCTTGCAGGGAGCCTTATGGGTGATTTCGCAGGTATCGATGATCGAGCCGTCGGCGTCCTTCGCCGTGATGGTCATCACGCCGTCATCCGTCGTGGAGGAGCTCGTGGCGGTGACATCCAGGTACAGCGCGCTGTAATCCTGGCTGATCATGTCGAAGTTGAACTCCGGCGTGTCAACCGCCGCGTAGTTGATGTCGCGGCTCTTCTCGCCCAGGTCGCCGCAGATGAAGTAGGTCGTGCCGTTCTCTTCATCGACCTGACCCGCGGTCATGGGTTTGGTTCTTGCGTAAGAATGGTCGTGGCCGGAGAAGACGACATCAATGCCGGCTTCATCCGCCGCAGCGGGAACAATCTGGTTGAAACGGCCGCTGCCGCCGTTGACGTTGGTGTAATACGGAGGCTGATGGATGGACAGGACCTTCCACTCCGCATTGCTGGCCTGCGCGTCATTCACCAGCCAGGCAAGAGCGGACTCCCAGTTGGCGCCGTAGTTGATGGTGGCAACGTAGACATTTCCGTAGGTGTAAGAGTTGTAGCTGGCGTTCTGATAGCTGAACAGCTTCTGGGCCGCAACACCGTTCTCGTCGCCATAGTATTCATGGTTGCCGAGCGTGTGCATCATGTCGATGCCGGCGAACTGCTGGCCGAAGACATTCTGGATCTCTTCCCACATCGCGTAGTTGCCGCCATTATCGACATAGTCGCCGGTCTGGACGCCGAAATCAGCGCCCGCCACGGCCGTGCCGATCTTGTTGAGCAGATCCAGGGATTCCTGATCGCTGTCGATGTTGCCGCTCATCTGGGTATCACCGATGACGAAGAAGCGCGTGCTCTCGGTATTGTTCTCGGTCTTGAAGGTCGCCACGTCGGACCAGTGCTCTTCCTGGCCGTCGCCGACGCGGTAAGAGTAGGTCGTTCCGGGAGTAAGGCCGGTCAGCTGGACCGAGTTGATGTAGGCAGCACCCTTGTCGGTCGTGAAGGCCTGGACCTCCGACGTACCGGTGGTCTGGGACTTCTCTCCGTCACCGATCCAGTATTCGACAACGGCCTTGTTGTCACTGGCGCTCAGGCTGCTCAGCCAGGTGATGTTCTGGGTGGTGGCGGGATCGGCGGAGGCGGGCAGAGAGATGCCGGCCGGCTTGCCGTCTTCACTGCCGGAAGCAGCCATCACCGTGATCTTGGTGGTGAAGGAGGAATGCTGATCCTTCTTGGCATTGACCTGGAAGCTGTCACCAGCCTGCAGGGTCTTGGTGATTTCGGCACGGATCTGACCGTTGTCGTCCGTCGTGCCGATGGAGCTGCCGTTGACAAAGACTTCGACGCCCGCCTCGGGACCGTTGGGGCCTTTGACGGTGAGCAGCGTGTCATAGCCGGCAACCGCCACAGCGGCTTCCACCGTGTAGTAGGCGCTGATGCTCAGCTTGACATCGGGCTGCGCGCTGGAGCCCTTGCTGCCGTCGGCGTTCACATAGTTCGTGGACGTCACCGTATAGGTGAAGAAGTCAATCTCGGGGTCAACCGTTGTGGGAACGCTGAAGGTCAGCGTCGCGACTTCGGTCGCATCCGCGTTCGATGCACCGTTGTTGGTGGCCTCAATGTACATCTTGGCCTTCTTGAAGCCGGTGACCTCGTAGGTGGCCTTGCCTTCCCAGCCGTTGGTGAAGTTCACAACCGGCTCACCGAAATCGGAATTGAGCTGGAGGACTTCCATCGTGAAGGACTTCACGGAACCGGTGGTGGTGATGGACATCGTGTAGTCGTTGCCCATCGTGACCGTATCGGGACCGGAAAGCGTCACGCTGCTGTTGGTGCCGGTGCCGCTCTGGATCGTGAAGTAGGCCGTCTTGGTGCCCCAGTTGCCGAAGGCATCGTAGACGGTGACCTGCACACTGTGCAGACCGTTTTCGAGATTCAGACGGGTCAGGGCGGAAGTCGTGCTGCCGTCCAGCGTCACGCTCTCGCCGTCCACCTTGATGGTGGTGCGGGCGGCATCGATGCCGGAACGGTTCTGGCTTTCCTGATCGTCAAAGTTCGTGGAGATTTCCACATCGTTGGTATCGATGACAACATCGTTGCTGTTGGAGATGTCAACACCGTTGACCTGAATGTCCGAAACATAGGGGTTCACAAGGTCATCGAGGTTGGTACCGTAGACAAAACGGTAGTTGTCAAAGTAGAGCGTACCGGCATACCGGCCGCCACGGCCGCTGCCCGGCTGGTAGCTCAGCCAGAACAGACCCTGGCCGGGGATGATGGCCATCGGGTGGTCGTCGTAGGCGTACTGGGCCAGGCTGCTCATATCGGCGCAGCAATATTTCCATCCGGTCCAGTCAATGTAGCTGTACTTGTACTTGCCCTGCTCATCCTTTTCGCGGTCTGCCGGGACAAGGGACAGGTTCTTGGTAACATAGTCGCTGCCGTTCCACACCATGACATCCGCGTACAGTGCGTAGCCGTAGGCACTGCTGTCCGCATACACCCAGACGCCGAGTTCGGTGGGGGCGCCTTCGATGTCGTACTTCTCACCGCAGTAACGGATATAGAAGTTGGCGTTGGAGGACTTATCGTAGCTGGCGTAATCATAGTTGAGTTCCAGCGCATAATCGCCGAAACGCACCTGGCCGCCTTGTTCCACGTTGGTGGTCGTCACACTACCGGCCTCGTAGGTGGTAATGGAGCTGTTGGGCCAGAGGTAGAAGGAATAGCCGTTGGCACGGAAGATGTCCGCGGCCGGGACGGCGTTATCCCAGTTGCCGGTGAACACGAAGGGAGGCTGATCCGTGGCATACTGGGGATTTCCGGTATAGGTGCCCGAAGTGATGACGTCTACCGGTTCGCCGTTGCCCATATAGCCCTGGGTATCACCGGAATTCACAAACGTCGGGCTGCCCCAATGATAATGCGCACCGGTCAGCGGGCCATTTTCGTTGGGCTCAAAATCCATGGCGACGATCGGCATCTTGCCGACCTCCACCTCGATGCTGGCGGTCAGTTCTTTGCCGTCCTGGCGGCGGTAAGAGACGGACACCGTGCCCTTCTGGGTGGAGGTTCCGTTCACGGCCGTGAAGATATTGCCGCTCATCGTGCCGAGCGTTCCGGTATCCCAGGTAAAGCCGGCCGCCGAGAGGTTCAGCTCACGGTTGTCGCTGCGAGCCTTGAAGCCAAGGTCGTTCTGTTCGCCGAAGTCCAGGCACAGAGAGGGAGAGCTGAAATAGATTTCATCCGGCTCCACGATCCTGACGGTGCTTTCGCCGACATTCTTGCCGCCCTGCATCAGCTGAACCGTCACGTCGCCGAGTTTGCCGTTGGAAGTAAACACACCGCTCTGGGCATCAATCTGGCCCTTGTCCTTGGAATCGTCGGCCAGCTGCCAGACCAGGTCGCCCGGCAGTTCGGCAGGGTTGCCGCTGGCGTCGACACCATCCGCCGTAAACTGCACCGTACCGCCCGGCGTATACCACTCGTTCTTCGGGCTCACCGTGGCATGCTCAAACACGCCGTCACCCTTGGCGGTGGAGACAACCAGCAGCGCCGAGGAAACCGCGCGCTCGCTGCCGTCGGAGGGGCTGTTCTTGATGGAGAGCCGGCCGCTGCCTTCACGCTCGGTCAGAAGCGTGGCAGAGCCGCCGCCATCCAGGTACAGCGCATCCTTGACGCCCTGGGAGATCAGGTAATCGGCCAGGTCGTACAGCGTCATACCGACGGATTTGGGTTCCTGACGGCCATCCGCCAGGAACAGAACGACAGTGCCGTCCTCTTTGATGCCGATGCTGTTGCGGGGCATCAGCGAAGTATCACTCTTGTTCTGAACGTTCTTGCCGTTTTCGACCAGCGTGAAGGGGCCGGAGATGGACTCCTCCACGTCGCTGCGGTCGGTGCCGGCCTTGCGGATCACAGGCGTACCGTCCTTGAGGACCGCAAAATACGGCTCACGGTTCGCGTTGTTGGGGTTCTGCTCCACACCGTTCATGATCATGGAGCCGACAGGCTGGCCGGTCTGCATGTTGAAGTAGTCGCCGTTGGTCGCAGCCACAACATTTTCGCCCGGGTTGGACTTTTCGTAGGCCGCCGCCTGATCGGAAGTCTTTTCAAGACCCCAACCGGAAACCGCCCAGCTGGAGCTGTCCGTTCCGTTGTAGTAGCCCTTGTAGCTGGACTTGAGCTTGACCGTCGAGTTGGACAGATCAATCGTGGTCATGTAACCCATGATCTGGCCATCCGAGCTGTTCAGGATCACGTCCGTTTCCGTCACACCGGGGGCAACCGCATAATTGGTGGAAGCCACCACGTCAATGCTGCCGTCGTTGGCCATGTACGTGGTGCTCTGCGTAACGGCAGTTTCCGGAGTCTCCGCCAATGCAGCGGAGGGGAACAAAACTGCCATCATGCACAGCGCCATAACCGATGCGACAAAGCGATGGAACTTTGTATTCATCCTTCTTCTCCTTTGTCTTTTGTTATCTATATGAACCGCCAGGGCGGGAAAACCGGAGATGAATTCTTGGCTTTCCGATTTTTCCAAAAGCTCATACGGATTTCACAAAATGTACATAAAAAATATTAGCACTATTTCCGACTCCTTTCAATTGCTTCTTGTTAATATCTGCCTAAATTTCCTGTTTTACACAAATTCCGTTCCCGCTTTTTGTGGTTTTATTTTGCCATTTCAGGCAAATCCGGCGACAAAAAATGACCCGACGGTCAGAGACCGCCAGGTCACGAGAAAACTTATCAGGATTCGCTGCTTTTTTTCTGCATTCGGAGCAGACTGTACGGCATCAGCGGGGCGGTGCAAGGGATGGTAAACCGCATCATCGGGTGCGGTGTTGCCTCGATTTTCTCCCCTTCCTCGTTCCGGATCCACTCGGGTGTCAGCGTGAGCACACTGCCATCCGGCTGCAGGACTTCGAGGGTATCTCCCAGGCAGAACTTGCTGCGCTGCGTACAGGAGGCAATGCCCCCTTCCCAGGAATCCACCGTGCCGATAAAATCCCACTCCCGCACATAGGAATGGCTGGGCGTCTGCAGCGCCTGTTCCCTGCCGAAATAGAATCCCGGCGAATAGTGGCGGTGGCTGGTCCGGTTGAGCTCCTCGAGCGCGTCATCCGGCAGGGTGAAGTCCTCCGCCATGGGATCGCGCAGATAGGCATCCAGCGCCTTGCGGTAGGCCGCCGTGACGGATGCCACATAATAGAAGGTCTTGGCGCGGCCCTCGATCTTGAGGGAATCCACCCCCGCCTTGCAGATCAGGTCCAGGAACGGCGCCGTGCACAGGTCGTTGGCGTTCAGAATATAGCTGCCGTCCTTGTCCTCCCCGATCTGCATATACTGGCCGGGGCGTTTTTCCTCCACCAGGTAGTATTTCCAGCGGCAGGGCTGTGCGCATTCGCCACGGTTGCCGCTGCGCCCCGTCAGATAGCTGGACAGCAGGCACCGGCCCGAGACACTCATGCACATTGCCCCATGGACAAAGGCTTCGAGTTCCAGTTCAGGCGGGGTATGGTCGCGGATCTGCGCAATATCGGTCAGCGTCAGTTCCCGTGCCAGCACCACACGCCTGGCGCCCATCCGGTACGCCTGGGTCGCGGCCGCATAGTTGGTGATGCCCGCCTGGGTGGAAAAATGGACGTCGGTATCCGGCGCATACTGCTTGGCGAGTGCCAGCACGCCCAGGTCGGCGATGATGAAGGCGTCCACCCCGGCCTGTGCGGCATCGCGGATATACGCGGGCAGCTCGGCCAGCTCGTCATTGGTGGGCAGCGTATTGAGCGTCAGATAGACCTTTTTGCCCCGTGCATGGGCGAAAATGCAGCCCTCCTGCAGTTCTTCCATGGTCAGGTTGACCGGGGCCGCCCGCATGCCGAACTGCGGCAGTGCACAGTACACGGCATCGGCACCATAGAGGACGGCGTATTTGAGTGTTTCGAGGCTGCCGGCCGGCGACAGCAACTCCGGGCGTGAAAGCATGAGCAGTGCTCCTTTATAATCAATGTTACCAGCCTGCCTTGGCGCAGTTGGCGAGATGTTCGTCCGCCGTCTTGGCGTAGAAATACTGTCCCGGGTAGTCTCCGTTCGGATTGCCCGTCACGAAGAAGTAGTAGCCCTCGGCCATGAATTCCTCGTCGGGATTCAGTGCGGCATCGATCGCGGCATATCCGGGGTTGGAGATGGCGCCTGCAGGCAGTCCGCTGATCCGGTAGGTGTCATAGGCGTTGAGCACATCCTCCGGGATGGCGCCCGCCTCGGGCCAGCCGTAATACTCCGCCGTCGGCGAGTTCCACAGATAGTTGTTGTCGGAATCCTGCATGATATAGCTGCTGGCGTTGGATTCCAGCTTATGATCCGCCCATTCGGGATCGGTGGATTCCAGACGGTTATGGAAGCAGGCCGAGACCTTGGCATCCTCCTCCGGCAGACCGGCCTCCTCCTGGATGAAGCTGGCCAGAATGACCACATCATTCATCGAGGTACCCTTTTCGTTGATGGTATCCCAGAGTCCGCTGGTCTTGGCGTCAAATTCCTTATAGAAGGTATTGACGTAATTGTAGACGGTATCGTCCTGATAGAATTCATAGGTGTCGGGGAACAGATACCCTTCGCACTTCATCAGGCGGCCGGGAGAATCGGGGATCTCGGTCCAGAACCGGTACTGGCTGAAGTCCGAACCGTCATCGCCGTTGGCACATGCCAGGAAATCATCGACCGAGCACAGACCGCTGTCCTCCATCTTCTGGGCGATGGCCACTGCAGTGGAGCCTTCCGGGAAGGTGATCTGGACGGTCTTGCGCTTGACCTTCTGATAGGTCAGCTCATGCAGAATATCGTTGTACGGCATTCCCGAACGGAGTTCAAAGTCACCGTACTGCAGTTCATTCGCCTTTCCGCTGTACTTGGCATACAGTTTGAAAAGCCAGTCATATTCGATGATGCCGTTTTCCTTGAGGACGTTCGTGATGTCCGCCACCGTGGAGCCCTGTTCAATCGTGATGGTCTTGCTCTCGCCGAGTTCCCGGTCACCGTCCACCTCTCCGTAGAACTGGGTCACTTTCCAGGCGCCGAAGGCCACCAGCGCAAGCAGAATCACAATCACAAGACAGCCGACCGGGAACCGCTTTTTCGGCCGTTCCTCTTCCTCGGGTTCCTCACTCTGCGGGAGAGTCTCCTGCGGCACCTCCGGTTCGGCGGGCTGCTCCGACGGCTCTTCGTAGTGGGGCGCAGCGGGTTCCCGGGTCGGGAAATCCTCCGGTTTGGGGATGTCCTCCGGCTCCGGTTCGGGGATGGGCCGTGCTTTCGGTTTGACGGCCGTTTCCGGCTGCGGCTTCGGGGCAGGCTTTGGCTGCGGTCTGGCGGCAGTTTCCGGCTGCGGGGCCGGCGGCTCTTTCGGTTCGGGCGCCGGCTGTGCCTGCGGCTCGGGAGCGGCTTGCGGCGCCGGCTCGGAGGCAGCCTGCGGTTCGGACTGCGGCGTTGCCTGCTTGGCTTTGGCCGCCTGCGCCGCCCGGTAGGCCGCCAGCTGACGCAGCTTTTCCAGCTGTTCCGGGGTCAGCTGTGACAGAGCCTCCCGGATCTTCGCCTCACGGGCCGCAGCGGCCGCCTTCTGGTCCTGAGTCGGCGTGCTCTGCCGGGAATCGTCGGTGGTTTCGTGGGACGGGGCGGCCGGAGACGGCGCTGCGCGATGAGAGCCGGCCCGTGACTTGCGCGACGAGGCAAACGGTACCTGTCTGCCCTGCGACGCCCCCGTGTTCTGTCCTGCATGGTATACCTGCCGTTCCGGCTGGGAACCATCGTTTTGCGGGGTACCCGCAGTCTCTTCACGATTAATTCTCATAATACTACTCCTTTTACTTCCCGGTCAGAAGCACAATCCTGTTCTTTCCGGTTCCGCCATTCAGAGCAGAAGGCGGAAGTAGACATCCGTTACCGGGAACGGACGATTCAGAAAACAGATCATTCCGTAACCGCAGCGCTTGCCCTCCCCCAGATACAGTGTCTGGTTTTCAGCAAGGAGAATGCTCGCCCGTGTGGCACCCGTCTGCTCGCGCGCGGCTTGCAGCAGGATGTCGGCGGAATGGTCGTTGTCCGCCTGCAGTTCAATAAACTGCAGGACATCGTCATTCTGGCAATACAGGCCGTATCCCCTGGGATTGGACACGATGGTCAGTCCCTGCCGGTACAGCCGTTTGATCATCTCACTGATCGAGGACTCGGGCAGCAGCACGCAGCCGGGCTGATAGCGCTGCCGGGTATCAATCAGGCGGCGCACCGTCATGGCGTCAAAATCCGCCCGGGCCCAGAGATTGTGGGCAATGGGTTTGCGGATGATGCGCAGCGGAAAGCGGTTTTCAAATCCCATCTCTCCGAGCTTTCTGGCGGCGCGGGAGTTTTCCGGCGCCGTCACCGCAAAATCACAGCCGTTGGCTCCGTAGGCACGCATACAGGTGCTCAGCAGCTTTGTCATCAAACCGCGGCCGCGCAGTTCGGGGATGGTTGCCATCCCGCAGAACCACACCCCGCGGTGATGCCCGCATTCCACCGGCACCGCGCCCAGCATGGCGGCGATCCGGGGTTTCTGCTGTGCCACATCCTTGGCGAGCAGCAGCAGATTGTCCAGCCCGATGATCCCGCACAGCCAGTCCTCGGCCTGCTGCCGGCTGCCGCCAAATGCCTGACGGCGGAAAGCAATCAGTTGTTCCAGGTCCGCCTCAGTCGCTTTGCAAAGCATGGTGTTTCCTCTTCCTGTATCCAGCACAGTTTACAATATTTGTTCCAGATTCGCAAGTACCTCGGCATGAATTTCCTCCATGTTGCGGATGGTCTTGATGCCATCCTCCATCTTGGTGCATTCGATGCGCTTCCAGCCCAGCTTGCGTGCGCAGTATTCCGCCGCGGCGCGGGAACGGGCCAGGTACTCGGAGTCCCGCTCCTGAATATCCATCTTGGTATCATCGCCATGGTAGCGCGCATTGAGCAGACGATGGCTGACCTCGGGGTCCACGGCCAGATAAATCACCGCGTCGGGCGCCGGCAGGCCGAGTTTCTTGTACTCGAAGTCAAACAGCCATTCCAGGAATCCGTCCCAGTGCATCGGCGGGAGTTTAGAGCACTGGTGCACGGCATTGGAGGTCGTGTACCGGTCCGAAATGATCAGCCCGTTCTGCCGGTAGCTTGCGCCCCAGTCCGTCTTGTAGCTGGCATACCGGTCCACCGCAAAGAAGGTGGATGCGGCATAGGCGTTGACGTCATCGGGCTTTTTGCCGAACTTGCCGGAGAGATACATCTTGACGAGCGCCGAAGAGTCGCTTTCATAATCCGGGAAGGTGATTTTGAGCGGGTCATACCCTTTTTCCTTGAGGCTCTTGCAGGCCAGTTCGGCCTGCGTCGCTTTGCCGGACCCGTCCAGCCCTTCAAAAATGATCAGCTTACCCATTTGCTTGTACCTCCCGTTTCAGTTCCATGTATTTCCGGCGTACCGCCTCCTGTTCCCCGCAGCACATCTGTCCTTCGGGGCAGGGACCGGTCAGGCAGCGAGGCCCGGCCGCGGCAAAGATATGCGGCGCCAGCGGATAGACAAGCCGCAGCATGGCATCCGCCACGGCGCGGATCTCCCACTGGGCGCGGTTGCAGCAGCGCAGGTTGAAAAAGTTCAGCAGGCTGCGGCAGTTCATCGTCATGACCATCTTGGTTTCACAGGCGTTGGGGAGCACAAAGCGGGCATCCTCGTTGGCTTTCTTGCTGGCTTTGGCGCGGGCCTGCTGTTCGGTCATCCCCTGCTCCATCAGGGTCCGGGTATGCTGTTCTTCCAGCGTATGGACCAGAGAGAGGTATTGGGCAGCGTCCTCATTCATGGCATCTATAAATTTCTGTTTTGCCTCGGGGATGGCTTGGATCTCCGGCGGAATCACATACCGGAAATCCTCCAGCCGCACATAGCGCTGGCTCTGCACGCTGAACGAGGCAATCCGATGGCGCGTGACCTGCGCCAGAAAGGTCCTGGATACGCCCTCGATGCCAAAGGTGAAACTGGCGTGTTCGATCGGGCTGGCATGGCCCATATCGCTGAGCTTTTTGAGGAACGCCGCCGTCTTGTCGGGCGTCAGCCCCTCCAGAAGGGTCTCGATATGTGCATCGGAGTAGCACAGTTTTGCCGCAGCGGCAACGGTTTTTTCGGGGTCGTTGGTGTGGGCGATCAATGTCACCAGCATGAATTTTCCCTCTTTCTTGCTGAACTTATTTTTGGCTGAGTTTGGTCAGAGGCGCATAGTTGGCCATCGTCTTTTTCACGCCCACACGGTCGAACTGAATCTCGACGATACAGTCGCCGGCCACCGGCGTGACTTTGAGCACCTTGCCGCGCCCGAACACCTTGTGATCCACAAAGTCTCCGGGTGCAAACGATGCCGCTTTTTTGCGGGGTTCGGCCACCGGGGTACGCTGCAGCGTCGAGCCGCCGCCCGCCGGGGCTGCCGGGGTGCCGGAATGGGTGTTGACGCGGGAGGAACCGTATCCGGCACCGAAGCCGCTTTCCTGTACAGTATGGCGTCCGCCGGGATAGTTGGGGCTTTCATGGCCGCCCGAGGCAAACCCGCTGCGGAAACCGCCGCTGTACCGCGCACCGAAACCGCGGTTGTACTCGCTGTTGAGATACCCGCGAGAGGCGCCCGAGTAGCCGCTGCGTCCGCCGGGGACGTTCGTGCTGTACGTCCCGTAGCCGGCACCGAACCCGCCGCTGTAGGCAAGTTCGGGGCTTTCCGTCTCATCCATGACGGAAGGGTCGATCTCGCTCAGGAAACAGGACGGCGGATTGCGCCGCGTCTGGCCGAAGATCATCCGGCTGCGGGAGGACGAGAGATACAGCTCCTTCTTGGCGCGGGTGATGCCCACATAGCACAGGCGCCGCTCTTCCTCCATTTCCTCCTCACTGTACCGCGCAAGGTCTCCGGGGAACACGCCGTCCTCCATGCCGATGATGAAGACATATGGGAATTCCAGGCCCTTGGCACTGTGCATCGTCATCAGCGTCACGGAGTCCGCCTCCTCATCGTAGGAGTCAATGTCCGCGATGAGCGCCACTTCCTCGAGGAAGCCCGAGAGGGTGGCTTCCTCACCGTTCTGGTCCACATAGGTCTTGACGGAGGACACCAGCTGGCCCAGGTTTTCCAGGCGGGTTTCCCCTTCTTCCTTCTGCGCCTTGAGCATTGCTTCATAACCGGTTCTGCGGATCACTTCGCCGGCGAATTCATCCAGCGGCAGCGTTACCGACAGATCGCACAGTTCCCGGTACATCGCATAAAAGCTGCCGAGTGCCGAGGCCGAGCGCGCCAGTGCCGGGAAGGTTGCGGCATCACGGATGATTTCCAGCATGGGAACCCCGCGGGAGGACGCCAGCTCGGCAATCTTGTCCACCGTAGTGGCACCGATCTTGCGGGCCGGTTCGTTGATGATCCGCCGCAGACGCACATCGTCGCGGGGATTGACGACAACCGCCATATAGGAGTTGATGTCCTTGACTTCCTTGCGGTCAAAGAAGCGCTGGCCGCCCACAATGCGGTACGGGATGCCCGCGCGGGCAAAATATGTTTCGATCGGGTTGGACTGCGCGTTCATCCGGTACAGGACGGCATGATCTTTCAGGCTGGCGCCGGCACGCAGGTTCTGACCGATGATCTCGGCCACATGGCTTGCCTCGTCCTGCTCGGACGCCGCCGTGTAATGATGCACCTTATCGCCCTCGCCGTTCTGGGTCCACAGGGTCTTGCCTTTGCGGCCGTTGTTGTTGCGGATGACGCTGTTGGCCGCATTGAGAATGTTGGTGGTGGAACGGTAATTCTGTTCCAGGCGGATGGTCTTGGCGCCGGGAAACACCTTTTCAAAGTTCAGGATGTTCTCGATCGTAGCACCGCGGAACTTGTAAATACTCTGGTCGTCATCGCCGACCACACAGACATTGTTGCTGCCGCCCGCCAGCAGGCGGACCAGATGAAACTGCGCCACGCTGGTGTCCTGGTATTCGTCCACAACGACGTAGCGGAATTTCTTCTGGTAGTATTCCCGCGCTTCGGCATCGGTTTTCAGCATCTGGACCGTATGATAGATCAGGTCGTCAAAATCCATGGCACCGGCCGTGCGAAGACGTGCGGCATAGGCCGAATAGATTTTGCTGACAAGCGCCGCCTTGGTGTCTCGCGGTGCCTCTGCCGCCACATCCTTGGGGGAGAGCAGCTTATCCTTATACCCACTGATCTGGGCGATGGCGGATTTGATCGGCAGGAATTTGTCGTCGATCATCAGTTCCTTGTAGACCTGTTTGATGACGCGCTGCTGATCGTCCGAGTCGTAGATCGTGAAGCTGTTGGGGAACCCGATGCGCTCAGCGTCCCGGCGGAGAATCCGCACACAGGCCGAGTGGAAGGTGGAGGCATTCACGTCACCGCCCATCGTGTCGCCGAGCATCGTCTTGAGGCGTTCCTTGAGTTCCCCGGCCGCCTTGTTGGTGAAGGTGATGGCCAGGACATTCCAGGGACGGGCCGGTGCAACGCTGAGCAGCGGCATCAGGGACTGCGGAACCGGTTTGCCGGAGTCAACGGCGGTGCGCAGCTGGTCGACATCGGACTGGGTGACGGGACGGCTGAGTTCCGTGGAGCCGTAGGCACGCCCGAAGCGGATGATATTGGCAATCCGGTTGACCAGCACGGTGGTCTTTCCGGACCCGGCGCCGGCCAGAATGAGCAGCGGGCCTTCGGTGGTGAACACCGCCTGCTGCTGCATCGGATTGAGTTTTGTGAAGCAGGACGCAATATATCGGTTGCGAAGAGACAGAAATTCGGAAGTGATCGTATCGGGCATAGTCAACCTGTCCTTATCATTTGATAGAGATCTGTTTGCGTACAGTATAGCACATTTTTTCAGCCGGAAAAAGAAGTCAGGCCATTCTGCAGACGGCTGTGCCACACCTTGGGCGTGGCATCCCGGAATCCGGCCGTGAGATACTTGCCCAGCGAGAGGCTGGCGGCGGTGCCCCGTGCAACGCAGTTGAGGGGATCGGGCGCAATGGCCACATCGACGTGCAGTTCACCGGCCAGATATCCGGCCAGGCCGCGCAGCATCGAACCGCCGCCGGTGAGCAGGATGCCCGTCTTGGACACATCGGCCGCCAGTTCGGGCGGGGTGCTTTCCAGAACATTATGGGCCGCCGCCACAATCCGGGCCGCCAGTTCCCGCACCGGTTCATAGAGATCGCGGGTATAGATCAGGCGGCGGGCGGGCAGATTGGTTTCCCACGAATGGCCGCGCACCTCCATGACCCCTTCAAATTCGCTGATGGAGCAGCAGGCCACCTGTTTTTTGAGTGCCTCGGCCGTGAGCGGGCCGATGGCAAGGTTGAATTTTTCCTGGACATACTGGGCGATGCAGTTGTCGAAGGCATTGCCCGCCACCGGCAGGCTGGCCGCCCGGACGCGGCCGCCCATACTGATGACGGCAATGTCGGTGGAGCCGCCGCCGATGTCGATGACCATGCAGCCCATCGGTTTGCGGATATCGAGTCCCGCGCCCAGCGCGGCGGCCACCGGTTCATCGACCAGGAACACCTGCCGTGCCCCGGCCGACATGACCGCTTCCACGACAGCGTCCGCCTCGATCCCCGTGATGCCCGCCGGGACGCAGACTGCCACCCGGGGTTTGATCAGGCGGGAGCGGCACACCTCGTTGATGAACCGCACAATCAGCTCGTTGGTCATGCGGTGATCCTGAATGATGCCATCCCGCAGCGGGCGTATCAGATCAATATAGGAAGGCGCCCTGCCGACCATCCGCAGTGCTTCCTCCCCCACCGCCAGCACCGTATTGCTGCGGGTATCCACGGCGCCGATGCTGGGCTGATGAAACACCACGCCCTGTTCTTCCGTTGCAATGATGATGGAGGTTGTTCCCAGATCCAGACCGATGTCATACTGTTTCATCAAAGGTTGTCTCCTTGCATTTGGAAAAATGAAGTCACGCCGCGCTGCTTGTCCCGCGGCAGTTCCTCGTCGGCGGCAAAACAGACAGCGTCCACCGACACCGCCCCGGCCGCGATCAGCGCCAGCGCACAGGCCGAAACCGTGGACCCTGTGGTGATCACGTCATCCACCAGAAGGACGCGCTTGCCCGTCAGATCCGTCCCGGCCCGGCAGCCGTAGGCGTCCAGCGTGTTCCTGCGGCGCTGTGCCGCGTCAAGGGATTTCTGGGGCCGGATCTTCCGGGTCAGGATGAGCGGATGCTCGACCGGAATGCCGAGGGTCTGACCCAGGCGGCGGGCCAGCAGTTCGGGAAGATTTTCTGCCAGTCGGCGGCGCTGCCGCGGCGGGACCGGCACAATCCGGTGATAGAGCGGAAACCCTTCCACCGCGCCGTACCAGGGACGCCTGCCCGGAAATTCCGCCGGATCGGCGCCAAAGACCAGCACCGCCATCAGATCTGCCATCTCACGCGCATACCATGGCCGGCCGAACCGCTTGCAAAGCAGAATACTGTGCCGCACACAGCCATGGTAATAGAATGCTCCGGCCGCCGATGTCAGCGCATAGAAGAAATGTTCGGTGTCCGGCAGGCGGGGCGGTGCATGGCGCAGACGCTCCGCTTCGGATGCACAGCGGCGGCAGACCGCTCCGTTCCAGGTATCGCCGTGCAGGACCTCCCCGCACAGGACACACCGGCGCGGATACAGCGCGGCCAGCAGCCTTTCGCCATATTTCGATACCGCCGCGGCGTTCACGATTTGCCTCCGGCTGCTTCTTTCAGCAGATAGCGCAGGCCGCTGTACCGCATATTCTGCCGCACATTGGCGATCATACTCTGTTCGGTGCGGCGGGTCCCGGCCAGAATGCAGAGTTTCCGGGCACGGGTCACGCCGGTATACAGCAGGTTGCGGTAACACAGCCGAGCCGGCACATCGGCCACCGGCAGAATCACCGCCGGGAATTCCGAGCCCTGACTCTTGTGGACCGTCACCGCGTAGGCGGGTTCCAGCTCGTTGAGCTGATCGGCGCCGTAGACATATTTGCGGTCATCCATCAGCACTGTGACGGCGCGGCTGTCGGGGTCCACCGCCGTGACGATGCCCATATCGCCGTTGTAGGCCCCTACCCCGGCTTCGGCGCCCTCCCGTTCATAGGGAATGTCATAGTCGTTTTTGATCTGCATGACCTTGTCGCCGCAGCGCAGAATCCGGCCGCTCTGTTCCCAGCTGATCTGGGGTTTGTCCGGCGCCGGAGGGTTGAGAATCGCCTGCAGCTTCCGGTTCAGTTCCAGGCTGCCCGTGGGCCCCACCTTGGTGGGACAGAGCACCTGAATATCCTTGACGGGGTCCAGGCCGTAGGTTCTCGGGAGCCGGACGCTGACCAGGTCGCAGACCAGTTTCTGACAGGCCAGGCCGGAGGACTCGATCATGAAAAAGTCATCCTCCTTGCCTCCCCGCTCCGGCATTTTTCCGTTGACGATGCGGTGGGCATTCTGGACGATCAGGCTTTTGCGGGACTGGCGGAAAATTTCGGTCAGCCGCACGGTGGGCAGCACATCCGCCTGCAGGATTTCTCCCAGAACGCTGCCAGGTCCCACGCTGGGCAGCTGATCGGCGTCGCCCACCATGATGATGCGGGTATGGTACCGCATTGCCGCCAGCAGTGCCTGAAAGAGCTTGGCGTCCACCATGCTCATCTCATCCAGGATGATCACATCAAACGGCAGCAGATTCTTTTCGTTATGGATAAACCGGACCGTGCCCGTTGTGTAATCCACCTCCAGCAGGCGATGGATCGTCGAGGCATTGTGACCGGTCAGTTCGCTCAGTCGTTTGGCAGCCCGGCCGGTCGGGGCGCAGAGCGCCACCCGGTCGTAGATGCCTTCGTACAGGCTCAGGATGGCCCGGACGGTGGTGGTCTTACCGGTGCCGGGGCCGCCGGTCAGCACCATGACCCGGGAGGACAGCGCCAGCCGGATGGCTTCCCGCTGCAGCGGCGCATAGGCAAATCCCTGCGTCATTTCCAGCACGCGGATGTCGCTGTCCAGCGTGGGCGGTGGCTCTGTCGGGTAGGAGGACAGCTCCCCCAGCCGCGCCGCAATGTCCTGTTCGGCGCTCAGCAGATCGGGCAGATAGATGTAATCCACGCCCTCAAAGGTCCGGCGTCGCATCTCTTCGCGGTCGATGAGATCCTGCAATGCGGTGCCGACCTGTTCCGGCCCCACCTTGATGAACCGGGACGTGGTCTCGATCAGTTTGGCCTCGGGCAGGCAGGTATGACCGTTGTTGGCGTTGTGGCGCAGCGCGTAGAGCAGTCCGGCTTCCAGACGGATCTCGGTTTCCTGCCCGAATTCCAGCTGTGCCGCAATGGAATCCACCTGCCCGAACTTGAGGTTGAGCGGTTCGTTGCACATCAGATAGGGGTTCTGTTTGAGAACCTCGACCGTATGGGCGCCAAAGGTACGGTAAGCGGTGACCGCCATCTGTGCCGACAGCCCGATCCCTGCGAACCAGGCGATCACCTCCCGCACACCGAACATCCTGCGGAACTCGGCGGAGATGGCCGCCGCTTTCTGGGGTGTGATTCCCTTGAGTTCGCAGAGCTTTTCCGGCGTGTCGGCAATCACGTTGAGGGTCTCCTCGCCGAAGCGGGCAACGATCTTTTTGGCCGTGGAGGGTCCGATATAGGGCAGGACGCCGCTTGAAAGATAACTGAGCATCGCGGCGGTATCCTGGGGGAGCGAGGCTTCACAGGTTTCGGCATGGAACTGTTCCCCGTAATTGGGATGGGTGACCATGTAGCCGTAGGCCGTGACGGACATGCCGTTGTCCACACTGCCCACATTGCCCGAAACCACGACGTCCGTTCCGCCGGCATCCACTTCAAAGACCGCGTAACCGCTGTCCGGATTTTCGTAGATCACATGCTCCACAACGCCTTCCAGCTTGAGCAGTTGTTCCGGATGCTCCGACGCCATGCAGCGCTCCTCCTTTCCCGACAGGACACAGTGTCCCAAATTATCCTATTTATTATAGCCCATTTGTCCGTGTTTGGCAAACCGTTGACTTTTTTGGCGCTTTTCGCTATGATAAGGAAACCGTTTTCTGTTTTTTACGCAGCTGCGAAAAGAGGACTTATGAAAATTGCAATCATCGGGTTTTCCGGCAGTGGAAAGTCCACCCTGGCGCAGGCTCTGGCAAAAAAATTTAACATTCCGGTTCTTCACTTTGATCAGATACAGTTTCTTCCCGGCTGGAAGGAACGGACCGGGCCGGAAAAGCTCGCCATGACCCGGGAATTTCTGGACCGGAACGCCGATTGGGTCATAGACGGCAACTACACCAACCTGCTGTATGAACGGCGGATGGCGGAGGCGGACCAGATTGTGCTGCTGGCCTTCAACCGGGTGAATTGTCTGTTCCGCCTCTGGCGCCGGTATCGCCGGTATCGCGGCCGGACCCGGGAGGATATGGCGCCGGGCTGTCCCGAAAAGCTGGATGCCGAGTTTCTGCGCTGGGTGCTCTGGGACAGCCGGACCGGCAAACGGACCCGGAGTTACCGGGATGTCCGGAACCGCTATCCCGAAAAGCTGGTGATCCTGCACAACCAGCGGGAGCTGGACCGATATGCCCGGTCCCTGGGACTGCAATAAAAAAGGAAGCCCTTCCCGACAGGAAAGAGCTTCCTTTTTATGATACAGAACCGGTGTCACAGCAGTGCCGAGAGCGCCGCCCAGACCGGCGGCACGAGGAGAGCGGGCAGGAAGTTGGCCGTTTTGATATGGAAGGTTCCGAGAAAGTTGACGCCGATGCAGGCAACCAGGACATATCCGACCGCGCAGAGCTGGTGCAGCAGCGTTCCCTGAAGCACCGGCGCCAGAACTCCCGCCAGCAGCGAGATGCTGCCCTGATAGAGCATCACCGGGATACAGGCGAAAATCACGCCGGGGCCCATCGTCGCGCCGAGAACAATGCTCGAGATGCCGTCCAGCGTACTTTTGACCAGCAGCACGCTCGCATTGCCGCGCAGGCCGTCGTCGATGGCACCGATGATGGCCATGGCGCCGACACAATAGATGAGTGTGCCGTTCACAAAGCTGGCGGCGAAACCGGTCAGATGCAGACGCTTCTCCACCAGGTCGGAGAGGCTGGACAGATGCTCCTCAATCCGGAGGGTCTCCCCCGCCAGAACGCCGAGCACGAGACTGAACACGAGCACCAGTTCCCCCGAGGAGGAAAGCGTGCCGTCCGCATTGGCTGTGACCATGTTGGTGATGACGCCGTTCATGCCGATGACGATCACCGCCAGACCCATGGCCTGATGCAGCGCCCGCTCCAGGTGCGCTGGGATTCCCTTCTTCACAAGCAGTCCTGCACCGCCGCCCGCCACAATGGCCGCCGCATTCACGATTGTACCTAACAATATCCCCATCCCCATCTGGTAATTTTTATGCAAAATATTATACAGTTTTATGGGGCGTTTTGCAAGGGCAAGCAAAGACCCCGGCCCGGGATGTAATTCCCGGGCCGGGGCTTTTGTTTCATTCTGAAACTTTTTTACAATTCTGCCAGCGCAGCCTTCAGAGCCTCGACGCGGTCGGTATTTTCCCACTTCACACCGAGATCCTCGCGGCCCATCTGGCCGTAGGCTGCGAGTTTGCGGTAGATCGGCTTGCGCAGATCCAGGTCGCGGATGATGGCCGCCGGGCGCAGATCAAACACCTTGCGCACCGCCGCCTGGAGTTTGTCCTGGTCCACCGTGCCGGTGCCGAAGGTCTCCACCATGACGGAAACCGGTTCCGCCACGCCGATGGCGTAGGCCAGCTCCACCTCGCACTGATCGGCAAGGCCGGCTGCGACCACATTCTTGGCCACCCAGCGGGCTGCGTAGGCCGCCGAGCGGTCCACCTTGCTGGGGTCCTTGCCGCTGAACGCACCGCCGCCGTGGCGCGCATAGCCGCCGTAGGTATCCACGATGATCTTGCGGCCGGTCAGGCCGGTATCGCCCTGCGGGCCGCCGACGACAAAGCGGCCGGTCGGATTGATGAAATACTTGGTGTTCTCATCCAGCAGCTCGGCCGGGATGGTGGTGCGGATGACCTGTTCCAGAATATCGGCATGGAGCTTTTCCTGGCTGACATTGGGGCTGTGCTGGCTGGAAATGACCACCGCGTCAACACGCACCGGTTTGCCGTCCTGATATTCAACAGTCACCTGGCTCTTGCCGTCCGGGCGCAGATACTCCAGCGTGCCGTTCTTGCGGACCTCGGTCAGCCGCTTGGCGAGTTTGTGTGCCAGGCTGATCGGCAGCGGCATCAGTTCGGGGGTCTCGTTGCAGGCATAACCGAACATCATTCCCTGGTCGCCGGCACCGGCCACCTCATCGTTGGTGCCCAGCGCAATGTCGGGGCTCTGGCCGTCAATGTTGGTGATGATTCCGCAGGTGTCGCAGTCAAAGCCATACTTGGCGCGGTCATACCCGATGTCGCGGATGACACCGCGGGCCACGGCCGGAATATCCACATAGCAGTTGGTCGTGATCTCGCCCATGATGTGGACGAGGCCGGTGGAGCAGGTCGTCTCACAGGCGACGCGGGCACCGGGGTCTTTTTCCAGGATAGCATCCAGAATGGCATCGGAAATCTGGTCGCAGATTTTGTCGGGATGCCCCTCGGTGACGGATTCGGACGTAAATAGAACTTTGGACATAATGCTGCCTCCTATTTTGATTCAGAAAGGCAACTTGCTGAGAACAAAAAAGCACGCGCCGAATTGCAAGCGCGTGCCAAACGCTTATCTTTCGGTTCCCCGCAGGAATTGGCACCTTGCGCTCTCGCGTAGGTTGTCGGGCTTCACAGGGCCTGTTCCCTCTGCCGCTCTTGATAAGTTGCTATTCTGATGTAACGGTACTTATACTATCACAGTCATTCGTCAGAGTCAACGATGTCCGATTGTACAGTTTGTCAAAACTGCACAAGTTCTGTCATTTCAGTGCCGGCCGTGGAGGATCGGGGAAAGAGGCTTATAGATTGCAAAGCAGATGACCGAGTCCAGAAGTCCCTTGACCAGTGTGAAGGGCAGATTGAAGATCAGCAAGCATTCCAGCAGGCCGTTGACGCCGGGGTTGATCTCCTGATACGCTGCAATGATCAGGTCAATGCCGCCGAACATGCTGGCATAGACCGGATAGGTAAGGTAATAGTTGACCGGCACGCTGACGATAGCCATTGCAACCGACCCGACCAGGCAGGCAAGAACCGCCATTTTGCGGCTCTTCTTGCGGCGATACATGAAGCCGGCCACGCCCACAAAGACGGCGCCGAGCAGGAAATTGCACACCTCACCGATACCGTTGGTCGTGCCATGGAAGAGGACATCCAGCAGGTTCTTGATCAGGCAGACCGCAATGCCGCTGACGGGGCCGAGGCTGAAGGATGCCAGCAGGGCCGGCAGCTCCGACACGTCCATCTTGACAAAGCTGGGGATGATCATCGGCAGGCTGAAGTCCAGGAACATCAGCACGGTGGCCACGGCGCCAAGCATGGCCGTGACGGTGAGTTCGCGAATGTGGTTTCTGGTTTGCATACAAAAGTACCTCCCGGGCGTTTTGCCCAAATTATTCTGTTGAAAGCCGGTCACAGCCGCAGCGGGAGGCTCTGCCACACAAAAAAATGCCCTGCTGACATGGGATACCATGCAACAGGGCATAAAAACAGCAATAGCAAAAGCTTTCCGTTTCTACCATCCGGACTATACCGTCGGCTTCGGAGTTTCACCGAATCAGCAACTGCAAGGCAGTTGGTCGCGGGCTTTACCGCCGGTGGGGAATTGCACCCCGCCCTGAAACAGACTTTCTAGGCAATAGTATAGCACAGGTTTTACAAATTGCAATAGGATATGGTATAATGAATGCAATTCGGGGAAAGGAGATTTTCCATGGGTGAATTTCTGGGAAGCTTTATCCTGTTTGCCAACACCAACAGTATCTGGCTGCGTCTGGGGCTGGCAGGGATTCTTTTGCTGTGTGCCGTCTTCGGAACCCGGCTGCTGCGCCGGCTGACCGACCGGCTGCACGTCACACTGAACCGGTTTGCACCGGAATGGTTCTGCATCATCAACGACGGGTTCCAGGCACCGCTGCTGCTGTTGCTGCGCTGCACGCTCCTGCTGCTGGCGGTGATTGCCCTGCCGCTGCCCTGGCCCACATCCATTGTCCTGGCAACCTCCTGGCGGCTCTACACCGCCTGCGTGATTGCCCTGCTGGCATGGGGCATGTGGCGCTCGGCCGGGCTGTGTCACCTGCTGCTGCGCAGTGCGCAGAACAAGCTGGACCTCAACAGCAACAAGACGATGATCCGCTTTTTCGAGAAGATCTACCGCGCTCTGATCGCGCTGCTGGCGGTTCTGTCCATCATGGAGCTGTTCGGGATTCCGGTGGGCGGCATCATCACCGGCGCCGGGATTGCAGGTCTTGCCGTTTCGCTGGCCGCACAGTCCACCCTCTCCAATCTCATTGCCGGCGTGACGCTCGTGCTGGAGCGGCCGTTCGGCATCGGGGATTACATCTCGCTCGGGACCTTTGAGGGGACCGTGGAGGAGATCTCCTTCCGTTCCACCAAGCTGCGCACCCCCGATCAGGTGGTTATCACGGTCGAGAATTCCAAGGTCTGCAGTGAGTACATCCAGAACGTGACGGAGCGGAGCAGCCGTCTGTGGCAGTTCACCATCGGCGTCACCTACGACACAACCCGTCCCCAGATTGAAAAGCTGATTGCCGATCTGACCGAGCTGCTCCGCCACGATGCCCAGATCCGCTCCGACACCGTGTCGGTGACGGTTTCGGAGTTCGGGGCGTCGAGCATTGATCTGCTGGTGCGCTGTTATGTGACGGCGCTGGCCTATCCGGAGTATCTGGCGCTCAAGAGCCGGCTGAACCTGACCATCATGGACCTGATGGAGCAGGATCACTGCGCTTTTGCCTTCCCCTCCACAAGCGTCTATCTGGAAAGTGTTCCGGAATCCAACAACCCCTGATTGTCCAACAAAAATCCCGCCGCTGCGGGCTGTCCGATCAGCCTGCGGCGGCGGGATTTTTTTCATTATAGCCGTCCCGCGAGCAGGAAAGAAGAAGCCGATCGGTCTTCTCCCCGTCCGTGACGGTGATTGCGAAATTGTAGATGGTATCGAACCGGTATTCCGTGGTACCGTCGGGCAGCTCGGTGGGAATCATGTCCACCTGTTCCACCGGGAGCGCTTTTTCATACAGCGCGAAGCCGTCCCCGGCAGCGTCCGCAAAAGTAACCTCAATCTGGGATTTCGGTGCGTCAATCCAGAGAACCGGCGCGCCCTCCTGTGCATAGAGGCAAAGAACCTGCTGTTCGGTATAGGTCTGACCCGACAGGAACCGATAGTTGACATCGGCCGTCTGTACGGTACAGTTGGAGAGCCGGACCTGGGTCCCGGTATTGTCCAGCGTCGTCTGCCAGACCACTTCTTCGGACGGCTTGCAGCCGGTCAGCAGCACCGCCAGACAGAGCAGCGGCACAAGCAGATGCCTTTTCATGGATACGCGCTCCTTTATTCGTAGGGATCATAAGGACTGCGCGGGATCTCCTCCTCCAGCGTCAGGGTACGCGGGCAGAGCCCGGTGGCCGCCTGCACAAACCCCATCAGCATTCCGAGGTGAAGGTGCCAGTGCCGGTACTGCGCCAGAATCAGGGTGAACCGGGTCCATTCACAGTTTTCCGGGCACTGAAGAAGGTCTTCGTCGTGAAGCGACGTGAGATAGAGCGAGAGCTTGGCCTTGATGGTGTAGAAGTACTCCCCCACCTGCGCACGGTCCAGCCGCGATGCCGGGTAGATCTGCAGGTCCTGCAGCCGGGGTTCATGGATGGGCGGTTCGACAAAGTCCCGGTCCCGGGGATTGATGAACCACTGGTCCAGCTCATGCAGCATATGATAGACATGCTGCCAGAGCGGTGCCCCGCCATACAGGTCGTTCCAGATTTCATCGGGAATGCAGTCCAGCACGTTCTGGGTCTCCCACAGCGCACGGACCGTCATCTCGGCAATCACGGCATGATAGGATGTCTGCCGCATACTGCGCCCCCTCCCACAATTCTTGGGATTAGTATTTCGCACAGCGGACAGATTCATACATCATTCAGTTGTAGTGTTCGATTTCCCGGATGGTCTTGCGGCGGGCCGCCAGGCTGGCCAGCGGTTCCAGCAGACGCCGTTCCTCCGGTGCCGCGGCATGGCTCTTGGCCTGTGCCATCAGCCAGCTGATTTCTCCGGCGGCCGCCCTGCCGTAAACCTGGGCCTGGTACCCGTTGCAGCAGACACCCAGTTTGGCGGCCTCGATCTGGGCCGCGTCCGCCCCTGCATACCGGCGCAGGATGCCGTCCTGTGCCGCCGGGCTGGAGAAGATCGTCTTGATCAGCTGGGCATAGGCCGCCACAAAACGGGGCGGCATGCTGTCCGCCACCCGCAGCACAATCCCGTCCTGCAGGCTGACATCAAAGCAGAACATGGACAGTACCTGTTCCACGTCGCCCTTGCCCATCACCGAGGGGTACACCTCAAAGGCAGACTTGCGCCCGACCCCCACAATGCGGCTGCCATGGCGCGCCACGACAAGCGGTTTTTGCAGAATCTTGTTGGCATAGCCCGAGAAGCCGAAGCCGGAATCCATGACATCGGGATAGATGCCGCAGCGGTCCGGGTCCACATCGTTCCAGACGTGGGTGCGGACGCTGTAACCGTGATTGGTGGAGCCATGGTAGAAGGGCGAGTTATCGGTGAGCAGCGCCAGCAGCGGCACAATCAGGCTGGCGACGCGGTATTTCCGGATAAAATCCGATTCGCTGGAATAGTCGATGGAGACATGGGTGGCGGCGGTGGCGCGGAGCATCAGTCCGCCATGGCCGCCGGTGTTCTTGAAATAGCGGTCCAGCGTCAGCCAGCGGCTTTGCGGGATGATCGGGAGCAGTTCCGCCCGGCGGGAAGGATGCACGCCGAGGGTATGTGCACGCATACCGGCCGACGCCAGCGACGTGCACAGTCTTGCGTAGCAGGACTCGTAAATCAGCATCAGTTCCCGCACACTGTTGCGCGGTGCCATGCGGATGGCCAGCTGGCCGCCCGGACCGAGGCACACCGTGTACAGCGAATTGCGGTACCCCAGATACAGGCCGTCGGCCAGCAGGGGATCATCTTCGACGCGCTGCATGGTGTGCAGAACATGTTGCAGCTGCTCATAATCCACCGGACTGTTGTCCAGTTTGGTAATAAAATGCTGCACCTCCAGTCCCAGGCGGATGGTCCCGGGTCTGGTGCAGTGGGATTGAAAATAAGCTACCAGTGTATCAATTTGTCGTTGCAGATTTGCCAAGGTGTCCTCCTTCGCCGGAACGTCAGCGATGTTATACATGTGTCATTTTACACTATTCTTCTGGTAAAAGCAACACAAACACCCCGCATCCCACAGGATTTACAAAACCTTCGCCGCATTTTCGTTTTCCCGACAAAAAAACCGCAGCGGAAACCGATGTCCGCTGCGGGCTGCGTTTTCTTGGATTACAGATCTGCGGCGCCGGGATGACCGTATCCCGATCCGCAGGAGCGAACCGCGCGCAGGATGGCCTCGCTCATGACCCGTGCCGCCAGTGCGCCGACCATATCCTGATCGGCCGCCACGGTTCCCAGCGACACCGCATAGATGCTGTCGCCGTCCGCCGTCGTGTGAACCGGGCGGATCGAGCGGGCATAGCCGTCATGCGCCATGCCGGCAATCTTGCAAAGCTGGGTTTTGGCAAAGGCCGCGTTGGTCACCACCACGCCGATCGTGGTGTTGCCGACGAACTTGTTCTCGACAACTTCGTAGTTGCGGAAAACTTCCTCCTCGCTGTCCAGGAAGGTATGGCGGTCAGGTGCCAGCAGTCCCGCCACCTTGCGGCCGGTCTTCCAGTCGTAAATGTCCCCCAGGGCATTGACGGCCACAATCGCGCCCACGCGCAGTTCCCCGATCTGCACCGCATAGGAGCCGATGCCGGATTTCATACAGGTTTCCATGCCGGCCAGTTTGCCCACCGTCGCGCCGGTTCCGGCGCCAAAGCTGCCGTCCCGGTAATTTCCCGCTTCGGCACCCTCGCAGGCAGCGTATCCCATGGCGGCATCGGGCCGGACCCCCGCATCGCCGACCGTCAGGTCAAACAGGCAGGACTCACAGACAAGCGGCACCCGGGTGACACCCACTTCAAAGCCGATGCCGTGCTGCTCCAGATACCGCTGCACGCCGCCCGCCGCATCCAGGCCGAAGGCACTGCCGCCGCTGAGCAGGATTGCATGGATGACCTGAGCAGCCGCCATCGGTTTGAGCAGCTCGCTTTCCCGGGAGGCAGGTCCCCCGCCGCGCACGTCCAGGCCCGCCGGGGCACCGTCCGGGCCAAAGAGCAGCACCGTGCAGCCTGTGGCGGCCTGCGTGTTCTCGGCATTGCCGATCTTCAGGTTTTCAAACTCGGTGATTGGAATTTCCTTCATCGCCATGAGCGTTCTCTCCTTCTGTGTCAGAACAGGTCTGTTCCTGTTTGTTCTCGATCTTGGAGGCTATGTATTCCGGCATGTCCGCCTTGTCCATTCCCAGCACGAAGGCGAGTTCCCCGTACAACTGTTCCTCCGCCATTCTGAAATAGCGCTCGTCGATGGCCGTCCCCCGCTTGCCTTTGCGGGCCCGGGCCTCCTTGCGCCGGCGCAGCGTCTTGATGATGCGGACCAGTTCCCGGCAGCTGCAGGTGTGCAGTGCATCCCGGTACTGGGTTTCCCGTTCCTTCTCGTTGGGAATCCAGACGGTCTCGATCTCGGGGATCTCCTCGATCAGCTTCTCCACCTCCGCCCGGGAGAGCGGCTCACGGATGACAATCTTCTGATTGTCCACCGGAGCATAAATGACCATTTCCGGCGAATAGTACGGTCGAAGCGTATAGTACTGGCGGGATTTGTCGGCAAACGACATCGGCAGAGGGCCGATGGCATCCACTTTGCAGATTCCCTGTGTACCGTAGATCACAATATCCCCAACGCTGAACATGAAATACCTCCGTTTCCGTCAAATAGAAAGACTACCCGATTTTTCCTCGTATCACAGTAATATTATAGCACCTTTTCAAAAGCAGGTGTAAGGCTTTTGAAAAGGTGCCATCATTTTTGTGCATTCTTGCGAAAAATATCGGAAGGTTTCCTGACGTTTTTCAGCAGTTTCCGAGTCTCAGCGTCCGGTTTTCTTCTTTTCGCCGAACCGGTATTCCGTTCCGCTGCGAAGGCGCTGGATATTGGAGCGATGCAGCCAGATCACATAAATTCCCATCATCACGCAGCAGACCGTGATGAAGACAAGGGACGGCAGATCAATTCCGCGCCACACCCAGTAGCAGAGCGTGACGATCGGATAGAGTCCCGCAATGATGATGCTGCCGAGGCTGACGATCCGGGTGACCGCAAACTCCACCAGAAAGACCAGAATCAGCATCAGGCAGACCATCGGCTCGGTGGCGAGTGCCGCACCCGCACCGACCAGGACGCCCTTGCCGCCCCGGAAGCCGAAGAACACCGGGCGGCTGTGGCCCAGCGTGCAGAAGATTGCCGCCAGGTAGGCCCCGCAGATCGGCTGGATCATCGGCTGGAAATCCGTCCCGGCGCTGCCGACCAGCGCATCGAAGATCATCCGGCCGATCTGGACCGCCAGAAAGCTCTTGCCCACGTCGCCGACCGTGGTAAAGACTGCCGCCGCCTTTCCGTAGGTCCGCAGTACGTTGGTCATGCCGGCATTTCCGCTGCCGTGAAGGCGGACATCGTCATGATAGACCAGTTTGGAGATCAGCACGCCGAACAGAAGACTGCCCAGCAGGTAGCTCTCCAGCGCCGTGAACGCGCTGGCCAAAAACAGCTGCGTTAACATGATTCCTCAATTCCTCCCCTTAGCGGGCCGAGCCGTCCCCGTGTTCGCGGATCATCATGCGAATCGGGGTTCCGGTCAGGCCGAAGTTTTCCCGGATCTGGTTTTCGATATAGCGCTGGTACGAGAAATGGAACAGCGCTTTCTGGTTGACGAAGGCCACAAACGTCGGCGGGCGCGTCGAGCTCTGGGTCATATAGAAGATCTTCAGGCGCTTGCCCTTGTCAGAAGGCGGCTGAACCCGCGATGTGGCGCGGGCAAGCATCTCATTGAGGGCACCGGTGGGGATGCGGGTGCCGTTCTGGACATCCACATAGCGGATCATCTCGAACAGCTTGTCCAGGCGCTGGCCGGTCTTGGCGCTGATGAAGAGGATCGGCGCGTAGGACATGAAACTGAAGGATTCCTCCAGGTCCTTGCGCATGGTGTCCATCGTGTAGCTGTCCTTCTCGACGGCATCCCATTTGTTCACCGCAATGACGCAGCCCTTGCCCTGTTCATGGGCATAGCCGGCCACCTTGGAATCCTGCTCTGTAAATCCGACGGTGGCATCAATCATGATGACGCAGACACGGCTGCGCTCCACCGCCGCAAGGCTGCGCAGCACGCTGTAACGCTCGACACCGCTCTCGACGCGGCCGCGCTTGCGCAGGCCCGCCGTATCGGTGAAGATGAATTTGCCGAAACGGTTCTCGACCAGGGTATCGATGGCGTCCCGGGTCGTTCCGGCTTCGTTGGCAACGATGAGGCGGTTCTCGCCGAGAATCCGGTTGATGAGGCTGGACTTGCCCACGTTGGGCCGGCCGATGACCGCGACCGGAATCCGGTCCTCTTCCTCCTCTGCGGTATCCGAAAAATCCAGATGGGCGCAGACGGCATCCAGCAGGTCGCCGGTGCCGTGGCCGTGAACGCTGGAGACCGGGATGACCTCTCCCAGACCGAGACTGTAAAAATCATACAGTTCCAGCGGAGGTTCTCCCACCTTATCGCATTTGTTGACGGCCAGAATGACCGGCTTGCCGCTGCGCATCAGCATACCGGCAATATCCTGATCCTGCGCGGTGACGCCGGCTTTCAGGTCGGTGACCATCACGATGCAGTCGGCGGAGTCAATCGCAATCTGCGCCTGTTCCCGCATATGCGCCAGCAGGCCGTCGTCGATGTTCGGCTCAATGCCGCCCGTATCGACCAGCAGGAATTTGTTCCCGCACCATTCACAGTCGCAGAAAATCCGGTCCCGGGTTACGCCGGGAGTATCTTCCACAATCGCCAGGCGCTGGCCGGTCAGTTTATTGAACAAGGTGGACTTGCCCACATTGGGCCGGCCCACGATTGCCACGATCGGTTTTGCCATAGTCTGATTCCTCCTTTATCGCAAGAATCCAAAATCAGCTGCCGCTGCCGAAGGACAGATGCAGCTTTTTGCGTTTGGGACGGGGCTTGCCGAAATAGGCCTTGCAGCAGCCCCCGCCGTCCGTGGGGATCACTTCGACGCAGCAGCCCAGCTCCTGGCCCAGCTGCTCGGCGGACATATCGTCCAAAAAGATGCCCTTCTCGTCCCGGAGCATGACCTCCGGCACGCAGAGCGTATCCCCTGCCAGGTTTCCCCTGCACTGGCGCAGAATGTCGGTGGCCGTCACAAGGCCCGTCACGCTGACATTGCCACCGAAGAAGTCGTTGCGGATCGCATGGACCGTGATCTCAACTTCCGGGAATTTCTGATGGAACCGCTGTGCCATCTCTTCAATGAGCGGCGCGGCCAGCGTACCGGTCGCGACATCCAGCCGGCGGGGCTGGGCCGGTCCTGAAAGGCTGTCCAGCTGTTCGAGGAAGGTATCCCGGTAAAGGCGCCACATGCCGACGCCATCCTCCAGCTGGGCGTACTCGTCATAGAACTCTGCCGGAGGAATGGGGCGTCCTGCCGTCAGATACCATTCATCGCTGGGATAGACAATACTGCGGCCGTAGTCACGGCGGCAGCGGCGGCTGTACTCCTCGAGGATGTCCAGCGTCTCAGCAGCCGATGCGGCATCGTAGGGCGTGAGCTTGTAAAGACCTTTCCGGTAATCGGTCACACCGGCCGGAACCACCGCGATGCTGCCTACATGGGGGTAAAGCCGGAGCAAATCTTCCAGCGTGCGGCGGAGTTCGTCGCCGTCATTGACACCGCGGCAGAGAACCAGCTGGCAGTTCATCTCGATACCGCCTTCGGCAAAGACATCGAGGTAACGCAGCGTTTCGGCCGCGCGTTTGTTGGCCATCATCCGGATGCGGAGCTGCGGATTGGTGGTGTGCACCGAGATGAAGATGGGGCTGATATGCAGCTTGACGATGCGCTCCACCTCCTGATCGGAGAGGTTGGTCATCGTGATATAGTTGCCGTACAGAAAGGAAAGGCGCTCGTCGTCATCCTTGAAGTAGAGCGGTGCCCGCATACCGGGGGGCAGCTGGTCAATGAAGCAGAACATGCAATGATTGGCACAGCTGTGTTTTTCGTCTCCGAGATAGGTTTTGAAGTTGCATCCGAAGGGTTCGTATTCCCCTTTTTGGACGGAAATCTCCCGTGTGGTGCCGTTCTCGCAGACCGTAAGCCGGAAAGACGGGGCCGCGGTATAATACTGATAATCCAGCGCGTCGCTCAGTTCATTGCCGTCGATGGCAACAAGCAGCGTTCCCGGGCTGAGGCCCAGGCGCTGTGCGGGGGAATTTTCATCTACACTGACCAGCTGCAGCGGCATAGAAAAGCTCCTTTCGTTCCGGTTTCCGGGGAATACAAGAAAAAGGGAGAGGCAGTGCCCCTCCCCTTTAAGAGACTGTTACGCCTCTTTGCTGACCTTGACAACTTCAACGCCCTTGTAGTAGCCACATTTGCCACAAACCTGATGGGGCACTTTCAGTTCGCCACACTGAGGACATTTCACCAGCGTAGGAGCCTCCAGTTTCCAAACATTGGAGCGGCGTTTATCGCGGCGGGCTTTGGATTGTTTTCTCTTGGGTACTGCCATTTTTAAGCACCTCCTTGGTGAAATTTCAACTAAGCAGTTGTTTTAATATGCTAAGCCGTGCATCGGCGGGGGCGGCATCGTCCGCGGGCCGACAGGTACATCCTGCCGCCTTTCTCTTGCCGCAGATGGGGCATAGGCCTTGACAATCCGGGCTGCAAAGCAGCACCTTCGGGATCTTGAAAATCAGTTCCTGATAAGCAAGCTCCCGCAAATCCAGACAACCTTTTTCATCCATCGGCAATTCAAAATCGGGGTCCTGCAGATCACGTTCCCGGACAAAATAATCCACCGTGAAATCGTAGGTTTCCCGCACAGGAGCGAGGCAGCGCGCACATTCCGCGTCGGCCGCAGCCTGCACATGCAGCTGCATGGCAACACCGTCGGTATCGGGTGTCGCTTCAAAAGAGCACACAACAGGATCGGTCACCCGGCTGCCGTCAAAATCCTCTTTTGAAAAATCTTCGGAAAACTGCGCTGTATAGGGCGTTTTTCCATTTTTGAAATAGCTGCGAATATCAAATTGCATAGTTCACCTCAAAAGGTTGCTTATCTAGTATACACAAGTACCGCGGGCTTGTCAACTGAAAATCGCAAAAAAATGGAAGAAAATCTTTTTGTGCCCTCTGCAGCGCCGGGCTGCAACGCAAAAGGGCAGGACGCCTTCGGCGCCTGCCCCTGTGGGAATGCACGGACGGCCGTTTTCGGCGTCCGGATGAGTTACATATACTTCTTGATGCTGTCGGGCAGAGCCTCGGGCGAAGCGGAAACGGTCACAACGACCTGAATCGCATTGCCGGCAATCTTGTCCACATCGGCCAGCACCTTGGCAGCGGCGTCCATGTTGTGATCAACGATCTTCAGGATGCCGTCCAGGAACAGTTCGGTGATATCGTAGTTGCCAGCCAGCACACCGGCGATGAAGCCGTACAGCATTTCGGCACCCTGAATGTGGTACTCGTCCACATCCAGCAGACGGGCTGCATGGTTGATCTCGGTGGTGAGCTTCATGGATTTTTCAATCACAACGATGTTGCCGGAAGTCGTCTTGGTGGCGTCGTTGATCATGTCGATCATGGTCTTGGTTTTGCCGGAGCCTTTGGCGCCAACGATGAGTTTAATCATAAGAAGGAACCTCCTTTAATATTCAAAGCGCGGAATCATCGGGATCTCAACCCAGTTTTGCTTCCAGTTCCGCTTTGCGATCCTCGTAGCCGGGTTTGCCCAGCAGCGCGAACATATTCTTCTTGTAGCTCTCAACACCGGGCTGGTCAAACGGGTTGACCGAGAGCAGATACCCGGAAACCGCGCAGGCTTTCCAGAAGAAGTAAATCAGGTAGCCGACGTTGTAGGCATCCAGCGAATCAACTTCGATCACACCGATCGGCACACCGCCGTCGGTATGGGCCAGGATGGTGCCTTCCATGGCCTTGCGGTTGACAACGCTCATATTCTGATCGGACAGGAAGTTCAGGCCGTCAAAATTGCCTTCCAGCGGCTCAATGTAAAAATCTTCGCGGGTGTTCTTGATGTCCACATAGGTCTCGAACATCGCACGGCTGCCGTCCTGCAGGAACTGACCCATCGAATGCAGATCGGTGGAGAAGATGCAGGAAGTGGGCATCAGGCCCTTCTGGTCCTTGCCCTCGCTCTCGCCGAAGAGCTGCTTATACCACTCGTTCATCATCGAGAAATCCGGCTCAAAGGCGGCCAGCGTCTCGACGACCTTACCCTTGCGGTACAGGATGTTGCGGGTCATGGCATAACGGTAAGCGTCATTGTCCTTGCTGCAGACGCTGAAGCGCTCCCGCGCATCCGCGGCGCCCTGCATCAGGGCATCAATGTCGATGCCGGCGCAGGCGATGGGCAGCAGCCCCACTGCAGTCAGCACCGAGTAGCGGCCGCCCACATCGTCGGGAACGACGAAGGTGGGCCAGCCCTGCGCGTCCGCCAGCTGCTTGAGGGTGCCCTTGCAGCGGTCGGTCGTGGCATAAATGCGCTTGTTGGCTTCCTCGGGGCCGACAGCGTCCTCGAGCAGCTTGCGCAGAACACGGAACGCCAGGGCGGTCTCGGTGGTGGTGCCGGACTTGGAAATCACGTTGATGGAGAAACGCTTGCCCTTGGTGATCTTGATGATATCATTCAGGTAGGTGGGCGAGATCGTATTGCCGCAGAAATAGATCTTCAGGCCCTCTTCGGTATCGTTATGGAACTGTCCCTTGACAGCCTCCACAACCGCGCGGGCGCCCAGGTAGGAGCCGCCGATACCGGCGACGAGCAGTACATCGGAATCCTCACGGATCTTTTTGGCCGCTTCCTTGATCCGGACAAACTCTTCCTTATCATAGTTTACAGGGAGATCGAGCCATCCCAGAAAATCATTGCCGGCGCCGGTGCGGGCTTCCAGCTGCTGATGCGCAAGTTCAACCTGCGGGAAAATATGATCATATTCTTCAGGTCGGATAAACTTTGCCAGATGTTTGCCATTGTAGTTGACACTCATCAATAAGTCCTCCTCTTCAAATTTTGTAACTTCATGATACCGTTTTCCCGTCTTGTTGTCAAGTAAAACGCTGTCCTTTTTCATCCGTTTTGCACAAAATTTTCCGGCAGCAGCAAGAATCCATCGACAAGGCGACGGAAGCAGAAACCGAAGTCCCGCACCCCCACATCCTGGGCCGCCGTGATCGGACAGCTCTGCAAAATACCGGCATCATTGCGGATCAGCAGGCTGCCCACAACCGCACCTTTTTTGACCGGGGCTTCAATGGCGTCCGGCAGGTCGATCTGCCCCACAATCGTACTGCCCTGCCCTTTCGGCATCAGGCAGCGTTCGGGGGCCTGATAGTCAAGTTCCAGCTCCACACTGTCGCCGTGCAGGACCTTCAGCGTGGCGGGGGCATCCTCGGGAACGGGAACATCGGCACTTTCAAAAGCCGCAAACCCGTAATCCAGCAGCATCGTGGCAGCCTGGAAACGCTCCGCACCGGTCGAAGACCCCAGCACGACGGCAATCAGCCGCAGATTGTCCCGCTCGGCACTGGCGGAAATACAGACGCCCGCCTTGCCGGTTGTTCCGGTTTTCAGCCCGGTGATACCCGTATAGCTCTTGAGCAGTTTGTTCGTATTGACGAGCTGGGTGGCGCCGTCGCGCAGGGAGTCCATCCAGATCGTGCAGTAGTCGCCGATCTCGGGATGATGCAGCAGCATTTCCCGGCTCATGATGGCCACATCCCGCGCCGTGGAAAGGTGTCCGTCCTCATCCAGACCGCAGGCATTGCGGAACTGCGTGTTGGTCATGCCGAGTTCCGCCGCGCGGGCATTCATCCGGTCCACGAAGGCCGGTTCGCTGCCGCCCACATACTCGGCCACCGCCACCGCCGCATCGTTGGCGGACGCAATGCAGATTGCCTTGATCATCTCCTGCAGCGTCATCTTTTCACCGGGTTCCAGCCAGATCTGGCTGCCGCCGGTATGGTAGGCGTGTTCCGAAACGGGCACCTCGTCTTCCAGCGAGATCTGCCCGGCTTCGAGTGCCTCAAAGGTCAGCAGCAGCGTCATCACCTTGGTGATGGAGGCAATCGGGCGCTGCTGGTCGGCGTTTTTCTCGTACAGGACCGTACCGGAATCCTCATCGATCAGGATCGCGGCCTGGCAGGGCAGATCAAAGTCCCGGTCGGTCGCCGGCACAACTTCCAGCGCCGAGCAGGGCAGCATGCCCAGCACCAATGTCAGAACAAAAGCAATGGCCAGGACCCGGTATTTCATCGCAGAAGCCTCCTCCGCTTGCAGTGTTTTGGTCTTATTGTATGCGGCCGTTCTGACGAACATGCAGTGAAGCGTGCTCTCTTGTGCTTTGGTCGGATTTTGTATATAATGGAACCATCAATTACATTGGATAAGGATGTTTTTTTGCGATGCGTGTTTGTTTTTATACCCTGGGCTGCAAGGTGAATCAGAACGAGACCGGCGCCCTGGCACAGCTGTTCGAGCAGAACGGCTTCACGGTGGTGGAAAACGGCGAGGCGGCGGATGTGTATGTCGTCAACAGCTGCACCGTCACCAACTTCGGCGACCAGAAAAGCCGCAAGTGGCTGCGCCGCGCCAAGCGGGAGAACCCGGGCGCCGTCACGGTCCTGACGGGATGCTATCCCCAGGCATTCCCCGAGGAGGCTGCCGGAATCGCCGAGGCCGACGTGATCACCGGTTCCGGCAACCGGCTTTCCATCCTGCAGGATGTACAGAAGGTGCTCAGCGGTGAGGAAGCCCGGGTCGTCGATATCCGCCCCCATGTCAAGGGAGAAACCTTTGAGGAGCTGCCGATGGACCGGTTTGCCGACCATACGCGCGCCTTTGTGAAGGTGGAGGATGGCTGCAACCGGCGCTGTGCCTACTGTGTGATCCCCCGTGCCCGCGGACCGGTGCGCAGCCGCAGCGAGGCCAGCATCCTGGAGGAGCTGCGCCGGCTGGCGGCTTCGGGATACCGCGAGGTCGTTCTGACGGCAATCAGCCTGCCCAGCTACGGCAGTGATACCGGGACCGGGCTGGCCGATCTGGTGGAGCATGCCGCCCAGGTGGAGGGCATTGAACGCATCCGGCTGGGCAGTCTCGACCCCGATATGCTGACCGATCGCGACATTGCGCGGCTGGCCGCCGTGCCAAAACTCTGCCCGCAGTTCCATCTGAGTCTGCAGAGCGGCTGTTCGAGGACGCTGCGCGCCATGCGCCGTCCCTACACGGCCGACCAGTATGCCCAGGTTGCCCGGAAACTCAAGGACGCTTTCGGCGAGGAGAATGTCAGCTTCACGACCGATGTGATTGTCGGATTCCCCGGCGAGACCGAGCAGGATTTTGAGGAGAGCCTGGATTTTGTGGTCGGGCAGCGGTTTCTCAAAGTCCATGTATTCCCCTATTCCCGCCGCGAAGGCACGCCCGCCTTTGACTTTCCCAATCAGGTTCCCGAGCACGAGAAGGAAGCCCGCAGTCACCGGATGACCCAGGCCGCTGAGGCGGTCCGCGCCGAGCTGGCTGCCTCCCTGCAGGGACGCACCGCCGAGGTGCTGTTGGAAACGCCCCTTTCGGCGACCCTCTTCACCGGGTATACCCGGCAGTATCTTCCGGTGGCCGTGTCGGCGCCGGGGCACCGGAGCGGCGAAATCGTGACAGTCCGGCTGGGAGAATGGGATGGCCAGCGGTGCCGCGCCGAGGCCCTGCCGGGCGGGACCGTGTAACACCGTGCGCAAAACCGCCGCATAAAGATTCTGACCGGATTATTTACAGTATTTTTTGCTTTTTTTGCCCTTCCCCCTATTGTAAAGATTGCGATTTCTTGGTAAAATCTTAACAGAAGCCGAATTGACATTAATTTAACGTCTGTGTAACGGGCGAGGATTTTCCAAGACTGTCAATACGGCCGAAACGGTCATCAAAGTATAGTGTAAGGAGCAAAATCATCATGAGAGGCATTTACACCCCTGTCACCGACATTCGCCGCAAGGTCTTTACCGAAGTGGCCCGGATGTCCTATGAAGGCGGCGAGATGGCGGATTATGCCAAGGATATCCGCGACCTGCCTTACAAGATCATTCCCGGTGAGGTCGGCCAGCTGCGCAGCAGCATCTTCCTGGAGAGAGCCATTGTGTCGGAGCGCATCCGTCTTGCCATGGGTCTTTCGCTGCGTCCGCTCGATGCCAGTGTCCCCGCCACGGAGAATCTGGAGCACAGTGTCGTGGCCGACAAGTTCTATGAGCCGCCTCTGATCAATGTGATCAAGTTTGCCTGCAACCAGTGCCCCGAAAAACTCATCAAGGTAACGGCCATGTGCCAGGGCTGCCTTGCTCATCCCTGCCAGGAAGTCTGCCCCAAAAAGGCCATCAGCTTCCGCAACGGCAAAAGCCACATCGACCAGGATCTGTGCATCAAGTGCGGCCGCTGCGTGAGCACCTGCCCGTACAATGCCATCGTCAAGGTCGAGCGTCCCTGCGCCAAGGCCTGCGGCATGGGCGCAATCCATTCCGACGAATACGGCCGTGCGGAGATCGATTACGACAAGTGCGTATCCTGCGGCATGTGCCTGGTCAACTGCCCCTTCGGCGCCATCGTGGACAAGGGCCAGATCTTCCAGCTGATCCAGTCCATCAAGCGCGGCGACCGCGTCATCGCGATTGTGGCTCCGGCTTTCGTCAACCAGTTCCCCAACATGACGCCCGCCAAACTGCGCGAGGGCATGCGGCTTCTGGGCTTTGCCGGCACGGCGGAAGTTGCCGTCGGCGCTGACCTGTGCACCATCGATGAGGCGCACGATTTCATGGAGGAAGTTCCCTCCAAGCATCCCTTCATGGGCACGTCCTGCTGCCCGGCGTGGAGCGTCATGGCCAAGAAGACCTTCCCCAAGTATGCCGACTGCATCAGCATGACGATGACCCCGATGGTCCTGACGGCACGTCTGATCAAGAAATCCGATCCCAACGCCCGCATCTGCTTCGTGGGTCCCTGCTCCGCCAAGAAGCTGGAAGCCAGCCGCCGCACGGTGCGCAGCGAGGTGGACTTCGTCCTGACCTTCGAGGAACTGATGGGTATGTTTGAGGCCCGCAATGTGGACTTCAACGATCTGCCCGACGATCCCAGCGACAACTTTGACGATGCCAGCTCGGACGGCCGCGGCTTCGCGGTCAGCGGCGGCGTTGCCCAGGCGGTCGTGAACGCGATCAAGAAGATTGATCCCGACCGTGAGGTCAAGGTTGCTTCCGCACAGGGTCTTGCCGAGTGCAAGAAGATGATGCAGATGGCTGCCGCCGGCAAGTACAACGGTTACCTGCTGGAAGGCATGGCCTGCCCGGGCGGCTGCATTGCCGGTGCCGGCACGCTGGCCGACCCTGCCCGCAGCGCGATGATGCTGACCAAGTACAAGGCACAGGCCACCATGAAGTCTGCTGTCGATACGCCGTACAAGGATACGCTGGACAAGCTCAAGTACTGATCCGGATTTCCTTGTCTGCCTGAAAAATCCCAAACCACCCTCTGCCCGCACGGCCAGACAGCCGCCGGTGCCGGGGGTGGTTTTTTCTCACAAAAAGCGCCCGCATGGATGAACCGTGCGGGCGTTGTATTATTTATGATATTTCATGCCGGCATTGATGGTGCAGGCCCGGTAGATCTGTTCGGTCAGAACCAGCCGGGCAAGCTGGTGCGGCATCGTGATCCGGCCCATCGACAGTTTGGCCTGTGCCGCCTGTTTGACTTCCGGCGCAAGGCCGTGGGAAGAACCGATCACAAAGGTGATGTCCCCCGCTCCGCTGTTGGCGCGCTGTGCCAGCAGGGCGGCCAGTTCCTCGCTGGAAAACTGCTTTCCCTCCACGCAGAGCGCCGCCAGATAAGACCCCTTGCGGAGATTGGAAAGGATCGCCTTTCCCTCCTTCTGGAGCGCTTTTTCAATCTGGGCCTCGCTGGCATTCTTGTCGGCAAGGGATGCCTCGGGCAGTTCGATGATCCGGAAGTTGCAGAACGCGGAAAGTCGTTTCTGGTACTCCGCAACGCCGGCCGCAAAATAGGGCGCATTGAGTTTTCCGAGGCAGATCAGGTCAATGTTCTGCATTGTAGGAGCCTCCCTCCGGTTCAGAATTCAATGTACGGGCTGATGTCATTGCGCAGCTGTGCCTGGATGGTCAGGTCCTTTTCCAGATCAATGCCGGCGCTGAGCAGGACATTGTAGACCGTCGTCATGACCAGTTCCGGGGAGTTGTTGGTCTGGCTCAGATGGCAGAGTGCAAACTTCTTGCAGCCGTCCTGGATCAGGTCCAGCAGCTCGGCGGCACAGGCCTTGTTGTCCAGGTGTCCGCGGTCACTCGCGATCCGGACCTTGAGATAGTACGGATACGGCCCGCCGTGCAGACTGAAGGCATCATAGTTGGCTTCCAGCGCAACGAGGTCGCATCCGGCCAGGCTCTGCTGCACCACGGGGGTCAGCGTTCCGAGGTCGGTGGCAATGGCCATCGTGCGCTCATCGGGGGTGCGAATCCGGTACCCGCAGCAGGGCACGTCGTGACTGGTGGGGAAACTGGTCACCGTAAAGCCGCCGATCTCCTCAGTCCGGCCGTCCATCGCGATGGCTTCCACGGCGGGCGGGATCGTTCCGCGGGAATACAGTGTGTCAAGGGTATCGGCACAGCCGTAGACCGGCACCGTGTAATGCTTGAGGAAGGTGTCAAGGCCGCTCACATGGTCGGAATGTTCGTGGGTGATCAGGATGCCCTCGCAGTCCGAAACCGCCAGATTCAGCCGGCGCAGGGCATTCAGCGTGGTGCGGCAGCTCTTCCCCATATCCACCAGCAGGTACTTTTCTCCCTGGCGGATGAGTGCGCAATTTCCGGATGATCCCGAATACAGTGTGGTAAACAGTGCCATGGTATTCCCTTTCCCGCTCCCTTTTTCCGGCCCGCGGCCGTTGTGACAGCAAAACAAGCGGCAAATCGCACCCCGGCGTCCCGCGCCAGGCGCACCATTTGCCGCTTGATCTCGTTTTGACTTGCGGTCAGATCGCTCGTGTCAGACCGCGGACCGGCGCCTCAACACGGCGGATATCCGCGCCGAGTGCCTGGAGTTTTTCTACAATATTTTCGTACCCACGTTCAATATGGGCCGTCTCGTCAATCTCGCTGACGCCGTCTGCCGCCAGTGCCGCCATCACCATGGCAGCGCCTGCCCGCAGATCCAGTGCACGCAGGGGGGCGGGGTACAGCTTTTTGACGCCCTCAATGACCGCCACCTGGCCGTCCACCTGGATGTTGGCGCCCATCCGGATCAGCTCATCGACATAGCGGAAGCGGTTTTCCCAGATGCCTTCGGTCACAATGGACGTGCCGTCGGCCAGCGTCAGCAGCACCGTCATCAGCGGCTGCATATCTGTCGGGAAGCCGGGATGCGGCATGGTCTTGATCTTGACGGGATGAATCGGACCCGTGCGGGTGATCCGCATGGCGTCATCGTATTCGGTCACTTCACAGCCGGCCGCCCGCAGTTTGGCGGTGATCGGTTCCATATGCTTGGGGATCACGTTGTGCAGCGTCACATCGCCGCCCGTAATGGCGGCTCCCACCATATAGCTGCCAGCCTCGATCTGGTCGGGAATGATGGAGTAGCTGCAGCCATGCAGCTGCTTGACGCCGCGGATCTTGATCACATCGGTACCGGCGCCGTGAACATCGGCGCCCATCATATTCAGGCAGTTGGCCAGATCCACGACATGGGGTTCACGGGCCACATTTTCCAGAATCGTCAGGCCGTCCGCCATCACGGCGGCGAGCATGGCGTTCATGGTGGCACCCACCGAAACCGTATCGAAGAAGATATGTGCACCGGTCAGATGATCCGCCTTGACACGGATCATGCCGTACTCGACGGAGTCCTCCGCGCCGAGTGCCGTAAACGCCTTGAGGTGCTGGTCAATGGGACGGGGGCCCAGATTGCAGCCGCCCGGCATGGCGACCTGTCCGGCGCCGAACCGTCCGAGCAGAGCACCGAGAAAATAGTAACTGGCGCGCATCTGACGGGACAGCTCATTGGAGACCTCGGTGCAATCCAGATGGGTCGTATCAATCTCGTAGGTGCTTTTGCTGACCATGCGGATATTGGCGCCAAGTTCGCTGAGAATCTGCAGCGACGCCATCACATCACTGATACAGGGAAGGTTCTCAATGATACACTTATCCGCCGCCAAAATCGTGGCCGGCAGAATTGCCACCGCCGCATTCTTGGCTCCGCCGATCATGACATCGCCCTGAAGGGGTTTGCCCCCGTGAATCACAAACTTTTCCAAGCAGTTACTCTCCTTTTCGGATCGCCTGCACGGCGTATTGTGCCGCACATCTAGAAGTTATTATACACCATCTGGCGTGTTTTGAAAAGTGCCGACACTATTATTTGTAAAATATTTGCGAAATTGTAACCGGTCTGCAATTTTGTCCGCAGATCTTTCCGGAAAATTCTGGAACCCCTGTTACCATTCACGGACGGAGCCGCCGAACAGCGTTTCCGCACTGAAGCGGCCGTTGGGGCCATACATCTCGAAGTGGCAATGGTTACCGGTGGAGTCGCCCGTCGAGCCGACATAGCCGATGATGTCGCCCTGTTTGACGGCCTGTCCCACGCTGCACGCGAGGCGGGACATATGGGCATACAGGGTCTTATAGCCGTTGCCGTGGTCGATGACGACGTAGTTGCCGTAGCTGTAATGCGAGGTGGCGGTGATGACCTCACCGGAATCCGAGGCGTAGATCGGCGTGCCGTAGGCAGCACAGATATCGGCGCCCTTATGGTAGGAGCTCATCCAGCGGCTGACGTAGGTGTATCCCGGGACAGGCCACATGAAGTTGCCGGTGCCGATGGAGGCGATCATACCGCTCTGGAGGCGGGTGCCGCGGACCGTGATCTGGGCCACGGGCGCCTGCAGGACCTGCACATCCACTGCCTCGCGGGCCGTTTCGACGCCGTCCACATAGGTAACTTCCTGCGTGACCTGCTCCACGCCGTCCACGCCTTCCTGAACCGTGACAATCTTGCCGAAGTCATATTCATCGGAGTCGCTGGTCTGGGTCTCGAAGGGAATCGGTGCCGTGTAGGTGCTGCGGACAACCTCCTTGACCTTGAGCATTTCAGGACTGGAGACGCCGATAATCAGGTCGGTGCCTGCTGCCAGCTCCTCGTCGGTGGAGGTGAGCTGCGGGTTGAGGGCCGCCAGCGTATCCCACGAGACGCCGGAGTTGTCGAGCACCGTCTGGACCGTATCGCCTTCCGAGGCAACATAGCGCGAGATGTCCGAGCCCTGGTTCAGGGTATTGATGACATCCTGATAGCTCACAATGGAGTCCAGCAGATAAATGCCGTCCACCAGGCGGATATCATGGACGAAGCTGACCCGCTTGTTGGGGTCAAGCGCGTTGACGTAGGGGGCCTTGATGCTTTCCAGATAGGTGCGCAGATGGTCGCCTTCCGTTGTGACAAAGCGCAGACCGCCGTCCACATAGACGGCCGTTGCCTCGCCGATTTCGTTGCTGGAAGCCCGAAGAATGGCATCAACCACTTCGGTCTCGCTCATCGTGTCATCGCCGACCTTGAGCGTGTAGGTGGGGGTGATGTTCCAGCTGTCGCTGGAAACCGCCGCGCCGGTGGAGGCCATGACGGCTGCCGCGTTGTTGATACGGGACTGGACGTCCTCACTGGCGCTCTCAAAGACCTGCTCGTTGGCCACGCTGCCCACGGACTGGCCGTTGACCTGCACATTCAGCACAAAGGTGCGGTCCAGACCGGTCTGGACCACATAAATGAATCCGACGGCAGCCGCCACCGGCAGCAGATAGGAAACGGCATTGAGCACCAGCGGGAAATAGCGCTTGGTACCATCCGCAAAGTAGCGGAGCTTTTCCTTGCGGACCTGGCGGGCGCTCTCGTTGGCCATCTTCTCGGAGAGCTGCTGGATATGGCGGAAGCCCGAAGCCATCACAAAGAACGGCTCGGTCAGGCCCTCGCAGAGCATGATGATGCCCAGTGCAAAGGGACGGATGATCGTCACCAGCAGGCGGGCCGCATGGGTGCCGATGGCACGCAGCACTTTGGAAACCCCGCGGCCCGAGCAGACCAGTGCATACTCGACCCAGAAGCCGATCATGTACAGCGCATCACCGATCAGACGGGCATGGGGCATTCTGCCCATGAGCGAAGAGAGCCGGTGATGCCGGCGCGCCTTTTTGCTGCGCCGGTGCCAGGAACGGACCGTCATCCGGCAGCGGATCTGGTCCAGCCAGAGAGTCATGCCGCGATGGGTGGCTTTTTGTTTTTTACGGCGGGAGCCGGTTTCCGGCGTTTCGCCGTTTTGTTTTTCGTCAAGCTGAGAAGGATTCAAGGGGAACTCCTTTCCGCGCCGTCAAAGGCGCGAACGCAGAGGGTTGTCCTGTGCCGGATCAGCACCGACAGGCAGGACGGTTTGCAAAAGGTCGCCGATCTGTGCCCCGGCGGGAAGGCCGGCAGCAACACAGGCGGCTGAAAAGTCGGGAGGAAGCGGGCTCTGGACACGGCGCTCCTCCCCGCTGATCGGGACGCGGAACCGCAGTACCGCGCAGTGCAGCGCATGGCGGGTCATCAGGCCCTCATGGCCGCCGTACAGGGTATCCCCCGCAAGCGGATGACCCTGCCAGGAAAAATGGACCCGGATCTGATGGGTCCGCCCGGTGAGCGGAAAGCAGGCTGCCAGCGAATGCGTCGGGCTTGCTGCAAGCACCGTATACGCCGTCACGCTGGGTTTTCCATCCTCGCGCACGCAGCGGCCGATGATGGAATCCCCGCGCCGGGCAATCGGGGCATCAATCCGTCCCGGACCCAGCGGCAGGCTGCCCTCCACCAGGGCAAGATAGCACTTGCGGACGGTGGCGCTCAACAGCGGTGCCGCAAACGCATTCTGCGCACAGAGCACCAGTCCGCTCGTGTTTTTATCAATTCGGTTGACCGGGCGGAATACGCCGGTCTGCCCCCTTTGGGCAAGAAGGTAAATCCACCCGTTGGCCAATGTCCCATCGGGATGGTTGAGGGTCGGGTGCACAGCAATCCCGGCCGGTTTGTCCAGCACCGCGGCGAACTCGTCCTCGTAGGCGACGCGGAACGGTACCTGCTGGGCCTGGACATCGGTGGGCGGCTCGGGCGGCAGCTCAAAGGTGATCTGCTGGCCCTGCTGCACCTTCTGGTCGGTATGAATCGGCTCACCGGATGCAAAGAATCCCTTGCCGTGGTATTTGACCGTCTTGATGCAGGTCGCACTGACCCCCATCGTGCGCAGAAAGACATACAGCCGCATACCGCTGCAGTCTGCGGGCACCGGAAAACGAAGAAGCTGCATCGTTTTCCCTGCCCCCTTATCTTCCTATACTCACACACGGTGTATTATAGCATAAAATTCAGCCGGTTGCAAATATTGAAATAAAGTGGTATAATACCGTCAAACGAGTGGAACATACGGCGGCGGAGCGGCAAACCCGTTCTGAGGAAAGTCCGGGCTTCACAGAGGCATGGCAACTGCTAACGGCAGCCGGGGGTGACCCCAGGGATAGTGCAACAGAAAGAAACCGCCCTCTTCGGATGGCAAGGATGGAAAGGCGAGGTAAGAGCTCACCAGCGCACTGGTAACTTTGCGGCTATGTAAACCCTGTCAGAAGCAACAACCGTATGGGACATATGTGGAAGCCTCGCACGTCCCGGTGTTGGCGTGTCGGGCCTTCGGGCCCGCGGAATTTTGCGGTGACGCAAAATCAAGATAGATCGTCGTTTAATACAGAACCCGGCTTACGGTCCAGTCGTTTTACAAGAAAAAAGCAACTCCCTCTGTCCTTGTGGCAGAGGGAGTTGTTTTTTATAGCAGAACGTTCAGAATCAGCAGCAGGATCACGCCGGGCAAACCGAGGACAGCGGCACAGCCGCCGGTAAAGGCGTTGAACGGCAGCATCACCCCGGTCACCGGTTCCAGCAGCGCCAGCGCTGCAAGACCCGCCGCCCCGCACACCGCGCTGCTGAGCAGCCGCAGCAGCGGGTGGCTGTGTGACGCGGCAGCACGCGCCACCAGCAGCAGGCAGACCGCACCGGCGGCAATCAGGGGGACCGGCATTCTGTATCCCCCCTCAGTTCACGCAGCAGCGCCCGGCAATGGCACATCAGTGCCGCATGTTCGTAGATCACCCGCTCGATGGAGAAATCATCCTGCGCCAGCTGGAAGGCAGCTTCATTGCCACGCAGCCGCCGGATGGTGGCCTTCAGTTCGCGGACGGTCCGCTCCTTCTTTTTGCGTGCCGCGCGCTGTTTTCTGGATTCGATCCGCATGGGATTCCCCCTTTCCGAGGCTCAGAGCAGAATGCAGATCAGTCCGTCACAGCCCTCATTGATGATGCGTTCCAAGGTATGCTGCAGTCGGCTCCGCGCCTCGAGGGGCATATGCAGCAGTTTGGTCTGCACGCCCTCGCTGACCAGTTCATTGAGGCTCTTGCCGAAAATGTTGGTGCTCCACAGCTTGCCGGGATCGCCCTCAAAGTCCTTGAGCAGGTTCTTGATCAACGCCTCCCCCTGCTCCTCACTGCCGACGGTCGGGCAGAGTTCCGTCCGGATGGTGGCCCGCATGATATGCAGGCTGGGAGCGCTGGCCGACAGCCGGACACCGTACTGCCCGCCCTGGCGCACAATCTCGGGTTCTTCCATTGCCAGTTCATCCACCCCGGGCATCACAATGCCGTAGCCGGTGGCCTCGACCTGATCAAGAGCGCCTTTGATCTTGTCATAGGCATGTTTGGCTTTGGCCAGCTCCACCAGGCAGGGCAGCAGGCTGGCTTCGTCGGTGATTTCCAGACCGGTTTTCTCGCCCAGGATCTTATAAAACACCGAGGGTTCGAGTTCCACCCGCAGTCTGGCGCGCCCGGTGGCAAGATCCATCCCGGTCAGCGTCACGCCGGTGATGTAGGGACAGTCCGGGCGCGGACGGCTGCGCGTCATCTCCCCCATCCGGCGGATGCCGTCGGCGTATTCCAGCAGCGCGTCATAGACGGCGCTCTGGAGCCAGTGTCCCGGTTCCAGCATCGTGATCCAGGGCGGCATACTGACCGCAATGTCCTGCAGCGGGAACTCATAGAGAAGTTTCTGCAAAATCTCGCCGATCTCGTCTGCCGTGATCTGCAGCGCATTGATCGGGCAGACGGGGCGGCAGTAGGCGGATTCCATCCGGGCGGCCAGTGCGCGGCTCTCTTCGCTGGACGGGTCGGTACAGTTGAGCAGAATCAGATAGGGTTTGCCGATCTCCTCCAGCTCCGCAATGATCCGCCGTTCGGCGGGCAGGTACTTTTCCCGCGGCAGATCGGCCACGCTTCCGTCGGTGGTCATGACCAGACCGATCGTCGCATGTTCCCGGATCACCCGCCGGGTACCGGTCTCGGCGGCCTGATCGAAGGGAATCGCCTGATCGAACCAGGGACTCTTGACCAGGCGGGGCGCATTGTTTTCCTCGTGGCCGAGTGCCCCATCCACCATATACCCCACGCAGTCAATCAGCCGGGCACGGAAGCTCCCGCCGCCCTTGAGGTGAATGCTGACCGCCTTTTCCGGGATGAACTTCGGCTCGGTGGTCATGATGGTCCGGCCGGCGGCGGACTGGGGCAGCTCATCGTTGGCACGCTCGCGCTGCGCCTCGTTCTCAATATGCGGCAGCAGCATCAGTTCGGCAAACCGCTTGATGAAGGTGCTTTTTCCGCTGCGCACCGGACCCACCACACCGATGTAGATGTCGCCGCCGGTCCGCTGGGCAATGTTGTGATAAATCTGTTCCTGGGTCACAGGATGGTTCCCCCTTTCACAAAGCCGCCGGAATCAGCAGGCAGGCGGCGTCCACGGTCAGGTCCTCGACATGCTCTCCGGGCGATGCTTCAAGCCGGTTGGCAGCCGCCAGATCTGCCGTGCGCGCATGGTAGCGCTTGGCAATTTCAAAGACGGCCTCCCCCTGCTGCGCATAGTAGAGGTACAGTGTGGGGCCGTCCCGCAGATCGGCGAACTCCTCTCCCAGTTCCACCGCAACGGCGGCTTCCTGACTGCGGATGCAGAGCACCCGCCCGGTCACGGCAATGCCGATCTCGACCCGGGCCCTGGTTCCGTTCTTGCTGCTGGTCACCCGGGTGAGCGATGCGTGAAGGTGGGGTACCAGATCGGCGGCATTGCCCGCAAAGGATTCGGGCAGCGTCCAGGAAAAAGCCTTGTCGTAGCAGGTCAGTTCCCCGCCGGCATCGGTACAGATCAGATGCGCCACGCCGCGTCCGCCGATCCGCAGGTCTCCGGCTTCCACCGGCTGGATCTGGGGCGCGTCCAGTGTCACAAAGCAGCCCACCACGGCGGCCTCGGGGTCGGGCAGAGAATCCTCCGCTTCGGCGGTGACCGAGGTGTCAATCACCGAGAGATTCTGCAGCAGCCGGCAGGTCTGCCGCTCCACGGTGGTTTCACACATGGTGGAATAGGCATCCGTGACGGCCATGTACTGGACATTGCGCCACAGTTCCACATGCAGTTTCCAGGTCAGATGTAGCATCGGTTCCTTCTCCTCCCCCGAAGGAGCCGTCAGTGTACAGGCCAGGATTTCGCCCCAGGCGGTGGCTTCATCCCCCTCGGCGGCGTCGGGGAGATCCAGTGTCTGGGTGACGGGCAGGTCGCGGCTCTGGGTAGTCAGTGTCTGCGCATCGGCCGCCCGGCTGCAAAGCTGGATGGCCAAAGCGGCCGAGACATCCACCTGGCCGGTGCGCACCGTCAGGGAAGTCACCGAGACGTTGCCGCCGATGTCCAGGATGGTTTCCCCCGTGCCGGGCAGAGGAAAGGTGGTTTCGGCGGCAAAGGTTTTTTCCTCACAGGCTGTACAGGTGATTCCCGCAAGGGTCTGTGTCCGCTGCTGGATGCCGCAGCCGCTCAGCTTGGTGAGCAGGTCCATCTGTCCGTTCAGTCCCACCGCCACCCACAGCGTATAGGCGCCGCGGACATCGATGCGGTGTTCGCTGATGGCCCGGCAGTTGCAGTATTCGGTTTCGCCCCAGATCGTGGCCGCCCCCTGAAAGCCGCTGTCCTTGGGCAGATCGGCCGACTTGTCGAACGCATATTTCTGTTCGGTGCGGTAGAGTTTGGTTCCGGTTTCTTCGGACTGGTAATAGACGGTACAGCGCAGATAGCCTTCCCCCTGCCACCGCTGGCCGGAAACGGTATTCTGGATCACCACCGGTTCCAGCAGGCATTTGACGATCTTGAACACGGCCGGCAGATAATCGGGGATCAGAATTTCCGTTTCAATCGGAAGTTCCATCCGCGTTTCCCACCGTCCGGCGCAGACAGAAACCGTGCTGCTTTCCGTTACGAGTGCATTTTGCTCCATGTTCGGTGCCCCTTTCGTTCCATGTATTCTTGTGCAGTATATGCGGGCACCCAAAAAAATAGCCCCGCCGAGGGGATGCTGACAGAGCATCTCCCCGACGGGGTGATTGCGGACGGTCGGAGGACCGCCTGATTTCAGACTTTGAAAACGGCACGCAGGAGCCAACGGAGCGCTTGCGGGCATTTGACCACCACAATCTGCATGGCATACCTCCCCCTTTCCAGGCCCTTCAGGGTTGTTGTACGCCATCCTATGCGGCAGGGTGTCGGGTTGTTACCCGTCATCCTTTGTGACAATGACCAGGCCGTGGCCTCCGGTACAGGAGAGCCGTGCCGTCGGCTCGGTAAATTCGTTGCTGACCCCCAGCGGATAATCCGGTCTGAGGGTGGCATCCTGCAGCGGATAAAAGACACCCTGCAGGCAGACCCCGGTCAGCGGACCGTCCAGCGGGAAGAGGGAGAGGTATTTCCAGTCGCCCCGGCTGAGTTCCATCGGCCGGTCCGGGGAAAGAATCCGCAGTTCGCTCTGCTCGTCGGCCAGCAGCACATCGACTCCCTGTTCGGCCAGGTAGACTGCGGTGTGCAGATTGGCAATCGTATGTTCAATCCGGGCTCCGCCGATGGCGCCCAGCATGACAATCTGCCGAAAGCCCTGTCCACACAGCCACCGTGCGGCATAGTGGGTATCGGTGTCGTCCTTCACATGGGGAAGCACCACCAGATTGTCCTGATGCTCCGGCCGCGCCGCCGAATCGAAATCTCCCACGATCCAGTCGGGCCGGACTCCCAGCCGCTCGGCGTTATGATAGCCTGCATCGCAGGCCATGATGCGGTCCCCGGGCTGAAGATAGCGGCGCATGGCCGTGCTGACCGGGACCGCGGACAGAATCACCGCACGCCGGTCCGGTGTTGTGTTCAATGCTCCCACTCCTTTATCTGGCTGGCTTCCTCGTACATCGTCAGGTAACTCTGGTACCGGGTGGGAGAGATCTTCCCTTCCTTGAGCGCCGCACGCACGGCACAGCCGAGCTCGGTCCGATGGGAACAGCCGGTAAAGCGGCATTGGCCGAAATACGGCTCGAATTCCGGGAAGGCATGCTGCAGTTCTTCCTTGGGGATGCGGCAGATTTTCTGTGCATCCAGGCTGGCAAAACCGGGCGTGTCGGCAATCCGGCCGCCGCACACTTCAAAGATTTCCACCTCGCGGGTGGTATGCCGGCCGCGGCCCAGTTTCTGGCTGATGCTGCCGGTCTCGCGCCGCAGTTCCGGTGCCAGGGCATTGAGCAGCGTGGATTTTCCCACGCCGGAATTTCCGCAGAAGGCACACAGGTGTCCCCGGATCATCTGCCGCACCTGTTCCAGACCCTCCCCGCTGTCATAGTGCAGCAGGATGACCGGGATGGTGCTGAGGCGGTAAGCCTCGGTCAGACTGTCCGCTGCCGAGAGGTCCGCCTTGGTGATGACAAGCACCGGCTGAACGCCTTTATACACGGCAGCCGCGGTCAGCTCGTCGAGAATCAGCGTACTGGGGACGGGCTGGACCGTGCTGGCCACAATGAACAGGATGTCCAGGTTGGCCACCGGCGGACGGGCAAAGACGTTTTTGCGGGGCAGGATCTCATCGATGGCCGATCCGTCTGCGCTCAGACGCACACGGTCCCCGGCCACCGGGCTGATGTTCCGCTTGCGGAAAATGCCCCGTGCCTTGCATTCCACAAGGCCCTCGGCGGTCCGGACATAGTAGAATCCGCCGATGCCCTTGGCAATATATCCTTCCGTTACCACAGCATCTCACCGGTTTCGGCGTTGTAGACGTGGCCGTCACGCTGCACGGCCGTCACATAGTAACCGCCGTCGGGCGAGTTGGGGTCCTCAATCCACTGGCCCCAGGTTGCGCCGTCGCCGCTGGAAGGCGCTTCGGTGGGCGTCGGTTCGGTCTGGACCGGGATGGCCGATGCCACATACAGCGTGACCGTGCTGCCGGTGCGGACCTGCGTTCCGGCGATGGGGTCCTGGTTCAGGACCGTGCCCTCCGCCTCGGTGCTGGGCTGCTCAACCACACGCGGGTTGATATTGAGCTGCTGCAGTGCCTTGCGGGCCTCTTCCAGTTTCAGGCCGGACAGAGAGGGAACGTCCACTTCGTTGTCGCGCGCTGCACGGCTGACGTACATATTGACGGTGCTGCCGCCCTCGACGATCTCGCCGGCAGCAGGCTCGGTATACACAACGGTGCCGGCCGCCACGCTCTCATCCTCGATGAACTTCGTCACGACCTGCAGGCCGCTGTCCTGCAGCGTTGCCTTGCCGTCCTCGCTGACAAAGGTTTTCACATCGGGCACCGTGACCTGCTGGATGCCCATGCTGACTTTCAGCGTGATCTTCTGGCCTTCCTTGACGGTCCGGCCGGGTTTGGGGTTCTGCTGAAAGATCTGGCCCTCGGGCGCCTCGTTGTATTCATAAACCCATTTGGGGTCCAGTTTGCTGTAAAAGTCCGATGCGCGGTATTCGTCCTCGGTCATGCCGACAAAGCTGATGAGCTGTACGTCGGCATGGTTGGAGAAGAAGGAGTTCGTGGAGTTGGTGAAGATCAGGTAAACCAGAATCACCGAACCGATCATGAACGCCACTGCCATGCCGAACAAAGCCGGCAGCAGCCCGAATCCGCCGCGGGACGCGGCCTTTCTTTTCTTGCTTTTCACGTTTTTGCCTTTCCCTGCGTTGATCGTGCCGGTCCGGCGGGCCTGCGTGGTGCTGACGCCGGTCTTGGTGCCAGAGCCCACCACCTTGCCGATGGTCTTGTCGGGGTTATCCTGGGTGTTGTACTCGTACTCAAACTGAATGCTCGGGTCGCGCTTGAAGGCGTCGATGGCCTCGAGCATCTCACGCGCCGACTGGAAACGGTCGTCGGGATTCTTTTCCATCGCCTTCTCGGTGATCTGGCGCAGCCCCAGCGGGACATGAGGGGCAACCTCAGCCAGCGGTTTGGGCTTTTCGCTGATCTGCATGATGGCGATGGAAACCGCGCCGGTGCCGTCAAAAGGCAGCCGGCCGGAGAGCATCTCGTACATCATGACACCGGTCGAATAGATGTCGGTGCGGGCGTCGGTGTGGTCGCCCTTGGCCTGTTCGGGGCTGATATAGTGCACCGAACCGATGGCCTTGTCGCTGACCGTCTGGCTCTGGGCCCGGGAAAACCGCGCAATGCCGAAGTCCATCATCTTGATGGAGCCGTTGGCCTGCAGCATGATATTCTGGGGCTTGACATCGCGGTGAACAATGCCCTTGGAATGGGCGTGATCCAGAGCGCTGAGCACCTGGGTGGCAAAGTGGACGACTTCCTTCCAGGTCAGGGCGCCGCCGCGCTGCTTGAGATACTCCTTGAGCGTGATACCGTCAATGTATTCCATGACGATATACTGCAGCCGGTCGGTGACCGAGACATCATACACCTTGACGATGTTGGGATGGTCCAGAATGGAGATGGCTTTGGATTCGTTCTTGAAACGACGGACCAGCTCCTCATTGTCCAGGAATTCTTCCTTGAGAACTTTGACGGCAATCAGGTTTCCGGTACGGAGATCTTTGCCTTTATACACATTGGCCATACCGCCCACGCCGATCAGGCTTTCGATCAGGTAGCGGCCGTCCAGCTTTCTGCCGATCAGATTATCCATTTGTCTCCTCCGTTGTTTCAATGCCAAGCAAAAGAACCGTGATGTTGTCCTGTCCGCCGCCTTTCAGCGCACGGTCCACCAGGATGCCCGGTGCATCAAAGAACGCGGTTTCCTGCAGGATCAGCGCCAGTTCGGCGTCGGGGACCATGTTGGTCAGCCCGTCGGTACAGAGCATCAGAATGTCCCCGGGTTCCACATCGCAGCGGTTGTACTCCGGCACAATGTTGGCCGAGACCCCCAACGCCCGGGTGATCAGGTTTTTCTGGGGATGCAGTGCCGCCTGTTCCCGGGTGATCTGGCCGCTGTCCACCAGCTGCTGGACCATCGAATGATCCCGCGTGAGCTGACGGATAGAACCGCCGTGCCACAAGTAGGCCCGTGAGTCCCCGGCGTGCACGATATGGGCCAGCGGACCGCGCTGCAGCGCGCAGACGCCGGTCGTGCCCATGCCGAGCATCTCAGGGTCCGAGGTTGCCTTATCGTAGACGGCACGGTTGGCAACATCAAAAGCGCGCATCATAAAGGCTTTTTCTTCGCCGTTCTGCACACTTTTGAGCTGACGGTCAAAGTATTGCAGCATCGTCTGCGTGGCAATGCCGGACGCCGCACGGCCTCCGTTGGCGCCGCCCATGCCGTCGCACACGATGCCCCAGCCGGTGCCGTCGGTCAGCTGCCGGGCACAATAGTTGTCCTGGTTTTCCTGCCGACAGCAGCCGATATCTGTAAGCGCTGCGATCTTCATGAAAAGTTGATCCTTTCCCCTGGTTAAGTCGATTGCTGTTGTGCCGCCTGACGTGCGTCCTCCCGGCGGAGCTGTCCGCAGGCTGCACTGATGTCCGAGCCGAGACGGCGCCGGACCGTGGCATTGACGCCCAGCTCTTCCAGCATTTTCTGGAAGCGGCGGATATTGGCTTCATCGGACGCGGAATACGGGCTGCCGTCCACCGGATTGATCGGAATCAGGTTGACATGGGCGCCCATGCCCCGGATCAGGTTCGCCAGTTCCCGCGCCATCTGGGGCGAGTCATTGACGCCCTTGACCATGGAATATTCAAAGCTGATCCGCCGCCCGGTCTCCTTCTGGTAGGCGCGGCAGGCCGGAATCAGCTGTTCCAGCGGGTAGGCATCGTTGACGGGCATCATGGAGCTGCGGGTCTTGTTGTTCGGCGCATGGAGCGAGACCGAGAGGGTCAGCTGCAGATGCCGGCCGGCCAGCTTTTCAATGCCCGGCACCAGGCCACAGGTCGAAAGGCTGATATTCCGCATCCCGATATTGACGCCCTCGGGGCAGGAGATGATTTCGAGAAAATCCATCACATTGTCAAAGTTGTGAAGCGGTTCCCCGATGCCCATCAGCACGATGTGGGAGACGCGCTCCCCCGTATCCTTCTGGGCCGTATAGACCTCGGCGGCAATCTCGCCGGGAGTCAGGTCGCGGACCCGTCCGGCCTGGGTGGAAGCACAGAACCGGCAGCCCATGGCACAGCCCACCTGGGTGGAGACACACACCGTGTTGCCGTAATGGTAGCGCATCAGAACGGTCTCGATACAGTTGCCGTCACTGAGCTGCAGAAGATACTTCACAGTGCCGTCCCGGGACTGCTGCCGGCGCCGGATGGTAGGCGCCGCCAGCGTACATTCCCGCCCGAACTGTTCGAGCAGCGTCTTGGGCTGGTCGGTCATGGCGGAAAAATCCGTGACGAGTTTCTGATGAATCCATTTGAAGATCTGTTTGGCGCGGAAGGCCGGCTGGCCGATGGATTTGCAGTATTCGGTCAGGCGGGGCAGCGTCATATCAGAAAGGCAGATCTTTGCCGCTGCGGCTGACTTGGCAGATTCCATCAAAAGCTCACCTCATTTCCTGCGTCTGGCGGCGGGAAGGCTGTTCCCGCTTTCGTTCGAGAACACTGACAAAAAATCCGTCCGTCCCGGTTTCCTGCGGAAGGAAGAGCGTTCCGTACTCGCCCGTCCTGGCGCCGGGAAAAGAAATTTCCGGCGTTACTGTGTGGAAATCCGGGTTGGTTTCCAGAAATTGCGCAATCTGTTGCTCATTCTCAAAAAAGTTGACTGTACAGGTAGAATACACCAAACGGCCGTTTTGGGCAAGATACTTTGCGCCATTTTGCAGGATTTTTTGCTGTACTTTTTGTAAATTTTCGATTCCTTCAAGGTCCTTGCGGCGGATGTCGGGCTTCTTGCCGATCACGCCGAGACCCGAGCAGGGCACATCACACAGGACCCGGTCAAAGGTCCCGAGGGAGTCCTGAAAGACCGTGGCATCACCGCGGAACGCCTTGGCACAGTGCAGGCCGCAGCGGGAGAAGGTCTCGGTGAGCAGCGGCACACGGCCGGCCACTGCCTCCCCGCAGAGGAGGTCACCGTCATCCTGCATCTGCTGGGCCATCGTCACGCTCTTGCCGCCCGGCGCCGCGCAGAGGTCCAGCACCCGCATACCGGGTGCCGCCCCGACACAGAGGGCCGCGAACTGACTGGTCAGGCCCTGGACATGGAACTGACCGCGGCGGAATGCCGGCAAAGCCGCTGGGCTGCCCGCGAACTCCACCAGCAGACTGTGTTCCCACGGTCCGCGCTGCACACGGCAGCCGGCCTGCTCCAGTTCCCTGGCCAGGCTCTCATCCTCGGTGCGCAGCGGGTTGACCCGGATGGCCGTGGGGCGACGCTCATAGAACGCCTCCGCCATGGCCTGCGCTTCCTGCGGATACTGGGATGCCAGCAGCTCAGCGATGGGCCGGGACAGGCTGTAATACACCTCAAGGCGATCGGTGAGATCCGCCCACTGCGAAGGCTGCGGATCGAGGGCCGCGGCCCGACGGAGCAGGGCGTTGACCATACCGGAGGCGCTGGACTTGCCGAATGCCCGCGTCAGTTTGACAGACTCATTGACGGCGGCGGGCAGCGGTACCTGCATGAAGCGGGCCTGTGCCAGTCCCGCACGCAGAATCGCGCGGACCGGGGCATCCAGCCGTTCCAGCGGCCGCTTGGAGAACCGGGAGAGCATCCAGTCGATCAGCGTCTGGTGTTCCAGCGCTGTGTAGAAGATTCCCGAGGCAAAGGCCGCATCGCGCTGCGGCAAAGGCGGGGAGCATTTTTTCAGCTCGGAATCCAGGACCAGATTGGAATACCCGTTCTGTTCCTGGCGGATCAGCGCCTTGACGGCCAGATATCGCGCCGTCACAGGCTGTCCCCCACTTTCAGGCGCCGTCCGGCGGCCCAGGCCGAACCGGTCATGGGTTTGCCGCCTTCCGGCGTGACGGCTTCCAGCGTCACGGCTTCCTCACCGCAGGCCACTGTGAGGGGCTTGAGCGCAAGCACCGTACCGGGTTCGGCGCCCGCCGGGTTTTGGGCCAGGCGGCTTTGCTGGACCTTGATCTTTTTGCCGTCATGTTCAAAATAGGCCACCGGCCAGGGATTCATGCCGCGCACCCAGTTGTGAATGTGGCCGGCCGATTCCGCAAAGGTGAATCTGGCCATTTCCTTGGTCAGAGGCGGGGCCTTGGTGGCCTGCGCATCATCCTGTTTCTGCGGAGTGAGCGCGCCTGCCCGGATCTTGTCAAGCGCCTCCACAAGCGTCCGGGCGCCGATCGCGCTGACCTTGTCGAACAGCTCGCCGCTGGTCATCTCGGGGTCGATCTCCACCGGCTGAACCATCAGGATATCGCCGGTATCCAGCCCTTCATCCAGCTGCATGATGGTCACGCCGGTGGTGGTATCGCCGTTGAGCACTGCCCACTGGATGGGCGCCGAGCCCCGGTATTTGGGCAGCAGCGAGACATGCAGGTTGATGCAGCCGTACTTGGCCACATGGAGCAGCTGGGGCGGAATGATGCAGCCGTAGGCCACCACCACAATGATATCGGGGCTAAGACCGCGGATCAGATCATCGGAACTGCCGTCCCGCAGGGTGCGGGGCTGGTAGACCGGCAGTCCGTGCTGCTGGGCCAGCTGCTTGACGGGCGGTGCCGTGAGGATCTGGCGGCGCCCCACCGGCTTGTCGGCCCGGGTGAAGACGCCGCAGATTTCATGGCCCGCGTCGATCAGAGCGGCCAGGCTCTCGGCTGCGATATCGGGGGGTTCCCATAAACAGGATGCGCATAGTGAATCTTCCTCGTTATTCTTCGTTGTCTTCGGGGTAATCATCCTCATAGAAATGCGTCGCGCGGTCCATGATCGTCACGCCGTTGAGGTGATCGTTCTCGTGCTGGATGCAGCGGGCCAACATTCCGTCCGCTTCCAGCTCAAACCAGGCGCCGGTGCGGTCCTGGGCCTTGATCTTGACGGACTTGGAACGGACCACCGCACCATTGTGGCCCGGGAAGGACAGGCAGCCCTCGTACTGTTCGTCGGTCTCCTCGCTGAGATACTCGATCTCCGGGTTGACGAAGTCGATGAACTTTTCCTGGTAATCGGCGGGAACCTCCTCGGGTTTGTCCCGCTCATCCAGGCAGACAAACAGCCGGCGCATCATGCCGACCTGTGGGCCTGCCAGGCCGAGGCCGTTGGCGTCCAGCAGCGTTTCGTGCATATCATCCAGCAGCGTCGCCAGACGGTCATCGAACTTGGTGACCGGGCGGCATACCTTTTTAAGGATGGGATCTCCGTCCTGAACAATTGTGCGAAGAGCCATAACAATGTACCTCCAAATTCATTCTATTCAAAGCGCCGACGATCACAGATCGCCGTCCGAGTTGAAGTCCAGTGCAATCCCCGCTTTGGCGGGCAGTTTTTCTTCGGCATACGCCTCCAGCGCACTGCGGACCAGGGCCCGGAACGTCGCGTCGTTGCGGCATTTCAAAGTCAGTTTGTAGCGATATTTCCCGCCCAGCATGGCAATATTCATCGGCGTGGGGCCGAGGACCCGCAGCGGCTGGTCGGGATGCTTGGCAAAGCGCTCGGCCAGCAGGCGGCTGAACCGCAGTGCCGCGGCGTAGACATCGGGTTCCGACGGACCGGTAAATCCGGCCACGCAGAACGAGCAGAAGGGCGGATAGAGCGAGAATCTGCGGAACGCGATCTCCTGGGCGAAGAACGCCGGGTAATCCTGTGCGGCTGCGAGTTTGAGTACCGGATGTTCCACAACCGCGGTCTGGATCAGCGCACGGCCCGGCAGTTCGGCCCGGCCGCAGCGCCCCACCACCTGGGTGACAAGGCTGAACACGTTCTCGTAGGAGCGGAAGCCCTGACCGAAGAGCAGTGAGTCAATGCCCAGCACCCCCACCAGCGTGACCTTCTCGAAATCCAGTCCCTTGGCGACCATCTGGGTGCCCAGCAGAATGTCATATTCCCCACGGGCAAACTGGGCGAGCATCGTTTCATGCGCGTGTTTCTGGCCGGTGGAATCCTGGTCCATCCGCAGCACCCGGGCCTGGGGCAGCAGCTCGCGCAGCTCCTCCTCCACCTTCTGGGTGCCGAAGCCGCTGTACACGAGCTTGCCGCCGCATTCGGGGCAAACCGTCGGGACCGGGCTGACGCGGTGTCCGCAGTGATGGCACAGCAGCATCTGCTGCGCCTTATGGTAGACCAGCGGCACCGAGCAGTTGGGGCATTTGAGGACATGGCCGCAGATGCCGCACATGCCCACGGTACGGTATCCGCGCCGGTTGAGCAGCAGAATGCTCTGTTCCCCGTTGTGCAGGTTGGCGGCCAGTTCCCGGACAAGCCGGGCGCTGATTTCGCGGGAATTGCCGGATGCCAGTTCGGCGCGCATATCCACGAAATCCACCCGGGGCAGCGGGCGGCCGCCATACCGCTGTGTCAGCGTGACCAGCTGGATCCGGCCGCTCTGTGCTGCCTGATAGGTCTCGGTCCGCGGTGTGGCCGAGGCGAAGAGCAGCAGAGCGTTCTCCATTCCGGCGCGTTTTTTTGCCACCTCGTGGGCGGAGTACCGGGGCGCCGATTCACTTTGATAGGTGTGTTCCTGCTCCTCGTCCAGAATGATCAGTCCGATATTCTGCAGCGGGGCAAAGATCGCGCTGCGGGTTCCGACCACAATATCGGCATTGCCCTGCTGGATCATCCGCCACTGCAGCAGGCGTTCGGTGTTGTTGAGCGCCGAGTGCTGCACGGCCAGTCGGCTGCCGAACATGGCCTTGAGGCGGCGGATCATCTGCGGTGTCAGGCTGATTTCCGGCACCAGCACAAGGGCACGGCGGCCCAGAAGCAGCGTCTTTTCGATCAGTTTGAGGAATACCGCCGTCTTGCCGCTGCCGGTCACGCCAAACAGCAGCGCGGCCTGCGGGCCGTCCGCCACCAGCTGGCGTTCCAGGGTGTCATAGGCGGACTGCTGTTCCGCAGAGAGCTGCACCGGCTGCGGGTCGAACGGGATGGCGGCAAAGAGGTCCAGCGATTTGTAGCGTTCCTCCGAGCGGAGAACGCCTTTTTTGCACAGGCCCTCCAGCGTTGCCCGGGAGATTCCCAGCTCTTCGAGTTCACTGCGGGTCCGCGGGCCGTCCTGCAGCAGTTGCGCCGCCTGGCGCTGTTTGGCGCCGGGGCGGGGCTTTTCGGGCAGCGGAGCGACGAGGGTATAGACGGTCTCCACCGGGCGGGCCAGACGGTTCTTCACAACGGGGTGACCGTTTTCGGTGCCGGGGCAGTACTGCGCCCCATACGGAATGACCGCCTTGACGGCCTCGTACCAGGTGCAGAAGGTCCGGTCCTTGAGAAAGCGGACCAGCTCCATCAGGTCGGGCGTGAGCCGGGCTTCCTCCGGGGCCGCCGCCAGCAGCGGTTTGAGCCGCGGGTCGGCCTCGGGCTGTGTTCCGGTCTCAATCACCACGGCCATCCGGGGTTTGTTGGAACGGCCGAACGGCACCAGCACCAGGCTGCCCGGCCAGACCGAACCGGCCAGTTCCGGGCTTACGGTATAGGAATACAGTTTGTCAAAGTGGATGGTAGCGTCGTTTACCGCCACCTTTGCGATGTCCGGCAAACGATCCCCTCCCCTTGCCGTATGTCAGTCCCGGACAAGCCGGTCCTGAATGATGGAATAGATCTGGTCGGCACAGGTGTCAACCACATCGTTCACAACGTGTTCGTCATAGTCTGCGGAGAGCGCGATCTCGGTCTCGGCGCGGCGCAGCCGTTTCTCGATGACCTCCTCGCTCTCGGTACCGCGGCAGCGCAGGCGATGTTCCAGCTCCTTCATGTCGGGAGGCAGGACAAAAATCGTCGTCGAATCGGGGTACAGACGCTTGATGTTGCCGGCGCCTTCCACCTCAATGACGAGGATGACCGGGGTCTGCTCCATCATGTAGCGCTCCACTTCGGATCTGAGCGTGCCATAGTAGTTTTCGCAGTAGCAGGTGTGCTCCACGATACCGCCGGCCTCCAGCTCTGAACGGAACTGATCCTTGGTCAGAAAGTAGTAGCTGACGCCGTTGGTCTCCCCTTCCCGCATTGCGCGGGTCGTGGCCGAGACCGTCTTGTGGACCTCCGGGTGCTTTTTGAGCAGCTGCGACACCACGGTGTCCTTTCCGGTCCCGGAAGGTCCCGAAACCACAAACAGATACTTTTCCCCCTGCATTACACTTCCCCCTTCTTTTCCTCGCTGTCCATGCGTCCGAGAATCGTCTCGGGTTCAAACGCCGACAGCACCACATGATCCGAGTCCATAATCAGCACCGCACGGGTGCGGCGGCCATAGGTTGCATCAATCGCCGAGCCCTTGTCACGCGCATCCTGTACGATTCGCTTGATGGGCGCCGAATCCGGACTGACGACCGCAATCAGCCGGTCCGCATTGACCATATTGCCAAAGCCGATGTTGATGAGCTTCATGGGCGGCTCCTTATTCCATATTCTGGATCTGCTCGCGGATCTTTTCGATCTCGGATTTCAGCTCTACCACCAGACGGGTGATGTTCACGTCCTGGCACTTGGAGCCGATGGTGTTGGATTCCCGGTTGAGTTCCTGGGTCAGGAAATCCAGCTTGCGGCCCACCGGCTCGTTGAGTTCGAGAATCGAACGGAACTGCGCCACATGGCTGTGCAGGCGCACCGTCTCCTCATCAATGGCGGTCTTGTCCGCAAAGATGGCCGCCTCGGTGACAATCCGGGCATCGTCGATGGTCCGGTCCTCCAACAGTTCCCGCAGCCGGGTATACAGCCGCTCGGTGTAGGCCTGGACACGGCCCTCGGTGTTCTGCTCAATCCGGGCAACGAGTGCCTCGACGGTATCGAGACGTCCGGCCACATCCGCCTTGAGCTTTTCGCCTTCGACAGCCCGCATGGCCACAAAGGCATCCACGGCGCACTGCGCCACCTGTTCCACATCCGCCCACAGGGCATCCGGGTCGGTGGGGGCCGCCGTCTGGCTCAGAACATCGGGGAACCGGGCGAGCATGCCGGCCGTCAGGTCATTCTTGAGTTCCAGACGGTCCGCCATCTCCTGCATCGCCTTCTTGTAGCTCTCGGCGAGCTGCCAGTTGACCGTGACGACGGTGTCGGCCGCCGTGATGCTCTGCACCGTCAGGCTGAGCTCCACCTTGCCGCGGCTCACTTTCGAAGCCACCAGCTTCTTGAGTTTGTCTTCCAGAAAAGCACAGGTCCGGGGGATGCGGGAGGAATATTCAAAGAACCGCGAATTGACGCTGCGCAGTTCCACGGTGATGTTCCGTCCGTTCAGCACCTCTTCGGCGCGTCCGTAGCCGGTCATGCTAAGTACCATACTTCTACACCTCAACCTATCCTCACTGCGGCGGGATTGCCGCATATTTAATTGTTATTTTACTATTGTTGGCTCCCCTTTGCAAGGCAAAGCGGGGATTTCGGGCAGATTTTATAGTTTTGTAAACTTCTCGGCGAACGATTCCGGCAGGCAGCCTTCGCCTTTTTCCGACAAAAAAGCCATGCCGGAGCACCGCTTGCAGGGCACTCCGGCATGACAGTATATTAAATCGGAAAGCAGGTCTCAGAATTCGATGCCTTCCCGGGCATCCAGTCCGCTCTGGTACGGGTGTTTGCGGCAGCACATCTCGGTCTCGTAGTCGGCGTCCTGGCGCATCCAGTCCGCCGGGTCCCGCCCGGTCAGCACCACTTCCTGCTGCGGCGGACGATCTTCCACCGCCCGGCGCAGCATCGCTTCCTCCACCATGCCCAGCTGGCAGGCGGCACAGGCTTCGTCCAGGATCAGCAGGTCGGCATCCTCCGCCAGGGCCTTGCGGAGCATCGCCGTATGCTCGGCCAGACAGTCCCGCTTCTCCTCCTCGGTCATCTGAAAGACGAATTTCAGGCCCGGATGGCACCGGTGGACCGATGCGCCGAGCCGGCAAAGCAGCGAGATCTCTCCCGACGGCGTTCCCTTGAGGAACTGTACAACCGTCACCCGCTTGCCGGCGCCCAGAGCACGCAGGGTCAGCCCCATGGCCGCCGTGGTCTTGCCTTTTCCGTCACCCCAGTACAGGTGGACTTTTCCGTTTTTCATTCCGGTTCTCCGTTTCTCTCAGTGCAGCGTCTGTGCATAGCACACCGTCCGCACAAGATGCAAAGCATGGTCGGAAGCCCACTCCCGGGCGTCCAGCACATATCCGCCGCCGTTGGGCGCGCACCATTCCTCATAGGGTTTATGGGGAACGGCAAACCGATCCATCAGCGACATCAAGGTACCGCCATGTGCAACCACGACAAGCATCGGCTGCTCTTCCTGCACGGCCCGGTCCATCAGCGCCGCAAACGCCGCGCAGGTGCGGGCACGGAAATCCGCCCGGCGCTCGCCGTCGGGGTGTTCGCTGTGGTCGTTTTTCTCCAGCCAGGCGTAAAATTCCGGGTCGCGCTCCATCACACGGTAGGGTTCCCCTTCCAGCGTCCCGAAATTCATCTCCTGCAGGTCCCGGACCGCCACCTGGCGCGCCTTGGGGAAGAGCACCGCGGCCGTCTGACGGGCACGCTGCAGCGGACTGACATAGACCACCGGCGGGTCAAAATCCGCCCGGTGAAGCTGTTCAAGCCCTTCCCGGGAGAGCGGAATATCGCGCTGTCCCTGATACCGTTTTTCGGCATTGTAGTGCGTCAGTCCATGGCGCAGAAGAACCACCTGCATACCCTACGCTTCCTTTCCGATGATTACGGCTTTTCCCAGAGCATGTCCCAGCTCTGCGCCGTGGCTTCCTGTTCACAGTAGGCACAGCGATACCGCCCCGCCGCCGTGCGCAGAAAGATCTGGCGACATTCCGGTTCCGCCCCCGCGATGCAGCGGGGATTGGTGCAGCGGATCACGTTTTCCAGCCGCTCCGGCTTGTCCGGCGACCATTTGCGGACCACCTTGCCGTCCCGGATCTCGATCAGGGTGATCTGCGGGTCAATGCAGGCCAGCATCGAAAGATCCGGCGGCAGAGTGTCGCCCTCGATCTTGATCATGTCCTTGGTCACATATTTGTCGCTGCGCACCCGCTGCAGCAGCGACACCGAACCTCGGCAGCGATCCAGGCGCAGTCTCTGGTACAGTTCGAGGCCGCGGCCGGCGGCAATATGGTCAATGACCAGGCCGTTTTCCAGTGCTTCCACTTTCAGCATGCGATCACCTTCTCTCCGGTCAGCGGATCGTTGAGTCCCAGCAGTGCCATCAGAATGGCCATCCGCATATAGACACCGTTGCGGACCTGATCAAAGTAGGCCGCACGCGGATCGTCATCTACATCGAGGCTGATCTCCCCCACACGCGGCAGCGGATGCAGGACCGGCATATCCGCCGGCGCCGCCGACAATTTTTCCCGGGTGAGGGTGTAGGTATCTTTGAGGCGGACATAGTCCTCCTCATTGAAGAAGCGTTCGCGCTGCACGCGGGTCATGTACAGAACGTCCAGCGTGGGCAGGCTGGCTTCCAGGCTGTCGGTCTCCTCAAACGGCGTTTCGGTGGGACGCAGCACTTCCTCGGCGAGGTAGCCCGGGATGCGCAGCTCTTCCGGCGAGATAAAGCAGAACCGGATGCCGGGACGGCCGGACAGTTTCTTGACCAGCGAGTGCACCGGGCGGCCAAACTTGAGGTCCCCGCAGAATCCGATGGTCAGATGATCCAGGCGGCCCTTGCGTTCCAGAATGGTCATCAGGTCCAGCATGGTCTGGCTGGGATGGTTGTGTCCGCCGTCGCCCGCATTGACGATGGGAACCGGTGAGAACTGGCTGGCGCGCAGCGGGGCGCCCTCCTTGGGATGGCGCATGGCAATGATGTCGGCGTAGCAGCCCACAACGCGGACTGTGTCGGCAATGCTCTCGCCTTTGCTGGCGCTGGAAACCTGTTCGGCCGGGAAGCCCAGTGTGCGTCCGCCGAGGTTGAGCATGGCCGCCTCAAAGGAGAGGCGCGTCCGGGTGCTGGGTTCGTAAAACAGCGTGGCAAGTTTTTTCCGTTCCGCCACGTTGGCGTACGCCTCGGGCTGCTGTTTGATGCGCTGCGCCAGCGCCAGCAGCGCGGCGGTCTCCTCGGCGCTGAAATCGCGCGGATCAATCAGGTGTCTCATGGTGTTACCTCCTCATGCCGTCTGTGCGCCGGCCAGCGAAGGAACCGTCACACAGTACTGTGCCGCCAGTTTTTCCAGCGCCGCCAGCTTGGTGCAGACGGCCAGCAGCCGGGTTGCGGTCTCGACCTCGGAGATCGGTGCATAGCTCGGCGCAATGCGGATGTTGGTATCCTGCGGGTCATGGCCGTAGGGCCAGGTCGAACCGGCCGGCGTGAACTTGACGCCCGCCCGGGCACACAGTTCCACCACCCTGGCCGCACAGCCCGGCATGGTATCAAAGGACAGGAAGTAGCCGCCGCGGGGCGTGGTCCACTGTGCCACACCGCTGCCAGCCAGTTCCTCTTCCAGAACGCGGATCACCTTTTCAAATTTGGGGCGCATGAGGCTGGCATGGCGGGCCATATGAGCCTTGACACCGGCCATGCTCTTGAAATACCGGACCTGCCGCAGCTGGTTGAGCTTGTCGGGGCCGATGGTGGCAAACGCCCAGACCTTGCGCAGATCAATCAGGTTGGCCGGGCTTGCCGCCACGGCGCTGATACCCGCCCCGGGGAAAGCCATCTTGCTGGTGGAGCAGAATTCATAGACCATGTCGGGATGGCCGGCCAGTGTGCAGGCGTGGAGCAGATCCGGCAGCGGGGCATCGTCGTCGGGGTACAGGCCGTGGACACAGTAGGCGTTGTCCCAGAAAATCCGGAAATCCCCCGCCGCGGGCCGAAGATCGGCAAATTCCTGAATGACCTGCTTGCTGAAGACCACGCCGGTCGGGTTCTGATACTTGGGGACGCACCAGATTCCCTTGACGGTGGGATCTGCCTCCACCAGGCGCCGCACCTGGTCCATATCGGGGCCGTCCTCTTTCATGGCCACCGGGATCAGCGTGAAACCGAAATGCTCCGTCATGGCAAAATGGCGGTCGTACCCCGGCACCGGGCACAGAAACTTGCGGTTTTCCACACGGCTCCAGGGCTTGCTTCCCAGAAGGCCGTCCAGCATCGCATGGCTCAGAATATCAAACATCACGGTCAGGCTGCTGTTGCCGCAGACAAGGACATTTTCCGGATGGACGCCGAGCATCTCTCCCAGCAGGCTTTTCGCCTCGGGAATGCCGTCCAGGCCGCCATAGTTGCGGCAATCCATCCCGTTTTCGGAATCCAGAACGGAGCGCGACGTGAGCGTGTCCATCATCTTCATGGACAGCGCCAGCTGCTCCTTGCCGGGCTTGCCGCGGGAAAGATCCAGGCTCAGGTCCTGCTCCTCATATTTCAGATAGCGGTTCCACTGCTTGGTATACTCCCGTACCAGTTCCTTTCTGCTCAGTTCCCGATAATTCAAGATACCTTCTCCCCTTTATGCAAATCATATCTCCGCCGTCGGCCGCAGCGGCTTGCGATCGCATCTGCATTATACTTGGATCGGGGCCTCTTGTAAAATATATGTTTCGCATGTTTTCTATATCAAAATGACATATTGGCGCACCGCAAAAAAGGCCGTCCTTGCGGACAGCCTTTTCAGGGCTCAGGATGCCGCCGGCCGTCTGCGCAGGCAGACCGGCAGCGCAGCGCTTCCCACAGGATGCCCTGCAGGATTGCCAGGCCCATCTGGCCGAGCAGCCGCTGTCTGAGCCAGAGATCCCGCTCGGACACATCGGTGCTGAGCCAGGCCCGCAGATGCTCCGCAAGGCTGTCCGCCGTCTGTTTCCACCAGGAAAAATCGCTCCAGCGGGAGGGAATCAGCCACTGCGGCCAGACCGAAAAGAACCATGGCAGTGTCAGCACCGCCAGCAGCGCCACACCGAAAACAAGGAGGTCGGCCGTGAGCGGCGGAAGCCTGCGCAGCTGACGCAGAGCCCGACGCAGCAAAAGGATGCCGGCCAGCAGCAGCGGCAGCCAGGAGGCAAACCGGCAGAGCCAGGACAGTTCAAACAGAAAAAGAGCGCGGTCCGGTTCCGGCATTCCGCTTTGCTGCAGGCGGACGCGGAGCCAGCTGTCGGGATTCTGGCGGGCCTGTTCCTCGGCCGGAAGCTCCGCCGCCGTGAAACCGGCGTCCGTCCGCGGCAGCAGGGCCAGCGGCGTCTGCGACCCGAAGACGCCCCGCACCGTAAAAACGGTGCCGCCCGCCGTGAGGGTCAGCCCCACCGTATCTTCACTCCCGAACAGCGTCTGTGACAGTGCCGCCGAGATGGCACATCCGGCCGTGTCACCGATGCCCGGCATGGCGCCGTACCTGCAGACAGCGTTGTACACGTCGGAGGCCATTCCGGCATACAGCAGGGCCTCGGCCCGGGTATGGACCGTCCCTGCGGCAAATTCCGTCTGCTCCTGTTTCCAGAACGTCCAGCCCTGTTGTCCGGCAAGCAGCGTTTCTACGGTCTGCTGCGGGAGCGGGTCCCGGTAGCGCAGACTGATCGTGCCGCACTGTCGCTGCACGGCGTCGGCGCCGCACATTCCGCAGAGTGTGGCGGCAAAGAGCAGCAGCGCCAGCAGCCAGGTCTTCCCCGCCCTCATGCGGCGATCCTCACCGACGCACCGGGTGTGACGGCGCGGTCGGAGGAGACCACAACCTGCCTGGGGACATTGCCCTGCACCGCGGCGGTCTGGCCTTCGCTGTCGGTTTCCAGCACGGTGACCGGCACACGCTCGACCGTGTTGGCAATGCCGAAGAGGTTTTCGGTCTGGTTCAGCGCCAGAAGATAGCTGCCGCCGCTGTCCTGATGCAGCGCGGTGACGGGGACACAGCAGCCGTACTCGGTGCGGGAAAAGGTGATCTGTACCGAGGCGGGACTTCCCTGCCGGAGTCCGGCAGCTGCCTCGTCCAGCGCCGCCGTGATCTTGCAGTTGCCCGCCTCATCGGCCGGTGAGACCGTCTGCACCGTGCAGGTCTGCTGCACCGTTCCCTGCGAGACCGTGGCCGTCTGGCCGCGGGTCAGCAATTCGGCCTGGGCGGACGGCAGTGTGAATTCGACCTGCAGGGTGCTGTCCTGCACCGACAGTCTGAGACAGACCCCGTCGGGGACGGACTGATTCTCCGCCAAGGTACACAGGAGAATCTGGGCATTCCACGGCGCTGTGACGGCGCCCTCAAAATCCAGCAAAGACTGAAGCAGGGTGATTTTCTCCTCGGTATCCGCCATCTCGAGGCGCAGAGCCGACGCCTGTGCCCGGTTGCTCCGGTCTGTCAGCTCTGCCTGCTGATCCGACAAAGTCTGACTCCGGTCGGCCTGGTCCAGAGCCGTCCGGGCGTTGTCGATGGCCCGCTGTGCACTGAGCAGTGCATCATCCCGGGAGTTCTGCGCATCGCGCAGGGCCCGGTCGGCGGTTTCCAGCGCGGCGGCCGCACTCTCCATCGTCTGCTTGGCAGCGGCGATTTCCTCCTCGGGCACAGGCGGGTCCACGCAGGCTTGCAGGGCCCCCCAGGCATCCGCCGCTTCATCATAGGACTGCCGGGCCTGCTGCTGTGCCGCGGCGGCATCGTCCACCGCCGTCCGGGTTCTGGCATCGGTGCGGTCATAATCCTCCCGGGCCTGGGCCAGCGTCTGTTCCGCCGAGCGCACCGATGAATCGTCACTGTCCGTCGGCACTTCCAGTGCTGCCAGCTGTGCCTGCTGGCGTTCCCGGTCGGCCAGGCAGCCGTCCAGCTGGCGCTGAAGTTCCTTGGTATCGAGTTCCGCCATGCGTTCCCCCTGCTCCACCATCTGCCCTTCGGCAGCGCAGAGGCGCTCAACCGTCACGCCAGCAGGCAGCGGGATCTGGACACTGTCCTCCGCCCGGAGTTCGGCGCTGGTCTCGGTCTGCTGCACGATGGTTCCCTGACCGGCTGTTCCGAGTGTGACCTGTGCCATGGCCGCGGCGGAAGTGCCCCGGGCGGCAAGGGTCAGGATCAGGATGGCCGCAAAGAAGCGCAGTGTATAGCGAACGGCGGGATTGCCGTCGGCCGGGACAGCCGGGCGCGGAACATGATGCAAGATCCTCATTTATCCATCATCCTTTGACGAGAGGGCAGAGAGCCCGATTCCCTGTTCCAGATACGTTTCCCCCGCCAGGAACAGCAGCAGCGGCGGCGCCAGCATCATCAGGCTGGCCACCATGGCGGGGCCAAGGTCGGCCGCCGTAATGTTGGAAAGGTAGAGACTGAGCGGCCAGTTATTCCGGTCCTTGAGGAACATCATCGGCTGTTCGATGGCGTTCCAGGCCTCGATGAAATCCAGCACCACGGCGCTGAGCACCCCGGGCAGGCCCAGCGGCAGACCGATGCGCACAAAGATCCGCAGCGGACCGGCGCCGTCGATGGCGGCTGCCTCGAGCAGCGAGACCGGCACCGCGTCGAAAGCCTTCTTGGTGATGAAGACCGGAAAGGTGGAGAAAATGCCGGGCAGGATGACTGCACCGGGGGTATCCATCAGCGAAAGCCGGTCCAGCACCAGGTAGTTTGGCACCATGGTGATCTGAAACGGCAGGATCATCAGCAGCAGATACACGGTGTACAGGGCCCGCCGCCCCGGGAACGGGAGCTTGCTGAACACCCATGCCGCCGGAACCGCTACCGCGACCTGACCGAGAATCTGGGGAAACGCCAGTTGACAGGCGTTCCAGAACATCGTGAAAAAGAGCGGTGTGTCGAGAAGCAGCTGCACCAGCGGCTGCAGGGTCGGCCAGCTTGGCAAAACGGTCCAGAAACTCTGACCGGCTGGTTCGGTGAGCAATGCCGGGCCGATGGTGGCGCGCAGTTCCGTCTCGGTGGTCAGGGCGCCCATCACCATGAACCAGAGCACCCACCAGGTAAACAGTGCCAGCGCGATCAGGGCCGCCGCACAGAAAATCCGTTTGATCATCGGGAATGTTTCCTCCTCAGGCAATGCCGGAGCAGCAGCACCGCTGTCAGGCCGGCCACCGCCCCCGCCACCACAAGCACCGCCGCGGCGGTGATCCGGCCCAGTTCCAGGTCGAGGAACCAGTTGTTGAACAGGTGCTGGAGCAGATACATGCTGCGGTGAGGGTACTGCCCCGCCACCAGGTACGCCTCGCGGAAGACCTTGAAGCTGTTGATCAGGCTGAGCAGTGCCGTCAGCAGCAGCGTCGGCCGCAGGCCCGGCCAGGTGATGGCCCGGAACATCTGCCAGGCGTTGGCGCCGTCCACGGCGGCGGCCTCATACTGGGTTCTGGGAATGCGGTCCAGTCCCGCCAGCCAGAGAATCATATCATAGCCGCTGTTCTTCCACAGATAGGTCGCAATCAGCACCCAGAACGCAGCCCCGGTTCCCATGAAGTCCACTGCGTCGGCACCAAGGCAGCCGAGCAGCGTGTTCAGGAGTCCGGCCTCGGCAAACAGGACCTTCCACAGCAGGACGATGCTTGCCACCGGGATGGCCAGCGGCAGAAGATAGGTGGCCTTGAACAGATCGGAGGCACGGCCCGCGGTGCGCACCAGCAATGCCATGCCGAGGCTGAGCGCGAGAAGCAGCGGGATGCAGGTGCAGAGGAACCGCGCCGTATTGGCGGCCGCCAGCTGGAACGCCTCATTGGTCAGCACTGTCCGGTAATTGGCCAGCCCGACAAAGCGCCGGCCCATGGCATCGGTAAAACTCCGGCGGATCACCTCGACAAACGGCAGCAGATCAAACACCGCCACCCCGGCCAGGCTCGGGCCGAGCAGCACCGGAACGGCCCAGCGCATCCCCCGTTCAAGCGGTGAGCCCGCGGCTCGTCTCATTGTTCGGCGAGCCACAGTGCCGCACCGTCGGCCGCCGCCCGGACGGCCTGGCCCATCGTTCCGCCGTCCAGCACCGTCTGCACGCCCTTGCCGGCTGCGCTGCGCAGCACGGCGGAATTCTGTACCACGTCCATCCCTTCCAGAACCGTGGCCAGGTCGGTATTGCTGGTGGTCCCGTACTCTTCCAGACTGCTCTGCCATTTGTCCCGGATCACGGTTTTCAGCACCGGCATTCCGTCTACGGTGGATTGCCGCTGTACATCTTCGCTGAGCAATGCTGCGACAAACTGCGCCGCCTGTTCGGGGTTGGCCGCCGAGGCGTTGATGCCGACTGTACAGGAGGGGCGCAGACTGGTCTGCCCCGATGCACTCTGAAGTGCCTTGAGCTCACCGGAATCCTCTGTGCCGCTTGCCAGTGCATGGTAATGGAACTTGCTGCCCTGAGCCCCAAGATCAAACTGGGTACTGCAGAACGCCCTGGTGCCGTAGTTCATAAAGCAGCCGTCCGTTCCGTTCTGGGGATGGTAATAGGTTCCGTCGGGATGATCAAAGTCGGTACTGATTTTCAGGTTTTTGCCGCTGCCGGCCACGATGTCGGCCATCATCTGCACAAAGGAGCGGTAAGCCTCCTCGTTCAGGCGGCCGTCCTGCCAGATGCTCCCGGCATACACCGGATAAAAGGTATCAAAGACCTGCACGGTATTCCGGTACGCCAGCACCGGCGGATTGTCGGAACCATAGTACAGACTGTCTTCGGAAAGATCCGGCCCCGACGCAAGCTGCCGGGCCAGCGTTTCGGCGTCGGGGATGCTGTCCAACGTCTGCTTGTCGCCGCCCAGCAGCAGCGGGATGCACCGCGCCGACACCGCGTACATCCCGCCGTCGCGCTGCCAGTAACCGGCAAGGTTGGTGAGCATATCGGCGGTATCGGCAAGACCGCTCAAATCCATCAGCACGCCCTTGTCAACCATGCTGTCCACCGGCATCTCGTCCAGCACAATCACATCCGGACCGCCGCCGGCCAGCAGTTCCGTGTTGAGTTGGGTGATGGCATCCTCCCGGCCGCCCTGCGGGGTAAACTGGCCGTCTTCCACACTCTCTTCAATGGCATAGGTATAGGACACGTCCACACCGTATTGCTTTTTGACGGCGTTGACGGCCGCATCGACGGTTTCGGAGTGATACAGACTGAACACCGTCAGCGTTCCGCCGGTCCGGGCGGGAACCGAGTCGTCCCAGCGGTAGGCGTAAAGGGTATTCCGTTTGTCCGCGAGATTCATGGATGACATCTGGATATACAGCGTATCGTCGCTGCCCGCCACTCCTTTCTGAACCGACAGGTCGGCGGAAGTCAGCGAGAACATTCCGCCGTCCAGCACGGTCTCGGCGGTGGTGCCGCCCACGAGGTAATGCTGGATCTGATCGGAGCTGTCCAGCAGGTAAAAGCCATGGCTGTTGCCTCCGATCAGACGCCCGTATCCGATGTCCGGCAGTTCACAGGTGACGGGATTGCCCTGCAGGTCGTAGGCCCGCAGCGCTGCCGAGGTGGTGGCGGCGATGATGGTATCGCCGCAGACGGCCAAATCATTGACCGCACCGCTGTACTCGAGCGAAAGTTCCCCCGCCGGGAGGGTATCCAGCTTTTCCGCCCTGCCGTCCTGTACCCGGAAAATCGACTGTTCCGCCGTGCGGTCCACATCATCCGAGACGGTCACAATACACCAGTACAGAACTCCGTCCTGTGTGACGTAGGCACTGCAGGAGGCATAGTCCTTCTGGGAAACCTGGGCCACTGCGGCCTGGAATCCATTGTTCGGATTTTCTGTCCAGGCTCCGTCCTGTCCTCGGGTATACCAGTGAGCGACCTGCTGATCAAGCGGGTCGGCCGGATTTTCAATCGTGATGGCGTGGAGAGTGTCGCCAATCGCATACAGACCCACGTTGAAGTTCGTATCGGGGGAAATATCCTCCTCCACATAGCCGCCCATTGCCTCGGACACGGTTGCCGTCTGCTGCTGGGCTGAGGTCTGCGGCGGATTTTCCTGCTGCGCACAAGCCGGCAGTGCAATTCCCAACAGTGCCGCACACAGTCCGGCGGCCATACGTCTGATGACTCGTTTCATTGTGAAAGCTCCTTCCGTTGGATGTCTTTACCGGTATTGTAGCGCTCGGTGCTCTAAGGAATCTCTAAAGCGTTTAGAGATTGTTTAGAGATTCGGTGCTGTATTATAATAAAAAGAAATGCACGAAAGCAGGGATGAGTTTTGCGAATTTTGCTGGTGGAAGATCAGGATGCGCTGCGCCGGGCTCTGCACGATACCCTGACCGCCCTCCATTACACCGTAGACGACTGCGGGAACGGGGAGGATGCCTTGGACGCAATGTGTTCGGGCATCTATGACCTGGTCCTGCTGGACAGGATGCTGCCGGGCATGGACGGGCTGACAGCCCTGCGGCAGGCGCGCAATGCCGGTATCCGCACGCCGGTCCTGTTGCTGACGGCACTGGATGCCGTAGGCGACCGGGTGGAAGGCCTGGATGCCGGTGCGGACGATTATCTGGCCAAGCCCTTTGCCACCGAGGAGCTGCTGGCCCGGGTGCGTGCCCTTTGCCGACGGCCCGTCGAGTTACAGCAGCCCGATCTGGTACAGCGCGGTGATCTGACGCTGAATCTGCAAAGCCGCACGGTGTCCGGGCCGGGCGGAACATTCCGGCTGTCCGAGCGGGAATGTTCGCTGCTGGAGCTGCTGCTGCGCAACGCCGGAAAGACCCTGCCCCGCGAACGGCTTTTGCTGTATGTCTGGGGGCCGGACAGTGATGTGGAGAGCGGGAATCTTGACAATTACATTCATCTTGTGCGCCGGCGGCTGCGGCTGACCGGCAGCCGGATGCAGCTGACCACCCGGCGCGGCGCCGGCTACTGTCTGGAGGATTCACCATGCTGACCCGGCTGCGCATTTGCCTTGCGGCCATCACCTCCCTGCTGACAGGGGCCGTTCTTGCCGTGGCCGTGCTGCTGGGGTACGGCATTTCCCGGGAGCTGTATCTTTCGGGGCGGGAAGCCGCCTTTGTGTCTGCCGTCGATCAGGTACAGATGCAGTGGCTGCGGTATTCCACGCTGGATTCCGGTTGGCTGAATCAGATGGAATCCTCTGGCGATCTGGCATTTTATCTGGAAGAAAACGGCGTCCCGCTGCTGTATTCCCTGCGTCAGCCAGACACCGCACAGGCTGTATTTGATAAGATCCGCCAGAGTGCGGAACAGTCCTTTAACGTTTCTCTCTCCGCTGCACCGCTGACCTCCGCATCCGGTAAGGACCTGTCCTTCTCCCTTACCGAGAACGGAACCGTCTACCGCTGTGCAGTCCGGCTCTCGGCGCCGAAGCAGGGTCAATGGACCACCCTGCTGGCCTTTCAGGACACCGCACCAGAAGAGGCCTATTGCCGGGCGCTGGCCATCCGGTTTGCCTGCGTGGCCTTTGCGGGATGGGTGCTGCTGACCCTGATCGGGTGGCTGATTTCCGGGCAGGCGGTCCGTCCGGTGGCGCAGGCGTTCCGCAGCCAGCAGGCGTTTTTGAGTGCCGCGGGGCACGAGCTGCGCACCCCGCTGGCCGTGATCCGTGCCAACGCGGGCGCGGCCCAACAGCAGCCCGGAAAGGTATGGCAGTATCTGCACGTCATCGACGAGGAGAGCGCCCGGATGGGAACCCTGGTGGACGATCTGCTGTTGCTGAGTGCCGGCAGCTCAGCCCGACAGCGGCTGAATCCGGAACCGATCGAACCGGACGCCTTTCTGCTGGACTTTGCCGAGAGCATGGAGCCGCTGGCCCGACGCTGTCAACGCCGTCTGCAGGCCGATCTGCCCGACCAGGCCGTGCCGAAGATCCGTGCGGATGCTTACCGGCTGCGTCAGGTCCTGACAGTGCTGCTGGACAATGCCCTGCGCTTTGCACCCGAAAACACCACCATCCATCTGCGGCTGACCACTGCCCGGGGGCAGGTCCGGTTCACCGTGGAGGACAGCGGTCCGGGGGTGCCAGTGCGGGAGAGAAAGCGGATTTTTGACCGGTTTTATCGGATCGGCGGGCAGGGCGATGCCCGACATTACGGGCTGGGGCTCTCGGTGGCCCGCGAGCTGACCCAGCTGCACGGCGGCCGGATCTGGGTGGAGGATGCTCCGGACGGCGGCGCGGCTTTCTGCGTCAGTTTCCCCGCCGCGGCCGACGACTAGCTCTGTTCTGCCAGGCGGAGGGCGGCTTCCTGCCGGACCTGATCGCAGGCTGCATCGGCGGTCAGTTCGCCGTCGTACCAATCGGCGGCGGCCGACCTGGCGGCAGCCTGCAGCACCGGATCTATCTGAACGGGCTGCAACGAATCCAGCAGGGCATTCACATCGTTGGTGATGCCGAACGGATCGGTTTGCCGGACCCGTTCAGCCGCCGCTTCCAGGCCGCTGCGGGTGACCGGCAATCCGTTCAAGGCTGCGCTGCCCTGAATCTCATCGCTGAGCATCAACCGGAGAAACTCCAGCGCCAGATCCTGGTTTTCGGTACGGTTCCGGGGCAGTGCTGCACTGGTCAGCAGCATACAGGTTCCCTGTTCGCTGATGCCCGGCATCGGGTAGAGCGTCACCTCGCCGTAACTGCTGCCGGTCAGCCGGCCCTGCTCATCGCGGACAAGCTGGCTGAATTCTGCCCCCATCCGATCCCACTGCGCCACAAACCACCGGCCGCGACCATTCCAGAAATCGTTCAGGACAGAGATGGGACCCATCGCGTACCGTTCTTCCCCGCTGGTTCCCTGCTGGTTCTCGTTGCGAAGGTTATAACCGCGGATGGTCTCGGCGCCGACGCTCGCCGCCATCCGCCGGATCTGTTCCGCAAACGCCTGATAGGCCTGCGGGCAAAAGCTGCCGTCCTTCCAGATGGCATCGGCGCTGGCCGGGTAGAACAGATCGAAAATTTGCTCATACAGGGCATGATCCAGAGCCAGGCAGCAGTCGCCGGAATCCGACGTTCCCGGCATGGCTTGGACGGCATCGGCCAGGCCCTGCAGCGAAAGCAGCCGGTCATCGACCTGATCGGGGCGTCCGCCCGCAATGCAGGCTGAAAATCCCGTCGGCACGGCATACAGCCCGTCCTCCTTGGCAAAGCCGGACAGCAGGTTGCTTCTGGCGGCACTCCAGTCCCCGAGCCCGGACAGGTCGGTGAGGACTCCCTGTTCAATCAGAGAATCTGATGACAGACCGTCCAGAATCAGCAGGTCCGGTCCCCCGCCGGCCAGGAGTTCGGCGTTGATCTGACGGATCACGTCCTCCTCGGTGATACCGGTCTGGTCGGCATTGGCCATGCCGACGGTGTATTCGATGCGTGTCTCCGGATGGTCGGTATTCCATGCGGCGATTGTCTGGCGCACGGTGGAATCCTCCTCCAGTGAGAAGATCGTCAGGGTGCGTTCCACCGTCAGTTCGGAATCATAGACATAGCGGTAGAGCTGCTCGTTTCCGGATTCGGACACACACAGCCACAACACGCCGTCCGGCGTCACACAGCCGTGGGAAAAGCTCCCGGGCAGTCCCCAGACATAGTCGCTGCCCTGCATGAGGATTTCGCGGGTTTCCCCGTGCAGCGTATAGTGCGAAAGCTGCCGTTCCCCTTCCCAGGGCATGCTCAGGTGATAGAATCCGTCCCCTTCCCAATCCGGGAAAATCTGGCCGTTCTCGACCGAGAGATCGCCGGCAGACTTGAAATCCGGCAGCGTGTAGGCGACATCGTATTCGTTTGACCCTGCCCAGACATACCCGTTGCGCACTGCGCTGACCTGCAGTGCCGACCGGGTCTGACCGGGCAGCAGCAGCGGGTCCTGGGATTGGTTGCAGAGGTTGCCGTTGGTATCCAGGATTACCCAGTTCATGGCGTTGTCCATCACAAACAGGTATCCCTGGCTGACGCCGCTCAGGGTGCAGACCTGATCGGTGATCGACGCCTCCTCGGTAATGCTGCTGCCCGAAAGATCCACGGGAATCGGTTCCAGGGCTCCGTTTTCCTCCCGGAACAAAAGGAACGGTTCTTCCTCCTGCGCGTTCCGGTGCAGACTGGCCATCAGATAGAGGGTTCCCTCTTCATCCGTTGCCAGGCTCACGGCACGGGGTGCATCGGAGCAGATCTGTTCAAGCTGGTCCTGCCACGGCACAGGCTGTTCCTCCACCGTTCCGTCCGGCTGCACGGTCACCATGCAAATCTCCCCCTGCCAGCCTTGCTCACTATAACCGGACCCGGGCTCTGATGCGCCGTACAGTGTCACACTGCCATCGGCATGGGCAGTCATATTCATATACCCGCCGAAATCCTCGGGCAGTTGGATGGCCTGTTCGCGGAACCCGCCGGACACCGCCTGTTCTTCCACCTCGGGTGGTTCAGACGAACAGCCCGTCATCGCCATGACAGCGGCAAGGCCCACGGCCAGAAGCATTCGTTTCATATCCATCTCCTCCTGTTGTATGCTGCTGTCAGCATACCGGGCGAATCTCCATTTTGTGTCTAAAATCGGCTTAGACGAAAAATAAATTTTTCTTATTTATAATCTTTTCATCCAGTAATGTAAAGGAGAATCACGATGAAGCTGCTCCTGATCGAGGATGATGCCCCGCTTTGCGAGTTTCTGGAACGGATTCTGCGTCTGGACGGGCATCAGGTTGTGATCGCCTGTTCCGGTCCCGCCGGTCTGGCCCGGCTGCGGGAAGGGTCTTTTGATGCGCTGATCCTGGACCGGATGCTCCCCGGTCTTGACGGGATGGAACTGCTCCGCCGGCTGCGGTCGGAAGGGTTCACGCTGCCCGTGCTGATGCTGACCGCCCTCGGCACCGCCCAGGACAAGGTGGACGGTCTGGATGCCGGGGCCGATGATTACCTGACCAAGCCGTTCGACGCCGCCGAACTCCGGGCCCGGGTCCGCGCCCTGCTGCGCGGCCGGGCCGGTGGATACGGCGATACCCTGCGGGTGGCGGACGTTGCCCTCGATGCGACCACCCGCACCCTGCAAGGGCCGTCGGGCAGCTGCGAGCTCTCGGGCCGGGAAGCTTCTTTGCTGGAATTTCTGCTGCGCAATGCCAACCAGATTCTGCCCCGCGCCCTGATTCTCGACCGGATCTGGGGCAGCGACAGCGACGTGGAGGAAGGAAATCTGAACAATTATATCTTTTTTGTGCGACGCCGGCTCAGGCAGACCGGAAGTTGCCTGCAAATCCAGACGGTGCGGGGGCTGGGATACCGCCTTTGCCAATGCTAGCCCGGCTGCGCCGTCGGCTGACTGCGCTGGCCGCAGTCCTGACCGGCAGTGTGGTGGTGGCCGTAATCGCTGCCGCCTTCTGCATCAGCAGCAAGCTCTATACCCTGCAGCAGCAGACCGCCTTTGAAGCCGCGGTCGGGGACCTTTGGACCCAATGGGAACACGACGGAGTCTTGGACTGGGACCGGATTCAGCGCACAGCCCGTCTCGACGGAATCCGGCTGTATCTGGAAGAAAACGGGACGCCGCTGTTGTTCTCTGTATTGCAGGACTCCGCCACGCAGCCAACCGCCGTCAAAGGTCTGTTGCCGGGGCGAGGCTTTGACCCGTCAGTGCCGCCGCTTTCCGGTCAGGTTGAAAGCTGTCTTGTGCCCAACGGATCGCTGGACGGGCAGACGGTGCGGGTTCTGGCCCGCAAACAGTCCACGGGGCACGGATGGCGGCTGTTGCTGGCCTGGCAGAGTCTTGCCGCAGAACGGCAGACCTTGCTGCGCACATCCCTGTTGTTCGGCGGTGTGGCTGCTGTCGGCATTACCGTTCTGACGCTGCTCTGCTGGACAGTGGCCGGACGGGCCATCCGACCGGTACGGGACGCCATACACGAACAGGAAGAATTTGTCCGTGCCGCCGGGCATGAACTGCGCACACCGCTGGCGGTGCTGCGGGCCGGTCTGGCCGTATTGCCCGGCGAATCCTCTGCCGAGGCTGTGCGTCATCTGCAGCTTCTGGACGCGGAAGCGCTGCGGATGTCCGGGCTGATTGAGCAGCTCTTGCTGCTGTCGGGCGGGAGTGCTTCGGCCTCCCGTCCGGTACAGCGTGTCGAACCGGACACGCTGACGCTGGACCTTGCGGAGACCTGGGAGGCAGCCGCCCGGCGCAGCGGGTGCCATCTGGAATGTCATCTGCCGGAAACTCCCTTGCCGGTTCTTGAGATCTGCAAGGAGGACGTGTGGCAGATCTTATCCGTCTTTCTGGACAACGCCCTGCGCTATGCGCCCAAGGGTACAGCCGTGGAAATTGGCTGTCTGCAGCAGGGCCGCACGGTGATCTTCAGCGTTGCGGATCATGGTCCCGGGATTGCCGACCAGGACAAACCCCAGGTATTCCGGCGTTTCTGGCGTGCCGATACCAGCCGTACCGACCGCACCCACTACGGGCTGGGACTTTCGGTTGCGGCAGAGCTGGCCCGGCGCAGCGGTGCCCGGGTGGAGGCGGCCGACACACCGGGCGGCGGGGCCACCATGCGACTGGTAATGCCTATCTGATTTTAGAAAAAACAACCGGGTCCCTGGACATGCTATCCGGGGGCCCGGTTATTTCTGAGAAATCCGCAGTACAAAAAAAGCACCAACCTTTCGGTTGGTGCTTCCTGCCGAATCTGACGGCCCTTGTCTGGTCCGAGTGGCGAGAGTCGAACTCACGGCCTCTTGAACCCCATTTATAACAAGGGGGTAATGCGTCGTTTTGTTTCTTGCTATATTTTGCCGTATTATCGAAATTATTCACCGTTTCCATCCCCTATTGTATTATATCGTTCTTTGCTGGAAAATAACTTTGTTGACACTTTTGTTGACACTTTTTATACGCCGGAGGCCAGAGTATTGGCAAGGCTTGCGGTAGCTTTGCGCAAACTTTCGGCATCCACGCCTGCGTAAAATTTCAAAGTGGTTTCGGCATCTTCATGCCCTAAAAACTGTTGAACAGCTTTCAGATTGACGCCACTTTCCAGCATCAAAGAGCCGCAAGTGTGGCGCAGATCGTGGGGCGAAACGTCGGGAAGATCGTGCTGCTTGCAAAACTGTTTGACTTTCTTTGTGATATGCGTCGGGAACTGCGGGCTGTACGGGTCAAGATCGGCGCTGAACACAAACGCGGTCGGAGTAATGACAAGCGTGGTTTTTGATGTATTGGCAATCTCCCTAAAATAGGTTTCCTGTTCTGCTTTCCACTCTTTGAGCGTTGCCATTACGGCAGCGGGAGCCGGTAATGTACGGAAACTGTTGGCCGTCTTAGGCTCACCGACCACAACGCCGGCAGCTCCCGTATAGCACACGTTGCGCTGTACCCGGACTGTGTTTTCGTTGAAGTCGATATCTCCCCACTGCAGGCCGCAAACCTCACCACGGCGCAGACCGAGATACAGCATAATCTGCATAATTGCCCGCCAGCGTAAAGGGGCACTCTGTAAGGCTGTCAGAAACGCCTGGGCATCCGCCGGGGACAGGTAGTCCACGTCTTTGTGTGGCTGCTTTGGCGGTTTGATACCACGCATGGGGCTTTTTACAATGTACCCTTTTTCCTCTGCAAAGCTAAAAACAATCCGCAAAAAATTGAAGTAGTGTTTTTGTGTGGCAGCCGAAAGCGGCTTGCCATTTTTTTGTTTTTGCTCACGCAGCCAAATAAGAAACCGTTCGCAGTCTGTCTGCTTGATCGCGGTCAGCTTCTTGTTCCCCAAATACTCAAGGCAGCGGGGTTTCATGTTGGTATAGAACGCGACAGAGGAAGGCTTGAGGTTTCCCCCTTTTACATGGATTTCCCAAAAGTCACCCTCTACAAACCCTTTGAAAGTGCTGTTGTCGCAGCTTTCCGTGCCGTTCAGCAATCCCTGCTCCCATGTGTCCGCCTCAAGCTGCCACGCCTTTCTGATTTTCGCCTCTGTGCGCTCATCTGGAATGGTGGTAACTGTTTTGGTGGCCCACAGCTGTTTGCCTGTCCTATCGCGTCCTAAACAGGCCCGCCAGCGGCAGGATTTTATAACGCCGTGCTTGTCCTTTCGTATTGTGATATTTGCCATTAGTCGGACACCTCCCGTACATAGCTTTTTATTCTTTGTTCCACAAGTTCCTGACAATCAAGCGCCAAAAGATTGAAACGCTCAAGCGTACACGTTGCAAGGACTTTGCCGTCTTTGATGATTTTATAGCCCTCTTTTATGTTTTCAATGGCTTTTTCAATCTGATACGGACCTTCATTTTGTTCAAATAGGTTAATTTCATACCCTGCAAGATATGCAAGAACACGCATTGCATCTATTCGTTGTTGCCATTCAGTCTTGAAATTAGAGAATTCAGCGAGTGACCTCTCGGTTTCGGTTTTGTAGTCACTCTTTAGTTGTAAATAGTCGATGCTCACGTCTAGTGCCTCTGAAATGAGAACTGCATATTCGGTGGACATTGAACGTGTACCGCTTTCAATATATCCAATTTGCTTCTCGCTTCTATCCTTGCCGTTGTTTGCAGGTAAAGATTCAATAGCATCGACTAATTGCTGTCTTGTCATCCCGCGCATCTTGCGGCACTCCTTCACCCGTTGCCCGACTGCGAACCAAGTTTCATTGAATTTTGTTCTTTTAGTCATAAAGCGACCTCCTAAACAGGAAAATTGGAACGCGTTTTCTTGTAACCGTGCGGTTCCATTTTCGGAACATTTATGTTATCATCATAATAGCACGAAAGGCAACGAAGTGCAACCCCCTAAAACGTAGAAAGGAAGATAACGTATGATGCAAAGTATTCCAAAATTTCTCACCATCCGCGAAACCGCAAAAACAGGCATACTGTCAGAGCATTGCCTCCGGCTCATGGAGAAACGGAATGAATTGCCCTGTGTATATTCGGGCAATCGTTGCCTGGTAAACTTTGACCGCCTGCTGGAGCAGTTGAACCACCCCGCCGGGAAAGGGGGTGATGCAGAATGACAAAAGAAAAAGCCCGCCCTGCTGTTGGAGCAGCAGGACAGGCAGACAAGAAAGAATTCCTTGCCAGGACAAATCTTTCTCAAATCAATTTTACCACGCCCACAGAGCGAGAACAAGGGCCTGTGGAGGGGCTTTTGGGCAAAGGGCGGGAAAATGCCTTATCGCTCAAAACGCTTGCGAAAATGGCCGGTTTCCGCACGGCGCGGGACTTGCGCTTACAGATCGCAAAAGAGCGCAAAGCGGGCGCGTTGATTCTTTCCAGTTGCCGGGGGCACGGTGGCTATTACCGCCCGGCGGATGGCCCGGAGGGGCGGCTTGAATTGCAGGAATTTGTGCAATCTATGGCAAGCCGTGGCACCTGTTGTTTTGCTGCCGCTACAGCAGCAAAGAAAGCGCTGCAGAAACTAGACGGCCAGATAGCTTTTGATGAAGTGGAGGGGTGAAAAATGCGGCCTGGCATAATGGTGTATTTTGATATTCGCCCCTGTCTGAACCGCTTGACCTGCGAACAAAAGGGCCTCCTGTTTGAAGCAATGCTAGATTATGGCGAATCAGGAATAGTCCCGGACTTTGGGCAAGACGTTGCACTTGCTGTCGCATGGGATTTTATTAAACCGAAAATTGATCGTGATACCATCCGATATCAGGCGCAAGTTCTGCAAAAGCGATACGCCGCATTTGTCCGCGAAGTCAAGAAATCAGGCGATACACCGCCCAGTTTTGATGAATGGCGCAGCAGTCTGGCCGATGGACAAGCAGATAAAGGCTATCGGGAAGAATCACCCGATACCGGGCGATATCCAACAGCAACTACAACTACAACCCCAACAACAACTACAACACCAACAGCAACTTTGGGGGTTGATGAATCAATGGAGCAGAAACGCACAGAGATTTTGCGACTGCTCAAAGTTGGAAAGGAGTAAAAACTTATGTTTACAGAATGGAGCGAACTTGTTTCGCTACAGCGTGAAAAGATTGCCCATCTTTTGCATGAAATCCGGATTCTGACAACCGAGAATCGCAGCTTGAAGCGGCAAGTCCGAAAGCTGGAACGGCAGCTTGAGGAAATCCGAAAAGCACCGACAGAAAGGGGGGCTGACATTGTCAAAGAGGAAAACTGTGCCGGATAAAACGATTATTGCGGCACTGCTGGAAAATGCGACGCTGGAAGCGGCTGCAAAACAGTGTGGTCTATCTGTGCGCCAGCTTTACAAGCGCCGCCAAAACCCGGATTTTGTTCGACAGCTGCAGCAAGCACAAACCGATGCACTGAGCGGGACTGTTCGCTTTATGCAAAAGCACACAGCAACGGCAGCGGAAACACTGGTGGAGATTTGCGAAAACGGCCAGCAAGAGCAAAACAGGCTCAACGCCGCGCGGGTTCTGCTGGAACAGACGGCACGGCTGACGGAAACCGCAGATTTTGCCGAACGTCTGACGGCACTGGAAGAAATGGCGGGGGGTGATTGAGTGAACACAGCACTTTATAACCGGCTTAAACGGCTGGAAGATCGCAGCGCTGAAGGTGTGGGAATCCTTTCAAAGCTAGGGACTGTTTGGGTGGCAGCCTATAACGGACACACACGGGAATTCCCCACAGAGGCCGAAGCGGTTGCCTTTTTGGACAGGCTTGCCGAAGTTGTGATTTATGATGATTTTTGAAATGAGGTGATACCTTGAAGAAAACACTTGCACTTGTTTGTGCCTGCCTTATTTTCCTTTGCACCGGCTGTGCAGGAACGCCAGAGCGCCGCACACAGAGCGCCACAACGGCCGCAGCATCCCCGGCGGATAGTTTGACGCTGTTCGACACAAGCACCTTGCAGATCGTCCTGGACGGCGCAGAAACCACCGTCACAGACAAGATCAGCGGCAGCGAATACAGCTTTACCACCACGCGGAAAATCAGCACAAAGCAGCCCACGCTGGAACAGCGACAGGCCCGCTGCATCGCCAGGACTACCGCCAACACCGATACCATGAAAATTGAACTTGCAGGCGGGCTTATTATCGTAACCGACAAAAGCACCGGCCAGATTTACTACATTCAGCACTGACAGCGGCAGAAACCGCAGAAAGGATAAGACACCATGAGTTTTTGCAATGACATTCGCACCACCACCCGCCGCTATGTAGCGGAGATCAATAAGAAAAACGCAGCGCTTGCGGCCTTTGAGCAGCAGAAAGCAGGCTACTACAGCCCGCAAACATTCCAGAAAAAGCGCGGCGAACTGGTGCAGGAAAAGCAGGATACCATCGAAGCCGCCCGCGCCGCTGTGCAGGCCCTTGTGGACCGCTATAAAGACGGCCTGAAAGACGCGGACGTGCTGAACGGGTCGGACGTAACCGACGACGCCAAACTGCTGACGGGGGCTTTCAAGTTGACTGCCGCAGACCTGGAAGCTATGTTTGACCGGTCCAGCGGAAACCGCACCATGCTGCGGCTGATTATGGACTACGCACGGGAGCATAGTATTTTCATTGCCCGAAAGTTCTATACCGCAGAGGACAAGCGGGACGGCGCAAAAACCATGCTGCAATACGCTTACAATTCCTTTTCCCGTCCCGAATACGCGGACCTGATGGACACGGACGAATACTTTGAACAGATCACCCCTGACGCCGTAAAGGGAGAGTAAAGCTCCCCCGCAAACGAAACCGCTGAAAAAATCACGGCGGCAATCTGTATTATTCAATGCAAAGAGGCAGCATCCCTGCACAAGGAAGCTGCCTCTTTATCTTTGTTCATGGAAAGCCCCATCCCCCGAAAGTTTGTGTTTGTTGACACTTTTTGTTGACACTTTTTATTGAGGGGCAAAACCCAAGCAAAAAAGAAAAACCGCGTAGCAGTCAACAAATGACTAAGCTACGCGGTTTTCTTGCTGATTCAACCAGCCCTTGTTTGGTCCGAGTGGCGAGAGTCGAACTCACGGCCTCTTGAACCCCATTCAAGCGCGCTACCAAACTGCGCTACACCCGGTCATCTGGGGGCTCGCTGTCATCAGCAGATATTATTATACCAGACGCGAACAAAAAGTCAAGCATTTTTTCAAAAAAATACAGATTTTTCTGAAAGTTGTCCGATACCGGTCCTCTCGGCGCAAAACGGTACGGTCTTTTTCATCCGGGTGTCCGGCGCAGATTCAGAAGGTCAGCCGCATTTCATACCATTTCACGCCGCCATGCACCGACTCGGACACGCCTTCCTCCCGGAAACCGAACGTTTCATAAAACGGAATCAGTGCTTCCTTGCAGGTCAGGACAATCCCTTGTCTTCCCTGCCGGCGGGCCTGCTCAATCACATGGCGAAGCAAGGTTCCCGCACAGCCGGTGCGCCGCGCGTCCGGCGCCGTGACAACCCCGAAAATCATCTGCCAGGCGCCGTTTTCCCGATGCATGGTGGCATCGGCATACATATCATCGGTCAGGTGCGGTTCATCGGTCACCATCCCATCCACCAGGCTGATCAGGCGATCGCCCTCCCAGAGTAGCCAGAAATGGTCCGCATACTGCGTCAGGCGGTCGGCAATCTGGTCATGGGTGGCGGCCTCCGCCGGCGGAAACCCCGCCGCTTCCAGCGCGGCAATGGCCTCGAGATCCTCAGCGGTTGCTGTTCGAATTGTCATAGAAGGTGCCTCCCTGTCTTGTTCACAAAAGATACCGCTGGCCTGCGGCCACTGCCAGTTTGAGCACACCGGCCAGCACCATCACCGCGATGGGGTTCATTTTTCTGATCCGGAGCAGCAGCAGGCAGATCACAAACAGAATTACCATGGTCCAGCTGGTCTGTGCCAACGGGCCGATCTGATCTGCCCCCCAGAATGCTGTGAGGAGAATGGATACCCCGGCAGAGGCAATCATGGCCACGACCGCCGGGCGCAGCGTTGCCAGAACGCCCTGCAGCATATCCATCGTCCGGTATTTGAGGTACAGTTTGGCCAGCACCGTCACCACGATACAGGCCGGGAAAATACATCCGAAAGTCGCAACAACCGCCCCGAGAATTCCTGCGATCTTGATGCCGACGAAGGTCGCCGAGTTGATGGCCACCGGGCCGGGCGTCATCTGCGAGATGGTGATGAGGTCGGTGAACTCACTCATACTGAGCCAGGTGTGTTTGACAACGATCTGGTCCCGGATCAGTGGGATGGCCGCATAGCCTCCGCCAAAGCTGAACAGGCCGATCTGCAGGAAGCTCCAGAACAATTTGAGGTAAATCATGGTTTCTCCTTCCTGCGGGCGGCCAGGGTGCGGACCACGCCCAAGGCGGCACAGACCAGCACCACATAAACCACATTGACACCGAAAAAGCAGGTTGCCGCAAAGGCCGCCAGCATAATGACCAGCGAGACGGTGTGATCGGCTTTGAGGACCGTTTCGCCCATATCATAGACCACCGAGGCGATCACCGCTCCGACACCGGCCTGCATTCCCTGCAGGATCTGTCCGACCACAAAATTGGTACAGAAGGCATCATACAGCACCGACAGCAGCGAGATGATGACAAAGGGCGGCAGGATCGTGGCCACAATGCAGACAACCACGCCCACCATGCCGGCCAGCTTATACCCCACCACAATGGCCCCGTTGACGGCAATCGCCCCCGGCGAGGACTGCGCAATGGCCACCAGATCCAGCATCTCATCTTCCTGAATCCAATGGTACTCGTCCACAAATTTCTTTTTCATCAGCGTGACGATGACATAGCCTCCGCCGAACGTAAATGCGCTGAGATAGAGCGTTGAAACGAAAAGTTTCCACAACAGCTGTTTTTTCTCTTTCATGGGCGTTCCCTCCACGGCTTCCAGTATAACGCCGGGGAAAGATTCTGTAAAGCAAGTGCGGGATTTTTTGTCGGAATCCGCCGCGTCTTCTCAACAAAAAACGGACCGGCCGTCTTTCCCGAAGGAAGTCCGGCCGGTCCTGTTTGTCTTGAAATCCTATCATGCTCATTGCCCGGTTTGCTTTTGCGTTCCGGACTCAGTACAGTTCCTGGATGATCCTGACGCACTTGTCGATCCCGAGTGTTCCGCTGTTCAGCGTCAGATCATAATTCTGCGCATGTCCCCATTTCATATTGGTATAGAACCGATGATAGGCGGCACGGCGTTTGTCCTTGTCCTTGAGGCGCTGCTCGGGAGATTCCTCCCGTTCCCCGTATTCCTTCACAATACGTTCGGCACGGAACGCCAGGTCCGCATGGATAAAGACTTTGAGGCAATCCGCCTTGTCGCGGAGGATATAATCGGCGCAGCGGCCCACGATAACGCAGGGACCTTTTGCCGCCAGGCCCGCGATGATCTTGCACTGGATCTTCCACAGATAATCCTCATTGGTCGGTCCATAGGCACGGCCGGTCAGTGTGGACAGGAAACCGCCGGGGGCATACTCTCCGGCCTCCTTGATATATTTTTCATTGAAGCCGGTTTCCTCAGCGATTTTCTGGATCAGTTCACTGTCATAGCAGGGAATGCCCAGTTTCTCCGCCACCTTCTTGCCGATCGTGCGGCCGCCGCTGCCAAATTCGCGGCTGATCGTGATGACTCGGTTTTTCATGGTTTGTTCTCTCCTTCCAGAATCAGAATTTGCCGCCGCTTCAAGCCGCGGCTGCCAACTTTTTCAGCTGTTTTCTCTCGTAGATGATCAGCGCCAGTGCGAGGATGAACGCCAGGCCATCCGCCACGGGACCTGTCCAGAGGACCCCCACAACGCCCAGGAACCGCGGCAGAATCAGGGCTGCCGGCACAAAGAAGATGATCTGCCGCGAGAGAGACAGGATCGCCGATTTGATCGGTTTGCCGATCGCCTGCAGATAGATGGCCGCCACTGTCTGGAAGCCGGTCAGCGGGCAGAACAGCAGGAAAATCCGGAAGGACATGACTGCAAACTCATTGTACAGTCCTTCCTCGGAGCCAAACAGCGAGACAACACTCATCGGAGCGAACTGGAAGATCAGGAACGCGAGAATCGCAACAATTTCCGAAGTGACCAGCGCAATGTCAAACGCTTTGTGCACGCGCCGGAAGTTCCGGGCGCCATAGTTGAATCCGATAATCGGCTGTGCACCGGTCGAGATGCCAACCAGGATGGAGATCAGGATCTGGTTGACCTTCATCACAATTCCCATGGCCGTCAGAGGAATTTCGGAGCCGTAGATAGAGCCGGCGCCATACCCGGCCAGCAGGTTGTTGGACAGCGCCATCACGATGGTGATGGCAATCTGGGTGATGAAGCTGCTGATTCCGAAGCTCAGCACATTGATGCAGGTCTTGTACCGGGGCCGGAGGGCAGAAACATCAAATCGGAAGCTCTTGAAACGAAAAATATAGACAACCGACACCACAAACGACGCTACCTGGCCCATCACCGTGGCAATGGCAGCGCCCCGCACGCCCATGTGGAACACAAAGATGAAGATCGGGTCAAACACCGTATTGATGATGGCGCCCAGCACCATCGAGAACATCGCGTACTTCGGGTTGCCGTCCGCGCGGATCATCGAGTTCAGCGCAGCGGGAATCATCATGAACGGCAGACCAATGCCGATCACGGTGCCGTATTCCAGCGCAATGGGACGCAGGGTTTCGGTCGCACCGAACAGCGTCAGAATCGGGTTGATGAAGATCAGAAAGACCGCCAGCAGCAGGATACTCACAACGGTTACCATCGTGATGGCATTGCCAACGCCGCGTTTGGCGCTCTTGATGTCCCCTTCACCGAGTTTCAGGCTCAGATACGCCGCGCCGCCGTCGCCGATCATCAAAGAAAGCGCCAGCGCAATGATCGTGATGGGAAACACAACGTTGGTTGCGCCGTTGCCGAGATAGCCGACGCCCCAGCCGATGAAGATCTGGTCGACAATGTTATACAGCGAGTTGACCAACAGCGAAATAACGCACGGAATGGCGAATTTCGCAATGAGCCGACCGATCGGCTCTGTCAAGAAAGGGCTTTTGTTTTCGGATGCACTGTTTTCCATGTTCATTCTCTCCTTATTAAGTAACTAGTTACCTATTTGAGCAAAAAAGGCAGGCAGAGTGTCCGAGTCCATACTCGGCACGCTGCCTGGGGAATTCAATCTCCCGGTATCAAAGACGATTCCGAATCAATGTTGTCCAGAAGACGGTCTGCCAGTTCCAGCATGGTCCGCTTCTGCTCCTCCGAGAAATTCCTGCAAAGCTCAGAAAGGACTTCCTCGTCCTGTTCGAGAATCATTTTATGAATTCCGGTTGATTTCTCGGTGCAGGTGATCTTTTTGTACCGCCGGTCCCGGGCACTCGGGACGCACTGGATAAAGCCCTTGCTTTCCAGTCTCTGCAGGAGCTTCGTCATCGCCGGGTGTGTCACATGTTCGATGCGTTCGAGATCATTCTGGTGGATCTCGGTCTCCCCTGCGGCTTCCAGTCGGCTGACCGATCCCAGCACGCGCAGCTGAACCGCCGTCAGTCCCATGGTGCCGGCTTTTTCATCCAGTCTCTTACGGAAAGCACGGTTGATGATTGCAATCTTCAGTCCGAACGGCATGGTGCTTCGCATGGTCCCACCCCCTCATAATAGGTAACTAATTACATAGTAACCTGTCTGGGAGGGTTTGTCAAGACCATGCGGACAGGTTGGCAGCCTTTGTGTGGTAAGCGCTCCGGAATCGGTGGAAACAACTAAAAATCCTGCCAACCGGATGCCCGGATTGCAGTTGCTGTGCTATAATGTGGGCAGTGATCACTCGCCAAATGAAAGGAAGCGCTGTTCATGAAACCAATCCGTGTGTATGCCCATCGGGGCGCAAGCCACTATGCCCCGGAAAATACGCTGCCCGCCTTTGCCCTGGCCGCCCGTCAGGGTGCTGACGGAATCGAACTGGATGTTCATCTGACCAAGGATGATCAGCTGGTTGTTATCCATGACGAAACTGTGGACCGGACAACCAACGGAACCGGCTGGGTCAAGGACTATACGCTGCAAGAACTCAAAACGCTGTGCGCCGACAATCACATGCCCGGCTTTGCGGATGTCCGCATCCCCACGCTTGAGGAAGTACTCGATCTCATCCAGCCGACCGGTCTTTCCATCAATATCGAGCTGAAAACCAGCATTCTCTGGTATGACGGCATCGAACGGAAGGTCCTGGACCTCGTCAAGTTCAAGGGAATGGAAAATCGGATTCTCTATTCCTCCTTCAATCATTACAGCATTGAAGCTATCCGACAGCTGGCCCCGGAAGCGGAGACCGCCTATCTGTATTCCGACATCATCTGCAACGTCGAGCAATACGCCGCCGCTCACGGTGTCAAAGGACTGCATCCCGGTCTGTGGAATGTCAAAATGGCGGATTTCCTAACCACCTATCTGAACAGCGGCCTGGCCGTCCGCGTCTGGACCGTAAATGATCCGGAAGATCTCCGCTGGCTGATGCAGGCCGGCGCCGATGTGATCACCAATGATCCGAAATTGGCCGTTCAGATCCGTTCTGAACTGGTCTGATCCGGGAGAATCTGCCCTGAAACGCAGTTTTTCCCCTGTCACATCTAAGAGAGCTGACTGGTTATAAAAACCGTCAGCTCTCTTTTTTATGGCGAAAAAAAGTTGTGAGGCTGTTCCGAGCCGATGAGAACGGCAGTTTTTATGTCGCACTTCGGAAGCAGAGGCCATCTGCTTGGTATCGTAATTCAGCATTTTTCTATGTCAGATCCTTAGGGTGCGGCAAACTGTTTTTCTGGTAAACCGGTACGCACCGTAGAGCAGCAACGACAGTCCCGCGGCAACCGCAGCACAGGCACCCATGCCCGCCAACTCGCCAGGAGTAAAACGATTGTCATTAAAATACATGATCATGGTATAGAAGGACGCAATCATCAGAGTACCAACAATAGCAGGCACCAGGAACACCTTGGAAACCTGCCCCTTAACAGAGCGGAAAAGGTAAGACTTAGGGGCTCCGAGATGCCGAAGATCGTCGTACACATGCGCATTGGTAAGCGCAATCGTCATACAGCGGGTGAAGGCGATTACAATGACTGCCGCAAAGCAGATCAGAGCGATAAAGATGAAAAGCATAAGGAATACGGCCATGGTGGTGACAAAATCGTTTTGATCTAAGACCCGGAATTGGGGCATATAGAGCCAGTAGTTGCGGAACTCTGTGCTGTCCCGGTCCTCCCGGTCCATTACCGGAAAATCATAGGCTGCCACATTCTCCCGGTCAAACTCATAGGGCTCACCAGCCTCTTCTGCCAGCAGCTCGGACACCAGGTCATAGGCATCCAACTGCATCACTTCATCGCCGGACCGGTCTACGATTTCATTATAAAGAGCCTTTGCAAAAGGATAACTGGCATCTACATCCGCTACATCAAAAAACACCCATGTCTCTCGCCAAAGATCAGATAGACCCGCTGAAATGGCTTCGTAATCTGCATCATCCAGTACATAGCAGCCCAAAAGCATGGTGAAACGCAATGGTTCGACGGGTGTTACGGACAGGCTTTTTCCGGTGACCATGTTGGTAATCCGGTTCACATCGCCGCCGGAAAGGTAGTCACTGCCGCCCTCATCGTCCAGAACATTGGCGCATGTACCAGGGGCCAGATCGATGTTCTGACCGGTAAGGGTGTTCCATGCGGATTCAGAGAAGAAGGAAGCGCCGGATGCGATCTCAAGATATTCCGTAACATAGGTGGTTCCCATGGCACCGTTGTTCTGCTCGATGGAGATGATCCCGTCGCAGCCCAGGGTTGCTGTAGTGACCTGTGCCCAGGATGTAAGCTCCACACCGTAGTCAGCCGCCAGAGACTTCACCTCATCCTGATTCGGCAGGTCCTGATCGCAGCGCCAGTGGTACTCAAAATCCACTGGGCGGCTTGCAAAACTGTAAGCCGAATTGGTAGAGAGCATAGGCGCGTAGAAAGCGGCAAAATAGGCACCGGCGATGAGAAGCGTCATAACCAACATATTCCGCACCGTCTGTCTGCCTTGAAATTTCATCATAGACGTGACGATGATGTCCCGGTATTTGTGGCGTTCTCCCCAACCATTCACAACGGTATGGAGCAGAATCATATACATACCGATGAGTGCCGGTAGGAAAAACAGAGCATCTACCACAGAGGGCGCATACCAATGAAGCACCCGGATGAAAAAGCTGGGCATCAAATACCCTGCCAGAGCACCCACCGCCACCAAGAGAATACCAACAGGACCATACCACTGTTTTACATCTCGGATCGGTTCGGAGGTATGGGATTCCTGAATGACATCCATAATGTTGGTACGGCTAACGGATTGGCTGCCCAATACAAACAGCATCGTTACAACATAGAGCGCAAAGCCGAGAGAAAAAAGGTACGCTTTGGGGTCAAATGCCAGCGTCATTTCCTGAGAGTCCACCAGGAAGATGCGGAACATCTGCCACACAAACCAGGCCAGAGGACCACCCAAAATTCCCCCGGCCACACAGGAACCAAGGGAGAGTACAACCAATTCCTTGTTCAATTCCGTTTGGAGTTGACATCTCGCGGCACCCAGGGCCAAAAACACACCTGTTTCACGAGACTTTTGTCGAAAGAACAGCCCCGCAGCATAAGTCGTAAATACCGCGCAACCAATCACCGCCAGCACAAAGATCATCGTGACCTGTTTTCTGGAATCGCCGCCCTCAGGCAAAATAGAAAGGATTGTGGGCGCTTGCATCATGCAGGCATAGGCAGTAATCAATAAAGAGGAGAAGAAACAACACCCTGCCAACAACAGGTACTGTCCTTTGTTTTTTCGTCTCAGCAC
>NZ_JAXJZK010000041.1:0-5683 GCF_036306485.1 Gemmiger sp. | reverse complement strand
CCGTGAAGGGCCCCAAGGGTCCCCTGCATTCCAAGTTCCATCCCCTCATGACCGTCAAGGTCGAGGGCAATGAGATTTTGGTTACCCGCCCCAATGACGAGAAGGAGGCCCGCAGCCTCCACGGCCTGACCCGCACCAACATCCACAACATGGTGGTTGGCGTCACCGAAGGCTTCAAGAAAGAGCTGGAGATCCAGGGCGTCGGCTACCGCTGCGCCAAGCAGGGCAGCAAGCTGGTCCTGACTCTGGGCTTCTCTCATCCGGTCGAGGTCTCTGAGACCGACACCATCAAGATCGAAGTCAAGGATGCTCTGCATTTCAACATCCTGGGCATCGACAAGCAGGAAGTCGGCCAGTTCGCTGCCGAAGTCCGTGGCAAGCGCCCGCCCGAGCCGTACAAGGGCAAAGGCATCCGCTATGTCGGCGAGTTCGTCATCCGCAAGGAAGGCAAAGCCGGCAAGGGCAAATAATAGGAGGGGAGAAACATTATGGTCAATAAGGCTGATAAGAACGAAGCTCGTCTTCGCCGTCACCGCCGCGTCCGCGGCAAGATCAGCGGCACTGCCGAGCGTCCTCGTCTGGATGTTTTCCGCTCTGCCAAGCACATCTACTGCCAGGTGATCGACGATGAAGCTGGTGTTACGCTGGCTTCCGCCTCCACCCTGGAAAAGGACTTTGAGGACTACGGCGGCAACTGCGACGCTGCCAAGAAGGTTGGCGAGCGCATCGCCAAGAAGTGCCTTGAAAAAGGCATTACCGAAGTGGTCTATGACCGCGGCGGTTTCGTATACCACGGCCGTGTTAAGGCACTTGCTGAAGGTGCCCGTGAAGCCGGCCTGAAACTGTAAGGAGGGAGAAGATACAATGGCCATGCAGAGAAACAGAGAACAAGATGACGGCATGATCACCAAGGTCGTCTCCATCAACCGCGTTTCCAAGACCGTTAAGGGCGGCCGTATCATGAAGTTCGCCGCTCTGATCGTTGTCGGCGACGGCAAGGGCAACATCGGCTACGGCGTTGGCAAGTCCAACGAAGTTCCCGAGGCCATCCGCAAGGGCGAAGGCGCTGCCAAGAAGAACATGCACAAGGTCAACCTGAAGGGCACCACCATTCCTCACGAGATCGTGGGTGTGTACGGCGCCGGCCGCGTTCTGATGCGTCCCGCCGCTCCCGGTACCGGCGTTATCGCCGGCGGCCCGGTCCGTGCCGTTCTGGAATGCGCCGGCATCAAGGACATCCGTACCAAGAGCCTGCGCTCCAACAATCCGATCAACGTTACCGCTGCTACCTTTGCCGGCCTGTGCGGCCTGACCGACGCCGAGAGCGTCGCTGCGAAGCGCGGCAAGACCGTTGCGGAAATCCTGGGTTAAGGAGGGCGTCACAATGGAAAAAGTTACCATTCGTCTTGCCAAGAGCCTGATCGGCCGCGGCAAGGAGCAGATCGCCGTTGCGCACTCCCTGGGACTCAACCGCCCGGGCGAAGTTACCGAGCAGCCTGACAACGCGGCTACCCGCGGCAAGATCGCCAAGATCTCGCACCTGGTCGTCGTGACCAAGGCGTAAAGCAAGGAGGTGCAAGCATGAAGCTTCATGAACTGAACGCGCCCGCGGGCGCCCGCAAGGCCGTGACCCGCAAGGGCCGCGGCGCCGGTTCCGGCAACGGCAAGACCGCCGGCTACGGCCACAAGGGCCAGAAGGCCCGCAGCGGCGTCAAGAAGGCGGGCTTTGAAGGCGGCCAGATGCCTTTGCAGCGTCGTCTGCCCAAGCGCGGCTTTAACAACATTTTCGCCACCAAGTACGTCACCATCAAGGTCTCTGACCTCGAGAAGTTCGAGGCCGGTGCCACGGTGGACGCCGAGGCTCTGCTGAAGGCGGGTCTCATTTCCAAGACCCTGGACGGTGTCAAAGTCCTGGGCAACGGTGAGCTGACCAAGGCTGTCAACGTCAAGGCTGCCGCTTACACGGCTTCCGCGAAGGAAAAGATTGAGAAAGCAGGCGGGAAGGCAGAGGTGATCTAAGGTGTTCGAAACATTTCGCAATGCCTGGAAGATCGAAGACCTGCGCAAGCGGCTGCTGTATACGCTGCTGATTCTCGTCCTCTTCCGTCTCGGCTGCGCAATTCCGGTACCTTATATTACCACGGGTGCTCTGGATTCCATGTTCACGACCGGCAGCATGCTGACCTATCTCAACATGATGTCCGGCGGTGCAATGAGCCGCTGCACCATCTTCGCGCTGGGCGTACAGCCCTATATCAATGCGACCATCATTATCCAGCTGCTCTGCGTAGCGATCCCGTATCTGGAGAATCTCTCCAAGGAGGGTGAGGAAGGCCGTCAGAAGCTGACCAAAATCTCCAACTACACCGGCGCCGCCATCGCCCTGCTGCTGAGTGTCGCGTACTACTTCATCATCCGCCGTATGGGCGCCCTGAAGTACACCGATGGGTTCACTGGCATCTTTGCCGCCGTGGTCATCATCGCCTGCTTCACCGCCGGTGCCCAGTTCGTTACCTGGATGGGCAACCAGATCGATTCCAAGGGAATCGGCAACGGCCTGTCCCTGCTGATCTTCGCCGGCATCGTCGCCGACTGGTCCCGTGTGGTCTCCTCCTTCCAGGATATGCTCACCCGTGCCCAGGCCGGTGCGCCGGGCTACTACCTGATGATGCCTGCCATGGTGATTCTCGCCCTGATTGCCGTCATCTTCGTGGTGGTCCTGACCAATGCCGAGCGCCGCATCCCGGTCCAGTACGCCAAGCGCGTCGTCGGCCGCAAGATGTACGGCGGCCAGGCCAGCTACATTCCGATCAAGGTGAATATGTCCGGCGTTATGCCCATCATCTTCGCCTCGACGCTGTGCAGCCTGCCCAACATGGTCGGCAGCTTCCTGAACCTGGATGCCACCAAGCATCCGATCTGGACCGCGTTCTTCCGCTTCTTCAACTACAACTCGATTCTGTACCTCGTCGTGTATGTGCTGCTCATCGTCGCGTTCAACTACTTCTATGTGGCGATCCAGTACAACCCCGTGGACATCAGCAATCAGCTGCGCAAGAACAACGGTACCATCCCCGGTATCCGCCCCGGCAAGCCGACCAGCGACTTCATCACCAAGACGCTGAGCAAGATCACCCTGATCGGTGCCATCTTCCTGGCCATTGTCGCGGCTGTGCCGATGATCATCGGCGATGCGACGGGCGTCTCCATCCAGCTGGGTGGTACGAGCCTGCTGATCGTCGTGGGCGTCGCGCTGGATACCGCGCGTTCCCTGGAAGGCTATATGACGGCTCGCCATCATAAGGGCTTCCTGGAATAACAAATTCTGTTGAATGGAAAGGGGACACAACCAATGAAACTCATCCTTTTAGGTGCTCCGGGTGCCGGCAAGGGTACCCATGCCGAGATTCTGTGTGACAAGCTGCATATCCCCACCATTTCCACTGGCAACATCCTGCGTGCCGCCGTCAAGGACGGCACCCCGATGGGGCTGAAAGCGAAAAGTTTCATGGACGCGGGCGCACTGGTTCCCGACGATGTCATCGTGGGCATCGTCAAGGAGCGCCTGGCCGCCCCTGACTGTGTCAACGGCTTTATTCTGGATGGCATGCCGCGCACCATTGCACAGGGCGAAGCCCTGGAGCGTATGGGCGTCGAGATCGACAAGGTCATCAACCTCGTGGTGGATGACAGCGTGATCGAGGGCCGTATGGCCGGCCGCCGCGTCTGCGCACAGTGCGGCGCGAGCTACCATATCAAGAACAAGCCGAGCAAGGTCGAGGGCGTGTGCGATCGCTGCGGCGGCGAGCTGGTGATCCGCAAGGACGACCAGCCCGAGACCGTGCGGGAACGTCTGGCGACTTACCACGAGCAGACCGAGCCGCTGGTGGACTTCTACCGGCAGCGCGGCAAACTGGTGGATATCACCGATCAGGGTTCCATTGAAGCCACGAACGCCTACATCCTGAAAATGCTGGAGGCGTAAGCGTTCCATGATCCAAATCAAAAATGCTGCCGAACTTGAAAAGATGCGCAAAGCCGCTGCGATCAGCGCGGCCGCGCTCAAGGCGGGCGGCGAAGCAATCGAGCCCGGTATTTCCACGGCAGAGATTGACAAGATTATCTACGACTTTATCGTGCGCCACGGCGCGAGGCCGAACTTCCTTCATCTGTACGGCTTTCCCGCCACCGCCTGCATCAGCGTGAACGACACGGTGATTCACGGCATCCCCAGCCGCGACCAGAAGATCCGCCCCGGTGACATCGTCTCGATCGACACCGGCTGCAAGATCGACGGTTTCAACGGCGACAACGCCTGCACCTTTGCCTGCGGCAAGATCGATCTGGAAGCCCAGCGCCTGCTGGATGTGACCAGAGAGAGCCTCCATCTGGGCATTGCGGCCGCTCAGGCCGGTGCTCGCATCGGGGATATCGGCCATGCGGTGCAGAGCTATGTGGAGGAGAACGGCTTCTCGGTCGTGCGCGAGTATGTCGGCCACGGCGTCGGCAAGGAACTGCATGAGGACCCTGAGGTCCCCAACTACGGACATCCCGGCCGCGGACAGCGGCTGGTGCCCGGTATGTGCATCGCCATCGAGCCGATGACCTGCCAGTACAAATGCGCGATAAAGACCTTAAAAGACGGATGGACGGTCAAAACCTGTGACGGCGGTCTGGCAGCTCACTTTGAGCATACCGTTGCCATCACGAGCAATGGGCCGGAAATCCTGACCCACGGCTGGGAGGAACCCGGATGGACTTTGTGAAAGGCCAACTGGTACGCTCCAAGGCAGGACGGGATCAGAACCGTACCTTTGCCGTCTTGGATGTGGAGGGCGAAATGCTGACGCTGGCCGACGGCGGCCGACGCAGTCTTGCGAACCCCAAACGGAAAAAGCGCCGGCATGTTGCTCCCACCGCCACCGTTCTTGGCAACGAGCTTCTGAAAAGCGATCAACCGCTCAGCGACGCGATCAAGGCGTATGACGCCGAACATCCGTTCTGAATGAACCTTCAAGGAGGCAATCAGCTTGTCTAAAGAAGATGTCATCGAAGTAGAAGGCGTCGTCCGCGAGGCTATGCCGAATACCGTGTTCAAGGTCGAGCTGCTCAACAAAGAGGGCAAGCCCAACGGCCATACGGTTCTGGCGCATATCTCCGGCAAACTGCGGACCAACTTCATCCGCATCCTGCCTGGTGACAAGGTCACCATGGAGATGTCCCCCTACGACCTGACCAAAGCCCGGATCACCTGGCGCTCCAAATAAGCGCCTTGTGTTTATAGAAGGAGGTTAACATCATGAAGGTAAAACCTTCCGTGAAACCCATCTGCGAGAAGTGCAAGGTCATCAAGCGCAAAGGCCGCGTGATGATCATCTGCAGTAATCCGAAGCATAAGCAGCGCCAGGGCTGAAAGTCCGCAGCGTAAGGCTGCGGAAACTTCACCCAAAACGCTTGGGGGCCAAGTGCGTAGATTCCCGGCGCAGGCCCCGACTAGGACATGGGATGTAACTATGGAGGTGCTTTATGGCACGTATTGCTGGTGTTGATCTGCCTCGCGAGAAGCGGATCGAGGTTGGTCTGACTTATGTTTACGGTATTGGTCAGAGCACTGCTGACGAGATTCTCGCCGGCACCGGAATCAACCCTGATACCCGCGTCAAGGATCTGTCTGCTGACGATG
>NZ_JAXJZK010000040.1:0-52025 GCF_036306485.1 Gemmiger sp. | reverse complement strand
TCGACAAGACCAACGAGGCTGCTGTTAAGAAAATGATGCCCTACGGTGGCTAATCACTAAGACATTTAAAGGTCAGTTACTACCAGTTACAGACAAAGGAGATATAAAACATGGCTCGTATTAAAGGCGCTACCATGACGCACAAGCGTCGTGCTAAGACTCTCAAGCTCGCAAAGGGTTACTACGGTGCTAAGTCCAAGCACTTCCGCATGGCCAAGCAGGCCGTTATGAAGAGCGGCAACTACGCTTTCGTCGGCCGTAAGCAGAAGAAGCGCCAGTTCCGCAACCTGTGGATCACCCGCATCAACAACGCCGTTCGTGCCCAGGGCATGAACTACTCCACCTTCATGAACGGCCTGAAGAAGGCCGGCGTCGAGCTGAACCGCAAGATGCTCAGCGAGATGGCCATTCACGATCCCGCCAGCTTCAACGCGCTGGTCGAGACTGCCAAGAAGGCGCTGTAAGAACAATCCAACCAAGACGTACGCGCCCCCTGCGCGTGCGTCATTTTTGTTTGCAGGGACGTTGGAGGGACCATGGAAGCGATCACAAGCCGCGAAAACGCCAAAATCAAATATGCCTGCCGCCTGCGCGAGGAGGAAAAACTCCGCGCGGCCGACGGGCTGTTCTTTGCCGAAGGCCCCAAGCTCTGCCTGGAACTGGCCCGGGGCTGTGAGCTGCGCACCCTCTACGCCACGGCCGCGGCGCTGGCCCGCACGCCGGCGCTGTCCCGCTTTGCCGACCGCACCGTCGAGGTCGCGCCCCATGTGGCCGAAAAGCTGGCCGGCACCCGCAGCAGCCAGGATGTCTTCGGCATCTTTGTGCAGCCCGTCACCGACGCCGACGCGCTGCTCGGCACCGCCCGGCGGGTCCTGGCCCTCGAGGGCGTGCAGGACCCCGGCAACGTCGGCACGCTGCTGCGCAGCGCCGCCGCCTTCGGGTTCGACGCGGTGCTGCTCGGCCCGGGCTGTGCGGCCCCCTTCGCCCCCAAGACGCTGCGCGCCTCGATGGGCGCGGCCGGGCGCCTGCCCTTCGCCGCCGTGCGGGACCTGCCTGCGGCGCTCACCGCGCTGCGCAGCCGGGGCGTCGTATGCCTGGCCGCCGCACTCTACCATTCCGAACCCCTCGACACCGCGCCCCGGGCCTATCCCGGCGGGCTGTGCGTGGTCATCGGCAGCGAGGGCCGCGGCCTCACCGATCCGACGGTGGCGGCCTGCGACCGGGCCGTGCGCATCCCCATGACCGACCTGGTGGAAAGCCTGAACGCCGGTGTGGCGGGCAGTGTCTTGCTTTGGCACTTCAGAGGTGTATAATAAGGTATGGACAGGATCTATTACTGGCTGTGGCTGGCCGAAGGCCTCGGCCCCGGATGCCGCGGCACCGGCCGGCTGCTCGCGCAGTGGCCGGACCCCCGCCGGCTCTATGAGTACCTCGCGGCGGGGGGCGCGGTGCCCCGCGGCATCACGCCGCGTGCCGCCCAGACGCTGCACGCCGTCCGCCCGGAATATCTGGCCGGGCGCGTCCAATACTGCGCATCGTCGGGCATTGCCATCCTCACGCCGGACAGCCCCGACTATCCCCGCCGCCTGCTGGACCTGCCGGACCTGCCGCTGATCCTCTACGCGACGGGCAATACCGCCTGCCTCAACGGCCGGCGCTATGTCGGCATGGTGGGCACCCGGCGCCCCACGGCCTACGGCAGCCATGCCTGCCGGGACCTCTCGGCCGAGCTGGCCCGCCAGGGCATCGTCATTGTCAGCGGTCTGGCCGACGGTCTGGACGGGGAGGGACACCGCGCCGCCGTCCGGGAGGGCGCCTGCACGGTGGCCTTCCTCGGCACCGCGATCAACCACACCTACCCGGCCGTCAACCGGGAGCTGCGCAGCGAGATGGAACGCCTGGGCGGCGCAGTCCTCAGCGAGTACCCGCCGGACTATCCGGGCCGGATGACCGGCACCTTCCTGGCGCGCAACCGGCTCATTGCCGGACTCAGCGAGGTGCTCTGCGTGGCGGAAGCCCGGATGCGCAGCGGCACCCTCAACACGGTCGGCCATGCCGAGCAGTACGGCCGGCCGGTGCTGGCCGTGCCGGGCAGCATCTACAGTCCGTCCAGTGCGGGCACCAACGAACTGCTGCGCACCGGACGCGCCGGGGTCCTCTGCCGCGCCGCCGATGTGCTGGCACGGCTCGGGATGCCCTGCGACGACGCCCGGCCGCCCCGTGCGCCGCGCGAAACCCCGCCTTCCGGCCTGAGCCGGGAGGCCCGGACCGTTCTGACGGGCCTCGGCCCGCAGCCCCTGACCCCCGGCGAGCTGGCCGCGGCCACGGCCCTGCCGGTGCAGACCGTCCTGGCCGCGCTGACCGAACTGGAACTCAACGATGCCGCCGTTGCCCATCCCGGCGGACGGTATACGGCGGTCGAATAAACGAAAGATGGAGCAGCTTATGCCAGAGCAAACCACGAACGGCGCGGCGGAGACTTCCGTCCGCGCTCCCGAAGCGCCCAAACCCCGCACTTCGGGCAAAAAGTCCGCGGCCGACAAGCCCGCGGCAAAGAAAACCGCAGCCAAAAAATCTGCGGCCAGCAAGCCTGCGGCCAAAAAGACCGCCGGCAAAAAGAAGAGCACGGCGGGAACCGGCAAACTGGTGATTGTGGAATCGCCCGCCAAAGCCAAAACGATTGGAAAATACCTGGGCCGGGGCTATACCGTCACGGCCAGTATGGGGCATATCCGCGACCTGCCCGCCTCGTCGCTGGGCATTGACATCGAAAACGGCTACACCCCGAAATATATCACGATCAAAGGCAAGAACGCGCTGGTCAAGGAACTCAAGGCGGAGGCCAAGAAGGCCGAGGCCGTCTACCTGGCGACCGACCCCGACCGCGAGGGCGAGGCCATCAGCTGGCATCTGGCCAACGTGCTGGGCCTGGACCCCGCGGCCCCCAACCGGGTGACCTTTGACGAGATCACCAAAAAAGGCATCCAGGAGGGCATGGCCCATCCGCGTGCCATTGATATGGATCTGTTCAATGCCCAGCAGGCCCGGCGCGAGCTGGATCGCCTGGTGGGCTACAAGCTCAGCCCGTTTTTGTGGCACAAGGTCCGCAAGGGTCTGTCGGCCGGACGGGTGCAGAGCGTCGCGGTGCGGATCATCCGCGACCGCGAACTCGAGATTGAGCGGTTCCGGCCCGAGGAATACTGGAACATCGACGCGAACCTGCATCCCCAGAACAGCAGCGCCGCCTTCAGCGCCCGGCTCACGGCGACCGCCGACGGCACCAAGCTGGCCGTCAAGACCAAGGAGCAGGCGGACACCATCCTCGCCGCGCTGGACGGCAAGAGCTACACCGTCGCCAAGGTGGACAAGGGCCAGCGCCGCCGTCAGCCGCCGCCGCCCTTCATCACCTCGACGCTGCAGCAGGACGCCAGCCGCGCACTCGGCTTTGCGGCCACCCGCACGATGCGCGCGGCCCAGCGCCTCTACGAAGGCATGGAGGTCGCGGGGTACGGCCAGATCGGTCTGATCACCTATATGCGTACCGACAGCCTGCGCATCGCCGACGAGGCCGCCGCCGCTGCCAAGACCTTCATCGAAAAGAACTGGGGCGCGCCCTACGTCTGCCCCAAAAAGCGGGTCTGGAAATCCCGCTCCGCCACCGCCGCCCAGGATGCCCACGAAGCGATCCGCCCCTCGATGCCCGACCTGACCCCCGAGCAGGCGGAGCGCAGCATCAGCGGCGACGAGGCCAAGCTCTACCGCCTGATCTGGAGCCGGTTCATGGCTTCTCAGATGGCGGACTGCGTGATGGACACCGTCTCGGCGACGGTCCGGGCGGGGGACTACCTGTTCCGCGCCTCGGGCTTCCATGTGACCTTTGAGGGCTTCACGGCGCTGTATGAGGAGTCCACCGACGACAAACAGAAGAAGGAAACCGCCCTGCCGCCCCTCGAGGAAGGCCAGACGCTGGTGCTGGGCAAACTGTCGGCCGAGCAGAAATTCACCCAGCCGCCGCCCTACTACACCGAGGCCGCGCTGATCCATGCGCTGGAGGAGAACGGCATCGGCCGTCCGTCCACCTATGCGCCGATCATCACGACGATCGTGGACCGCGGCTATGTCGAGAAGGACCAGAAGAAACTGCGCACCACCCCGCTGGGCCAGGCCGTCAACCAGGTCATGCTCGAACAGTTCCCCGACATCGTGGACCCGACGTTCAGCGCCGAGATGGAGAAAAAGCTCGACGTCGTCGAGGCCGGCAAGGCCGACTGGGTCCAGACCGTCGATGAATTCTACCGCGGCTTTGCCAAGAGCCTCGAAAATGCCGAGAAGAACATGGAGGGCAAGCGCGTCAAGGTCGAGGACATCCCCACCGACGAGATCTGCGAAAAATGCGGCCGCCCCATGGTCATCAAGAGCGGGCGGTACGGCAAGTTCGTGGCCTGTTCGGGCTTCCCGGAATGCCGCAACGCGCACCCCATCGTCAAGGATACCGGCGGCCTCTGCCCGCTGTGCGGCGGCCATATGCTGCTGCGCAAGAGCGCCCGCGGCCGCATCTACTACGGATGCAGCAACTATCCCGACTGCAAGTTCATGACCTGGGACGAACCCGTGACCGAAACCTGCCCCAACTGCGGCAAGACCTTGTTCAAACGCCGCGGCCAGCTGTACTGCGCCGGCGAGGGCTGCGGGTATGTCCGCAATGTGGAGAAAAAATAATGCCAATCCAAATCATCGGCGCCGGCCTGGCCGGGAGCGAGGCCGCTCTCTGGCTGGCCGACCACGGCGTGCAGGTCGAGCTCTTTGAGCAGAAGCCTGTGCGGTTTTCCCCCGCGCACAAAAGCGAAAACTTTGCCGAGCTGATCTGCTCGAACTCCCTCAAGGCGGAGCGCCCCGACTCGGCCTCCGGCCTGCTCAAGCTGGAAATGCGGCAGATGGGCTCCCATCTGCTCACCGCGGCCGAGACCGCCCGCGTGGCGGCGGGCGGCGCGCTGGCCGTGGACCGGGATGTCTTTTCCGCCGCCGTCACCCGGATGGTGGAACAGCACCCCGGCATCACGGTCATCCGGCGCGAAGTCACCGAGCTGCCCCAGGACCGCCCGGTCCTCGTGGCCTCCGGCCCGCTGACCGAGGGCGGACTCGCCGACGCCATCGCCGCGCTGACCGGCTCCCACCGGCTCAGCTTCTATGACGCCGTCGCGCCCATCGTCACCGCCGAAAGCCTCGACACCGACCGCATCTTCGCGGCGTCCCGCTACGGCCGCGGTGAGGCGGATTACCTCAACTGTCCATTCAACAAAATGGAATATGAGGCATTTTATAACGAATTGTTGAATGCCGAGCGGGCGCCCCTGCATGACTTTGACGGCAACCTGACGGTCTACGAGGGCTGCATGCCCATCGAGGTCATGGCGGCCCGCGGGGCGGACACGATGCGCTACGGACCGCTGCGCCCGGTGGGGCTGCGCGACCCGCGCACCGGCCATCGCCCCTGGGCGAACGTCCAGCTCCGGGCCGAGAACACCGCCCGCACGCTGTACAATCTGGTGGGATTCCAGACCAACCTGCGGTGGGGCGAGCAGAAGCGGGTCTTTTCGATGATTCCGGGGCTTGCACACGCCGAGTTTGTGCGCTACGGCGTCATGCACCGCAACACCTTCCTGGAAAGCCCCGCCGTGCTGACCCCGCAGCTCTGCCTGAAAGAGCATCCCAACGTGTTTTTCGCCGGTCAGATCACCGGCTTTGAGGGCTATATGGAGAGCGCGGCCAGCGGACTGCTGGCGGCGCGCAGCCTGTATGCCCGGCTCAACGGCCGGACATGGGCGCCGCCCCCGGCCTGCACGATGTGCGGCGCGCTGGTGAACTACATCACCACCCCCAACAAGGACTTCCAGCCCATGGGCGCCAACATGGGCATCCTGCCCCGGGACGAGGCGATCAACGCCATCCGGGACAAACGGGAACGGTACCTGGCGCTTTCGCAGACAGCACAGGCGGCCATGCAGAGCTGGGCCGCCGAGACAGAGTGAGGATAACTAAGGATGATCAAAATTCTTCTGGACGCCATGGGCGGCGACAACGCCCCCAACGCCACGCTGCAGGGCGCGGCGGATGCCATGCGGGAGTTCGGCGACGGCATGACGATCGCCCTGCTGGGCGACGAGGCCCGGCTGCGCAGCGCCGCGCAGGAGCTGGGCATTGACCTGACGCCCTTTGAACTGATCCCCTGCACCGAGGAGATCACGATGCACGACGACCCCGTCAAGGCGGTGCGCCACAAAAAGGATTCCGGCCTGGTCAAGGGTCTGACGATGCTCAAGAACGGCGAGGCCGACGCCTTTGTGTCGGCCGGCTCCACCGGTGCGCTGCATGTGGGCGCCAGCCTGATCGTGCGGACCATCAAGGGGGTCAAGCGCCCGGCGCTGGCCACCTGCATGCCCGGCAAAAAGCAGCCCTATCTGCTGCTGGACTGCGGCGCGAACGCCGAGTGCCGTGCCGAGATGCTCAACGCCTTCGGCACGATGGGCAGCGTCTATATGCAGAGCGTCATGGGCCGCCCCGACCCGGCGGTGGCGCTGGTCAACAACGGCGCCGAGGAGACCAAGGGCACCCCGCTCTACCGCGAAGCCCACGGCCTGCTGCGCGCCAACCCCTCCATCCGGTTTGTGGGCAACATCGAGCCGCGGGACATCATGGCCGGCGAGGTGGATGTCGTGGTCTGCGACGGCTTTGTGGGCAACGTCGTGCTCAAGCTCACCGAGGGCGTGGCCACCACGCTGCTCGAGATGCTCAAGGACATCTTCCTGAAGAACCTCATCACCAAGCTGTGCTTCCTGGGGGTCCACAGCGGACTGCGCGACCTCAAACACAGGATGGACTCCGAGGAGATCGGCGGCGCACCGCTGCTGGGCACGGCCCGGCCGGTCATCAAGGCCCATGGCTCCTCCAAGGCCAAAGGCATCAAGAACGCAATCCGCCAGGCAAAGCTCTGCGTGCAGAATGACCTGTGCGGTACCATGCAGACGGCGCTGGCCCGGCTCGGCCAGCAAAAGGAGGGCGTATGACAGGCCGCAATCCCGCAGAACTCGAAGACAAGCTGCACTATCATTTCAAGGACCGTGAGCTGCTCATCACCGCGCTGACCCACAGCTCCTACGCCAACGAGGCCAAGACCCCCACCAAGTACAACGAACGCCTGGAATTCCTGGGCGACAGCGTCCTCTCGGTCGTCGTGGCAAACTATCTGTTCCACCACTCCTCCCGCCCCGAGGGCGAGCTCTCCCGGATGCGGGCCTCGCTGGTCAGCGAGGAGGCGCTGTTCCTCTTTGCGCAGGAGATCGACCTGGGCGCCTATCTGCGCCTGGGCCACGGCGAGGAACTCGGCGGGGGCCGCGAGCGCCCCAGCGTGGTCTCGGACGCTTTCGAGGCCACCATCGCCGCCCTGTTCCTGGACGGCGGCATCGAGGCGGCCCGCAACTTCATCCTGCCCTTCATCACCGAGGGCAAGACCGCCGAGGAGGACTACAAGACCGCGTTGCAGGAACTCATCCAGCAGCACCCCGAACAGAGCCTGCGCTATGCCGTGACCGGCGAATCCGGCCCCGCGCATCAGAAATGTTTCAGCGTCACGGTCTCGCTGGACGGCAAACCGCTCGCCCAGGGCAGCGGCCGCTCCAAAAAGGCCGCCGAACAGCAGGCCGCCAAGGCCGCGCTGCAAAAGCTCGGACAGGCGTAAGGCGGCACCCACCAAGAGGTAACTATGCGCTTAAAAGAACTGGAAATCCAGGGATTCAAGTCCTTTCCGGATAAAACCAAAATCACCATCGGCGCCGGCATCACCGGCGTGGTCGGCCCCAACGGGTCGGGCAAAAGCAATATCTCGGACGCCATCCGCTGGGTCCTGGGCGAAACCAGCTCCAAACAGCTGCGCGGCGCCGGCAAGATGGAGGATGTCATCTTCGGCGGCACCCAGACCCGCGGCGCCATGGGTTATGCCTCGGTCTCGCTGACCATCGACAACACCGACCACGGCCTGCAGATGGACGCCGACGAGGTCACCATCGGCCGCCGCTACTACCGCAGCGGCGAAAGTGAATACACCATCAACGGCCAGAGCGTCCGCCTCAAGGATGTCTATGAGCTGCTGCTCGACACCGGTCTGGGCCGGGACGGCTACGCCATCGTCAGCCAGGGCCGCGTCGCCGAGATCGTGGGCGCCAAATCCACCGAGCGGCGGGAAATCTTTGAGGAAGCCTCCGGCATCGCCAAGTACCGCTACCGCAAGAACGAGGCGGAGCGCCGCCTGACGGCCGCCGAGGGCAACCTCGAACGGCTGCGCGACATCCTCGGCGAACTGGAAAAGCGGGTCGGGCCGCTGCGCCGCGACAGCGAGAAGGCCCAGCAGTTCCTCGAACTGTCGGCCACCCGCAAAAGCCTGGAAATCACCCTCTGGGTGGACTCCATCCGCCGTGCCCAGGACACCGTCCGCGACCAGCAGCGCAAGTATGAGGCCGCCGAGGCGGACTACAACCGGATCTCCCGCCAGCTCGACGAGTTCGACGAGCGCACCGAGGCCCTGCGCGCCGAGGCCAGCCGCCTGACGCTGCGCGTCGAGGAGGCCAACGCCGAAATCCGGCGCATCACCGAGGAGAACGCCGGCAGCGAGAGCAGCCTGGCCGTTCTGAAAAACGAGAATGAACACGCGGCCCGCCAGATCGCCGACGCCGAAGCCGAGCTCAAACGGGCCGGCGAGGGCGCCAAGGGCATCGAGGAGGAGGCCGAGAGCCACCGCGCCGAGACCGCCCGCCTCGAGCAGGCCATCCGGGAACTGGATGACCAGGCCGCCGTGCTGCGCAGCGACCTCAATGCGCTGGAGCAGCAGGCATTGCAGAGCGGCGAACGCAGCGAGATTGTCAGCGCCGCCCTGGCCCGGATGCAGCAGAACATCACGGCGCTGCAGGTCCGGTCGGCCAGCCTGGCCAGCACGGCCCAGGCGGACCGCACCCGGCTGGACGCCCTCAAGACCCAGCGGACCGCCGCCGCGGACGCCGAGGCCAAACTCACCGCGGAGCGGGATGCCGCCGCGTCCCGCCTGACCGAGTGCGAGGAGGCCGTGACCCGCTGCGACAACATCAAATCCGGCCTCAGACTCAAGCTGGAATCCCGCCGCCGCCAGCAGGAAGCCGCCGCCGCGGCACTGCAGCAGGCCGACCGGGACAAGTCCAACACGGCCCAGCGCATCCGCATCCTCGAAGATCTCGAGCGCAACATGGACGGCTACCAGCAGAGCGTCAAGGCCGTCATGCGGGCCGCCGCCGGCGGCCGGCTGCGCGGCATCATCGGGCCGGTGGCCGGCATCCTGACCGTCCGCAAGGGGTACGAGACCGCCATCGAGACCGCCCTCGGCTTTGCGCTGCAGAACATCGTTGTCGAGGATCAGGGCTGTGCCCGCGCCGCCATCACCTTCCTCAAGGAGGAACGGGCCGGCCGTGCCACCTTCCTGCCGCTCGATACCATGCAGGGCAGCCGGTTCCAGGGGCGGCTGACCGGCACCGCCGAGGTCGCCGCCGATCTGGTCGAGGCCGATCCGCGGTACCACGCCATCGTGGAAAACCTGCTGGGCCGCATCATCGTGGTGGAGGACCTGACCGAGGCCTCCGCCGTGGCCCGCAACCTCGGCTACCGCAACCGCATTGTCACCCTGGACGGCCAGGTCATCAATGCGGGCGGCTCCTTCACGGGCGGCTCGACGGCGCGCAGCGTCGGCGTGTTCAGCCGCAAACAGGAGCTGGAAGAACTGCGCGGCAAGCTCAAGAAACTCGAGGAGCGCCGCGCCGCCGCCGAGCGGGAGGTTGCCGCCCGCAAGGCCGAGACCGACAACCTGGCCGCCCAGCTGGCCGGCGCCGAGAGCGAGAGCATGAACGCGGCCTCCGACCGGATCAAGGCCGGCATGGAGCTGGACCGCCTGAACAGCGCCCTCGAGGAGGCCAGGACGGCCGCCGCGGGCCGCAGCAAGGAGATCGAAACGCTGGAAGCCGGCCTGCGGGACAACGCGGCAGCGGCTGCCCAGGCCGAGGGCGCCCGCCGCCAGGCCGAGGAGCAGTGCGAGGGCTACCGCCACGAGCTGGAAACCCTCGGCGAATCCACCGGCGAACTGACCCGCCGGCGGGAGGAACTGACCACCCGGCTTTCGGACAACCGGATGCAGCGGGTGACCGACGAGAAGGACATGAGCCTGCACGCCGCCGCCCTTGAAACCCTCAAGAGCCGTACCGGCGAGGCGGAAGCCCGGGTGCGGGAACTGCAGGCCGCCGCCGATGCGGCCCGGGCGCAGATGCAGGCCAACGACCTGCGCGCCGCCGAGATCGAGCGCACCCGGGAGGAAAACCGCGGCCGCATCACCGCCGCGGAACAGAGCATCCGCGAGGCCAACGAGGCCCGGCTCCGCAAGGAGGCCGAGGTCAGCAAGCTGGCCCAGGACAACCGCGCGCTCAACGATGAGCGGGAGCGGATGAGCGGCGAGATGGCCCGCCTGGCCGAGCGCCGCACCGCCGCCGAGAACGAACTGAATACCACGGCCGCCAAGCTGTGGGAGGAATACCAGCTGGCCGAGAGCGAGGCGCAGAAACTCTGCGTCGAGTTCTCCTCGGTCACCGAACTGCGCCGCCAGGTCACCGAGATCCGCGGCAAGATCCGCGCGCTGGGCAATGTCAACGTGGGCGCCATCGACGAGTACAAGGAAGTGCGGCAGCGCTACGATTTCCTCAAGGCCCAGGTCACCGACGTGGAGAAATCCAAGGCCGAGCTGACCCGGATGATCCGCGAGCTCTCCGACGAGATGCAGCAGATGTTCTCGGCCAGTTTCCGGGACATCAACCGCCATTTCGGTCAGATCTTCCGCGAACTGTTCGGCGGCGGCACGGCCCGGCTCTACCTGTCCGACGAGTCCAACGTGCTGGAATCCGGCATCGAAATCCAGGTCTCGCCCCCCGGCAAGGTCATCAAGAACCTGTCGGCCCTGTCGGGCGGCGAGCAGGCGCTGGTGGCCATCAGCATCTACTTTGCCATCCTGGCCGTCAACCCCGCGCCCTTCTGCATCCTTGACGAGATCGAAGCCGCCCTCGACGATGTCAACGTGACGCGCTACGCACAGTATCTGCGCCGCATGACCGACCACACCCAGTTCATCGTCATCACCCACCGCCGCGGCACCATGGAGGCCGCCGACGTGCTGTACGGCGTGACGATGCAGGAGGACGGCGTCTCCAAGATCCTGCGCCTGGACCTCGAGAACGTGACCGCTGACCTGATCAGCTGAACCCACCAAGGGAGAGATACATTATGGGACTGTTTGACGCATTCAAGAAGAAGGAAAAGCTCAAGGTCGGCCTGGAAAAGACCCGCACCGGCTTTTTCCAGTCCATCGTGAACACACTGACCAACTCCCAGATCGACGACGATCTGTACAACGAGCTGGAAGAACAGCTCATCCTCGCCGATGTGGGCCCCGCCTGTGCGGTCCGCCTCGTGGACGAGCTGCGCGACACCGTCGAATCGCAGCATCTCAGGACCGGCGAGGAAGCGCTGCGCGCTTTGCGCGAGATCATCCGGCGCGAGATCAGCCCCAGCACCGACCTCGATCTTTCCGGCAAGCCCGCCGTCATCCTGGTCATCGGCGTCAACGGCGTCGGCAAGACCACGACGATCGCCAAGCTGGCCTATCTGTACAAGGACCTGGGCCGGCACGTCATGCTGGCGGCCGGCGACACTTTCCGCGCCGCGGCCAGCGAACAGCTGGAAATCTGGGCCGAGCGCGCCGAGGTGCCGTTGGTCAAGGCCGGCGAGGGCGCCGACCCCGCCGCCGTCATCTTTGACGCCGTGCAGAGCGCCGCGGCCCGCGGCTATGACCTGGTCATCGCCGACACCGCCGGCCGTCTGCACAACAAGAAGGGCCTGATGGACGAGCTGGCCAAAATTTCCCGCAGCGTCCGCAAGGCCAGCCCCGAGGCCAGCCTGGAAGTGCTGCTGGTGCTGGATGCCCTGACCGGCCAGAACGCCATCAGCCAGGCGCAGGAATTCTGCCGCGCCGCCGGCGCCACCGGCATCGTGCTGACCAAGCTGGACGGCACCGCCAAGGGCGGCTGCGTCATCGGCGTCCACGAAAAGCTGGGCCTGCCCATCCGCTTTGTCGGCGTGGGCGAGAAGATTGACGATCTGCTGTTCTTCTCGGCCACCGATTTCTCCGAGGCGCTTCTGCCCGAAGTGCCCGCCAAACACAACGAGGAGTGAGTGTCCGATGATCGTCTGTGCCGCCACCAACAATGCCGGAAAACTCAAGGAACTGCGCCGCATCCTGACCCGCTGCGGCCACGAGGTCAGAAGCCTGCGTGAGCTGGGCGTGACCCTCGACCCCGACGAGACCGGCACCACCTTTGAGGAGAACGCCCGCATCAAGGCGCAGGCGTTCTGCGCCGCCACCGGCCTGGCCACCGTGGCGGACGACTCGGGTCTTTGCGTCGAGGCACTGCACGGCGAGCCCGGCGTGTACAGCGCCCGCTATGCCGGCTGCCACGGCGACGACGAGGCCAACAACCGCAAACTGATGGACCGGATGGCCGACCTGCCCGAGGGCAGCCGCGCCGCACGGTTTGTCTCGGCGGTCTGCCTGATGCTGCCGGACGGCCGCTGTCTGACCGTCCACGGGGAATGCCCCGGCCGCATCGCGCTGACCCCGGCGGGCAGCAACGGGTTCGGCTATGATCCGCTGTTCATCCCCGACCGGGTGGGCCTGCCGCAGGGCGGAACCCGCCCCAACACCGAGGGCCGCACCTACGCCGAACTCGCCGACGCCGAGAAGGACGCCATCAGCCACCGCGGCCGCGCGATGGAACGCCTGGAAGCCGCCCTGCCGGACTTCCTTCAATCCTGAAATCCAAAGGAGGAACCCCCATGTCCCTTACCAGCAAACAGCGCGCCGTGCTGCGCGGCCTCGCCAACCCGATGGACCCTGTTTTCCAGATCGGCAAGGGCGAGATTGACGATACCCTCGCCGCCGGCGTCGAGGACTGCCTGGCCGCCCGGGAACTCATCAAGATCAAGGTGCTGGAAAACAGCGAATACACCGCCCGCGAAGCCGCCGACCTGCTCAGCGAGCGGCTGGGCGCCGACTGCGTCCAGGTCATCGGCCGCAAGTTCGTGCTGTTCCGCCTCAAAGAAAAAGAGTCCGCCTACGCGGATCTGCTGCGATGAAGATTCTGCTGTTCGGCGGCACCTTTGACCCGCCCCACGCCGGACATATGAACAACCTGCGGGCCGCCATCGAGCTGGTCCGGCCCGACCGGGCCATCGTCATGCCGGCGGGCATCCCGCCCCACAAACAGGCCAGCGCCACCCCCGGGTCGGTGCGGCTGGCCATGTGCGCCTGCTTCCGGGCCGTGGACCCCTGCGTGGAGATCAGCGGCTGGGAGATCGAGCGGGGCGGACGCAGCTACACCTACCATACCCTGACCATGCTGGCCGAGCGCTGGCCCGCCGCCGAGCGGTACATGACGGTGGGCAGCGATATGCTGGAAACCTTCCAGCGCTGGTACCGCTGGCAGGATCTGCTGCGGCTGGCCACGCTGGTCGTGCAGAGCCGGGAACAGGACGACGCCGACGCGCTGCGCGCCGCCGCCCGCCCGCTGGTCGAGGCGGGGGGCCAGGTGCTGTTCACCCGCGCCCCCGTCGTGGAGTGCGCTTCCAGCGACATCCGCGCCGGGCGCTACACACCGGAACAGCTGGCCAGACTGCTGCCGCCGCCGGTGCCCCGCCTGATGGAACAATACCGACTGTACCGCCGTACCTTTTGAAAGGAAGTTGCCGTTATGACCGAGGAAGAGGCCAAAGCTCTTGTCAAACCGCGCCTGTCCGCCAAGCGCTACCAGCATACCTTAAATGTAAAAAAAATGGCGGTCAAACTGGCCCGACGCTACGGCGCAGACCCCGAAAAGGCCGCTCTTGCGGCAATCCTGCACGACAGTGCGAAGGAATTGCCCCGGCAGGAGCTGTTGCAGATTTTTGCCGATAATGCTATAATAGCACAAAATGCTGCCCAGCGTCCTTCGCCGGTGTGGCATGGGATCGCCGCCGCCATACTGTGCCAGACACAGTGGGGGGTGACGGACCCCGAGATCCTGTCCGCCATCCGCTGCCATACCACCGGCAAGGTGGGGATGAGCCTGCTGGACAAGATCCTGTATATGGCGGATATGACCAGCGCCGAGCGGGACTATCCCGGCGTTGAGGTGCTGCGTGCCGAGGAGATGGAAAATCTCGACCTGGCACTCTGCCATGCACTGGAACAGTGCATCGGTTTTGTCAAAGAGAAGGGCGGCGTGCTGGACCCCGAGACCGTGGCCGCCCTTCAGGACGTGCGCCGTCACTGCGCGCAGGATCCGCTGTAACGACCGAAAAAGCCATGATACCGGAAGGCAGTGCCCTCCGGTCTGTTCCCATATCTGACCCAAAGGGAGGAACAATATGAGCGAGTCACGCAGGTTGAATACCGATGACGCGCCCCGCAGTGTCTATCATGCGGGGGACGCACAGCGCACTGTCAATGTCCGGCGCTCGACGGCCGGCGGCGTGCTGAGCCAGCAGGAATACGAGGCGGCCCGCCGCCGCGCCCAGGCTGCCGCCGCCAACAACAGCCGCCGCACCCGCAGCTTCAACCGGGTGCAGCAGCACGACATTGACCGCTATCAGGCCGCCCGCCAGCAGGCCGGCGCCCAGCCACAGGCCCAGCGCCCCGCGCAGCCGGCCCAGCCCGCGCAGCCGGCGGCCCAGCAGCCGCTCACGCTGGCCCAGCGCCAGGCCATGGAAATCCAGCGCCGCGCCGCGGCCAACAACCGCACGATTCACCGCAGCAGCGGCACCCAGGTGCGGCGTCTTGACCTCAACGAAACCCGGGGCAGCCGTCCGCATTACGATATGAACGACGATCCGGAATACCGCGCCCGCCTCGAGCGCCGCGCCGCCCAGGCCGCTGCCCGTCCGCAGCAGCCGGCCGCCGCGGCCCCGGCGGCTTCGCAGCCCGTCATGGCGTCCCGCACGTCCCAGAACGGCAGCACGGCCGGCAAAGCCGGCGGCTCTGCGCGCAGCGGTGCCGGAGCCTCGGGCGCCGGGGGCGGCAAGCCTCCCCGCGGCGGCAACGGCGGCAAGGCCGGAAAAGGCGGCAAGGGCGGCAAGAACGGCAAGGGCGGTTCCAAAAAGAAGAAGGGCAGCTGGTGGAAAATCCTGCTGGGCACCCTGGCCGCCATTGTCCTGATCTTTGCCGGCACGCTGTTCTTCATCATCCGCGCCATCGCGCCGGAGGCCGGTGCCATCAAGATCAGCCAGCTGATCAACACCCCCAAGGAACTGCAGGACAGCGAGTTCAACGTCCTCATCACCGGCGTGGACCGCTCGAGCACCGACGACCTGAGCGCCGGCGCCGCCAATGACTCCAACGTCAACGACGGCATGACCGACATGATCCTGTATCTGCACTTCAACAACGAGACCGGCGAGGTCCGGATGCTGCAGATCCCCCGCGATACGATGGTCACCACCGATACCTCGGTCTCGGGCAACTACCGCATCAACGGCGTGGCCAAGACCCAGGGCTCGGACAACAACAACAATATGGCTGCGCTCTGTGAGCTGGTCGCCGACCAGTACAAGCTGCCCATCGACGGCTATATCACGATCCGGCTCGAGATGCTGGTCAGCCTTGTCGATACCTTCGGCGGCGTGGAACTCAACGTGCCCCAGGATATGGACTTCCAGGGCAGCCACCTCAGCCAGGGCTACCAGACCCTCAACGGTGCGGCCTGCGAGTTCCTGCTCCGCGCCCGCAAGATCTACCCCGACGGCGACATCGGCCGTCTGAACATGCAGCGGCAGTTCTACTCCGCGCTGTTCCGCAAGCTCAAGAGCATCGGCAACATCTGGGATGTCGCCAAGATGGTGCCCGCCGTCGTCAACTATCTCGAAACCGACCTCAGCGTGACCAAGCTGGTCAGCTTTGCGGTCAGCATGCTCAAGGTGGAATCCTCCAAGATCATGATCTGCCAGATGCCGGTCTATATGGGCGGACCCAAGTACAACGACCAGGATCTGCTCTACCCGGCCCGTCAGGAGGACGCCGACCTGCTCAACCAGTATTTCCGCGAGAATACCGGCCCCGTCGATGCCAGCGAACTGAACCTGTGCGACAATGTCGTGGCGCTGACCGGCGGTACCGTGACCGACCCCAATATCCAGTATATGGGTGACCTGATGCAGAAGGATTCCGAGGCCCAGGTCAACGACAACCTCGACGGTTCCCATGTCGTGGATTACGTCGAACCGACCCCGGACCCCGCAGATTCCGCCGACTCGGCCGGCAGCGATGCGGCCCAGAGCGACGCGGAACCCGCGGCCTGAGCCCCAAGGAAGGAGCAACTATGGAAAGCAAGGAATTGGCCATTCGTCTGGCCCGTGTTCTGGACGCCAAGAAGGCGTATAACATCCGGGTCCTCCACGTCGAGGACCTGACCACCGTGGCGGATTACTTCGTCATCGCCACCGGCAACTCCACCACCCATGTGGGGGCGCTGGCCGACGAGGCGGACTTCCAGCTCGGGCAGCAGGGCGTGCATGTCCTGCGCACCGAAGGCCACGACGGCAACCGTTGGGTGCTGCTGGATTACGGCAGTGTCATTGTCCATGTGTTTACCCCCGAGGCCCACGATTTCTATGACCTGGAACATCTGTGGGCCGATGCCACCCAGCTGCCCGAGAGTGAGTGGGCAGCCCCGGAACAACAACAATAAACAGGGCGCGCCGTCCGCGGTGCCATCCCAATACAATCAGTGGGGAGAGAACGTCAAATGAAGTATGATTTCAAGGCCGTTGAGGCCAAATGGCAGAAAGTCTGGGAGGATGAGCATACCTTCCACGCCGAGATCGATCATTCCAAGCCCAAATTCTACGCGCTGGTGGAGTTCCCGTATCCTTCCGCCGCGGGCCTGCATGTGGGACATCCCCGCAGCTACACCGCACTGGACATCGTGGCCCGCAAAAAGCGTCAGTGCGGCTACAATGTGCTGTACCCGATGGGCTGGGACGCCTTCGGCCTTCCCACCGAGAACTATGCCCTGAAGAACCACATCAACCCCGAGATCATCACGGCCCGCAACGTCGCCCGCTTCAAGAGCCAGCTCAAGGCGCTGGGCCTCTCCTTTGACTGGGACCGCGAGATCAACACCACCGATCCCGACTACTACAAGTGGACCCAGTGGATCTTCCTGCAGCTCTACAAGAAGGGCCTTGCCTACAAGAAGGAGACCACCGTCAACTACTGCACCGGCTGCAAGGTCGTTCTGGCCAACGAGGAGGTCGTCAACGGCGTCTGCGAGCGGTGCGGCAGCCCCGTGGTCCAGCGCGTCAAGAGCCAGTGGATGCTGCGCATCACGGCCTACGCCGACCGCCTGATCGACGATCTGGACACCGTCGATTACATCGACCGCGTCAAGACCCAGCAGCGCAACTGGATCGGCCGCAGCCACGGCGCCGAAATCAACTTCGACACCACCGCCGGCGATACCCTGACCGTCTACACCACCCGCGCCGACACGCTGTTCGGCTGCACCTATATGGTTGTCTCGCCGGAGCACAGCTTCATCCGCAAATGGATGGAGGCCGGCCTGATCCGCAACCCCGACGCCGTCAAGGCCTACCAGGAGGAAGCCGCCCGCAAGAGCGACTTCGAGCGCACCGAGCTCAACAAGGAAAAGACCGGCGTGCGCATCGAGGGCGTCAACGCGATTGACCCCGTCAACGGCGCCGAGGTGCCCATCTTCATCTCGGACTACGTCCTGGCCACCTACGGCACCGGCGCCATCATGGCCGTGCCGGCCCACGATACCCGCGACTGGGAGTTCGCCAAGAAGTTCGGTCTGCCCATCATCGAGGTCGTCAAGGGCGAAACCCCGTCCAACCTCGAGGAGGCGGCCTTCACCGACGTTGCCACCGGCACGCTGATCAACTCCGGCTTCCTCAACGGTCTGTCCGTCGAGCAGGCCAAGGAGAAGATGTATGCCTGGCTGGAAGAGAACGGCAAGGGCTGCAAGAAAGTCAACTTCAAGCTGCGCGACTGGGTGTTCAGCCGTCAGCGCTACTGGGGCGAGCCCATCCCGATGGTCTGGTGCGACAAGTGCGGCTGGCAGCCCCTGCCCGAAAGCGAGCTGCCGCTGCGCCTGCCCGAGATCACCGACTTTGAGCCGGGCCCGGACGGCGAGAGCCCGCTGGCCCGCCATACCGAGTGGGTCAACACGACCTGCCCGTGCTGCGGCGGCCCGGCCCGGCGCGAGACCGACACGATGCCCCAGTGGGCCGGCTCGTCCTGGTATTTCCTGCGCTATATGGACCCGCACAACCCCGACGCCATCGCCAGCAAGGAGGCGCTGGACTACTGGTCCCCGGTGGACTGGTACAACGGCGGCATGGAGCACACGACGCTCCATCTGCTGTACAGCCGCTTCTGGCATAAATTCCTGTACGACATCGGCGTGGTGCCGCTGCCCGAGCCGTACAAGAAGCGCACCTCGCACGGCATGATCCTGGGCCTCAACCCCCATGCCTACGAGAATCTGCCCGATTCGGAGCGCAAGGCCCTGCTGGCCGAGTTCGGCAGCGAGAAGGCCGTCCGCGAGCATCTGGTCGAGAAGTACGGCGAGATGTCGGAACATCCCATCGTCAAGATGTCCAAGAGCCTGGGCAACGTCGTCAACCCCGACGACGTGGTCAACGAGTACGGCGCCGACACGCTGCGCCTGTACGAAATGTTCATCGGCGACTTCGAGAAGGCCGCGCCCTGGAACACCAACTCCATCAAGGGCTGCAAGCGGTTCCTCGACCGCATCTGGGCGCTGTCCGAAAAGAAGGTCGAGGGGGACGGCATCCGTCCGTCGCTCGAGGCGCTCTTCAACCGCTCCATCAAGAAGGTGGGCGAGGACATCGACGCCCTCAAGGCCAACACCGCCATCGCACAGCTGATGATCCTTGTCAACGCGCTGTATGAGCAGGGCGGCGCCACCCGCGCCGAGTTCGAGGTGCTGCTCCAGCTGCTCAACCCCTTCGTGCCGCATATGACCGAGGAACTGTGGCAGCAGATGGGCCACGAGGATCAGCTGGCCTACCACCCCTGGCCCAGCTATGACCCGGCCAAGTGCGTCGAGCAGACCGTCCAGATCGCCGTTCAGGTCAACGGCAAGGTCAAGGCCCGCATCGACGTGGCCGCCGACATCGAGAGCGCCGACGCCATCGCCGCCGCCAAGGCGGACCCCGCTGTGGCCGAAGCCATCGCCGGAAAGACCATCGCCAAGGAAATCTACGTCAAGGGCCGCCTGGTCAACATCGCCGTGAAAGGCTGATTGCTCCCCATGGCACACGCTTCGCAAAAGCTGAATACCTGTCGGCAAGCCTCCGCCTCCGCGGGGGCTTTGCCCGTTTCGGGCAATCTGGCCGCGCTGGCACGTCGTCCGCTGCTCTGGCTGCTGCTGGCGGCCTTCTCGCTGCCCGGCTACTGGCTCGCTCTGCGGGTCCCCGCCGTCGATATGGACGACCTCGCCATCGGCGTCTACCAGCAGGGCGGGGAATTCCTGCGGCAGGGACGGTTCACCGTCTGGCTGCTGCAGGCGCTGACCGGCATCATGGCATACCGGCCCTTCTGGCCGGAACTGTTCGCGCTGGTCTGCCTGGCGCTGGCCGGCGTCGTGCTGGCCGCCGCGCTCTACACCGCGGCCCGGCGCCCGGCGGCCCTGCCCGGCGCCCTGCTGCTGGCCGCCGGCCTCGTGCTCTGGCCCTACCATGCCGAGATCCTCATGTACTCCAACCAGTGCGGGGTGGGGCTGGGGTATCTGCTCTGCGCCGCGGCGCTCGCCCTCGCGCTGCCCCACCTGCTGGGCGGGGTCCGCACCGGATTGCCCGGCGCGGCGGGCGCGGCGCTCTGCCTGGCGTTCGCCCTCGGCCTCTACGAGTCCTTTGCCCCGGTCTGGCTCACCCTGGTGTTTGCGGCGCTGCTGCTCGACGCCGCGGCCCTGCCGCCCCGCAGCCGCTCGCTGCGCCGGTCCGCCGCCGCACTGGTGCGGGGCCTCTGGCCGCTGGCCGCCGGTCTGCTGCTCCGCCGCCTCTTCACCGCGCTGCTCTGTGCGGCCGCCGGCGTCACGGGCGGCAACGGCACCGCCTCCAAGACCATCTTCTGGTTCCGGCGGGACAGCCTCGCCCAGGCACTGCTCATCCCGCTGCGGGAATGGCTGACCAACTACGTCGCCCTCGCCTTTGCGGTGCCGGCGCTCGCTTTGCTGGCCCTGGCCTGCCTGGCCGTCCTGGTCTGGGGCGTGCGGCACCGCGGCGGCAACGGCCGGGCACTCTTTGCGGCGGGCCTGCTGCTCTCCCAGTTTTCCCTGGGGCTGCTGCAGGGCACCGGCGCCCAGATGGCCCGCACAACCCAGTGCTTTGCGGTCTTTGTCCCCTTCGCGGCCTGGCTGTGGCTCGGTCCGGCCCTGGATGCACTCCGGCCGCGCCGCACCGTGCCGGCCCTGCTGGCGGGCCTGGTCTTTCTCGGCATCGAGGCGGCGTCTTTGCGGGCGGATTTCGCCTTCGGGCGGGACCGCTGGCACTATGAGGAATCGCTGCTGACCGATACGGCCCGCGCCCTCGATGCCCTCGACCCCGCCGGCACGATGCCGGTCGCCTTCACCGGGGAGGTCGAACTGCCCGAGGAACTCTCCCGGCGGCTCGTCGTCCCGGCGCAGAACCCCGCGTACAAGGTGTCCTACCTGATCTCGGCGGTGCTGGGCGGGCCGTTCGGTGAACTGTACCGCTACGAAAACCCCCAGACCCTTGTCATCAACTGGGCACAGGATGCCTTCGGCGGCAAGGAACAGCTCTACCTGCTGATGGAGCAGGTCGGCCGCCCCTGCGCGGCAGTCACCCCCGAACAGCAGAGCGAGGCCGACCAACTGGCCCAGACACTGCCCGACGGCGTGACCATGCAGGACGGGTATCTGCTCGTCCGATTCTGATACCAAAATACCCGGAAGGGGAGTCAAGATATGCTCATCAGCCTGATCGTACCCTGTTACAATGAGGAGGAGGCCATGCCGCTGTTCTACCGCGAGGCCTCCCGTGTGGCAGAGCAGATGAAAACCAGCCACGGCGCGGACTTTGAATTCATCTTTGTGGATGACGGTTCGCGGGATGGCACCCTGGCCACGGCCCGGCGCCTGCATGACGAGGACCCGCGGGTGCGGTATGTCTCGTTCAGCCGCAACTTCGGCAAGGAGGCGGGCATCTATGCCGGTCTGCAGGCCGCCCGCGGCGACTATGTCGCCACGATGGACGCCGACCTGCAGGACCCGCCCGCCCTGCTGCCCGACATGCTGGACGCCCTGCTCACCGGCGACTATGACTGCGCCGCCACCCGCCGCACCACCCGCGAGGGCGAACCCCCGGTGCGCAGCTGGTTCGCCCGGCTGTTCTACCGCATCATCAACCGGATGTCCGACACCGAGATTGTGGACGGCGCCCGGGATTTCCGCCTCATGAGCCGCCGGATGGTCAACGCCGTGCTGGAAATGTCGGAGTACAACCGCTTCTCCAAGGGCATCTTCAGCTGGGTGGGCTTCAAGACCCGCTGGTTCGACTACAAGAACGTCGAGCGGGTCGCCGGCAAGACCAAATGGAATTTCTGGAGCCTCTTCCAGTATTCCATCGAGGGCATCGTCGGCTTCTCGACGGCGCCCCTCGTCATGGCGGCGCTGGCCGGCGTGATCTTCTGCCTGGCGGCCTTTGTGGGCATCATTTTTGTCATTGTGCGGGCACTGCTCTTCGGTGACCCCACCTCGGGCTGGCCCAGCATGGTCTGCATCATGCTGCTCTGCAGCGGCGTGCAGCTCTTCTGCCTGGGCATCGTGGGCGAGTACCTGGCCAAGACCTATCTGGAAGTCAAACACCGCCCGGTCTATATCACCCGGGAGACCGAGGCCGACCGCGACGCGCGCCGCGGCAATCCGTAACAACACCGAGCAGAGGGCATCCGGCTCTCTGCTTTTTTGTATAGGAGGGGACCATCCATGCGGGATATGACCACCGGCCCGGCCTTCGGGCATCTGTGGCGGTACGCCCTGCCGCTGATGCTGGGCAACTGGTTCCAGCTCGCCTACAATGCCGTGGATTCCATCATCGCGGGCCGCTTCATCGGCAAGGAAGCCCTCGCCGCCGAGGGCGTCGCCGGCCCCGTCATGAACCTCGTCATCCTGGGCATCACCGGCATCTGTCTGGGCGCCGGCGTGCTGATGAGCGAGTTTTTCGGCGCCGGGGACCTGCCCCGTCTGCGCCGCGAACTGGCCACCACCGTGCTGTTCGGCACCGTGTTCTGCGCGGGGGTCGCGGCGGCGGGCATCCTGCTCACGCCGGCCATCCTGCGCGGCCTCGCCGTCCCGCCCGAAATCCTCACCATCACCGGCGTGTATCTGCGCATCACCTTCCTCGGCGCGCCCTTCACCTGCTTCTACAACGCCCTCGCGGCGGGCTTCAAGAGCGTCGGCGACGCCAGGACGCCGCTGCGCTTCCTGATGTTCTCCTCCATCCTCAACGCCGTGCTGGACCTCATCTTCATCGGCGCGCTGGGCTTCGGCATCGTCTGTTCGGCGGTGACCACCGTCGTCGCCGAGGCCGTCAGCGCGGCGCTGGCCGGCTGGTGGCTCCTGCGCCGCACCCCCGAACTCTGCCCCGAACGCTGCGACTGGCGCATCGACGGCTCGCTGCTGGGCCGCACGCTGCGGTACGGCGGCGTCACGGCGCTGCAGCAGGCCGTGCAGCCCATCGGCAAGGTGCTCATCCAGGGCCAGGTCAACGCGCTGGGGGTGGACATCATCGCGGCCTTCAACGCCGTGACCCGGATGGATGACTTCGCCTTCACCCCCGAACAGAGCATCGCCCAGGGCATCACGACCTACATCGCCCAGAACCGCGGCGCCGGCCGGCGGGACCGCATCAACCGCGGGTTTGCCGTGGGGCTCGGCATGGAGGTCGCCTACTGGGCCATCATCGGCACCCTGGTGGCGGTGCTGCGCACGCCGCTGGCCTCCCTCTTCGTCACCGGCGAGGGCGCCGACCGCGTTGTGGCGCTGGCGTCCCGGTATCTCGCGCTGATGGCGGTGTTCTATCTGCTGCCCGCCCTGACCAACGGCTTCCAGGGCTATTACCGCGGCATGGGCCGTATGCCCATGACCCTGCTGGGCACCTTCCTGCAGACCTCGCTGCGGGTGATCTTTACCTGTCTGCTGGCGCCCCGGCTGGGCATCAGCGGCATTGCCTGGGCCTGCGCCGTCGGCTGGACCGTCATGCTCTGCGTCGAGGTCCCCTGGTATTTTGCAACCCGCGCCCGCTGGCTGGCCGCGGACCGGACCTGAAAAATAAAAGCGCCCTTTCCCGGCCGGGAAGGGGCGCTTTTTGCAAAGAAAAAAGCGGCAGACGCTCTGGCGTCTGCCGCAAATAGGGATTCAATCAGGCACGGTTGGCGGAGCCGAACAGCTCGATCTTCTCCTTGACCTTGGCCATGATGGCATCGGCGCCCGGCTTCAGCAGCTTGCGGGGGTCGTAGCCCTTGCCCTGCTGATCCTTGCCGGCCTCGATGTACTTGCGGGTGGCTTCCGCAAAGACCAGCTGGCAGTCGGTGTTGACGTTGATCTTGCAGACGCCCAGGCTGATGGCCTTCTGAACCATCTCGTCGGGGATGCCGGTGCCGCCGTGCAGGACCAGCGGGATGTTGTTGGTGGCCTGATGGATGCGGTCCAGCGCCTCAAAGTCCAGGCCCTTCCAGTTGTCGGGGTAGATGCCGTGGATGTTGCCGATGCCGGCAGCCAGGAAGTCCACGCCCAGCGCGGTGATCTTGGCGCACTCCTCGGGATCGGCGATCTCGCCGGCGCCCACGACGCCGTCCTCGACGCCGCCGATGGAACCGACCTCCGCCTCGATGGACAGGCCCTTGTCGTGGGCCAGCTCAACGAGCTCGCGGGTCTTGGCGACATTCTCCTCGATCGGATAATGAGAACCATCAAACATGATGGAGGTGAAGCCGGCCTCGATGCAGGCCTTGGCGCCCTCGTAGGTGCCGTGGTCCAGGTGCAGCGCCACCGGCACGGTGATGCCCAGCGACTCATCCATCGCGCGGACCATCGCGGCCACCGTCTTGAAGCCGGTCATATACTTGCCGGCGCCTTCCGAAACACCCAGGATCACCGGGCTCTGCATGGCCTGCGCCTGCAGCAGGATGCTGCGGGTCCATTCCAGGTTGTTGATGTTGAACTGACCGACACCGTAGTGACCGTCACGGGCTTTCAGGAGCATATTGGTTGCATTAACGAGCATATCAGGTACCTCCTCAAATTTCATTCCCTAATTTCATTCCTGAGAAAGGCAGAGAGACCCCGCCCCTCCGATACCTCTATTATAGCCTGACTTTGACAAAAAAGCAACAAAAAGATTCAGGAATTGCCTGCCGCTGCGCACTATGCTATAATCAGACCAGAACGGTGCGGCGAACAGACCGCAGGGAGGAGAACGGCATGGGAATCTTGCTGGAAGAGATGGCCGGGACAGGGCGGTACGGGGACTGGGAGCCCTTTCTGGAAACCGAGGCGCAGCAGCCCTATTTTGAGGCGCTGGACCGCTTTGTGACGCAGCGCGCCGCCGCGGGCACGGTGTATCCGCCGCCCGGGCAGGTGTTCCGCGCGCTGGCATGTACGCCGGCGGCCTCGGTGCGGGTGCTGCTGCTCGGCCAGGACCCCTACCATGAACCGGGGCAGGCGATGGGACTGGCCTTCTCGGTGCCCCGGGGGGTCAAGGCGCCGCCCTCGCTGCGCAACATCTGCCGCGAACTGGAAAGCGACCTCGGCCCCGGTGCGGGCGCCGGCACCGACCTGACGCCCTGGGCCCGGCAGGGCGTGCTCTGCCTCAACACGGTGCTCACGGTGGACCGCGGCGCCGCCAACTCCCACGCCCGCCACGGGTGGGAGACCTTCACCCGCAGCGCCATCGCCTACGCCCTGCAGCAAAGCCCCCATCCGGTGGCGGCGCTGCTCTGGGGCGCGCACGCCCAGTCCTATGCCCCGATGCTCGAGGCACGCGCCGGCGCGCCGGTGTGCTGCCTGTGTGCGCCGCATCCCAGCCCGCTGTCGGCACACCGGGGCTTTTTCGGGTCCCGGCCGTTCAGCCAGGCCAACGCCTTCCTGACGGCGCAGGGCGAACCGCCGATCCGCTGGGCGCTGAACACCCCGACCGACTGATGCAAACCACAAGGCCCGCGGCCATATGGCCGCGGGCCTTGTGCTGTCAGTGGACCGAAGAAGCTGCCTCCATGGCGGAAAGCTCCGGCATGACGGTGCGGCGCATCGTGAGGTAGCAGGCCAGACCGCCGATCAGGTTGGAGATCGGCTCGGCCAGAAAGACGCCGTTGACCCCGAGACCTGCCAGGTGGGGCAGGGCCAGCGTCAGCGGCACGACGATGATCGCCTTGCGCAGCAGCGAGAAGAAGATGGCCATCCGGGCCTTGTTCAGCGATTTGAAGACGCTCTGCCCGGTGAACTGGAAGGCCATCATGACGAACCCGAAAAAGTAGATGTGCAACGAGGGCACCGCCGCCCCGAGCAGGGCGGCATCATGGTTGAAGATGCTGATGAAGAAGGTGGGGAACAGCGAGATGAGCCCCCAGATCAGCAGCGTGTAGCCGAAGCCCAGCTGGGTCATGAACCGGATGGCCTGCCGCACGCGGGGGACATTGCGGGCGCCGTAGTTGTAGCTGATGACCGGCGAAGCGCCGTCGGTCAGCGCCATGACCGGCGTCTGGGCGATCTGCCGCACCGAGTTGATGACGGTCATCACGCTGATGTACAGATCCCCGCCGAAGGCGCGCAGCGTCGCGTTGCAGGCCACCTGGACCAGACTGTCCGTGAAGGACATCACAAAGCTGGAGGTGCCCAGCGCCGTGATGCGGCGGATGCAGCCCCAGTCCGGCCGGAACCCGCGGAACTGCAGCGTCAGCTCGGCCTGCGGCCCGGTCAGGAACCGCAGCACCCACAGCGCCGAGAGGAACTGCGAGACCACCGTCGCAATGGCGGCGCCGCGTACGCCGAGCCCGAACCCGTAGATCAGGATGGGGTCCAGCACGATGTTGGCCGCGGCGCCCAGCAGGACGGTCAGCATGCCGACCTTGGCAAAGCCCTGGCTGTTGATGTAGGGGTTGAGCCCCAGCGAGGTCATCACAAAGACGGTGCCCAGCAGGTAGATCGTCATGTAGTCCGACGCATAGCCGTAGGTGTCGGCACTGGCGCCGAACAGATAGAGAATCGGGCGATGGAAGGCGATGCCCACAATGGTCAGCACCGCACCGCAGACCAGCAGCATGAAGTAGGCGTTGGCCATGATGCGCCGCGCGGCGGGCAGGTCCTTCTGGCCGCGGGCGATGGAGCACAGCGGTGCGCCGCCCACCCCGAACAGGTTGGCAAAGGCCGTGACGAGGGTCACGATGGGAAAGCACAGGCCAAGCCCGGCCAGCGCCAGCGTGCCGTGGCCGGGAATCTTGCCGATGTAGATGCGGTCCACGATGTTGTACAGCAGGTTGAGGACCTGGGCCACCAGCATGGGGGCCGCAACGGACAGCACGTTCTGGCGCACGCTGCCGGTGGAAAAATCCACCTGGCGGCTGCCGCCGGCGGGGGAGCGGTGAAAAAACATAGCGGTATCTCCTTGCAGCGGGTTAGAAACACAAAAAACGGCGTGCCGCTCTCCAAGGGAGCGGCACGCCGCCATCATCCGGAAATCAGCGTCCGATGGGGGCGGTCTTGGCCTTCAGCCAGGCCTTCTCCTCCTCGTTCAGGCGGGGGCTGAGCATCTCATACACATGGGCATGATAGGCGTTCAGCCAGTCAATCTGGGTGCGGGTCAGCTCATCCACCAGCACCGGCTCGGTCGAGATCGGCGCCAGGGTCAGCGGCTCAAACCGCAGCCAGTGGCCGTACTGGTTCTCGCCGGCATCGACGCATTCCAGCTCGTTCTCAATGCGGATGCCCACCTCGTCGGTCTCGTAGACACCGGGCTCGTCGGTGATGGTCATGCCGGGCTTGAAAACAATGTCGTTCTGGGGACGCAGGCTCTGCGGACCCTCATGAACGCCGCTGATGAAGCCGACACCGTGGCCGGTGCCGCAGCGGTAGTTGATCTTGTGGGCCCACAGCGGACCGCGGGCAAAGCTGTCCAGCGCAAAGCCGGTGCAGTAATCCAGGAAGACGGCGCGGGCAATGTCGATGTGGCACTGCAGCGTCCAGGTGTAGTAGCGGCGCTCGTTGTCGGTCAGCGGGCCCACCGGATAGGTACGGGTGATGTCGGTGGTGCCGCAGTCGTACTGGCCGCCGTTGTCCACCAGCAAGAAGCCGTGAGGCTCAATCACGCTGTCCACGTCGCCGCCCGCATGGTAGTGCATCATCGCGGCGTTGGGACCGTAGGCCGCAATCGTGCCGAAGCTGTCCTCAAAATAGCCGGGCATCTCGCTGCGGCGGCGCTGCAGCATCACTTCGATGTCGGTCTCGTGCAGCGTCTTGCCCTCGGCCAGCGCCTTCTCGAGATCCATCTGGAACCGCACGACGGCCACGCCGTCCCGGATATGGCATTCCCGGATGTTGGCCAGCTCGACGGGATTCTTGATGCCCTTGAGGGCAAAGATCGGGTCGGGGCCCGCCACGGTGCGGTGCTCGCACAGGGCGCGGTACAGTTCATAGTTGGTCGCCTTCTCGTCCACCAGGAACACTTCCTCGGCGGGCAGGGCATGGACGGCCTCCAGCAGCTCGGGATAATCCCGCAGCGTCACGCCGTTGTCGTGCAGGGTGGCGGCGTCCGCCTCACTCAGACGGCCCGGCGCAATGAACAGCGTGCAGCTGTCCATCGTGACCAGCGCATAGGCCACGGCCAGCGGGGTGCAGGGCAGGTCCAGCGCCCGGACGTTGGTCAGCCAGCCCACGCAGTCCAGACCCGTCACGGCCAGCGCGGTGGCACCGGCCTTGCGCAGCTCGGCGCGCACCATCTCGATGCGCTCGGCGGCCGTCGCACCGGTCTGTTCGGGGGTCAGCAGGCGGCAGGGGGTGTTGGGCAGCTGCGGACGGTCGGTCAGGCTCTCCCACAGCGGGGTCACGATGTCCAGGCTCTTCAGCGCGGCGCCCTTGGCGGCCAGCGCCTGCTCATAGGTGTGGGCCGTCGTGGCGGGCACGCAGCTGCCGTCCAGCAGCAGGGTGTCCCCGGCGCCGAAATGGTCGGCCAGGTACTCGGCCACCGTCGGCACCCCGGCGGAACCGGCGTGCATGCAGGCAATCTCGGTGCCGGCCAGCTGCTTGTCGGCCTGGACGTAAAACCGTCCGTCGCACCACAGGGCACTGCCCTGCATCGTCACGACCAGCGTGGAGTTCTCCCCCGTGAAGCCGGAGAACCAGGGCAGGCTGTTGTAGTAATCGGGCAGGTACTCGCTGCAATGCGGGTCGCTCGTCATCAGCAGAACGCCGCTGCCGCCGGCCGCTTTGGCCGCGCTGCGCAGGGCGGAGATCTTTTCGTTCGTAGTCAAAATGGATCGCCCCTTTTTGTGATTTGGTATCGAACAAGTCCATTCTAACACGTTTTTACAAAAGGTCAAGGCGCGCGGTTCACCGCCGCACAATGCGGTAGTACTGCCGGGCCGTCACGGCATAGACCGCCGTATAGCACACCGCAAACACGGCCAGGACGGCCAGCGCCACCCCGGCGAACAGCACAAGGTCGGTGATGCCGAACATCTCCACCATCCGGGACAGCATCGGGAAGGCGGCGGCCAGATGCACCGCCGCGGCCGCCAGCGGCAGGAAAAACACCAGCAGCACCTGGGTGCGGATGGCGGCGCGGACCTCCTCGGCGGACATGCCGACCTTCTGCAGGATGACGAACCGGCCGCGGTCCTCGTAGCCCTCGCTGAGCTGCTTGTAGTAGATCATCAGCACGGTGGCCATCGTGAAGAGCAGCGCCAGGAACAGCCCCAGAAAGACAAAACTGCCGTACAGGCCGGTGAATTCCTGCCGCAGCTGGGGCTGGCAGAACAGATAGAGCCCCGCCCCGTCAAACGGCGTGCCGGAACTGGCGTCCAGCGTCTGCTGCATCGCTTCGGCGCAGGACAGCAGTGCCTCGTCGGAAGCGCCGGGGTCGTCCACGGCAAGCTGCCATTGCAGGTTGGGCATCTCGCCGATGCAGCGCTCGGTCTCCTGCCGGAAGGTCTCGAGCACCTGCCGGGAGGAGACCACCACGGCCAGCGACCCGCTCACCCGGTTGACCAGGTCCTCCGGCACCGCGGGCGCCGGGCTTGCCGCAAAGCACAGCGAGCCGTACCGCAGCTGTGCCGGGTCCGCCCCGGCCACCAGCACCTCGTCGTCGTCCAGCGTCAGCGAAAGCCCCGCGGCGGCGTTGTAGTCCTCCACCGTCAGCACCGACAGCATCACCGCGTCGGCGGTGTACTCGCTGATGGGGCGGTAGACGCCGTCCCGGACCGTCACCGTCAGTTCCAGACTTGTCTGGCTCTGCCAGACGGCCCGGTCGGTCAGCCAGGGGGCGGCCGCGTCGGCCAGCTGCCCGCGCAGCGCCGTGTCGTCGCCGGTGTCGCAGGTATAGTGCGAGGTGATGAGCAGATCATGCGGATAGTTGGTCTGCAGGCTGGCCTCCATGCCGGTGTACAGACAGACCGTTGTGGCTACGCTGACCAGCACCGTCGTGGACAGGATGCAGATGTTGGCCAGGCCGCGGGCGTTCTGGTTCATCCGGTAGATCAGCCCCGACACCGCCACAAAGGCCCGCGGCCGGTAGTAGAACCGCCGGTTGGCCCGCAGCGCCTTGAGCAGCACAACGCTGCCCGCGCCGAACAGCAGATGGGTGCCCACAATCACAAGGGCGACCGCCGCAAAAAAGAGGAGCAACGCCATCACGGGGTCGCGGGTCAGGATGCTCAGCGCGTAGCCGCCCGCCAGCGCCGCGGCCCCCGCCAGCGCCGCCAGACGGCGGCTGCGGGGTTCCCGCTCGCCGGTGCGGTCGCTGTGCAGCAGCTCGATGGGACTCATCCGCCCGACCTGCCACAGATTGCGCAGATAGAGAAACCCGAACAGCAGGGCCATGGCGACGGCGGTTTCCAGCGCGCCGGGCAGACAGAACGCAAAGCCGAGCGGCAGCGAGAGGTGCATCAGCCGCAGCAGCGCCGCCAGCGCCAGCTTGGAGAGCAGCGCGCCGCCCGCCAGCCCCGCCGCCGAGGACCCGGCCCAGATCAGCGCCGATTCCAGCGCCAGCAGGACGGCTAGGTGGCGCTTTTCCATGCCCAGAATGTTGTACAGCGCCAGTTCCCGGCCCCGGCGGCGCTGCACAAAGCCGTTGGCATACACCATGATCCAGACGATCAGAAAGGCCATGACGGCACTGCCCAGCGTCAGCATCATCGCCACATAGTCCGCACCGTGCATCGTCTGCACAAAGGGGCTGTAGCTGAGATACCGCATGATGTAGCACATGGCGGAACAGAACGCCGCCGTCAGAAAGAACGGCCCGCAGTATTGCCGGTTGCGCACCAGACCGCGCAGGGCCAGCCGCAGATAGAAGGCGGGTTTACGCATCCTCTTCACCCCCTGTCAGCGCGGCCAGCGTGTTCTGAATCCGGGTGAACATCTGCTCCGAGTCCGACCCGCCGCGGAACAGCTGGTGGTAGACCTGCCCGTCCCGCAGAAAGAGCACCCGGGACGCATGGCTGGCCGCCCGCACGCTGTGGGTGACCATCAGCAGGGTCTGGCCGCTCGCGTTGATGCGGCCGAAGAGCTGCAGCAGCGATTCCGCCGAGCGGGAATCCAGCGCGCCGGTCGGCTCGTCGGCCAGCACGAGCGCCGGCCGGGTGATCAGTGCCCGCGCCACGGCGGCGCGCTGTTTCTGGCCGCCGCTGACCTCATAAGGGTACTTGTCCAGCAGCCCGTCGATGCCCAGCTGACGGGCCAGCGGCAGCAGCCGCTCCTCCATCCGGGCGTAGGGCAGATCGGCCAGCACAAGCGGCAGCAGGATGTTGTCCCGCAGGTTGAAGGTGTCCAGCAAATTGAAGTCCTGAAAGACAAACCCGAGGTGATCCCGGCGGAAAGCGGCCAGCTGCCGCTCGGGAATTTTGGTGATGTCCTGGCCGTTGAGCAGCACTTCGCCGCCGGAAGGCCGGTCCAGCGCGGCCAGAATGTTGAGCAGCGTCGTCTTGCCGGCGCCGGACTCGCCCATGATGGCCAGGTATTCCCCCTGATCCACCGCAAAACTCAGGTCGGACAACGCCTGGACCCGCGCCCCGCCGAACCGGGCGGTGTAGATTTTCTGAAGATGACGGATTTCCAAAAGTGCCATGGCAGGCAGCCTCCTTTTCTTGCATCGGATGGATACACCGTCATCGTACCGCCCGGCGCGGGCGTCTGCCATGGCCGCAGCGAACAAAGCGGCCCGCCAACCGAACGGTTTTGTCACCTTACTCGCACAGCAGGTCCTGGCGGGGAAAGTGCAGCGTCACCGCCGTGCCGCCGCCCGGCGCCGCCCCGGCCTGCAGGGACGCCCCGATCCGCGCCGCGGCCCGGGCGCTCAGATACAGCCCCAGCCCGGTGGCATGGCTGTCGGCATCGCGGCCGTTGCGGCCGGTATAGCCCTTCTCAAACACCCGGGGCAGGTCCTCGGGCGGGATGCCGATGCCGGTGTCCGCCACGCACAGCGCCGCGGCGTCCGCCGTGATCGTCACGGTGCCGCCGTCGGGCGTGTATTTGACGGCGTTGGAGAGCAGCTGTTCCAGCACAAAGCCCAGCCAGCGGGCGTCGGTCAGAGCCCGGGCCGCGGTGCCGTCATAGCGCAGCGAGAGATGATGCAGAATGAACATCCGGGCAAACCGCCGCACGACACGGCGGATCACCGGGTCCAGCGCCGTGGGGCAGACCACAAGGTCGGCGCTGCCGTCCGACAGCCGCAGGCAGTTCAGCGCCATGTCCACATACCGCTCGGTGCGGAACAGCTCGGTCTCGGCCGCGGCGGCCTCCTCCCCGGGGGCGGACTGCACCAGCAGATGCAGCGCGGCCAGCGGCGTCTTGATCTGGTGCGCCCACAGGGCAAAGTCCTCCTGCAGCGCATCCCGCGCCCGGCGCGCCTCGGCCCGCTGCCGGTCCATCCGGTCGGCCAGCGCCGCCACGGCGGCCCGGTACTGTCCCTCGATGCTCTGCGCCCCGGCCGGCGGATCGGGCAGCACGGGGTGGCTCTCCTCGGGGCAGTGCCGGACCGCGGCCACCGCCGCCCGGCGCGCCCGCCAGCCCGGAAACCCCGCCGCCGTCACGAGCAGTCCCGCCGCCGCGGACAGCACCGACGCATAACCCAGCGCCTCGCCGGGCAGGGCATAGAGCAGCCCCACCCACCAGAAAATCCCCACGGTCAGCAGCCAGAGCAGCGCGGTGTGCCGCTGCCCGGCCAGATACCCCCACAGCGTTTTCATGCCAGCAGATACCCCTCCCCCTTGACGGTGCGCAGCCGCCCGCCCAGCCCGGCGGCGTCCAGCTTGCGGCGCAGCCGCCCGACGTTGACGGTCAGCGTGTTCTCGTCCACAAAACAGTCGGTGGACCACAGCCGGGTCATCAGGGTGTCCCGCCGGACGGTGCGGCCGCGGTTTTCCAGCAGCATCTGCAGGATGCGCAGCTCGTTGCGGGTCAGCGTCACGGTGCCCGCGGGGGTGCGCAGCTCCCCGGTGCCGGGTTCCAGCTCCGCCCCGTCGGCCAGCGGCAGCACCGGCGAGGGCGCCGTCCGGTAGGCCCGCCGCAGGATCGCCTGCACCTTGGCGGCCAGCACGTCCAGATCGTAGGGCTTGGGCAGAAAATCATCCGCCCCGAGGTCCATCGCCGTGACAATGTTCAGGTTGTCCGACGCCGAGGACAGAAAGACGATCGGCACATCGGACTGCCGGCGCAGCAGCCGGCACCAGTGATACCCGTTGCGGTAGGGCAGCGAGAGGTCCAGCAGGACCAGATGCGGGGCAAAGCCGGTCAGCGCCGGCATCAGATCGGCAAAATCGGCCGCACAGCACACCTCGTATCCGAGGGTTTCCAGATGGCGGGCGGTCAGACGGGCCGTGACCGGGTCATCCTCGGCCAGAAAGATTCGGTACATCGCAGCGACACTCCTTCCGTCTGCGGCAGCAGGCATTCACCTGATAAGACGAGCCAGCCGGGCAGGAATTTTGCAAAAAGTTCAGAATTGCGCTACAAAAATGCCGCGCAAACCTCTTGACGGGTTTGGTATAATAGGGTTGGCAGTAGGAAACTGCGATTGCTAATCAAGCTGCGATTCAAAATAGAAGGGGACACACATCATGGCAGAAAAACTGACAAAGATTGATATTTTTTCCGGCTTCCTGGGCGCCGGCAAGACCACGCTGATCAAGAAGCTCATCAAGGAAGCCTTTGCGGGCGAGAAGATCGTCCTGATCGAGAACGAGTTCGGCGAGATCGGCATTGACGGCGGCTTCATGCGGGAGGCCGGCATCAAGGTCAACGAGCTCAACAGCGGCTGCATCTGCTGCTCGCTGGTGGGTGACTTCCGCGAGGCCCTCAAGCAGGTTGTCGAGACCTACCATCCCGACCGCATCCTCATCGAGCCGTCCGGCGTCGGCAAGCTCAGCGACGTGACCCGCGCCGTCGAGGGCGTGGCCGAGACGCTGCCCGTCCGGCTCAACAGCTTTGTGACGGTCGCCGACGTCAACAAGGTCAAGCTGTATATGAAGAACTTCGGCGAGTTCTACGATGACCAGGTCAGCCATGCTTCCTGCATCCTGCTCAGCCGCACCGGCACCGCCGATGAGAAGAAGGTGGCCGCTGCCGTCGAGATGCTGCAGCAGAAGAACCCCACCGCGACCATCGTCACGACGGACTGGAACGAGCTGACCGGTGCCCAGATCGTCTCGGTCATGGACGGCAAGCGCGACCTCGTCGCCGAGCTACTGGCCGAGGCCCAGGCGTCCAACGCCGCCCATGCCGGCGAGGAGGAGCACCATCATCACCACCATCATCATGACGATCATGACGAGGAGGAGCACGAGCATCATCATCACGACGGCGAGTGCTGCTGCCACGATCATGACGATCATGATGAGGACGAGCACGAGCATCACCATCATGACGGCGAGTGCTGCTGCCATCATCATCACGACCATGACGCCGACGAGGTGTTCACGAGCTGGGGCCGCGAGACGGCCCGCCGCTACACCCGCGAGGAGCTGGAGCAGGCGCTGACCGCGCTGGATTCCGGCAAGTACGGCGCCGTGCTGCGTGCCAAGGGCATTGTGGACGGCACCGACACCTGGTACGAGTTCGACATGGTGCCCGGCGAGCACGAGATCCGCACCTGCGGCCCCGACGTGACCGGCAAGCTCTGCGTGATCGGTTCGGACCTCAAGGAGCACGAGGTGGAAGCGCTGTTCCGCCTGTAAGGCAGAAAAGGAGGCCAACATGGCACAAAGAGAGATCCCCTGCTACCTGTTCGTGGGCCAGCTGGAGAGCGGCAAGACCAAGTTCATCCAGGAAACGATGGAGGACCCGCAGTTTGACTCGGGCGACAAGACGCTGCTTCTGGTCTGCGAGGAAGGCGAGGAGGAATATGACCCCGACCGCTTTGCGTTCGGCGGGGTGACGGTGGCGACGCTGTCCGACAAGGCCGAGCTGAACCGCCAGAATCTGCAGGCGCTGGCCACCAAATCGGACTGCGGCCGCGTCATCATCGAATACAACGGCATGTGGCTGGTGCAGGACCTGTACGATGCCATGCCGGACAACTGGCTGATCTATCAGTGCCTGGCCACCGCCGACGGCACGACGATCAAGACCTACGCCAACGACAACGCGATGCGGTCGCTGCTGCTGGACAAGCTGCGCGGCAGCGAGCTGCTCGTCGTCAACCGGGCCGAGAAGGTCAACGACGAGGAGAGCCGCCAGCTCATCCACAAGCTGGTCCGCCAGGCCAGCCGCCGCTGCGACATCGCCTACGAGTTCGCCAACGGCAGCGTGGCCTATGACGATATTCCCGACCCGCTGCCCTTTGACGTGACTGCGCCGGTCATCGACATTCCGGCCGAGTATTTCGGCGTGTGGTATATGGACTGCATGGACGACGCCCAGAAGTATGACGGCAAGACCGTCCGCTTCCTCGCGCAGGTCTGCCAGACCTCCCGCGCCGGCAAGGACAGCTTTGTCCCCGGCCGGTTCGCCATGACCTGCTGCATCCAGGACATCCAGTTCGTCGGCTTCCCCTGCCGCTATGACGACTACAAGAGCCTCAAGCAGCGCGACTGGATCACCGTCACCGCCAAGGTCAACCTGAAATACCATCCGATCTACAAGGGCCAGACGCCGGACTCGGTCGGTCCGGTGCTTACCGCCACCGCGATCGAGCCCGCCGAGGCCCCGCGCGATGACGTGGTGACCTTCAGTTGACCGGGGCCGTTCTGGACCGGGTGATGCGCCAGGCCGCCCTGCTGGAGCGGCAGGGACGCTACGCCGTCACCCGCCGCTGCATCCAGCATGGCAATGTGACGGTCTATGCCCACTGCCTGCGGGTGGCCTGCCTGGCCTGTACGCTGGCCGGCTGGCTTCACCTGACGGTGGACGAGGATGCGCTGATCCGCGGGGCGCTGCTCCACGATTATTTCCTCTATGACTGGCACGACCCCGACAACGGCCACCGCTGGCACGGCTTCACCCACCCGGCCACCGCGCTGCAGAACGCCCTGCAGGACTGGGACCTCAGCGATGTGGAACAGGACATCATTGCCCGCCATATGTTCCCGCTGACGCCGGTGCCGCCGGCCTGCCGCGAGGCCTGGCTGGTCTGCCTGGCCGACAAACTCTGCGCCGCGGGGGAAACCTGCTTCAGCCGCGGGATGCCGCAGCTTTCGCGCAGTCAGAACTGATCCAAACACAAAGAGCCTGTGACCCCAAGGGTCACAGGCTCTTTTTCTCTGACTTATTCGGCCTTGGCCTTGTCCCGGATGGCAGCCATCATCGACCGGATGTCGATGTGCTGGGGGCACTTGGTCAGGCAGGCACCGCAGGCAATGCAGTGCTCGGCGCGGGTCGCCTCGGGGGCGTCGGCGTAGTTTTCCCGCAGGTTGGCGGCGCTGTCGCCGTGCAGCCGGTGGTCGTTCCAGACCCGCAGCATGGCGGGAATGTCCACCCCGGCGGGGCAGGGCATGCAGTACCGGCACGCCGTGCAGGGCACCAGCTTCTGGGCCCGGAACACCTCCAGGGCCTGGTTCAGCGTGGCCTGCTCGGCGGTGGTCAGCGGCACAAAGGGGTCCATCGAGGCGGTGTTGTCCACAACCTGCTCCAGCGTCGTCATGCCGGACAGTACGCAGAGCACCCCCGGCAGACTGGCCACCCAGCGGATGGCCCAGCTGGCCAGGCTGCGCTCGGGTTCGGCGGCGCGCAGCAGATCGGCGGCCTCGGGGCAGAGGGTGTTGAGCATGCCGCCCCGCACCGGTTCCATCACGATGACCTGCAGGCCCGCGGCCAGGCAGATCTCGTATTTTTCGCGGCTCTGCTGGTAATCCCAGTCAAAATAGTTCAGCTGCAGCTGGACAAAATCCCAGTCGCCGGCGGCCAGCACCTCCCGCAGCAGGTCGGGGTCCCCGTGGAAGGAGAAGCCCAGACGGCGGATCTTGCCGGCCTTGCGCAGCTCGTTGAGCTGGTCGTAGGCGCGGTACTTGACATAGTTGGGCCAGCTGCCGCTGTGGACCGAGTGCACCAGATAGAAGTCAAAGTAGTCGGTGCGGCAGTTTTCCAGCTGCTCGGCAAAAATGCGGGGCACGTCCTCCTCGCTGTGCAGGAACCAGCCCGGCAGCTTGCTGGCCAGATGATAGCTGTCCCGGGGATAGCGGGACAGCGCACGGCCGCAGAACTTCTCGGACATCCGGCCGTGGTAGGGATAGGCGGTATCAAAATAATTCACACCGTGGGCATAGGCATAGTCCACGATGGCCTGCGCCTTCTCCTCATCAATGCTGGTGGGGTCGGCGGGGTTGGTCAGGGGCAGACGCATCGTGCCCAGGCCCAGCAGGCTGATCTTGCTGTCCCGGTCGGTGCTTTGGGCCGGATTGCGGCGGCAGACGCGATATTCCATCAGGATTCCTCCTCACAGTCGGCGCAGCCGTCGCAGTCCTGCGCCGCATCGGTGCGGGAACCGCCGGCCAGCGCCGGGTCAAGACGTTCGGCAACTTTGATCATCAGCGCACATTCGATGCGCTTGCGGAACACCTGGCAGCCGTACTCATACACGCCGTGAATGTCGCCGGTGGCGTGCAGCGCGTTGGCCGCACAGCCGCCCGCGCAGTACAGCCGCGCCCAGCAGTCCTTGCAGTCCGGACGGGCATAGACGTTGCAGAGCTTGAACTCGTCGCGCAGCGCGGTGTTGGTCACGCCGTGCCAGATGTCGCCCAGCTTGTAGGCCGGATCGCCGACAAACTGGTGGCAGGGATACAGGTCACCCCACGGGGTGACGGCCATGTACTCGGTGCCGGAACCGCAGCCCGAAATCCGCTTGTAGATGCAGGGGCCGTGTTCCAGGTCAATCATATAATGGTAGAAGGTGATCGGGTGGCCGGCCTTCTCGCGCCGGAGCATATCCTTGGCCAGCAGCTCGTACTGGTCAAACAGCATCGGCAGATCGGCCTCGGTCAGGGCCTCGGGGCTGCCCGGCTTGCTGACCACCGGCTCCATCGAGAGCTCGTCAAAGCCCAGATCGTCCGCCATGTGGAACAGATCGTTGGTGAAGTCGGTGTTGTAGTGGGTGAAGGTGCCCCGCATATAGTAGCCCTTGCCGCCGCGCGCCTTGACCAGCTTCTGGAACTTGGGCACAATGCGGTCATAGCTGCCGTTGCCGGCCAGGTCCTTGCGGAACCGGTCGTTGACTTCCTTGCGGCCGTCCAGCGAGAGCACGACGTTGTAACATTCGCGGTTGGCCCACTCGATGACTTCGTCGGTGATGCCGATGCCGTTGGTGGTCAGCGTGAAGCGGAAGTTCTTGCCCTTCTCCTTCTCGACGCTGCGGGCGTAGGCGACCAGCTGCTTGCAGACCTCGAAGTTCATCAGCGGTTCGCCGCCGAAAAAGTCCACTTCCAGGTTGCGGCGGGTGCCGCTGTTCTCGATCAGGAAATCCAGCGCCCGCTTGCCGGTCTCAAAGCTCATCAGACCGCTTTCGCCGTGGAACTTGCCCTGGGCGGCAAAGCAGTATTCGCAGTTCAGGTTGCAGGTGTGGGCCACATGCAGGCAGAGCGCCTTGACCACCGACGACCGGTTCTTGAAATCAAAGGCGCGGTCGGCATAGATGTCCTCGGCAAACAGCTTGCCGGCGGCGCGCAGCTCGTCAATGTCATCCAGGCAATCCGCGATGTCGGCCTCGGTCACTTCGGGATGGCTGCGGTATTTGTCGGCCAGCAGGGCCGCGGTCTCGGTGCGGGAATGGCCGGCGTCGATCAGCGCGATGGCATCGTACGCCACGTCGTCCACCGCATGGACGCTGCCGCTGTACACGTCCAGCACAATGTTGTAGCCGTTGAGTTTATACTGATGGATCATACAATTCCTCATATCATAAAAATAACCGGGAGCACCTCGGTCAAGGCAGTCCCGGCAGAAAAGCCAGTCAAATTACTTCTTTTCGCAAGGCTGGTTGGCAATGCCGCAGCTGGTCTTGCAGGCGCTCTGGCAGGAAGTCTGGCACTCGCCGCAGCCGCCGTTCTGGAGGCTCTTCGCCATGTCACGGGTCTCGAGAGTCTGAATGTGCTTCATGAAAAGTCACTCCTTTATCATCATTGGATTTCCTTTATCATACACGCAACGCCCGCACTTTGTCAAGTGAGCACCGCAATGTTTTGCCCGTCGCCGCCGCCCGTGTGGTGCAGCCGCGTCCCGGTCTGCCGCAGCGCCCCCGTCAGGGCAAGAAACTCCTCGGTGATGCGCTCGCCCGGGGCGATCAGCGGCACGCCGGGCGGGTACGCCCACAGGTATTCCGCGGCCGTGCGGCCGGCCGCCTGCGCCTCGGGCAGCAGGGTGCGGGGCCGGCGCAGCGCCTCGGCAATCGTGCAGACCGCGGGGCCCGGGTCGGGCAGCACCGTCCACACCGGGTCGGGCCCGCCGGGGTCCTCGCCGTCCAGCACCAGCAGGGCTTTGGCAAGCCGGTCGGCGGCGTCGGGGGCGTCGCAGGGGCTGGTCATTGCCAGCACGCAGTTCCCGCAGGACATCTCGGTTTCCAGGCCGAACCGGGTGCGCAGCCGGTCGGCCAGCGCGGCGCCGGTCAGCCCGGCCCCCCGGATCAGCAGCTTGCCCGCATCGTGCGTAAAGATCGCCGGATGCCCGGCCGCGCGGTCCTGCCCGTGGCAGAGCACCCGCAGCCGCCGCAGCGGGCGGATGGCCTCGTCAAAGCGGTCCAGCGCTTGGCGCCAGCCGGCAAACCAGCGCTCGCCCTCGGCGGCCAGCAGCCCGGTGCAGCCGTCCAGACTGGCCATCAGCGGGTAGGAGGGGGAACTGGTCTCAAAAATATCCAGCTGGCGCTCCACCTCCTCGGCGGGGACGGCGTCCCCGGCCAGATGCAGCAGCGCGGTCTGGGTCAGGCTGGGCAGCGTCTTGTGGGGGCTCTGGATCACAAGATCCGCCCCCGCCGCCACGGCCCCGCCCTGCCAGCCGTAGGGCGCGGCCAGCGGCAGATAATGCGCGCCGTGCGCCTCGTCCACCAGCAGCGGCACCCCGCGCGCATGGCAGAGCGCCGCAATGCGCTCAAGGTCGGACAGCGCCCCCTCGTAGGTCGGGCTGGTCAGCAGCACCGCCGCGGCGTCGGGGTATTCGCGCAGGGCGGCTTCCACCTCGGTGGGTGACACGCTGCCGTAGATGCCGAACGCCCGGTCGCGGTCGGGCATCAGCCAGCGGACCTGCAGATCGTTGAGCTCGATGGCATGGTAGGCCGATTTGTGGCAGTTGCGCGCACAGAGCAGCACCCGGCTGCGGCGGGTCATCACGGCGGCCCGCACCGCGGCCAGGATGCCGCAGGTCGAACCGTTGACCAGATACCAGCTGCGCCGGGCCCCCCACAGGGCGGCGGTGCGCGCCATCGCGTCGGCCAGGATGCCGTCGGCATCGTGCAGGTCGTCCACGCCGGGCACCTCGGTCAGGTCCCAGGCATAGGGCAGGCCGGGGGCGGGACAGACCCGCCGTTTGTGGCCCGGCATGTGCAGCGGATACAGCCCCGAGGCCGCATAGGCCTGCAGCTGGGATTGCAGCAGATAGGGATTCATCAATACCTCCGGTACAGTCAGGGCAGAACCACCCGGGCCGTGCTGCCCGAGCGGGTCTTGCGGACAAGAATCTGGCGGGGAATGCGGTCCTGCAGCGCCTCGACATGGCTGATGATGCCCACCAGCTTGTCGGCGCCGGCCAGGGCGGTCAGCGTGTCCACCGCTTTCTGCAGGGCCTCGGCGTCCAGTGTGCCGAAGCCCTCGTCCACGAAGAGGGTGTCCACCGTCACGCCGCCGGCGCTCTCCTGGATCGTGTCGCTGATGCCCAGCGCCAGGCTCAGCGCAGCCAGAAAACTCTCCCCGCCGGACAGCGACGCCACCGGCCGCGTCTTGCCGGTGTAGGCGTCAAACACATCCAGTTCCAGCGCGGTCTTGCCGGCAATGTCGGCCCCGCTGCGGCGCCGCAGCGTGTACTGCCCGCCGGTCATCCGGGTGAAGCGGCGGTTGGCCGCCGCCACCACCCCGTCAAAATAAAAGCTCTGGACATACTGCTCAAAGGGCAGCTTCTGTTTCTGGGGCAGATTGCCGTTGATGGTCTTGCTCAGGCAGTCCATCACGGCGGCCTGCTGCCGCGCCTCGTCGGCCCGGCTCAGGGCACGGCGCAGCGCCTGAACGCCGGCCCGGTTGGTCTCCAGCCGGTGATGCAGGTCGGCCGCCCGGCTGCGCAGCGCATCGCGCTGTTGCTGCTGTTCGGTCAGTGCCCGGCTCATCGCCTCGGGGTCGGGCCGGTCGTCGGGGTTGCCCGCCCGGTCGGCCAGCGTGGCGGCCTCGGTCTCGGCCGCGGTCACCGCATCGGCAAACCGGCGCCGCTCCTCGGCGGTCCGGTCCAGCGCACCGCACAGCGCGTCATACTGCGCCTGGGTCTGCGCCCGGGCCTGTTCCATCTCGCGGGCCGTCGGCCAGGTCAGGCCGCGGCGCAGCTCTTCCAGCCGGGCCGCCGTCCGCTCGGACTCGCCGCGGGCCGCTTCCAGCGCGGTGCGGGCGGTCTCCTGGGCCTCGGTGCGGCGGGGCAGTTCGTCGGCCAGTGCCGCGCGCCGCCGGTTCAGCCGGTCCAGCTCTTCCAGCCGGCTGCGCAGTTCCCGCCGCCGGGGTTCCAGCGCTTGCAGCCCCGCTTTGAGCCGGGCGTTCTGGCCGCGCAGCGCTTCGAGCAGCCGGTCGGGTTCCAGCTCGGCGGCCGCCGGGCCGGTGTACTGTCTGGCGCGCCGTTTCAGAAAGGCGTCGGCGTCGCGGTAAAAGCTCTCCCGCCGGGTCGTGAAGGCGGATTTGGCAGCCCCCGACTGCTCGGCGGCCTTGCCGGCTTCCCGCTGCAGCCGGTCGGCCTTCTGGCGGGCGGCCGTGCAGGCGGCCTCGGTCAGATGGGAGGGAACCGGTGCGGCGGGGTGCGGGTGATCGGTCGCGCCGCAGACCGGGCAGGGCTCGCCGTCCCGCAGCTCGGCGGCCAGCAGTCCGGCCCGCGCCGCGTTGAGCTGCCGCCGCTGGTCGTCCGCTTCCCGGGCGGCGCGGTCGGCGGTCTGCTGCTTGGCACGGTAGGCGGCCAGAAAATCCTGCCATTGCCCGTAGGCATCCGCCAGGGCGGCGCCGTCGGCCAGCAGCTTCTCACAGCTCGCCTGCTGCCCGGCGGCCAGCTCGGCGGTCTTTTCGAGGGTGTCCAGCTCGGCCTGCGGTGCCCCGCAGGTGCGGATCTGCTCCTCCAGCCGGTCCCGCTCCGCCGCGGCGGCCTCGGCAGCCTGGCGGGCGGCCGTCAGGGCGGTCTGGGCGTCGGTGACCCGGCGGTTCGCCGCGGCTGCGGCCTGTTCCAGCGTCCGGAGGGTCTCGTAGCGGGGGGCCAGCTCCGCCATCGTCCTGAGCTGCAAGGCCAGCGCATCCCGCTCGCCGCTGCGGGCCTCGACGGCCTTCCAGGCGGCTTCTTTGGCGGGACGGGACGCCGTCAGCTCCGCGGCCCGGGCCCGGGCGCGGGCCAGCGAATCCAGCAGGGCGGCCCGGTCCCGGGCGGCGCTGAGCCGGGCGTTCTGCTCGCCGATCCGGGCATCCAGCGCCGTGATCTGTTCCTCACAGCGGGCCGCGGCGTCGGCATCGGCGTCCAGCATCTCGCCGATCCAGTCGGGCAGCTGGGCGGCGCGGTAGACGTCGCCGCTGCGCTGGATCTCGGCCAGTTCCTCGGTGTGGGGACAGCCCGGCACCGGCAGCAGACTGCGCAGCTGCTGACAGACCGCCGCATTGGCCCGGTCCACGGCGTTCTGGGCCTCGGTGGCTTTGGTGCGGGCTGTGTTGGCCAGCCGCTGGTAGCTGCCCGTGTCGAACACCCGGCGCAGAATTTCCGACCGGTCGGCGCTCGACGCATTGAGCAGCCGGGCAAAGTCGTTCTGGGCGATCATCGAGATCTGGCAGAACTGCCGGCAGTCAATGCCCAGCAGGTCGGTCACGGCGGCCGTCACGGCCTTGGCGCCCGTCACGGGCGGGTCGGGTTCCCGCAGCAGCTCGGCGGAGCCGGGCACCGTGGTCAGACCGGTGCCCCGCCGCTTGGCGCGCAGCTGTTCCGGCGACCGGGTCACGGTGTAGCGCCGGCCCCGGTGCAGGAATTCCAGCGAGACAAAGGTGTCGGCCGCGGGGTCGGCGTAGTCGCTGCGCAGCATGTTGGGAGCGCGGTAGGTGCCGGTCGCCTCGCCGTACAGTGCAAAGGTGATGGCGTCGAACAGGGCGGTCTTGCCGGCGCCGGTGTCGCCGCTGACAAGAAACAGACCGCTGCCGCCGAACGGGGTCAGGTCCAGCTCACAGCGGTCCGCATACGGCCCGAAGGCCGAGACAATCAAACGAAGGGGTTTCATAGGGCGGCCTCCTCCCGCAGGGTGCGCAGCGCGGCGGCCTCGGCGTCGGTCATCGGGCGGCCGTGCATCTTCTCAAAAAATCCGCCGAACAGCTCCTCAAAGCTCAGAGCGCGCAGCCGGGCCGCATCGGCGGCCGGACCGGCGCCGTCCTCCTGTGCACCGAGGGCGTAGTCCAGCTTCATCGCGTTGGGGTAGGCGGCGCGCAGTACCTTCATCGCGTCGGGGCGCGGCGTGGGGTCGGTCAGCGTCGCCCAGATGTAATCCTCGGGGTCGGTCACGGCGGCGGGGTCGGTCAGCCGGTCCAGCGGTCCGGTCAGATGCCGCATCGCCCGGCGGGGATGCAGCGTCACCAGCTCGGGCTCCGCCCCCGCGGCGGACAGCGTCACCACCACGGCGCTCTTCTCGGCCCCGCACTCGTCCAGACTGTAGCACAGCGGACTGCCCGCATACCGCACGGTGTCCCGGCCCACCCGCTGCGGGCGGTGGATGTGCCCCAGCGCCGCATAGCAGTACCCGTCCAGCCGGGCCGCATCGGCGGCCTGCACCGTGCCCACATGGACATCCGCGGCGCAGCTCTCACTGCCCGCACAGTCCGGCATCCGGCCGCCCGCAATGATCATCTGGTGGGCAACCAGCACCCGGCGCCCGTCGGCGGGGGCGGCGGCAGCCAGCGCGGCGGCCAGCGCGGTATCCTCGTCCTGGATGGCGGCCTCGGGGGCAAAATGCCGCACCGTGGCCGGGCGCACAAAGGGCAGCAGGTCAAAGGTCACGGGGCCGAACGCATCCTCCAGCACGACCTGACGCGGCGCGCCGGTGTACTGCCCGGCCAGAAAAATCCGCTGCCCGCGCAGCAGCCCCGCCGCATAGTCCAGCCGTTCGGCGCTGTCGTGGTTGCCCGCCACGGCCAGCACCGCCAGCCCCCGGGCCGCCAGCTCGGTCAGGAACCAGTCCAGCAGCAGCACCGCCGCGGCGGGCGGTACCGGGGCGTCGTAGATGTCCCCGGCCAGCAGCACGGCGTCCAGATGCCTGCGGTCGCACAGGTCGAGCAGCTGTTCCAGCATGGCGCGCTGGTCCTCCAGCAGGTCAAACCCGTTGACCCGCTTGCCCAGATGCAGGTCGGCAAGATGCAGCAGTTTCACGGCAGCACGCCCTCCTTCAGCGCCACAACTTTTCCCAGGTCGCCAGTTCCAGCGTCACGCCGGGCAGGACCTCCACGGTCTCGACATCGCTCTTGCGGAACCGGCATTTCTTGCAGAAACTCTCCGCCTTGAGGTCCCGGGCCCATACCTTCAGATACAGACGGCTCCGCCCGTCGCCCTCGGCCAGTTTCTGGGCGTAGGCCACAACGCCCCGCCCGATGCCCTGCCCGCGGGCTTTCTCAAGCAGGAACAGCCGGGACAGACAGACCGCCCCGGCGGGCGCCAGGTCCAGCGCAAAATAGCCCACGGCCTCGCCGCCCAGCTCGATCAGAAAGTAGTTCACCGTGCCGCTGTGAATCTGGTCGTCGGTCAGGTCGGCACTCTGGTAGGTGTCGGCCAGCGCACGGGCCACCTTGGGGGTCAGCTTGTGGTAATGCTGCACAAAGATCTCCTGTGCCAGTTGTTCAATCTGCTCCACATAGCGGGTCTTGGTCACTTGCTTGTAAATCGGTTTCATCGCTTCCTCCTCATTCCACGGTCACACTGGCCCGGGCGGGCAGACAGGCGGCCCAGTCGCCCTCCTTGCGCAGCACGCCGAACCCTTCGCAGGTATGGTCGGGGCAGGGGCTGTCCACAAAGCGGATGCCGCCCCCGCTGACTTCCAGATGGATGGTATAGTAGCCGGTATCAATGTCATAGCGCTGATCCCGGTCGAGCGGGATGCGCAGCTCGGTGTTCTCATCGCCGTAGGTCAGCACGGCGGTGTGCCCGGCGCCGGCGCCGGCCCGGCCGGACAGCAGCCACAGCAGCAAGGCGGCGGCCAGCACGACGGCCAGGAACACCAGATTCATGCGGGTGGATTTGTTTTTCAAAGCAGTTTCCTCAATCGGGATCAAACTTCAGCGTCAGGGACATGCCGTCCCGCCCGGCCTCGGCCGGGGCAAAGGCCTGCCGCGCCGCCGCAAGACCGGGTCCCGGATCGGTCACGGCGGCACTGTAATGGGTCAGCCACAGCCGCCGCACCCCGGCCCGGGCAGCCAGCTCCCCGGCCTCGCGGCAGGTGGCGTGGCCGTACAGCCGGGCCTTGGGCAGGTCGGCGTCATCGGCATAGGTGGCGTCCATCATCAGCAGGTCGGCGTCCCGGGCGGCTTTGCGCAGCGCCGGGCAGGGGCGGGTATCGGTGGCGTACACGACCTTCAGCCCCCGGCGGGGCGGCCCCAGCACCTGGGAGGGCAGAAATCCCTCCGTCGGCCGGCCGCTCTGCAGCACCGACCAGCAGCGCAGAGGAATGTGGGCGGCGCGGGCCCGCTCGGGGTCAAACCGCCCGGCCCGGGGCAGCGTCAGGGCGTAGCCGCAGCAGTCCACACGGTGCCGCAGCGGAAAGGCCTCCACCTGCCCGCAGGGAATTTCAAAGCTGCCGCGGCCGTCCGTCAGTTCCTGCAGACGCAGCGGAAAGGGCAGCGGCCCGGCCAGCGCATAGAGGACGCGCACGACCTGGCTGAGCCCCTCGGGCCCCGCCACAACCAGCGGCGCCGTGCGGCCCAGGGCGGCCATCGTCTGCCACAGCCCCGGCAGACCGAACAGATGGTCGCCGTGGTAGTGGGTCAGCAGGACGGCATCCATCTTGAAAATGCTCACGCCCCAGCGCCGGGCCGCGGTCTGGGTGCCCTCGCCGCAGTCCAGCAGTACGGTGGAACCGCCCACCGTGATGCAGGCCGAAGCCAGCGCACGGTCGGGCAGCGGCTGTGTGCCGCCGGTGCCCAGCAGCGTAACGGTCATCACGGCGCAGCCCTCCTTCCGGCAAAATCCATATCGGTATTATAGCACATCCGCCCGGCGGTGCAAACCGCCAAACTTACACAAAACCATGTAGAAAAATTCACAGCTGCCGCGTATCATAGACAGAAACACCGATTTTTCTGTCATTCCGGGAGAGGACTGTTCACTATGAAAAGGATTCGTTTGTTGGGATTTGCCGCGCTGCTCACCGTCATGCTCTGCGTGCTCTGCGGGTGCAGCGCCGAGGACTTCCGTCTGCCGCAGCAGATCGCGCTGCAGACAGGGCAGCAGTGTTCGCTGCCCGGCGAGCTGCGCTATACCGGGGACCTTTCCGAGGTGACAACCCAGGACCGGCAGGCATTTCTGGCCGCGGCCGGGTCGGCGGTCGTGCACTTTGCCTCCACCGATCCCGATGTCGCCGCGGTGGACCAGGGCGGCGTCGTCACGGCCCTGACGCCGGGCACGGCCACCGTGCTGGTAAGCTGCGTGGACCTGGACTTCTACGCCGAGGTGCAGATCACCGTACATACCCCCGGCGCCACGCCGGAGACTGCCACGCCGGAAACCGCGACACCGGAGACTGCCACCCCCGAGACTGCGACGCCCGAGAGCGCCACCCCGGAGAGTGCTACCCCGGAAACGGCTACGCCCGAGACGGCCACACCGGAAAGCGCTACCCCGGAGAGTGCGACACCCGAGAGTGCCACCCCTGAGACCGCAACACCGGAAAGCGCGACTCCGGAAACCGCCACCCCGGAGACCGCAACGCCCGAGACCGCCACCCCTGAGACTGCCACCCCGGAATCCGCGACGCCCGAGAGCGCCACGGCGGAGACAGCGGCTCCGGGCCCCTCGGCGCCGGGGTCTGCCGATACCGGGAAAACGGCGCCGGCCGCCTCGCCCGAACCGGGCGGCACCGAACAGCCGCCGACCCATGAGCCGCTGCGGGAGTGGCTGCGATCGGCGGGGCAGACCGTGCGGAATTTCTTTGCGGGGCTGTTTGACGGGGGAGACCCCACGGCCTGACCCGGGCCGCCCTTGCCAAATCCCCCGGCGTGTGTTAAAATGACTGTATTATGCGCAAATGAGGCACCGAAGGAGGGAGCGGCAGTGAAAATTTATGAATCCGCCGAGGATTACCTCGAGAAGATTCTGATGCTGACCGAGCGCAACGGTGCGGTGCGGTCCATCGACATTGCCAACGAGATGGGCGTCACCAAGCCCAGCGTGAGCATTGCGATGAAGAACCTGCGCCAGGCGGGGTATATCTCGATGGACGGCAACGGTTCCATCGTGCTGCAGCCCAAGGGCCTGGAGATTGCCACCCGCATCTATGGGCGGCACAAAAAGCTGACCCGCTTCTTTGAGGCCATCGGCGTCGATCCCTCGGTGGCGTCGCGGGATGCCTGCAAGATCGAGCATGACCTGAGCGCCGAGACCTTTGAAAAGCTGGTCGCTTTTGCCGAAAGCCAGCATCTTCTTCCCGAATCCTGACAAACTGCACGACCCCCGGAAGGAATCACCTTCCGGGGGTCGTTTTTTTGGCTCAGCTCTCCGCGATGCCGAAGAAATACTTGTTCAGCCGCAGCTTGTTGGCCTCGTACAGGCCCAGCTGCTTGTACAGATCCTTATAATAGGCCGAAAGCTCCCACCGGGTGGTCAGGGCGTCGATGGGGTTCAGATGATGCACGGCGCTGTCGGGGTTCTGCACATAGTTGTAAATCGGGGTGGACAGCGCGTAGAACGTTTCGGCATACCGGATGAAGCTCAGATTGAAATACAGGTCCTCGCTGAAATCCAGCTCCTCGTTGCAGCACACGTCCTCGTGCTGGCGCACCAGGTCGGCGCGGTAGAGTTTGTTCCACATCACGCCGTAGTAGAAGCTGGCCGGTTCCTGCATCAGCCCGCAGGCAAACGCTTTCTTGTTCATCACGCCTTCCATCAGAAAGCCGAAGGTCTGTACCCGGTGATTCGGATCCAGAATCGGGTCAAGGGCCCGCTCCACGACGGTGTCGCGCACGGCCTCGGGCAGCCGGGCCGGCGGTTCAATCCGGTTGTAGTGGGCAATCACCATGTCCGCCTGGTAGGCCTCGGCCTTCTCCACCAGCAGCTGGGTCGCGTAGGGCTGCAAAAAGTCATCGGCGTCCACGAACTGCAGGTACTTGCCGTGCGCTTTGCGCATGCCCAGGTTGCGGGTGGACGAGACGCCGCTGTTCTCCTTGTCGATCAGCGTGATGCGCCGGTCAATGCCCGCATAGGACCGGCAGACCGAAAAGCTCACATCCTTGCTGCCGTCATTGAGCAGCAGAATCTCGAGATTCCGGTAGGTCTGACGCCGGATACTTTCGATACAGCGTGCAATATGATCGGCGGCATTGTAGATCGGCACAATGATGCTGACCAGCGGTTCACAGGTTGACTCAGACGGCATACGGCGGCCCTCCTCTGCGGCGATACTCTGGTCACACTATACCGCAAAATCCGCCAAAAGGCAAGCGTCAGTCCGCCGCCCCGGCCAGCTCGCTCACCGCCACGGCCGGCACATACACCACACAGAAACTGTGCAGCGGTTCGCCGTCATCGGTGCAGGAGGTCTCGCCCTCGTCCACCACATACTCCCAGCAGGGGAACAGCAGCGTGCTGCCCCGGTAGCACAGCCGCGCACAGACCAGCCGGTCGGGGTCGGCCAGCTCCTCGGCGGTCAGCGAGGAACTGCCCACATAGTTGCCGGCGGCCAGTTCCCGGTCGGCGGCCTCCCGGTCCAGCACCGGGTAACGGCCCAGCTCCTCCATGGGAGGATCGGTCAGCTGCAGCGAGGCCAGCCGCCCGTCGGTCCGGAGCGAGAGCGCAGCCCGGCACCCCGGCCGGGATTCAAACTGCAGGGTCGCCGACATCGTTTCGCCCGTGGTGGCGCAGTCCCCGCCGTCCGTGATGCTGCGGTACCCGTCGCCCAGCAGCCCGGACAGCAGCGCGCCGTACCGCTCGCCGGCCTGCCCGGCGGCCTCGTCGGCCCCGGCCCGGGTGGTGACCGACAGCAGCGGGTCCTCCGATTCGCCCTGCACCGTCACCGACAGATCGTTGGAGACCGTGACGCGCAGCCCGTCCGGCCAGGCGTCGCAGACCGGCACCTGTGCGGTCAGCCGGGCCGCGCCGTTCCAGTATTCCCGCAGCACCTGGTCACCCCAGCCGTACTGTTCGGCCTTGCTGCGCAGCTTGTCGGCGGTCTGCTGCAAAGCATCCAGCCCGCCCGCATAGTCCGAGACCAGCTCCGCCGTGTCGGCCTGGGCACTGTCCGCTCCCAGGGCGGTCAGCACCTGCCGCAGCCGGCTGCGCATCGCGTCCTCATGGACCTCCTCGGTCAGCGTGCTGCGGTAGACCGGCATCTCGTCGGACGGCGTCAGTCCCTCGGCAAAGAACAGCTCCTCCGCCCGGCGGGCCATCAGCGAAACGCTTCCCGCCCCGGCGTTGTCCTCCAGCTGGGCCGCGGCCTCGGTGCCGTTCAGCGCCCCCGCGTACTGCGCCGGCGCAGCGGCGTCCGCCAGCATTTCGGGGGAACCCTCGCTGCGCAGGTCGGCGACAGCCTCGCTGCCGGTTCCCGGACTGGCCGCGCCGGAGCTGCCCCGCAGATACCAGACGCCCAGCAGCGTCACGCACAGACAGGCGGCCGCCGGAAGCACCCGCCGCAGGATCGTCCGCGCCCTGCGGCGCGGGACGGCATCGGCCGCCAGCACCAGATCGTCGTCCAGCTGGCCGATGACCTCAAACAATTCTCGGGCCGTCATACGGCAACGCCCTCCTTCTGTAAAAATACCCGCAGTTTTTCCCGGGTGCGGTGCAGCGTGACCCGCACCTTTCCTTCGCTGATGCCGTACCGTGCCGCAATGGCGGCGGTGGCATCGCAGTACCAGTACCGGCGGATAAAGAGGTTGCGCGGTTCCTCGGGCAGCCCGCGCAGAAAGTCGCTGATCGCCCGGGCGGTCTCGGCACTCTCGGCCTGCCGGGCCACCTGGTCGGCGGCGGGCAGACAGCCCTCCAGCTCCTCCAGGATCAGCTCGGTCTGACCGCCGCCCCGCTTGGCGGCCGTCTGCCGGTCCCACAGATCCAGCGCCAGATTCCGGGTGATCCGCCCCAGATAGGGCGCCAGCCGTTCCGGCCGGTTGCGGGGCATGCTGCGCCAGGCCGCCAGCCAGGTGTCGTTCTCACATTCCTCGGCATCCCGCCGGCTTCCCAGCAGATTCAGCGCAATGCGGCGGCAGTAGACGCCGAACTTTTCCGCCGTGCGGGCAATCGCCTCCTCGTCCCGCGCCCAGTACAGGGCCACGATCTCGCGGTCCGTCATGGCGGCCACCTTCCTTTCTTCTCTTCTGTCTATGATATAGGAAAACACCCCGCCCGCGTTACAGTGCCCGACAAAAAAAGCAGGCCCGAAAGCCTGCACAACGATTACAGCATATGCTTTTTGTGAAGAATCCAGGCAGCCGCCGCACAGATGGCCAGCGTCAGGGTGCACACGATGCCGAACCCGTGGACCGAGGCCGCGAAGGGGACACCGGTGGCACTGACGTTCATGCCGTACAACCCCGAGATGACGGTCGGCACGGCCATCAGCAGCGTGATGGAGGTCAGGTATTTCATCGCGTTGTTCAGACGGTTGTCCAGAATCGAGCTGAACAGTTCGCGGGTACCTTTGATATCGTCGCGGTAGATGCTGGTCATCTCGATGGCCTGCCGCATCTCGACGATGACATCATCGAGCAGCTCCATATCGTCGGGATACTGTTCCAGCCGCTTGTAGCGGGTCAGCCGGTCCAGCACCGTGTGGTTGGCACGCAGCGAGGTCGCAAAGTAGACCAGGGTGGATTCCAGGGAATGCAGTTCCATCAGATCACTGTCGCGCAGTGTGCCGGCAAGGTTCTTCTCGATCTCCTGACGGCGGCGGTCGATGAGCCGCAGCTCCTGCTGGTACATCGAGGCGGCCCGGTACAGAATCTGATAGACGAACCGCATCTTCTTCTTGGTGGAGAAATCCCGCACCCGCCCGGCCACGAAATCGGTCAGTACCGGGGTCTCGACCGAGCAGACCGTCGTGATGGTGGTCTGGGTCAGCAGGATGCCGAGCGGGATGGTGGTGTAGACGCCCTCCCCGGCCCCGGCGCTCTTGATGGGAATGTCCACAATGATCACCGTGTAGCCGTCCTCCAGACTGATCCGGGCCGATTCCTCGGGGTCAAGGGCGGCCTGCAGGTCGGCCGGCTCAATGTCGAGGGTCGCCGCCACCTGGCGCACCTCGGACAGTTCGGGAGCCGTCAGGGAGATCCAGGTCCCCTCCGTGATTTCAGAAGCACGGGTCAGATGCCCGTTTGTCGTTGCATAGATTGCCAGCATTCACATCACCGCCGTTCATTTCCAGTTTCCAGTATAGCGGGTTCGCAGACAAAGCGCAAGAGCCGAAAAAGGGAAGTTTGGCTGCTATTATAAGGTAGAAACTTTGCAGACTCCGGCAGAGAAAGGAATCCGCGCAAAAAGTTTTGAAAAAACTCGAAAAAAGGGGTTGACATTCTCTGGAAATGTGGTATTATAAATGAGCTGTCGCGAGAGACAGCGGCCGCCGAAAGGCTCAGGGAATACGCTGGAACGTCAAGAAACCCGGAAAAGCCGGATGACTTGCTTGATGAGAAAGCGCTCCCGGATCTCGAAAGAGATTCAAAAAAATATCAAAAAAGTGCTTGACAAAGCAAACACGATTTGATATAATAAATGAGCTGTCCGGGACACCGGCAGCGGTCACAGGACCTTGAAAATTGAACAATACTGAAACTTGTGGAACCTTAATCGTGATGG
>NZ_JAXJZK010000039.1:0-6193 GCF_036306485.1 Gemmiger sp. | reverse complement strand
GATCAGCGTGCGGTCGATCCCTTTGATGCGCTCATAGGGCACCTCCCCGCGGATGGTCTTGAGGAGGTTCTGCACACAGATCTCGGGCGCTCCGTTGCCGGATGCTTTCATGGGATCACCTCGCTTTACTTGAGCTGTGCGTTGTTGGGTTTCTTCGCAGCCTTGTCGCTGCTGGATGCTCCGACGGTGACGGCGCTCAGACGCCGGCCGACGCCGCCAGAGGACGATACGCCGGCCGCGGACGAGCTTTTGCTCGAGCCGCCTGCGCCGGCCTTCTTGCTGCTGGCCTCCTCGGCGTATTCCGTCAGGTTGATCGTGATCTTGCCCTTCAGGATCCGGCCGAGGTTGTCGAGTGTGGTGTCTGAGAGGCTGACGCCGGTGAGCTGAAGATTGGCCGGGCCGAAGCGCCGGCCGGCCAGATAGAAGGGGGCGTACTGCCCGACCAGCGACGTCCACGACTCGAACTCTCCCCGGGCGTCGCCGCCCACGGCAGACGCCAGATCGAAGTCGAAGCTCATGCTTTGCAGCTTGAGCGCCTTGGTCTTGGTGGCCGGGGATCCGGCCTTGTCGTCGCTGTTTTCCGTGTCGAGCTCGACGCTGGAGGAGACGCCATTCAGGGCGGCGATCCTCTGGCTGGAGACGCCCCACGTCTTGCCGTTCCATGATGCCATGACGGCCATGTCTATCCCTCCTTACTGCGGGCCAGAAGTGCCGCCTCCCATGCTGTCGGTGTGGGTGTGGCCGGTCAGGCTGATGCCCGTGGCGGTCACGTCTGCCGACGGGACGCTGATGCCCTTGTCCTGCATCGTGAGCGCGCCCTTCTTGACGGTGATGTCGCCCGGGACGATACCGTCCCACTCTCCGTCCATGCGGGAGAGGATGATGCCGGTGCCGTCCTCGAACATAGCATAGGCGACTTCTGTGCCGGGGGTCAGGTTTCCCATCTCTCCGCGCAGATACCACGGGATCGTCAGCGGCCGTGTGACCATGCTGTCGGCGGTGCTCGGGAGCACTCTGGCCGTGGTTTTGTCGCCGTTCCTGTCTGCCTTTCCCTCCACGCTGGAGATCTTGCCCTTCTGGATCATTTGGTTGTTGCTGTTCATCAATATCCCTCCAGTGGCTTGCGGAGGTATAGCTTGCTCCGCGTCTTGACGTAGTCGTGCCGGATCCGGCTGATGAAGGCTGTGCCGTCCCACGACTTAACGCCCTCGGTCGCCAGCGTGACCACAGATCCCGCCGCATAGTCTCGCAGCAGCGAGCCCGTCCAGAGGGTGCCGACGGTCGCGTTTTTGTTGGCGTCCCGGAGGAGGCCCTTGGCGAAGCGGTCGGCCTCGCTCTGGTCAGTCATGCGGAAGGGTAGGATCCGGCGCAGCACCTTGTCGCCGCCGTTCGGGGCCGCGAAGGTGCCGGTCAGACCGCCGTTGACGGCTTCGGCCGAGCCGTAGGCGTTGGTGCCCTCGTCGCGGTACTCGAAGTCATTGGCCGGGGTGATGGTGATGGTGTCGACGGGCTGCTGGCTTTCCATGTGCGCCTCGTCGTAGACGACCAGCTTGCCGTCATACACCAGAAACGCCGCGCCCTCGAGGGTGCAGCGGTTTTGAAAAAATGCGAAGTCTGCGAGGTTGTTCTGCTCGACGTAGTCGTAGGTCTGGTCGGTGATCCCGTAGGTCTCGAGCGTCAGGCCGTGGCGGCCGGCAATCTCCTGAGCCAGTTGCAGGAACTTGACCTTTTCCCATGACTTGCTCCGCTTATCCTTCGCAGACTGCGGGACGGAATAGGCCCGCAGGGTGATGATGCCGGACTCGGGGACGACGCTCTCGACGAACATTTTGCCCGTCTTGGCAGCGCCGTCCTCGATGGCGATGGTGTCGCCCTTCTTGGGGTTCCACGAGTCCCACAGCTCGCGGGTGTCGTTGAGTTTGAGAAGCAGCTCGTCGCTCTGCTTTTCGGCGTACATATCGTGATAGCAGCGGTGGACGCTGACGTCCGGGTAGATGTCGACGCCTTCGTATAGGATCTTCACGGCGTCACCTCCTCCACGGCGGCAGGGTCTCCGGCGTCTCCACGGTCTCGACGATCGGGATCCGCACAGCCTCGCCGCCCTCGAAGATCAGCACGGCGCTGAGGTCGGGGTTGGCCTCGATGATGGTGCTCGCCATGCGCTCCTCGTTATAGGCGACGAGCGCGATGCTGTCGAAGGTGTCGCCGCCCTGCGCCACATAATCAATAAAGCCGACTGTCTGCTGTGACATAGGCGCCGCCCTCCCTTCTGCTGAGTGCCTCGAGGATGAAGTCGATGAACTCCGGCTCGAGGTCGCGGAGCTTTCGGATCAGGGCGTCCTCGTCGGTGTCGCCATCGATCTTGATCTGTGGGGAGAAGGACAGCCCGCTCAGGTCGTAGACCACAGCGGTGCCGGAGCCGCCGCTGAGCAGCTCGTAGTCGCTTTCGCCGTCAGATGCCCCGAGCATCCGGCCCGCCTCGGCCCAGTAGGACAGGTTTTGCGAGCGGTATGCAGGGTTGAAGCTGATGACCGCCTCGGTCGGGTAGCGCGGATCCTCGCCAGCGATGGACGGGCCTCTTGTGAAGCCGCCGGTCGCATAGCCAGAGACGGACGCGCTGCCGCCGCCCCCACCTCCGAACAGGCCGGCGATCTTGGAAATGACGCCGGAGCCGAAGCTGACAATTTTCGATACCCAGCCGACGATCGTGCCGAGCACGCTGGCGATGGGCTCCAGAATAGACAGCAGCGGAGTCAGTAGCGGGGTGATGGCGCCGATCAGGCTCAGGATCGGGGGGAGTAGTGCCTGAACGAGCTGCATCAGGGGATCAAGCAGCGGCATGATGACGCTGTTGACGATTTGCAGGGCTACTTCCAGCAGCGGGGTGATGACCGGCAGCAGGCTCGAGATGATGCTCACCAGCACAGGCAGCACGGCGCTGACGATCTGCGTGATGATCGGGAGCACGGTGGCGAGCAGGCTGGCAATAGGCGGCAGGATCGCGGAGACGATCTGCATGAGTGGCGGGAGGAGCGTCTGCACAAGGTTGAGAAGCGGCGGGAGCAGAGTGCTCATTAGCTGCGTCAGAACAGGCAGAAGGTCGGCCGCGAGCTGAGAGATCAGGGGCAGAACCTCCTCGAGGGCGTCGGCCGCGCCGGTCAGGAACTCGTCGACAAACGGGGCCGCAGCCTCGACCGCCTTTGAGATGGCCGGGGTGATCTGCTCCATCAGCTTTTGCAGGGTCGGCATGAACTTGTTGAGCCCGTCGAACACAGTGTTCGCCATAGGCTTGAGGGCCACTTCGAGCCCCTGCTTCATAACCTGAAGCCGCTCGGCGAAGTCGTAGGTGTCATCGGCTGCGCCGGCGATTGTCTCGCCGTTTTCTTGCAGCTCAGCCGTCAGGTCTGCGACGGCCAGAGAGCCGTCTCGGATCGCTGCGGCCATCGTGGAGCCCGCCCTTGTACCGAAGATCTCCGACGCGATGCTGGCGGCCTCTGCGGCCGTCCCGGCGTTTTTGATCTTTTCGTAGTACATGGCGAGCCCGTCGCTGGCGCTGATGCCCTCCTTGGCAAGTGTGGCGACGCTCTTTTTCATGGCGCCGAGCACTTCGTCGGTGTTTACGCCGGCTTTGTCGAGCTGGCCCATCAGGGCGCTCGCCGTCTCGAAGGAGTAGCCCATCTCCTGAAGCTGCGGGCCGAACTTCTGCATATCTGCCATCAGATCCGTGAAGCCAATACCCGTGCTCTGGCTGACCTTAAAGATGTAGTCCATAGCGCCGCCCATGTCGTCGGCGTCGATGTTCCACTGTTGGAAGGCTTGGCTCGACTCCTCGATCACGCTGCCGAGGTCGTCCCCGAGCATATCGCTCACTTGGATGGCCTGCTTGGAGATCTCCTGAAGCTGCGGGCCGGTGAGGCCGAGGCGGGTGTTGTAGTCTGCGATCGCCTTGCTGGCGTCCTCCATTGTGGTCGGGACGCTCTTGTAGACGGCGTCGAAGTCATCCAGAAGCCCATCCAGCGCGTCGCCGGTGGCGCCGGTTCCGATGCGGATAGCATCAGCCGCGTCATCGAAGGACGCGCCGAGATCCTTCATGTACTTTCCGGCCTCGACGACTGCCTTGCCTGTCGCCACAGGGATTGCGGCAATAGCCGCTGCGATGGCACCTGTTTTCAGCTTTTTGCCGAGCCCGTCGACATACTTCGATGCGCCTTTGATTGCTTTTTCGAGGCTCGGGTCGATCATGCCGGCGATGCTGACAACGGCCTCCATCGTTTTGCTTTGTGCCATCTTTTCACCTCCTTGTTTTGTGGCTCGGTGTCAGGTATAATTATCCCAAAGATGACTAAAAGGAGGTCACTATATGAATAACCAAACACTGACTAAAGTGGTCGAGAGCATTGAGCGAACAGCCACAGGCTCACAGCAGGAACTTCGTGCGATAATGAAACAGATTATTTACGACAAACGCCCCGCCGCTTGCTCGCGTCGTTGCGACTCCGTTGCCGAACTGGAGCGCGAGGGGCTTGTTGTTCGCGTAGATGATCCGTTTCTTGCCCTTAGCTTTTTGAAGCGCAACGAACTCGTCGCACGTCTGGACGGGATTGGTGCTGCCGGTTTCAAGAAAAACGCAAAACAGGCCGATTTGGTCGCGTGGTGCGTTGATACCCTTGGTGGCGATGTGCTGAAGCTCGTCCCGGATGTCGCTGTTGCAGTTATGAGCGAGCGGCTGGAGAGCGTAAAAAAGAAAAGCTACATTTACCTCACAAGGAAATTTGAAACGGTGCCCTATTATGACCCCGACCGTGACGAGATTGTCGATATTCCGCAGGGCTCTGAGTTTGTCGCGGCTGTGACTATGGCAGGGAGCTCGCTCTCTCTGCGTTTTCCAGATGACGAAATTACTGCGCTTTTAGATGCGCATGGCTGTAACCGTTGCCGAAGTTGGAAACGGTGATGACCTGCCGCCGGGCATTTGCTCGGCGGCTTTTTTATCGCCTTCTGATGTGGGGTTTCTTAAAGTTGGCCGCACGAGTCGGCCGGCTCGCTTGGAGCCGCTTGGCCTCCTCGACGGCCTCCCCGTATTCGGTCAGGAAGTCGGTCAGCCTTCGCTCTCCGAGGTCTCGCGTCGACGTGTGGAAGGCTCGGGCGTAGTCTCGGATTGCGCGTCGGAGCTGTCGGGGGTGTAGGGTTCCTCCGACTTCCCGGAAATAAAATCCCGGCCGATCCTCATAATCTTCATAACGTCGTAGCCGCGGACGCGCTCGAGGTCGGAGATGTCGATCTCAGGGTTGACCGCGATGACGGCAGCGAAGCCGAGGTAGAGGTGCAGGCCGTAGTCCAGCTCGGCCGCGCCGGCTGCGTTGCCATTCTTGGAGCCGCTGGCGCTCAGCTTTCTGGCGTCAGCTTCAGCAAACGCCTGTGCGGTGATCTCGCTGATGTCATAGGTCAGCTCGTTGTAGCTCTTGCCGTTGATCTGCACAGGGTTGTCGAGCTTGATGGTGTTCTTCATTGGGTGCGTCTCCTTTCGATAAACAGAGGGCGCCGCATAGGCGCGGCGCCCTTCAGGTTACAGTAGGCTGCGGATGTCCTTGGCGTAGTCGACGCCGCCGACGCGCAGGATCGTGTTGAGCTGGTCGATCAGCCAGTATTCAGCGCCGCCGACGTAGAGCTGGTAGCGGCTCACGGCAAACGTGGCCTCGTTCTCGCTGGTGTTGCCGGGATCCACGGAGAGCCCCGGGATGCCCTTAGAGACGCAGCGGAGGAACGCCTTGCAGCCTTCGGTCTTTGTGGAGCCGTCGGCCTGCTTGACGTCCTGAGCCCAGCGGATCTCGATGGTCTTGCTCTCGAGCTTCATCATGTTCCGCAGGCCGAGGTCGATGCCGATCTTGGTGATGGATGCCTCCATAGCCTCGATCTGGCCGAGGATGGGGGCGGTGTAGGTTCCCATAGCCTTGAAGTCAGCGGTCACGGGAGTGACAGCCGGCAGCGCGATGGTCACGTCTTTGGCGACGAGAGTGCCGCCGATGTAGACGGTGTCGGCGAGGATGGGGCCCTTCAGGTCGAGCCACAGGTTTGCCATTACTCGTCACCTCCTTCGTAGTAGACAGAGAAGCCCGCGTCGGTGTAGGCGACGTAGACGCTCGCAGACTTGAGGGGCGGGGTCGGGGTGACGGCGATGTCCCAGCGGAAGTCG
>NZ_JAXJZK010000038.1:0-35720 GCF_036306485.1 Gemmiger sp. | reverse complement strand
TTCTTCTGCACGACGGTGCAGGGGCCGGCTTCGATGACGGTGACGGGAATGACCTTGCCGTTCTCGTCGAACAGCTGGGTCATGCCCAATTTCTTGCCAATGATACCTTTTTGCATTTGTGTAAATCCTCCTGTAAAGGTTATTGGTTGGCAGCGGGTTTGTTCTGCCAACATGACCTCTCCGCTTGCGTTTGCAGCGGATCGTGTCTGATTTGTTTTACGGGGACTGGGTACCGGCGGTTAATGGAACACGGCCACTCGGGCCGGTTTTCCCGTTCCCGCCTTTCACGCATCAGAGCTTGATCTCGATGTCAACGCCGGCGGGGAGCTGCAGGCTCATCAGAGCCTCGACCGTCTTGTTGGACGGCTTCAGAATGTCGATCAGACGCTTGTGGGTGCGGGTCTCGAACTGCTCACGGCTGTCCTTGTACTTGTGGACAGCGCGCAGGATGGTGACCACTTCCTTGTCGGTGGGCAGGGGGATCGGGCCGGACACGCGGGCGCCGGTGCGCTTCGCGGTCTCCACGATCTTGGTAGCCGCCGCATCGATCAGGGATGCATCGTAGCTCTTCAAACGAATTCTGATTTTTTCTTTGACTGCCATTACATTCGCCTCCTAATTTTTGTTGCCTTAGGCGAGCCGATAAATTACACACGCTTCCGGGTGTTCAATAGTTTCGCATCAGAAAATCCGGTGAACCGCGCACCGCAGTTCTCCCGGAAGAATCATCGCAAAGCTATGGAAATTGGTCCGTGCCGCAAATGCAGCGCCGTACATATCCCTTCACATTCGTAATTCTTTCGCCCGGTTCTAAGATCGGACATACTCCGCGGAAAAACCCGTCGGCCCCTATCGGAACCGCGGCAACCTCCCGCATCAACGCATATCGTGGCCGATGATCGAACGCCCGTTCTTTCACCAGCCGTTCGCAGCCAAGAAGTATGATACCACATCATATCGGGAATTGCAAGTATTTTTTCGGCAAATCATAAAATTTTTTCAAAATATTTTTCTGTTTTGACGAAAGCCCCGCCTTCCCCGACCTTCGGGATGCAGTACCAGTATTATACGGGATTTTTGCAGAAAAGACAAGCCCGCCGCAGCGTCCTGTGCTGCAGCGGGCCTGTCTCAGGGGTTACCGGCGCTCGCCGGTGATTTCATCAAAATGATACTGCGTGCCGTCGATGGTCACGGTTCCCTTGGCCATCGTGCCGTAGATCGGGTCAAAGTAGTAGCGGCCGCCATCCTGCCAACCCTTGAGCATCCGGCCGGACTCGTCGTAGCGGACCCACTTGCCGGTGCCGTCGGCATTCTCGGCCCAGGGACCGGCCTCGGATTCCTGATAGACATCCTTGCCGGCTGCCATGGCGCCCTGGGCGTTGTTGTCCAGCCAGTACCAGGTATCGGTGGCGGGGTCGCAGATTTCCTTGCCGCGGTACTCGTCGTTGAAGGGATCAAAGCCCTGACGGACCCAGTCCTCGTACCAGTAGCGCTTGCCGTCGTTCTCCACCCAGAAGCAGGTGCTGGGACCGTAGAGGCGGTTGCCGTCCTGGGTACTGAAGAGGAAGCGGTTGCCGCCGATGATCCGCATGCCCTTGAGCATCTGGCCGGTGACCATATCGTAGAACACCTGGCGGCCATCCGGCAGGATCGTCGGGCCCTTGGCCATGGCGCCGGTGATCGTATCGAAGTAGTACCAGCCGCCGTCGGCGTACTGTTCACCCTTGACCATATGGCCGTCCGCATCATAGCGGACCCACTTGCCGCCGTTGGATTCCTGGTAAACGTCCTTGGAGACCGCCTTGGCGCCGCCCTGCACGGCATCCAGCCAGTACCAGGCGTCGCTGTCCGGGTCGTAGATTTCCTTGCCGCGGCCCTCGGTGCCCTGCTTGACACCGTTCTCGTACCAGTATTCCTTGCCGTCCTCGGTGACCCAGCCTTCCAGCAGGAACGCGGGGCCGTCCACATGGACGCTGTACGTCAGGCTGACCTTGCCCATCGTTACGGTGACTTCCGCGTCGCCGCCGCCCACGGCGGTGAGGGTCAGTGTGTCGGGAGCAGGTCCGGCCTGGGCCGTGACGACCCGCTCATCGCTGGACGTGACCGAAACCGCGTCGCAGGCAGCCGCCGGGCGTACCTTATAAGTAAGAGTCTTGGATTCCCCGGCGCCGAGCGTCACCGACGCGGAGGCCGGAGAGACCGGAGCCAGTGTCTCGGCCGTGAAGCCGGTCTCGACCAGGTCCTCATCGTAGCGGGTATTGAGGTAAGCGGTGCGGGCGTTGATCCAGTTGATCAGTTCCTTGCAGGCGGAATTCCACTGGATGTCCTTGGTATAGGCCACATCGTCGTCATGCTTGCCGGTGCCCCACAGGGCCACCTCCATCGCGGCGGAGCGCTCGAGCTGCGCCTTGTAGGCGGTACAGGTCTGCTCGGCCTGCTCAAGCTGGGGACGCAGTGCCTCCTGGTAGCGCTGCACGACGATCTCGCGGAACTCGGGGATCTTGAGCAGCTCAAAGCACCAGGTCCAGCGCGGGAACTGCGAGTCCTTGCGGTTCATCGCATAGTCAATCTCGGGGTCATAGGTCCGGATCATCGAGAGGTCAAAGTCCCACACCGGGCCCATATGGATCACATCATCTGCGCCGTCCCGGAACATATAGGTGCTGGAGATGAAGCAATCCCAGTTTTCGGTCATCTCGGCGATCAGATAATAGTCCGCGAAGCTCTGGACATCAATCCGCTCGCTGATGGCCTGCCAGTCCTTCTCGGGGGCATAGATCAGCGCTTCCAGCTCGTTGATTTCCTGCTCGAAGGCGGCAAAGGCCTTTTCGGACAGAGAATCCGGCTCGCCGGCATCGTCCGCCGTGGAATCCTTGAGGACGAAGTGGGTGCCGCTGTGCTGGGCGGCAAACCAGTCATCCTCGGCCGCGTAGTAGGAGTCGTCAATCTCGGCCACAACGCCGTCGTCCTGGGTCAGCGGGATGCGGGTGTCCCCCACCTGCACCTTCTCGCAGAGCAGGTAGTTGCCGGCATATTCGCCGTCAAACCAGACATCCACCCACTCCCCTTCCGGCGTGCCGCGGTTGACGCCCTCAGCTTCCATGCCGTGGGCCCAGTCAAAGACCAGCTTGTTGCGCATCAGGGAAGGATCGCTCCAGTTGGCCAGCAGAATCCAGGTCTTGGCGCTGCCCATGCCCAGCAGGTCGGCCTTGGAGTCCAGCTTGATCTGGTAGGGCTTCTTGGGCTTGGTCCAGGTGGAGTTACCGCGGCCCTTGACTTCGACGTCGGTCTCGTTGAGTTCGGTGCCGTCGGTGTTGATCAGGGTCAGGGCATTGTGCTTGTACTTGTCATCCTTGCTGCCCGCGTCGATCTGGTCCTTGGTCACGCCGTTCAGATCGATGGAGATGCAGGGCAGGTCGGAGCGATAGAGCTCCGCCGGAGCGGTGGTGCCGTCTGCCAGCGTCAGGGTGAAGGAATCCTGCCCGGTGAAATCGCCGGTGATGCGGCCGTCCGTCAGGGTCAGGCCGTCGCCGGTCACGCCGGTCACCCCGTTGGTGACCTCCACTTCCAGTGTGGAGAGATCCACATTGACCGGCAGGAACAGGCAGTAAATGCCGTCCACCAGCTGGGCGGTATAGCCGGCGGCGCTCAGGCCCGGCTCTTCCGTCACATCGGGTTCTCCGGATTCACCGGTTTCGGGGGTTTCGGCATCCTGTACAGCCGTCGTCTGTGCGGCAAACGCCGCGCGCAGGGAGTCCGGTGTGATCGCTTCCGCATAAGCCGGCAACACCAGCGAAGCGGAGATGACACCTGCAAGGGCCAGGGTCAGCAACCTCTGTTTCATCTTTGAATGCTCCTTTTCTTTTGCCTTGACTTTGTCCTGAAGGTTCCGCCAAAAACAGGGAAGACGGAACACCCGGCAGGACACGGCTCGGGACCTGTCATGCAAATCATCCAAATTTTAGCATTTTCCGCCCCTAAAAGCAAGTAACTCCTGAACACATTTCTGAGAAAGAACAATTATTCTGTTGCGGAAAGCAAGAACAGACGGCCGCTGTACGGAGCCAGGCCGGCCGTGAAGGTGCGGGCGGCGGATTCGGTCAGCGGGGTGCCGGGTCGCTCGGTGGTGCCGCCCCAGCACTGCCAGTCGGTGTTGAGGAGCTCCTCCACCCGTCCGGGGCCGGGGAGTGGCACGGTGTAGTGCGGCATCTGTCGGTCCGAGAAATTGAAGAGGGCAAACACCGTCGAGGCATGGCCGCGGCGCAGGATTGCGCAGACATCCTCCTCGGGGTGGTCGCAGTCCAGCCAGCGGAAATGGTCGGCGTTGTACTCCCCGGCCCAGAAGGCATCGTACCGCAGATAGAGCTGCTGGAGCTCCCGCCGGAAATGGGCAAACCCGTCGTGCAGCGGGAAGCGGAACAGCTCCCAGTCCTGGGCGCGGTTCTCGTCATATTCGCGGAGCTGGCCGAACTCGTTGCCCATGAAGTCCAGTTTCTTGCCGGGATGGATCATCATATAAAGGTAGAGCGTGCGGCCCTGGGGGAATTTGCCGTCGTAGTCGCCGTACATTTTCTGAAGGATGGTGGCCTTGCCGTGGACGTTCTCGTCATGGCTGAAGGGCAGGATATAATGTTCCCGCCAGAAATACATCATCGAGAAGGTCAGCTTGCCCAGGTTCTGCCGGCGCTCCTCGGGCGTCTTGCGGAAATAATCCAGCGTGTCGTTCATCCAGCCGAGATCCCACTTGTAGTCGAAGCCCAGGCCGCCGTACTCCACCGGGGCGGTGATCTTGGGATAGTCGGTGGAATCCTCGGCAATCAGCATGGCGGTGGGATGGCGTTTTTGCAGACCGCTGTTCATGCCGCGCAAGAATTCCAGTGTGGACCCGTTGACGCCGCGGGCCGGGTCGCCCTGCCAGTAGATCAGCCGGCTGACCGCATCCATCCGCAGGCCGTCGGCGTGGAATTCCCGCAGCCAGTAATCCGCCGCCGACTGCAGAAAGCAGCGGATCTCCCCGCGGGAGTGCATGAAGTTGCAGCTGCCCCATTCGCTCTCCCCCACCGCGGCCGCCGGGTATTCGTAGAGCGGCGTACCGTCAAAGCGCCGCAGGCCGTAGGAATCCACGGCGAAATGCACCGGCACAAAGTCGAGGATCACGCCGATGCCCGCCTCGTGACAGGCGTTGATCAGCGCCCGCAGCTGGTCTGGCGTACCGTAGCGGCTGGTCGGGGCAAAGAACCCGGTGGTCTGGTAGCCCCAGCTGCCGTCAAAGGGATATTCGCTCAGCGGCATCCATTCCAGATGGGTATAGCCGTTGTCGCGCAGGTAGCCGGGCAGCATGCCGGCCAGTTCCTCGTAGGTGTAGAGCGACCCGTCCGGTTTGCGCTGCCAGCTGCCGGCCTGGGCCTCGTAAATGGTCATCGGGGAATCAAAGTTCTTGGTGCGGCGTTCCATCCAGGGCCCATCCGTCCAGACAAACGCCGACGGTCCCTGCACGATGCTGCGGCCGTCGGGGCGCAGCGTCATGGCGGTGCCGTAGGGATCGCAGTGATCCACCACACTGCCGTCCGCCCCCGTCACCCGGTACTGGTAGCACTGGCCCGGGACTGCCGCCGGCACGTCGGTCTCCCAGCATCCCGAATAGGTCTTTTGCATCGGATATTCGCCCAGCGGCTGCCCCGCCGGGCTGCTGAGCACCACGAGAATCTGCCGTGCCGAGGGCGCCCACACCGCGAAGTGGGTGCCCTGCGCACCGGGATGGCCACCGAAAAAGGAATCGGCATCGAACGCCTTGCCGGTATAAAATTCCTGAATCTGCATCCGGATATCTCCTTTCGCTGCAGAGTTTTGAACGAGTGTAAAAAAATTGTACCATGCCGGTTGGCATGGTACAATCTACAATCACTTGACATGTGTTCAATTTCAGATATGCAGCAGGAGCTTGGCGATATTGAAATAGACCAGCAGCGTGGTGGTATCCACGATGGTCGTGATGAGCGGGCTGGCCATGACGGCGGGGTCGATGCCCACCTTCTCGGCCGCGACGGGCAGGATGCCGCCAATGAGCTGCGAGATCAGGATCGTGCAGAACAGCGTCAGGCAGACCACCATTGCGATCATCACACCCACCCGGTCAAACAGGATCAGCTTGGCCATGTTGCAGACGGCCAGGGTGGCGCCGCAGAGCAGGGCCACGCGGAATTCCCGCCAGAGGATGCGGGGCAGGTCGTGGGGGCGGATCTCCCCGACCGCCATGCCGCGGATGATGGTGGAAGTGCTCTGGCTGCCGGCATTGCCGCCGGCGTCGGTCAGCATGGGAATATAGGCCGTGAGGACGGTGACGGCGGCCAGTGCGTCCTCATAGCCGCGGATGACCAGGCTGGAGAAGGTCGCGCTGAGCATCAGGAAGAGCAGCCAGGGCGCACGGGATTTGTAAAGGTTCCACAGCGTCCGCTTGAAATAGGGCTTGTCGGCCGGCGCCATGGCGTTCATCTTGGCGAAGTCCTCGCTGGCCTCATCCTGCAGAATGGAGATTGCATCGTCGATCGTGACAATGCCCACCAGACGGTTCTCACCGTCCACAACGGGGATGGCCAGGAAGCCGTACTTTTCAAACAGCTGGGAGGTCTGCTCGCGGTCGGTGCCGGTCGTGACGCTGATCACCGCGGTATCCATCATGTCGTCGATGCGGCGGTTTTCGTTCTTTTCCAGCACGAGGCCGCGCAGGCTGACGACGCCCACCAGGGTGCGGTCGGAGCCCGTCACATAGCAGTTGTTGATGGTTTCCTTGTCAAAGCCTTTCTGACGGATCTCCTCCATGGCACGGCGCACCGTCCATTCGGGAGAGAGTTCCATGAACTCGGTGGTCATGACGCCGCCCGCCGAATCCTCGGGGTATTTGAGCAGCTCGTTGATCATCTTGCGGGTGTCCGGTTCGGCCTGGCTCAGAATCCGCTTGACCACGCTGGCGGGCATCTCCTCAACGAGGTCGGCGGCATCGTCGGCGCAGAGTTCTTCCACGACGACCTTCAGTTCCTTATCGGTCAGGCCGCGGATGAGCGCCTCCTGGGTCTCGGGCGTGAGTTCGGCAAAGACATCGGCGGCCAGATCCTTGGGGCAGAGCCGGAAGAGCACCGGCATCTTTTCCTGCGGAAGATCCTCAAACACGGCCGCCAGATCCGGCGCATTGATCGTGGAAAGAACATCCCGAAGGCTCTGGTACTTCTTGGCATCATCCAGGCTGGCCAGCATACGGCGAAGGGTTTCAATGGTTGTTGCATTGGACATAAAAAATCCTCCTTGCGCAGCCGTTGTTTCCATGCGGAAGCGCAAAGAGGAATGTCTATCATCATGCTGTTACGCATACGCGAACAGACAGCCAGCGGCCCCGTATGGAGCCGCCGCCTGTGCTTCTGCACCGAAACAACGGTTGCCTTGATATTCAATTTTCCATCGGTTCACAGGACTACCGGGAATCTCCATACGTACCACCTGCCTCTGTCATGAATTTTGATTACATACAAAAAGTTCGCTGCTTCGCAGTTGTTTTGCAGTTCTTGCTGCAAGACCTTATGCGCGCTCCGGAACCACCTTTACTTTAGCATCCGAGGTGTGGGAAGTCAACCCCTTTTGCCCAAGCCGTGCAAAAAATCGTCGGGCCGCACCGAAATTTTGCAGATATTTTTCAATGATAAGTATTTACATTCTGTGGAAGTTGATTTATAATGAAGGTGTTCCGCAGGAGGGTTGTACTGCGGAGCGCCCACCGCCGCATGATCTTCTGCGCGGTGATTCATCCGACATTACCAAAGTCTCCAATAAACTTGCAAAAGGGCCTCCGGCATCCGCCGGAGGTCCTTTTGCCATATGGGAAAAGCGGTTACGCCATCAGTTCACGGACCGTCTGGGCGATCTTCTCATCCTTGCAGGCCGGGAAGAACAGCTCGGCGAAATGCTCTCCGGCAAAGGCGCCCTTGACGAGGTCGCGGTCCAGCTCCTTGAGGATGTCGCAGAGATCCCGGAACGCAACGGCACGCACACCGTCCAGAATCTTCTTGTTGCGCTGCTCGGGGACGACGCGCTCCTTGGGGTAGCCCTGGCCATGGCCGAAGCCGAACAGCTTCTCGAAGATGTACTCGAGGTTCAGCTCGCCGCCCCAGCCGAAGCCTTTGGCGAAGGGCAGTGCCACGGCATTGCCGTCATTCACATGGGCGAAGGTGTAGGCGTCCACGGGGTCCTCGACATGGCCGCAGATCACGCCGGGGAAGCTGTTCAGTGCCAGCATGGCGCCCTCGCCGGTGCCGCAGCCGGTGATGACATAGTCGGCGGCGCCGGAGTTCAGCAGCACGGCGGCCAGAATGCCGTTCTGCACATAGGTCAGCTGAGCGGCATCCTCGGCGGTGTACATGCCGTAGTTGACAACCTCATGGCCCATCGGTTCCACAACCTTGCGCAGCGTGGCTTCCGCCATGGCGTTCTTGGCAGCCTGGCTGTTTTCGTTGATAAGTGCGATCTTCATAATCAGCGTTCTCCTTTATTATTTTGATTGTATCAAAAGGCCGGGCGGAATGCTCAGGCCTTCTCATCGGGTTGTTCCTCGAACCGGAGTACCTCACAGCTGTGGCTGAGCGCCTGACCATGGAGCGGCATTCCTTTCAGGACCGCCTCACCAACCTGGTTGTCGTAGGGGTCATTGCGCCATTCTTCGTCGGGCGGGGTCAGCTGGGTGTAGAATCCGCGGTTGGCGACCATCCGCAGCGGGTCCAGGTTGCCGAAATAATGCCTGCGGCGTGCCTCGTCCCCGGTACGGTGCGCACCGGCGCCGAAGGAGCAGTCCGCCCAGAGCCAGCCGTAGGGTGCAATATAGAACTGCGCCCAGTCGTGGCAGCCGGCGTGATCGGGTGTGACGTACAGTCCGCTCTGCCACCGGGCCGGGATGCCGGCAATCCGGCAGAGCACGATGAAGAGCAGCGCCATGACGCCGCAGTCCCCCCAGCCCGACTTGGCACAGCCCTCCGAGATATTCTCGAGGCAGACGTAGGCGGGCTGATACCGGTACCGCGTGTGGAGCGTCACATAATCGTAGATGGCACGGGCCTTCTCCACCGGACCGTCACAGCCCTCGGTCACCTCGGCGCACAGGGCGCGCAGCCAGGGCGTGAAGAGCAGGTGCGGGGCCTCCTCATGGGTGTAGAAGGTCGGCTGGACGGGATCGGGGGTCAGGTGTTCCATGTCATGATACGGTGCCCGGATGGTATACCGGTAGGTCACCGTGAAGGGAGCTTTGGACGCCTGGCCCTGCCAGTAGGCCGTGCGCTGCGGGGCATCCTCGGGCGCCAGCTCGGTATGGGGCGGTGCGTCAAGGATCTCGATGTCGGACTGCAGTTCGCAGGCGGCCGGGATGGGCAGCCAGGCGCGCAGTTCCGCCCCGGGATCAGCGGCCACCGCCGGGGCGACGGAGGCCCGCACCGTGATCCGTGCCGAGGCACTTCCCTGCTGCCGCATCCGCCGGATCATCCGGTCCCGCACCTCGGCATGGCCCGGCTCGGCGCGCAGGCCGCGGGCATTCATGTCCGGGTAGAGGCGCAGAGCCTCGGCAAAGCGGTCCAGATAGTACGGTGTGCCGTTCAGGCAGCGCCAGTCCACCCGGTCGGCGGCCAGAAGTGCGTCGAACTCTTCCTCGGAAAAATCCGGGATTTCCCGCCGCAGCAGGGCCAGGGCGTCGGCCCGGGTCAGCGTATAGCTCTGCGGCAGGCGGCGCATCATCTCGCGCAGGGCGGTCAGCGCTCCCGCCGCCGGGCGGGGCAGACGGCTGTCCTGCAGCAGCGCCTCAATCCGACGGTCCGCCGCGGCAAACTGTCCGATCTCATACAGCCGGTACACATCGGGCGGCACACCGACGGCCAGGTCGGCAAAAACGACATTGCGATCCTTGTCCATTTCAAACGCCTCACAGAATCAATTCACGGTAAAACGTCGTATTCACGGTTTTGTCATTCTCGGCGATGTGGGTGATGCACTGGTCCAGTGTGGCGGCCACATCGTCCAGGCTCTTCCAGCCGGAGGCGGCCGGTTTGACATCCTGTTCGAGATAGGGCGCGATCTCGGTATGGGAGCAGGCGCCCTCGATCAGGTACGCGCCGTCGCGGGCGGGCTGGGTCTGGGGTTCAAAGCCATCGGCGCTGCCCAGGCTGACCAGCTCAAAGCCGCCCTTGCGGCCCCGGCCGCCCACGAGCAGCCGCACGCCCACCGGCGCACAGGGGACCTGACGGCCGGCTTCGGCCAGGATCTTGACGGCCTTTTCCAGCGTCAGATACTGTACGTTGTATTCATCCAGCGTGTTGACGATGCGGGCCGCGGCGACGGTATCGCCCGCGAACCCCACCAGCACGTTGCGGTTCACCTTACGGACTTTGGGCAGCGAATCGGTCAGAATTTTGGGGGTTCCGTCCTGGACCGGTTCCTCCACCATCCGTCCGTCGCTGACCATCGCGCAGAACGCCGGTCCGCATACCGCAAGAATTGCACTCATGTCGGTTCCTCACTTTTCTTGGTTTGGTGCTCCTATTGTAGCACAAAAGCCCCGCGGTGGGAAGAGCAAACCAAAAGCGCGGCGCAGGAGACCCTGCGCCGCGCCGGAATGCGATTGTTATTTGCTGACTTTCATCAGATCGTCGCCGGGCTTGACGGTGCCCTGCGCCACCGTGGTGACTTCCGCAAAATCATCGGTGTTGGTCACGACGGTGATGACAACGGCGGGATGACCGGCCGCCTTGATCTTGTCCAGATCCATCGTCAGCAGCAGCTGGCCCTTGGTGACCTTGTCGCCGAGCTTGACGTTGGCGGCGAAGCCGTCGCCCTTCATCTCGACGGTATCGACGCCGACATGGATCAGCACCTCGATGCCGTTGCTGCCCATGATGCCCAGCGCATGGAGGGTATCGGGAGCCTGGGTGATTTCACCGTCGCAGGGAGCGTAGACTTCGCCGACGCTCGGGTCAATGCCGCAGCACTGGCCCAGGATTCCCTGTGCGAACACCTCGTCGGGGATCTCCTCCATCTTGACCACCGTGCCTGCCGCATCGGCTGCCAGCATGGCCGGGAACACCGGCGCCGTCTCCTTCTTCTTGAACATATCAAAAAATCCCATGGTCTTGTCTCCTTCTGTTTTCGTGATGAAACCCGACGGCAGGCCGCGGGCGCTTCTACAGTTTATTATAGGCATCCACCAAAATAAAATCAAGCCTGTTCCTGCATCCGCCGGGCCGTCTCCTTCACGGCGCGGACGGCCTGCCAGGTGATGTCGGCCAGCTTCTCGGGCGTCTCGGGTTTGCCGTTCTCCAGCCAGACATCAATGCTGCCGAAACACCCCTGGACCGCAAACGCGACCATATATCGCTGGGCGGGCGTGACGCTGTCCGACGGTGCGATGTACCCGACACAGTGTTCCGCAATGACACTCTGCAGGCGGCGCCGGAACGCCGGGTCCCCGTTGGGGCCGAGCAGCGCACTGCAGATGCCGTCGTTCTCGTCCAGGTACCGGTAGATCATGCACAGCGATTCCGGCGTCGAATCCTCATCCAGGCGCGGCAGGATGTCGTCCATCAGCCGCTCGAGTTCCTGAATCTGATCCTGCTCCACCCGGTCCATCAGTTCATAGATATCCGAGTAATGAAAATAAAAGGTTCCGCGGCTCACCTTGGCCAGATCGGTCAGTTCCCGCACTGTGATTTCCCGCACGGGCTTCTGCAGCAGCAGTGTCACCAGCGCTTCGGACAGCCGGCGCCGCGTCATCCGGACGCTGCGGTTGGCCTCCCCTTTGCTGTTCATCCTGTCATCACACCTTTCCCAAACCGAGGTCTATTTTCATAGTAGTGCCCCGGCAGGGATTTGTCAAGGCGTTGTCTCTATTTATTGTCTAATTTTCCTTGGATTGGTTCCGATTTTTTTGTATGTCTTATACGATTTTCCGCCTTTGGGAGGGCGGGAGTCTTCCCGAAACAGCCCCGCGTGGTATAATCGAGGGAAAAGGAGTTGATTTCCATGCTGATCGACCGGGCGGCGGTCCGCGCCGCGTTCGCCGCGTATGTCCGTCCCTACAATGCCGACGATCCGAAAGTGCGGCTCAAGATTGACCATACCTACCGTGTGGCCGCTCTGTGTGAGCGGATTGCCGGCAGTCTGGCCATGCCCGCCGGGGAGGTCGATCTGGCCTGGCTGTGCGGCATGCTGCACGACGTGGGCCGGTTTGAACAGCTGCGGCGGTTCGGAACCTTTGACGATTCTCGCAGCATCGACCATGCCAAAGCCGGTGTGGAAGTTCTGTTCGACGCCGGAAAGATCCGGGATTTTGTCGCCGATGCCTCGGAGGATGCCCTGCTGCGCACCGCCGTGGAGTGGCACAGCGCCTACCGCCTGCCCGAGGATCTGGACGACCGCACCCGCCGGTTCTGCTGCATCCTGCGCGACGCCGACAAGATTGATATTCTTCGCGTCAACGTAGAAACGCCGCTCGAGGAGATCTACAATGTCAGCACCGAGGCCCTGCGCCGGTCCGGCGTGACGCCCGCCGTGCGGCAGGCCTTCTATGAGCACCACGCGGTGCTGCGCGCCCTCAAACAGCAGCCGGCCGATCATGTGGTGGGGCATGCCTCGCTGGTGTTTGAGCTGGTCTATCCCGAAAGCCGCCGCATTGTGAGCGAGCAGGGCTGGATCTGGAAGCTGCTGGAGTTCCGCACCGACAATCCCGACACCGCCGCCATGTTTGCCGGGCTGCGGGATCATCTGCGGGACTGGCTGCGCGACAACGCCTGAAAAAACGGCAGCCCCCGGCCGACGGATGAGGTCCGCGGGCCGGGGGCTGCCTGCCGGTATCAATAGTTATCGCACTTGAGCTCAAAGAACTTCTGGGGATGGTCGCACACCGGGCACTTGACGGGGGCGTGGGTGCCGATATAGACATATCCGCAGTTGCGGCACTGCCAGACCTGCTCGGTCTCGCGGGCATAGACGCGGCCGGCTTCGATGTTGGCGGTCAGCGCCTTATAGCGGTTCTCGTGCTCCTTCTCGATGTCCGCCACCATGGTGAACAGCCGGGCGATCTCGTCAAAGCCTTCCTCGCGCGCCTCGGCGGCCATCCGCGGATACATCGAGACATGTTCCTCATGCTCGCCTTCCGCCGCCATCTTCAGGCAGGTCAGCGTATCGGGGATCTTGCCGCCCTCCATCAGGAGCTTGAACCAGATCTTGGCGTGCTCCTTCTCATTGTCGGCGGTGGTGGCAAAGATCGCGCCGATCTGCTCATACCCGTCCTTCTTGGCCTGCGAGGAGAAGAAGGTGTACTTGTTGCGCGCCATGCTCTCGCCGGCGAACGCTTCCCAAAGGTTCTTTTCGGTTTTGCTGCCTCTGAATTCCATAGCGTACCTCCTGTGCGGTTGTATTGGTTGTTTATTTTTAAGATTTCATCTTAATCTGATTATACCGATCCCCCGCCCGGCTGTCAAGCGGCATTTCGTAAAATTCATCCATGGTTTTTTGTTTGCTATGACGGGATGCTCCGGCCGGCATTGACAAAACGCCGGGAATTGTGTATCCTTATTATAAGATTCAGTCTTGAATCCGATCTTTTATCACTCTCACAAGAAAGGAATCATGCCATGACCCGCCAACGCGCTCTGATCCTGAACATCATGCGGGAAAATCCCGGGCACCTGACAGCCGACGAGATCTATGCCCTGGCCCGGGAGCAGATGCCCGGCATTGCCCGCGGCACGGTGTACCGCAATCTCAAGCTGATGGAGCAGGACCGTGAGATCGCCAAGCTGGAGATGCCGGAAGGCCCTGACCGGTTCGACAAGACCTCGGCTCCGCACGGTCATCTGTACTGCGACGGCTGCGGAAGCCTGCAGGACATCCCGGTCATCGGACTGGTCCGGGACATCGAAGCCGTCATCGGCACCGAGGTGCGCTCGTACCAGCTGACCATCCACTACCTCTGCCCTGCCTGCCGCAGCAAGCTGTCCCAGTAACCCATTCTACGGCCTGCCCGCCTGTTTGGTGCGCAGGCCGTTGTGTGTGAGGTGCCTGCCATGATCTACCTGTCGGACTTTCATTTTGTCTCGGACTCTGCCGAATCCCAGTATGTGGCCGGGAATCCGAAGACCCTCTGCACCTATTACGAGAGCTTTTATCCGTTCGGCTTCTTCCCTGCCCGGGGGCTGCGGTCCCTTGAGATGAGCGACATCACCATCCTGTACGGCGGCAACGGGTCCGGCAAGACGACGGCGCTCAATGTGATGGCCGACGCGCTGCACCTGACGCGCAGCGCCCAGTACAACCGCACCGACTTCTTTGAGGATTATATCCAGATGTGCCAGTTTCATACGCTGCACGCCATCCCGCGGAGCAGTCTGATCCTGACCAGCGACGATGTGTTTGACTATATGCTCACGGTGCGGGCCATCAACGACGACATTGACGACCGCCGGAGCGATCTGATCCGGGATGTGCGGCAGGCACGCCGGACTCCCTTCCGGATGCAGAGCCTGGAGGAGTATGACCGGCTCAAACTGACCAGCGAGGCACGGCGGATGACCAATTCCCAGATTGTCCGCCGCAAGCTGGCCAACAACGTCCGCACCCGGTCCAACGGGGAGAGTGCGTTCCAGATGTTCGGGGAAAAGATCCGCAGCGACGCCCTCTATCTGCTGGACGAGCCGGAAAACAGCCTTTCGGCCACCCACCAGCTGGATCTGGCGCAGTTTCTCGGCGATTCGGCCCGGTTCTTCAACTGTCAGTTCATCATCGCCACCCATTCCCCCTTCCTGCTGGCCATCCCGGGGGCCCGGGTGTACGACCTGGACAGCTTTCCCGTCCGGACCCGCCTCTGGACCGAGCTGGAGAATGTCCGGGCGTTCTACGATTTTTTCAAAGCCCATGAGGAGGAATTCTGATGTCCGAGCGCCGCTGCTATCAGGGAGAAGTCTTTGAGAGGCTGGACCCCGGCGACCGGCTGGCCGATGCGGAGTTTGATGACTGCGTTTTCCGCAGCTGCCGGTGGCTGGGGCTGCGCATTGAAAACTGCCGGTTTTCCTCCTGTACCTTTGAACACTGCACGCTGTCCGGCGTGGTGTTCAGTTTTTCCGTCATGAAGGACGGCTGGCTGCTGGATTCCTCCTTCCGTTCGATGGCCTGGGGCGGTCTGCAGGGCAGCAGCCGGATTGTCCAGCCGTTCGGCAAGATCCGCAACTGTGCGTTCCGGTACAATGATTTTTCCGGCATGAGCCTGAACGGCTTTGACTGGTCCAGCTGCAGTTTTGAGGAATGCACCTTTGACAGCTGCCAGCTGTCCGGGGCCAGTTTCCGCACCGTCCACCTCGGCAATTCCCATTTCACCCGCTCGGACCTGCGCAAGGCGGATTTCCGCGACGCCGACGGGTATGCCGTGGACCTGGCCACCAACCAGCTGCAGGAAGCCCGGTTCAGTTTTCCCGACGTGGTGCGGCTGCTGGACGGAACCGGTATCCGGATTGAATAAGATTTGTCGTTGCCGGGCAGACCGTTTCGGGGTCTGCCCGGCTTGTTGATTGTCTGGGCCAAAAAGGAACGGATCTTGCGCCGCAGACAGAACAATCGGTAAGGTTTTGTCTCTTTCCGCAATTTTTGCAATGTTTTCTGCGGCGTTCTTGCAGTTTTCTTGCGGCGACGGTTCCGCTCTGTGGAACGCTGTTTCCCATTGTGGAAACAATCCGGGAACCGGGGTTCCGGCAAGCGGAATGGGACAATCCACAAATGTACCCGATGTTTTTTGTCAACTCCTGCAATGGCAAAAAACGCCCGAAAATGCTACACTGAATATGACATAAATGGTTCGGTCCAGCGTGAATTCAGGGCCGCACCAAATTCATTTCAGGAGGCATATTATGGCAAAAAATGCGATCGTCGGTCAGTCCGGCGGCCCGACTTCGGTCATCAACTCCAGTCTGGCCGGTGTGTTTGAGAGCTGTAAGCGCCGCGGTGCCGGCAAGGTATACGGCATGATGCACGGCGTGGCGGGTCTGCTGGAACGCCGCGTCTGCGTGCTGGACGACAAGCTCCGCAATGCCCTCGACATTGAGCTGCTCAAGCGCACCCCGTCGAGCTATCTGGGCAGCTGCCGCTACAAGCTGCCCGACTGGCACACCCCGGAGGGGGAGGAAGTCTACCGCAAGCTGTTCGACATTCTTGAAGAGCTGGACATCGGGTATTTCTTCTACATCGGCGGCAACGACAGCATGGACACCATCGGCAAGCTGGCCGATTACGGCGCTTACATCCAGAGCGAGATCCGCTTCATGGGTGTGCCCAAGACCATCGACAACGACCTGATGGTCACCGACCACACGCCGGGGTACGGCAGTGCGGCCAAGTACATCGGCGTTGTGATGAAGGAGATCATCCGGGACGCCACGGTCTACGGCACCAAGTATGTGACCATCGTGGAGATCATGGGCCGCAACGCCGGCTGGCTGACCGCCGCTGCCTCTCTGGCCAAGGCCGAGGACTGCGAGGGCGTGGACATGATCTGTCTGCCCGAGGTTCCCTTCAACGTCGACCGCTTTGTGGAAAAGGTGGAGCGGATGCAGCAGAACAAGCCCTCCATCGTCATTGCGGTCTCGGAAGGCGTCAAGCTGGAGGACGGCCGCTATGTCTGTGAGCTGGCGGACGATGTCCACGCGGTGGACGCTTTCGGTCACAAGGCCCTGACCGGTACGGCCCGCTTCCTGGCCAACACCGTGGCCCGCCGTCTGGATACCAAAACCCGCTGCATCGAGCTCTCCACGCTGCAGCGCTGCGCCGGCCATCTGACCAGCCGCACCGACATCACCGAGGCCTACCAGGTGGGCGGTGCCGCCGCCAAGGCCGCCTTTGAGGGCCACACCGGCGAGATGGTCGCTCTGGACCGCATCTCCAATGCGCCGTACCAGTGCACCACCAGCCTGCATCCCATCAGCGAGGTTGCCAACCTGGAAAAGAAGGTCCCGCTGGAATGGGTCAACGCCGACCACACGGCCATGACCCAGGAGTTCATCTCCTACGCCATGCCGCTGATCCAGGCGGAACTGACTCCCATCTATGTCGAGGGTCTGCCCCATCACATCTATCTGCCCGAAGCCTGAAAATGAATGAACAAAGGCCATTGACGGACGCCTGTGCCGTCAATGGCCTTTTTGTATCGTGGAATCAGTAGAATCCGTAGCTGGGCAGGATCTGGGTGCTTTCGGCCCAGGCTTCGGGGATCGGAAGTCCCGACAGCGCCGGGTAGAACCAGACAAAGCAGATCAGGGCCGCTACGCAGAGCCCCGCCGCAATCTGTTTGGCGCGCTGTTCCTTCTCCATGCGGGAGAGCACAAAGACGATAGCCGCCAGCGCAAACATCGAGCTGGGGAAATAATGGTACAGGAAGGTGCAGCGGGAGACCAGCATCCAGGGCAGCAGCTGGGTGGCATACAGGATCAGCAGCCCCGCCCCGGCCCGGCTGCCCCGGGCAGAGATCTGACGCCAGAAGACCAGCAGGATGCTGACCAGCCCCGCAAGGCAGAGCACCGGGCTGTACATGCCCGCAATGCTGGCTTTGGTGCCGGACGGCAGATAGCCGTTGAGGTAGTACCACACCGGGCGCAGGTCGAGCAGCCAGGTATACCAGCGGCTCTCGAACGGATGGGTGGCATTGAGGGTGGAGTGGTACCAGTACATATAGGTCTGGCAGTTCCACCAGTCCTCCAGTCCGAAGGAGGGGTCCCGCCACCAGTACGGCAGATAGGAGGCCAGATAGATCATCAGCGGCACGGCAATGTAGAACACGACGCCGCCCAGCGCCGCCAGGCGGAACTCTTTCCAGAAATCCGGCTTGTGCTGCTGCCAGCGGGCATACAGCACCCCGAGATAGAGCACCGCCAGCCCGGCGCCGGCATAGATGCCGGTCCATTTGGAGGCGCAGCCCAGCCCGAAGGCGATGCCGCCCAGTGCCATCGGGATCACCGAGCCATGGACGCCCTTCTGCAGCACACTCTGGCAATACCAGAGCATACAGTCGGCGCTGAGCAGGATGAAGAAGGTGGCATAGATATCAATGGTCGCAATGCGGCTCTGGCTGAACCGCATGAAGTCCAGCGCCAGCAGCACGCCGGCCACAGCCCCCGCCCAGGGTTTGCGGGTCAGGCGGCGGGCAAAACACCAGGCCAGCGGGACCAGCAGCACACCGAACAGGGTGCCGGAGAACCGCCAGCCGAAGCCCGTCATGCCGAAGATGGCAATGCCGAGCATGATGAAGTCCTTTCCCAGCGGCGGGTGGGTGGTCTCGTAGACGGTCAGCCGGTGCAGCATCTCGTAGCCGGTACGGCCGTGGTAGATCTCATCAAAGTACATGCTGTTGAGCTGGCTGATGGTCTCGGGGACCTCGGTCTGCTCATCAAACAGCTGGTCGCCGCCCGTCACGGGGACCAGTTCCCCGGCAGCGTCGCGGAGCGCCAGTTCAAAGACCTGGGCATTGCTGACGGTGGCGGTGAGCGGCTGCCCGGCCGGGGCCGTCAGCGAGACTGCGGACCAGCTGAACGGCGTGCCGTAGTTCAGTTCCTTTTCATAGAGCACCGATCCGTCGGCGGTGCTGATCGTCAGGCTGCCGCCCGTCGAGATTCCCGGATAAATCCAGAGTTCGGCGGTCTCCGCCTGGGGGGTGAAGGTCACGGTCCGGGTCGTATCGGTGGCATCGAGCGGCGTCTGGGGCGCCTTGGTGCTGCCCAGATAGGCAAAACTGATCACTGCCGTGAGTGCCGTGAGCACCAGCAGTGCCCGGCGTTCCCGGGAAGTCCAGGTCGGCATCGAGGCAGGTGCGGCCAGGCTGGTTCTCGGCGCCGGCCGGCGCTTGCGGTCGGCGGGTGCCGGTTCGGGGGCATAGCGGGAGACCGCGCCCTGGAAGCAGATGGTCCAGACCGTGAAGGCCAGCAGCAGGAACGCGACGGTCTCGGCAAAACCCATGATGCTGGCAAATTCGCGGCTGGTATCGCTGGACAGCCATTCATCCTCGGTGCCGACAAGGGTATAGACGGCCGCCAGGTTGGCGAACCCGGTCAGCGACAGCCCGAAACCGGCCCCATAGAGGCGGATGTCATTCCAGCGGGCCGCGGCCAGCAGGACCAGCAGCACCCCGAGCACGAGGTACCGCTCATGCATGCAGTGGGCGAAGGTGAAGATGCCCACCGTGTAGAAAGCCGCCAGAAGCAGCGGCGAGAACCGCCCGGCACGCCAGGAGACCACCGCGAGCACCACGAGCAGCACCGTGATGACGGCGATATGAAAGACACCCAGGGTCTGCCAGCTGAGGAAGGAGACCGGACCGCTTTCCAGCGGCTGCCAGTTGCCGCCCAGCGCCGCAAACCAGTTGAAGGCATTGATGGTGGCGTACGGATAGCCCGAGGTGGTTCCGATGTATTTTTCGATGAGCGACGGTATCAGAGAAACCGGACCGTAGAACGGCAGTCCGGCCAGCAGCGGAACGGCCAGGGCCAGACCGGCGCCGCCGAAGATCCGTCCGACCGCGCGTCCGAGGGACTGACCGTCCCGGACCGCCTCGGCGATGCCGACCAGAAAGCAGATGGCCAGCACCGGGCCGGCCAGCAGCGCCTGGGGTTTGATGGCCAGGGCCAGGCCGTACAGCGCCGCGGCGGGCAGATAGCGGCGCTGCTCAAGCAGCCAGAAACAGAAGAGCAGCGGCAGTGCGAAGGCGCCGTCGATCTGTTTCCAGACGCCGGTATCGAAGAGCGTCAGCGGGCAGAAGGCAGCGAACAGTGCGAGTGCCGTCCGTTCCCGGCCGGTGCCCATGCTGCGGGTAGCGATCTTCCAGAGCAGGGCCACGGCGGCGCAGTCGCAGATTGCCGGGACGATCGCCAGCAGGAAATAGGTCCAGGGCGACTCGAAGGAGATCTGCAGGGCGCTTCGGATTCCTCCGATCAGGCCGAGTACCAGGATATAGCCGGGGGGATAGTCGGCAAAATAGCCCTCGCTGTAAAACGCGGCCGGGCCTTGCGACGCCAGTTTGTCGCCCCAGGCCACGAAACAGTTCATATCATAGGAATAGCCGTCGGTCATCAGTGCCAGCAGCAGCCGCACGGCCAGCGCCGCCGCCAGGATGGTCCACAAGGTCCGGCGTTCCTTCTGTGTTTGGCGTATGGTGGACATTGCAAAACTCCTTGCGTGTCAAAAAAAGAAGGAATCGGTACGGGAATGGCCTACATTCCCTGTACCAATCCCTTTTCGGTGTGATTACAGTTTGCTCAGCTGCGGGCCCTTGGCGGTGTCCATGACGCTCCAGCCCAGTTCGGTGATGCGGGCGCGGATCGCGTCGGCCTTGGCCCAGTCCTTGGCCTTCTTGGCAGCGGCGCGCTCCTCCACCAGCGCCAGCACCTCGTCGGGCGCCTGCGCCTGCTTGCGGTTGTACAGCAGACCGAGAACGCCGGTCAGCTCATCAAAGACCGCGGCGGCGGTTTCCAGGCTGGCACGGTCGGAGGCGTCGGACAGCGTGTTGATGTCCTTGACGAACTCAAAGATGGCAGCCAGCGCATCCGGCGTGTTCAGGTCGTCGTCCATGGCGGTCTTGAACTTGGTGCGCGCCTCCTCGCTCTTGGCCGCGAGGGCCGTGTCGGTGCCGTGGGCGTGCTCGATGGCGAAATCCAGGTTTTCGCGGCAGGTGTAGAGGCGCTCCAGGCTGTTCTTGCAGCTCTCGATCAGGTCCACGGTATAGTTCAGCGGCATCCGGTAGCCGGCGGTGAGCATGAAATAGCGGATGGGTTCATAGCCGTACTTGTCGGCGATTTCCCGCACCGTGAAGAAGTTGTTGGCGCTCTTGGACATCTTCTGGTTGTTGATGTTCAGGAAGCCGTTGTGCATCCAGTAGCGGCTGAAGGTGCAGCCGTTGGCGCACTCCGACTGGGCAATCTCGTTTTCATGATGGGGGAAGATCAGGTCCTGGCCGCCGGCATGCAGGTCGATGGTCTTGCCCAGGTGCTTGCGGGCCATGGCGCTGCACTCGATATGCCAGCCCGGACGGCCGTTGCCCCAGGGGCTCTTCCAGAACGGTTCACCGGGCTTGGCCGCCTTCCAGACGGCGAAGTCGGCGGGGTCCTCCTTGAGGTCCTCCTCCATCTGGCTGCGCAATTCCCGGTTGCCGCTCTCCAGGTCGTCGAGGTTCAGGTGGCTGAGCTTACCGTAGCCGGGATCGGATTTGACCCGGAAGTAAACGTCGCCGTTGCGGGCGACATAGGCATGGCCGGAATCCACAAGATCCTTGACAATATGGATGATCTCGCCGATATGTTCGGTCGCGCGGGGGCGGACGGTCGGCGTCTTGACGTTGAGGCCGTCCGAGTCCTTGATATACTCAGCCTCAAAGCGGCGGGCCACCTCGGACATCGAGGTTCCCTCCTCCTGGGCCTTCTTGATGAGCTTGTCGTCAATATCGGTGATGTTGGAGACATACAGCACCTTGTTGCCGCAGTATTCCAGATACCGGCGCAGCGTATCGAAGACGATCATCGGGCGCGCATTGCCGATGTGGATATAGTTGTACACGGTGGGACCGCAGACATAGATGCGGTACACGCCGGGTTCGGCGGGGATGAATTCTTCCTTCTGACGGGTCATCGTGTTAAAAATCTGCATAGGGCGGGGACTTCCTTTCCTTGACAAATATCGGCAGGGCGGGTTGCAAACGCGGTCACGCCCGGAAGATGCACAGTAATATTATAGCCGCCCCGTCTGCGAGATGCAAGCCCGGAGCGGCTGAATATCGGGGATTATCGCGCCTGCATGAAGCAGCTGCGGTTCTGCCACAGGTAGATGCAGCCGGACAGCACGGTGACGGCCGCCACCAGCCAGCAGAGCACCTGGGTGATGAGCGAGAAGGCAAGGATGTCGGTGGAGCCCATGAAGAAGGGCACCACATAGTAGTAGATGATGGTGAGCATCTGCAGCACCGTCTTGACCTTGCCCCACATATTGGCGGCAATGACAGTGCCGGATTCGGCGGCGATCATCCGCACGCCGGCCACCGCGAACTCACGGAACAGGATAACCGCGAGCACCACCGGGTGGCACACGCCGTCCACAACCATGTAGATGAAAGCCGCCGTGGTCAGCATCTTGTCGGCCAGCGGGTCCATGAACTTGCCGAAATCCGTGACCAGGTGGTTCTTGCGGGCCAGATAGCCGTCCAGAAAATCCGTGAAGCTGGCAACGGCAAAGACAATGCCGGCCACCAGCTGGGCCGTGGGATTGTAGGCGGAGGTTCCGATGCGGCCGAACGCGGCGAACACCATAAAGACAGGAACCAGGATCACGCGCAGCATCGTGAGTTTATTGGGAAGATTCATCGTTCAGTCCTCCAGTTTTTCTTCTACATAGCCGTAGAGATCATAGGTATCGCTGTCGGTGATGGTCACACGGTAGAATGCGCCGGTCTCGAGCGGGGTATCGGCCGGGGTCAGCACATTGCCGTCAATCTCGGGGGTATCGGCCTTGGAGCGCAGCAGGTACATGCCGGTCTCGTCATCCACGCCGTCGCAGATGCACTCCAGCGTCTGCCCCACCTTGGAAGCCTGCACGGCGGCGGAAATCTCGGCCTGCAGTTCCATGATGTGGTCGGCCCGCCGCTGTTTGGTCTCCTCGTCCAGCTGGCCGTCCATCCGGGCCGCCACGGTGTTTTCCTCCGCCGAGTAGGCAAAGCAGCCCAGCCGGTCAAACCGGACGGTCTTGACGAAGTCGCACAGCTCGCTGTACTGTTCCTCGGTCTCGCCGGGGAAACCGGCAATCAGGGTGGTGCGCAGCGTCAGCCCCGGGATGGCCGCCCGCAGTCGGGCGATGGCATCCTCGATCTCGCGGCGTCCGCCGCGGCGGTTCATGGCCTTGAGCACCGCGTCGTCACAGTGCTGGATCGGCAGATCCAGATAAGGCACCACCTTGGAATTGCGGACCATGGCGGCGATGAAATCGTCGGTGATCCGCTCGGGGTATGCGTAGAGAATGCGAATCCAGCGGATGCCGTCAATGGCGTTGAGCCGGTCGAGCAGCTCGCACACCGCGCCCGGCTTGCCCCAGTCCTCGCCGTAGGCCGTGGGGTCCTGGGCCACCACGATCAGTTCGCGCACCCCTTCGCCGGCCAGCCAGCGGGCTTCGGCCACACAGTCCTCGAGCGGACGGCTGCGCAGCGGGCCGCGGATCAGCGGGATGGCACAGTAATGGCAGCGGTTGTTGCAGCCCTCGGCAATCTTGAGATAGGCATAGTGGCGCGGCGTGCTGATGACGCGCGCGCCGCCCAGAGGCATATCGCTCTTGGGGCCGTAGGACTCGACCTGACCGGCCCCCGCGGCGGTGATCCGCTCCACAATGGCCGGCAGGGCCGCGTTGGAACCGATGCCCACCACGGCATCCACCTCGGGAATTTCCGAGGCAATCTGGGATTTGTACCGCTCCGCCAGGCAGCCCGTCACAATGACCTTGAGGTCGGGGTTCTGCTGCTTGTACTGGCAGGCCAGGAGAATGTTCTCGATGGCCTCCTCCTTGGCGGACTGGATAAAACCGCAGGTGTTGACGATGATGATGTCCGCCTCGCCAGGGTCGGCCACCGTCTCATGCCTCGCCTTGATCAGTGCGTGGCAGAAGACATCGGCGTCCACCTGGTTTTTGGGACATCCCAGCGAAATAATCGCAATCTTCATGGTTTTGTCTCCCGCCTGTGCAGCGGGTCCTTTCCTAATATTCTTGGTAATCCGACAGGGCTTCGCGGATCACGGCGTGGGAAAAACCGCGCCGGGCCAGCGCCGCCGCCACCTGCTGCCATTTGCCGGCCGCCAGTTTGTCGGTGTAGTGGCGCTCCACCAGCGCACGCGCATTGGCAAGCTCGGGGTCGGTCCGGTCCTCATCGGGTTCATGCTCATAGAGTTCCGCGACGACCTCCTCGGCCAGATCGCGGTCGATGCCCTTGGCATGGAGATCGTCCAGGATGGCGCGGCGGCTTTTCCGCTTGGCGCAGAGTTCCGCCGCACGCCGCCTTGCAAAGTTCCGGTCGTCCAGCAGGTTGAGTTCCTGCATTTTGGCCACCGCGGCGGCCGCACTGTGGGCGTCGAACCGGCGGCAGAGTTTCTGGTACAGCTCCCCTGCCCCGTGGTCCCGCAGTGCCAGCAGGTCCATGGCCTTGTCCACCGCCTTGCGGGTCTCGCTTCTGGCACGCAGATCCTGCACCCGCCACTCTTCCAGCGCATCGCCGGTATGGAGATCGGCGGCCAGAAAGGTTTCCTCATCCAGCGAGAAGGCAAACGCACCGTCAAAGAAGAGCGCCCACCGTCCGCGGCGGGTCTCCTGAATCTGGGTCAGCTGCGGCATTATTCATCCACCATAATGTCCAGATCCATCTCACTGCCGGTGGTCTTGGGGGCGGCCGGGGCAGCTGCCGGGGCCGCATCGGCCGTCACCGGGGTCACGGCGGGTTTCTCGATGGGCTTGACGGTCCCCTTCTTGCCGGCAGCCAGCAGACGGTCGGCATTGTCGCGGACCAGCTTTTCGATCTCCGCGGCCAGGTCGGGGTGCTCCTTGAGGTAGAGCTTGGCATTGTCGCGGCCCTGGCCCAGGCGCACGTCGCCATAGTTGAACCAGGCACCGCTCTTCTGGACGATGCCCAGCTTGACGCCGAGGTCCACCAGTTCGCCGATCTTGGAGATGCCCTCGCCGAACATGACATCAAACTCCGCCTCACGGAAGGGCGGGGCTACCTTGTTCTTGACGATCTTGGCACGGGTGCGGTTGCCGATGAAGGAACCGTTGGCGTCCTTCAGCCCCTCGGTGCGGCGGATGTCAATGCGCACCGACGAATAATATTTGAGCGCGCGGCCGCCCGTCGTGACTTCGGGGTTGCCGTAGACGACGCCGACCTTTTCACGCAGCTGGTTGATGAAGATGCAGACCGTGTTGGTCTTGCCGATGATGCCGGTCAGCTTGCGCAGCGCCTGGCTCATCAGACGGGCCTGCAGACCCACATGGGAATCGCCCATCTCGCCCTCGATCTCGGCTTTGGGGACCATCGCGGCCACAGAGTCCACGACGATGGCGTCGATGGCGCCGGAACGGACCAGCGCTTCGCAGATTTCCATGGCCTGCTCACCGGTATCCGGCTGGCTGACCAGCAGGCTGTCAATGTCGACGCCCAGAGCCCGGGCATAGGTCGGGTCCAGCGCGTGCTCGACGTCGATGAAGGCCACCTCGCCGCCCATCTTCTGCGCTTCGGCCAGCACATGGAGCGCCAGCGTCGTCTTGCCCGAAGATTCGGGTCCGTAAATCTCCACGATACGGCCCCGCGGCAGGCCGCCGATGCCGAGTGCCAGATCCAAACCAAGGCTGCCGGTGGAGATTGCATCCACCTGCATCGCCACATTGGCGCCCAGCTTCATGACGGCGCCCTTGCCGAACTGCTTTTCAATCTGTGCCAGAGCCGTTTCCAGCGCGGCCTTCTTGTCGCCGGCCGGGCCGTTCGGAAGCTGCTTGGAAGAACTTTCTTTTTTTGCTGCCATACTCTTCTCCTTATCGCCGGATATGCGGCGTGTGTTTCGTATTGTCCTTATTATACAGGATTCCTGAGAAAAATACAACCATTAGTTGTGCAGTTGCAGCCCGATAACCAGGACTTTTACGAGGTTTTTCGGGCGCCGTCGGGGCAGAAAGCCCACACCGCACGATCATTGCCGCCGTAGTCCCGGCGGCTGTCGATCCCGGTCCAGCCGTTATCGGCCAGGATGGTCTTCACCGCGCGGCGCTGGGCGCAGCCGATCTCAAAGACAAGGCTGCCGCCGGGGCGCACCGTCTGGCGGTAGTTTGCCGCAATCGCACGATAAAAATCCAGGCCGTCCGTTCCGCCGTCCAGCGCCATCGCCGGTTCGCGGGCCGTCTCGGGCATGAGGTCGGCCATCTCGGCGGCGGTCAGGTAGGGCGGATTGCAGAGGATCAGGTCCACGGTTGCCGGGGGCAGCGTCTGCCAGTAGGTCAGCACATCCGCCTCGACGGCCGCCACGCCGGTGCCGGCGGTGTTGGCCAGCAGATAGCGCAGCGCGGCGGGGCTCTTCTCGACGCAGAACACCCGGGCCTGCGGCAGGAAGCGGCGGACGCCCAGGCCGAGGCAGCCGGTGCCGGCGCAGAGGTCCAGCACCAGCGGGTCAGGTCTTCCCGCCTGGCGCAGCAGGTCCACGGCGGTCTCGCAGACCACCTCGCTGTCGGCTCTCGGGCAGAGTACGCCGGGCCCCACCCGCAGCGTAAAGTCCAGGAAGTCCCACTCCCCGGCCAGGTACTGCAGCGGTTCCCGGTCGGCGCGGCGGGCGGTGAGTTCGGCCAGCCGTTCGGCCTGGGGCGCCGGCAGCGGCGCGTCGGCCAGACGCGGGTCCCGCCCCGAGACCATCCGGTACAGTTCCCGTGCATCAAAGTCGGCGTCGGGGCAGCCGGCCTGTTCCAGAATCGTCTGCACGGCACGCAGCGCGGCACGGGGCGTCAGGGCTGCAAGCTGCCGGGCCAGTTCCTGCGTCACCATCGGCCCTGCTCCGGGTCGCGGGGCAGTACCGGCGTGACGGCGGCAATGGCCACCTCGATCATCGAATCGTCGGGTTCAAAGGTGGTCAGGCGCTGCAGCCAGAGTCCCGGCACCGCGATGAGGCGGGCGGCCGCCGAGTTGGAGCGGCCCGACCATTTGAGCACCTCGTAGCAGATGCCGACCAGCAGCGGCAGCATGGCGAGTTTATAGACAACCCGCAGGGCAGTGCTGGTCCAGGGCAGCACCGCATACAGGAAGATGCTGATGAGGATGACCAGGATCAGGAAACTGGTGCCGCAGCGGGGATGGAAGCGGGAATGGCGGCGGATGTTCTCAACGGTGAGCGGTTCCCCGGCTTCGTAGCAGGCGATGGTTTTGTGCTCGGCACCGTGGTACTGGAACACCCGGTGGATTTCCTTCGTGCGGGTACACAGGTACATGTACAGCAGGAAGATGGCCAGTTTGAGCACCCCTTCCAGAATGACCTTGGGCCAGCGGCCCAGCGGGAGCAGACGGCTGATCTGGCCGGTCAGAAAGGTGGGCAGGAAGGTGAAGAGAAAGAGGGCCAGCGCCACGCCCAGCAGGGCGGAAAACGCCATGAGTGCTTTCTGGAAGCGCGGGCCGGTATGGTCCTCCAGCCATTTGTCCAGGCGGGACTGTTCGGCCTCCTGTTCCTCCTCGGTCATCGAGATGTCCGCCGAGTGCATCAGGTATTTGTAGCCGTTGTACAGGTTTTCCACCATATTGCATACGCCGCGCACCAGCGGGACCCTGTTGTACCAATGGGTGCGGACCTCCTCATAGCTGAGGTCGATGGTGCCGTCGGGACGGCGGACCGCGCAGCAGATCTTTTCGGGGCCGCGCATCATGATGCCCTCCATCAGGGCCTGGCCGCCGACGGAGGTGCGGAATTTTTCGGTTGGACGGGATTCTTGCGGCATAACGGCTCCTTTGCTCAGATCGGCTCGTGCAGGTGTTCCTGGCCGGCATGGTAGGCGGGCAGTGTGACGGAGACCGTCGTTCCCTGCCCCAGGGTGGAAGCGATGTCGGTCGTGCCGCCCAGGGCGGTGACGATCTCATCCACCACGGCCAGTCCGATGCCGGACCCCCGCACAGCGTTCTTGGCTTTGAAAAATTTCAATTTGACATTCTGGAGATCTTCCGGCGAGATGCCCCGGCCCTGATCCCGCACCGAGACCGTGACGGTCGTGGGGGTGCGTCGCAGCGTCAGGAAGATCGAGCCGCCGGGCTCGGAATATTTGATGGCATTGTCCAGGATATTCACAAAGACCTGGCGCAGCCGGGAGGGATCGGCCCACACGGGGAAGGGTTCGGGCGGTTCCTCATAGACGAGATGGAGCCCTTCCTGGCGGATGCGGGCCTCCACGAAGAGGGCTGCGTCGGTCACCTCGGCGACGAGGTCCAGCACCTGACATTCCAGTTTGATGCCGTTCTGCAGCCGCGAAAAGTCCAGCAGCTCCTCCACCATCGCATAAAGGCGGTCGGTCTCGCTGCCGATGATCGAGATGCCCTTGCGGAAATTCTCGTCCTCCGGATCACGGATGTTGGAGACCGTCTCGACCCAGCCTTTGATGCTGGTGAGCGGGGTGCGCAGCTCATGGCTCACCGAGGAGATGAACTCGTTCTTCATCTTCTCGGTTTTGGTCAGGTCCTCCGCCATCTGGTTGATGGTCTTGCACAGACGGCCGATCTCGTCATCGTAGCGGGTATCGGGCAGGCGGGTCTTGAGGTCCCCGTGGGCGATGCGGTTGGCGGTGGCCTCGACCTGGCCGAGGGGCCGCACGATGGACCGGACAAAGAACAGGCCGCTCCACAAGGTGAAGCCCAGCACGACGAGCACCACGCCCAGCGAGATGGTCACCATCTGATACCACTGCCGGTCCACCAGCGTCAGGCTGGTGACCAGGCGCATGGCAGCGATGCTGCCCGCCGCGTAGGGCACCAGGCAGGTCATCGCCATGACCCGCTCGCCGTGCTCGGTGCGGAAAATCACGGTGCCGAAACCGGACGCATTGTTGAGCGCCTCGTAGAAGTCCTCACCGACCGAGAGCAGCGTCGGGTTCATGGTACCGCTCGAGGTCGTGAGCACAACGCCGGAGGCGTCCAGCAGCATGAATTCAAATTTATCCTTTTCCTCAAACTGCTCCACGATGCGGCGCAGCGACTGGCTGCGGCTTTCCGAGGCGGTCAGCGAATCGCCGGCCGTGCCGGTGGCCTGCAGACGGCCCACAAAGGTGGAGAACCGGCTCTGCATGGCGCCCTGCACGCCGCCGTAGAGGTTCTGATAACTGTTGTAGAGGAACAGCGCTTCCGCAGCGGCCAGGACAAGCACGGTGATCAGCAGGCTGCCCTTGAGCCAGCGGCGGGTGATGCTTTGCATTGCGACAGCCCCTTTCCCTTCCGTCAGGCGTTCCAGCGGTACCCGTAGCCCCAGACGGTCAGGATATGCTGCGGGCTGCTGGGTTCATCCTCAATTTTCATCCGCAGACGGCGGATGTTCACGTCGACGATCTTGACATCGCCGAAATATCCCTTGCCCCAGACGCCTTCCAGGATCTTCTCCCGGACCAGCGCGGTGCCGGGGTTGCGGAAGAACAGTTCCATGATCTGGAATTCCACCTGGGTCAGATCCACCGGCTTGCCGGCCTTGTACAGCACCCGGCTGCGCTCGTCCAGCACAAAGGGACCGCTGACCAGCTGGTCGGGCTCGGAATCGCCGCGGGCGTCGTCGGCATTGCGGTGGACCCGGCGGGCGAGTGCCTCCACGCGGGCGACCAGCTCCGAGACCGAGAAGGGTTTGGTGATATAATCGTCCGCACCGATGGAAAGGCCGCGGATCTTGTCCGCCTCCTGGCCCTTGGCCGAGGCGATGATGATGCCGATGTTGGGGTCACTGCGGCGGATGGTCTCGCACAGCGAGAAGCCGTCCATGCCCGGCAGCATGACATCCAGCAGGGCGGTGTCGCAGGGCGGATTCTGATGGATCAGTTCGAGGGCGCGCTCGGCGCTCGGCGCCTCCAGCACCTCCCATCCGGCCATTTTGAGGTTCAGGGCCACCAGCTCCCGAATGCTGGCTTCATCTTCCACGACCAGGATACGTTTCATTGTTGGTTCCTTTCCCGGCGGGAACCCTCCCGCCGCTTGTTCTGCGGCCCGCTCAGCGGAACACCGTTGTGCCGTTGATGATGTCATCCAGCCCGAGTCCATAGTAGGGCGTCACAATCCGCGCCTGCAGCTGCTGGCTTCCGATGGTGGCAACACGGTGAAAGACCTCTTCCTCTTTCTGCGTTTTCTCGTCCTCCGAATCCTCCTGGGAAGGATCGGTCACCCGCAATTCACAGTAGACCGTCGTTCCTTCCTGGTTGCAGACCAGCCAGCCGTTGCCGTCCCGGTTGGTGCGCAGCAGGATGGAACCGTGCAGCGATTCCGGCAATTTGAGGAAGAAGCGGTATTCGCTGTCATACACGCCGAAGCTGCTGGCGCTGACATCCTCGCCGGCGTAGTCCCGCCAGAGCAGGAAGCGCAGCCGCTTGTCCATCGGGGAGGCAATCTCACCGCCGTCATCCACGGTGCAGGGGATGTCGATGGTGCCGTTGCCGTCCAGGTCGGTGCTGAGCAGGGCGCTGTCATACCGCAGGGTGGCATGGTAAAAGTCCGGCGTTCCGGGCGGCAGATAGGTCTTGAGGAACTGCGTTTCGGGGTCATAGAGGATGATGGAACTCGCCAGCGTATTGCCGGAAGCGCCGGCCCAGCCGTCCACGACCAGATAGGAGCCGTTCTCCCCCGCCGTGCCGGCGTGGAGCGCCGCACAGCCGTTGTAGATGCCGTCCCCGACCGCCAGCGTCTGGGCCGAGCGGAACCCGTCCTCGGTGTTGGTGAGGAGCTGCAGGTTCACGCCGCCGTTTTCCGTCTCGGTGGGCAGCGCCAGAATCAGGTCCTGGGTTCCCTCGCCGCCCGTCAGATCGGCGAGGATCATCTCGGTATAGCTCTGCTGGATGATGACCTGAAGGGTCTCATCGCTGTACAGATAGACCACCATATACTGGTCGCCCTGGGCGCTGCCGTAGCCCACGAGGATCTGCTGGGACTGGGCGTCCCGCAGATGGGCATAGTTGACGCTCTCCACCTCGCCGGACAGGCCCTCGGCCGTCTGGGTCACCCGCCAGCCGCCGTCGTCGGTGGGCTCCAGCACGGCCAGCCAGACATTGCCGCCCGTGGCGTCCAGCGTGTAGAGAACCGCCGCCTCCTCGGTGCCGTCCCCGTCCAGGTCCCCGAAGAGGAACGGCGAAAGGAAATCGCCGCTGGCGGGGTACTTGAGGTTGGCACTGACCCCCAGCTCGTTGTTGAGGGCTTTCTGCACGGCATTGGCCCGGCTGGAAAGCTGCGGGGCACGCAGCAGGGTCTCGATGTCGCCGGTGTTGACAAAGGAACAGCCGGACAGCAGCACTGCCAGAACAAGGGAAACCGCGGCCCGGACAGCATGGATTTTGCGCTGCGGCATACGGCATTCCCCTTTCCGTTGTTTTTCCATAAACTCAGAAATTAGTATACCACAATCATGTCAAACCCGCAATGCCGAGAATCATCACAAGAATTCCCACCGCGCAGCCCAGGCTGCCGGCGCGGCGGTTGCCCTCCGGGAAGGCGGCCGGCAGCAGCTGTTCCACCGACACCCACAGCATGATGCCGGCCACCGGCACAATGATGCCCGAGACAGTGACGGCGTTGATCCGCCCGCGCAGAAAGATCCAGGCCAGCAGAGCCCCGGCGGGTTCCGCCAGGCCGCTGGCCAGCGCGGCGGCCAGCCCGAACAGACGGCTGCCGGTGGCGCAGGCAAACGGCACCGCGACGGCCAGGCCTTCCGGGATGTTGTGCAGCGCCACCGCCATGGCCGTGCGGGCGCCCATCCCGCTGTCCGCCGCCCCGCTGACCAGCGTGAGGACTCCCTCGGGCAGATTGTGCAGCAGCAGCGCCGCCCCGGTGACCAGGGCGGTGCGCATCGCAGCCCCCTGCCGCCGTGACCCGAACCGCCGGGCCAGCAGCTCCTCCTCCGGCAGGGCCCGCTCGAGGAAACCGGCCGCCACCATCCCGCCGAGCATCAGCAGCGTCACCGCCGGGCCGCAGAGCACCGGGCCGAGAACGGCGCCGAATTCCGCCAGGGCTTCGGGCAGCAGATCGGCCAGGCTGACCGTGATCATCACCGAAGCCGCAAAGCCGCTGCAGAAGGCCAGCAGCCGCTCGGTGGGTCTGAAAAAGACCGCCGCCAGGCCGCCCAGCCCGGTGGACAGCCCCGCCAACGCGGTGAGCAGAATGGGATGTACCCCCATGGTCATCACTCCCTTCACGTTCACCACTATATTCCGATCCGCGCAAAAATATTTTTTGCAAAGCTTGCTTGACATTTTATGCAAAGTTTACTATACTTAAATTGCAAAGTTAGCTTAGCAAAACAACAGAGGCAGCATATGAAAACCATCATTCCCGCACTGCGCAAGAAACACCGGATGAGCCAGCAGGACCTGGCCGATGCCGTGGGGGTGACCCGCCAGACCATCACCTCCATCGAGGTCGGCCGGTACACGGCCAGTCTGGAACTTGCGTACAAGATCGCCCACTATTTCGGACTTTCCATCGAGGAGGTCTTTGATTTCAGTGAGGTATGAGGGCGTCGGGTCCAACGTCCCGCCGCCCGGACAGGAGGCAAATCACAATGGTCAAACCCATGGGAGTATTCGGTGCACTTTTCTCCTGCACGCAAGCCAGAACGCCGGAGGCGTACCGCCGGCAGCTGGAAAGCCGGCTGCGCCTGGCGCGGCTGATCGTTGTTTTGGGGGCCGTGACGGTCCTGTTCGGACTGCTGGCCGTCCGTGGGTTCTCGGCGCTGCCGGAGTCCCGCCAGTCTTTCCTGAGCGGATTTTACGCCGGGCTCGGCATTGCCGTCCTGGCAGCGGGGCTGGCGGTACGGCGCAGCATCCGCAGGCTGCTCCGCGATGACAACAAGCTGAAATCCGAGTTCATCCGGGTCTATGACGAGCGCAACCGCGAGGTCTCGTCCCGGGCGATGCGGTCCGCCGGATGTGTGGTCTGTGTGGCACTGTACGCGGTGCTGCTTTTTGCCGGACTGTTCAGTTTTCTGCTGTTCTGGTTCTGCTTCTGCACCGCGATCGGCTTCACGCTGCTCTATCTGGCGTTTTCCTTCTATTACAGCCGGACGATCTGAACCGTCCGAAAAAAATCCCCGAACCGGTGCCGGGCTGGCAGCCGATTCGGGGATTGTTCAGTTCGGGGTTACTGGCAGAGCAGTCTGACCGCGCGCGACGTGCCGAGGCGGTCCGCTCCGAGGTCGAGGAAGGTTTCCATATCTTCCACGGTGGAGATGCCGCCTGCCGCCTTGATCTTGCAGCGGCCCGCCACACAGCGGGCAAACAGCTCGATGTCGTGGAAGGTGGCACCGCCCGTCGAGAATCCGGTGCTGGTCTTGATGAAGTCCGCGCCGGCCTCCACCACGATGTCGCACATCTTTTCCTTTTCCTCGTCGGTCAGCAGGCAGGTCTCGATGATGACCTTGAGCACCTTGTCGCCCACCGCACGCTTGACGGCGGCAATGTCCTCACGCACCGCGTCGTATTCGCGGTTTTTCAGGCGGCCGATGTTGATGACCATGTCCACCTCGGAGGCACCGTTCTCGACAGCGGTTTTGGCTTCAAAGCATTTGGAAGCGGTATCCATGGCGCCGAGGGGGAACCCCACCACGCAGCAGACCGGGACCCGGCCCGCCAGATACTCGGCAGCCTGCCGCACATAGCAGGTGTTGATGCAGATGGACGCCGTGTGATACCGGACAGCCTCGTCACACAGAGCCTGGATCTGCGGCCAGGTTGCCTCGGGCTTGAGCAGCGTATGGTCCACTTTGGAGAGAATCTCCTCTTTGGTGTACTTGCTCATTTAAACTCGGCTCCCTTCTTGCAGGACTTGCACAGGTGTGCCTGGTGCAGGCCGATACCGGAAAAAACGACGGACGTGATGCTGAGGGTCGCGCCGATGATGCCGAGGATCAGGCCGGTCAGGCGGAAGCCTCCGCCGCGAATCTTGTTTTTCATGGGTATTTGCCTCCTTTGATGTCGGAATGGGATATTGTGTTGCGAGGGCCTTGCGGTCCCCGATCAAGCCGGAAGTCGCGGGAACAGGGTCACTTCTTTTTGAAGATCAGGACCTTGCTGAACACATAATTGGAAAGGATGACGATCGCCTGGCTGAAGAACTTGACGCCCATGGCCCACAGCTCGACGTGGGCGACCGCGAAGCCGATATGAGGACCCAGCAGGTTGACGCCCAGCCAGATGATGCACTGGTCCATGACCAGCGTGATCAGACGGCAGGAGATGAACTGCCCGAACTCCACGACGGCGGCCCAGCCGGTGTTCTTGCTGCGGAAAACGAAGACGCGGTTGGTCCAGTAGGCGAAGAGGATGCAGATCACATTGTCGAGGATGTTGCCGATGCCGGTGGCAAAGTCGGTGCCGAGCAGGGCCTGAAAGGCGGCAAACAGCACCAGGTTCAGCAGGGTTGCCAGACCTCCGAAGAACAGGTAGGCCAGCCCTTCATAGTATTTGAGAATCCACGCTTTGATTTTTTCCATAGTTTTTCCTGTCTGTCGGGGCCCGGCGGGGTCCCTTGCAAGAGAATACAAAAGGGGCCTGCCTGTTGCCAGGCAGGCCCCTGCGGTAACCGGGGATTATTCAGCGTCGCCCTCGGCAGCCTCGTTGAGGCAGGCCTTCATGGACAGGCTGATGCGCTTGCGGTCAAAGTCAACGTTGATCAGCTTGACCTTGACTTCGTCGCCGACCTTCAGGACGTCGGAGACCTTGTTCACGCGCTCGTTGCTGATCTCGCTGATGTGGACCAGACCGTCAACACCCGGCAGGATGCGGACAAAAGCGCCGAACTTGGTGATGGAAACAACCGGAGCCGTGAATTCGGAGCCGATGGGATACTCGTTCTTGAGCTTCTCCCAGGGGTTGTCCTCTTCCTTCTTGTAGCCCAGAGAAACCTTCTGGTTCTCGGGATCGTAGCTCTTGACATACACCTCGATGGTATCGCCGACATTGACGACCTCGGAGGGATGCTTGATGTTGGACCAGCTCAGCTCGCTGATGTGGCACAGGCCGTCCACGCCGCCGATGTCAACAAAGGCGCCGTAGGAAGTCAGGCTCTTGACGACGCCGGTGTACTTCTTGCCGACTTCGACATTCTTCCAGAACTCTTCGCGCTTGGCCTTGTTCTCTTCCGCGGTCACCTTGTTGATGCTGCCGACGATCTTGCGGCCGGCGCACTCGGTGATGACCAGACGGACATGCTGGCCGACGAGCTTGGTGTAATCCTCGTCACGGCGCATGGTGGCCTGAGAGCGGGGAACAAAGACGCGAACGCCCTTGACGTTGACAACAACGCCGCCCTTGTTGGCTTCCATAACGTCGCCTTCCATCACGGTGCCGTTCTCGGCAGCCTCGGAAACGTCCTTCATGCCCTTCTGAGCTTCGAAGCGGACACGAGAAAGGGTGTCAACGCCTTCCTGGTCGTTGGTCTTGACAACCACGAGATCCAGTTCGTCGTCCACCTTAACAAGGTCTTCCATCTTGGCGTTGGGATCATGGCTCATTTCGCTGAGCTTGACGATGCCGGTGTGCTTGGAGCCGTCGATGCCGACCACACACTCCGTCGGGGAAACGCTGATGACCTTGGCTTTAACGATCTTACCTGCGTACAGGGGCTTGGCTTCGGATGCCTCGAGCATCTCGGCAAAACTCATGTCGTCACGGATTTCTTCACTCATACAGTTAAGTACCTCCTCAATTATAGACGAAGGCGTTGAAGCCCCGGCCGTCACACCCACCGTTTCGGCACCTTGCAGCCAGCTCAGATCGAGTTCATCAGCTGTCTCGATATTGACGGCTCTGGTATGCCTGGCGGCGACTTGCAGCAGCTTTTGGGTATTGGAAGAATGATGACCACCAATGACGATCATACGATCGCATTTTTGGCTGAGGTCTTCCGCTTCCTGTTGCCTCGCACACGTTGCATTACATATTGTATCAAATAT
>NZ_JAXJZK010000037.1:0-51719 GCF_036306485.1 Gemmiger sp. | reverse complement strand
TCGGCACAGGATTTTTTCTTCACCGTCATGCGGCTCCTTTTTTGACCTTCCGTCGGTCCGGTTCTGTACCGGCTGTGCGGAAGGAGAAACGTATGTATTTTGACGCAAAAGAGTTTGGTAAGAGACTTCACGATGTTCGCACTTCCCGTGGCATTACGCAGGAGGAACTGGCGGTTCGCCTGGGCCTGGCAAGCAAGCAGCATGTCAGCCGCATGGAGAACGGTGAACGCAGCTGCTCTATTGACTTGCTGATTGAACTGTCCTGCATCCTCCATGTCAGCACGGATTATCTTCTGATGGGCAGCGAGCCAAGCAAAGAGGAAGTCAAAAATGATCTTCTTAGTATTATTTCGGAGCTGTCTACGATTGCGAAGAAAATCTAAAAAGCATTAGGCGCAATATAACTGCTGACGGCGTAGAATCATGGTGGCTATCTTGGTGGATACCTTGATGGGTGTCATCCTCTAAGTTATCATGGGTTGCGTCATAGGACTTATCATTGGCTGTACCCATGATAGAGTGAGCATGAGTGATTTGAGCACCCTCACTGCCGTGGGCAATAAGGTGGATACAAAGATTCACAACTGTGTGTGGGATGTCCGGCGATTTATCTTGCTCACTAACTTGGTCATTGACTAAGTTTTTCTGACTAAGTTGGTAATTTACATTTTTCAAGATGACTCTGAAATCTGTTGCCGTTGAGAAAATTTTCGGATTATATGCCGCTGTATATCCAGGCGGCTTTTCGGTTTCCCTGACGATTTTGCGTAGGCCGCTTCCATGACGCTCCATGTATTTCATGCGGTGGAACGGGTCAGCAATCACAGGGCTTGCCATATTGAACGGATACTTTTTAGTGTCAAAAACAAATCAGAAAATAAAAACGGAAAATCCGTTGATATTTTCTTATTTGCGGCGTATAATAAGATTATAAGAAAATAAAAACGAAAAAACTGTTTTTAGAGGAGGACTACCTATGAAAATACTCCGCATCACCGCACAAGGACTCCCATTATTCAAAAAAGACTTGGATATTTGCTTTTATACGCAGCAACGTGTTTGCGAAGAGGACAAAGATAGTCTTTACCGTTTGACGGATAACTACTATCTCCACTCTGCCTGTGCTTTCATTGGAATTAACGCATCTGGCAAGACCTCGGTATTAAAGGTCATTAGCTTGGCCTTAAATATTGTGAAAAATGAGCCCATCAATCATGTGGAGGCAAAAAGCATTCTTGGCGGAGCGAAGAATGTTACAATCCGCACATATTTTTATGATAAGCGTAGCTACGTCTGCTGCTTGGAAACTGTAATTGCGGCAAAGAAGTCGAAAACAGGGGAATATGTGTATTCGATTCTGTCTGAAAGCCTTTGGGAAAAACCGATTGCAACCGTTAAGTCGAAAAAGTATCTGACAGATTTTACAGGAATGAAGCCTGTAGAGCAGCGCAATAGCGATGAAGCATACCTTTCTGATGATGTCAGCTTTGTCATTGCACATAATAAAAAAGCGAATGATACAGTGGAAATATTCAGCCTGCTTTCCTATACGAATGTGAATGTGCTTCCATTTACCGAAGATATTCCATTGGAGGTAATTGCATTTCTCGATCCGACCATTGAGAAATTGTGTTTTGAGCAGACAGAGGGAAAAACATTTATCCACTTGAAGTTTAAGGATGAAGAAGAGATTATCCTGAATAATCCGGCAGACCTTGAGCAGTATCTGTCCTCTGGTACGATTAAGGGTATTATTACATTCTCGATGGTAAAGGAAGTTCTTCATTCAGGTGGTTATCTTCTGGTAGATGAAATAGAGAATCATTTCAACAAGGAAATTGTAACGACCTTAATGCGCTTCTTTATGGACAGCCGACTGAACAAAAATGGCGGAACGCTTATTTTCACTACGCATTATCCGGAACTGCTGGACGAATATGACCGAAATGACGGGATTTGTATCGTTAGAAACCGTAATGGCATTACAGCAGAAAATTTGAGCTATATATTGAAACGTAATGATATTAAAAAGAGTGATGCTTACCAGAGCGGCTTCCTTGAGGGAACAACGCCAGCATATGAAGCGTATATGCGCTTGAAGAAAAGCCTGGCTGCTTCAATCAATTAAGGAGGCGGCAGAATGGAATTAGCAAAATACAAGGCGTGTATATGTGAAGGCTCTGCCGAAGAAGCTATTATCGACATACTGGTTGATAATGATCTTCTGATTTTCAACAGAGAAGAAATGTTGGAAGAACGTGTCATCCGTTGCAGAAGTGCTAAACGATTCGAGGAGCGATACTTACGGAAAGGATTCGATGAGCAGATTTCTGTGATACGGATTTTGGATTCTCGCAGAGAGGAATTTCGATTGAGTAAAGCATATGAGCAGAAAATTGACGTGGTAAATGTCATTACTGCTCCAGAAATTGAAATGCTGATTATTCATGCGGAAGGAGCATATGATCAGTTTAAGCGTTCTGGAAAAAAACCAAGCGAATTTTGTAAAATAAATCTTCGGATGCATGATGTGAAGTCGTATGATTTTGTGAAGCAGTATTTCAGTAATCCTCAGCTCTTGGTGAAAGCCATAAAAGAGTATCGCAGAACAGCAAATATCCCCAAAGGAGAATACAGCTTGTCTGATTTGCTGAGATGAGCGTTGCTTTTTTGATACATTGGCCGTGACTCAAATGGTCACCAGGAGATAAACGGGTACCAGTTTATAGAAAACAGAATAGAATCGTCTTTGATGCCTCGTTGGGAAACCAACGGGGTATTTTTTTGCCTCAATCCGGCTGTATAGAACACTGAAAAAGTCAAAACGAACCGTATGTAGTCCTGCAAGGACAACCAAAGTGCGCCTACGAGGCCAACGCGAAACCGGAGGATTCTTGTTAAACTTACTTTGTAAGGACGAAAGTCCGGATGTCCCTTGAAAACTGAATACTCATTCTTCAGGTACATTCCTGTTTGGTCGAGCCTTCGACTGCACGCCATGAAGCCCATCGGGGCGATAGCGGTTTCGCAGAAGCAAATGCCGGATTGCAACCGGCGGCGGTGTTAAAGCCGGACAGGGACAATGATACTTCCGTAATTCGCGGTCCGGCCATAAGGAAGGCGGGATGGTTAAATTCCAATGGAGCAGTGAAGCACACTGCCGCCTGTGAGAAATCCTACATCTCTGGGGTGATAAGAAAAAGTACAGAGAAACCATATTTTCAGAAAGCGCTGCCGGGTGCTGTATCAGCATGATACCTGGCAGGCTTTATCCATATCAGTGTATGGAGATTGGAGACAACAGCATATGAAAGAAAACTGGGTTTATCGGCGAGGTGATTTATATCTCGCCAATCTCGGTGTTCCGGTCGGATCAAAGCAGGGCGGTGTTCGTCCTGTTGTGGTTCTTCAGAATGATGTCGGCAATTATTATGCGCCGACGATCACGATTGCTCCGCTGACATCGAAAATTGAGAAGAAGCGAAAACAGCCAACGCATTTCTTTCTCCGTAAAGCAAAGGGACTGGCAAAACCGTCTATGGTATTGGCAGAACAGCTCGACACCTGCGACAAGATATGCGTGATTCGCTATCTTGGGCGGGTAAGTAAGGGGCAGATGCGTGGGATTGATGAAGCTGTAAGGATTCAACTTGGATACTACATTCCGGAACAAGCAGAGAAAAAAAGACAGGGCAAATGCCGAAAGGATGGCGAAGAAGGCGATGGATAAACTGATTACAAGGAAAGAAGCAGCCAGTATACTGGGAATCAGCGTAAAAACACTGGATGCTGCAAGAACAGACGGTTTGATCTCCTATGTTCAGTATGTGGAAAACGGCTGCGTTTATTTCACGGAAGTGGGGATTCAGGAGTACATTGCAAAATGTACGCACCGTGCAAAACCGATGGAACATGCTGCGACATATCGCAAACCTCGAAGCTTTCGGCGGTGAAAATCGACATCGTTGAGTATGGACGATGAATCCGCAATAATGAAAGCATCAACAGGATTGGAGGTAATGATATGGCGGCAAGAAGAATGATGCTTCCCGATTATGGTACGGTGAGTATGAAGGGAACGCAATATTATCGAACCCGTGTAACAGATCAGCAGGGACGGCGGGTTTCCTTATATGCAAGAACGAGAGAGGAACTGTACCAGAAGGAACAGGAAGCGATCCAGCAGATTGAGAACAAGACGTATTGCCGCAGTACACCTACAGTGGAGGAGTATTGCGAGAAATGGCTGCTGATGCAGTCGGCACAGATCAGGATGACAACGCTGATTGACTATACATCGAAAGTGAAGAACTACATCATCAAGCCATTGGGCGATATGCATATGGGAGATGTAACAGCAGATGACATTCGCCTGGCACTGTTGGCGGCATCGAAAAAGTCGGCATCCGTGTACAAATCAGTGAACGTTCTATATAAGTGTATTTTCACGGCAGCAATGGAGAGTAAGATCATTGATGAGAATCCGACCATCTATCTGAAGAAGAATGTGGGCGGGATTCCCCAGAAGGACCGCCTCCCGCTTACGGATGAGCAGGTGGATAAGCTGCTGGATGCCATTTACGGCTTACCGCCGTATGTGTTCGTGATGCTGGGGCTGTACGCAGGATTGCGGAGAGAAGAAATCCTCGGACTTCAATGGGATTCGGTGTATCTTGATTGCGAGGCTCCGTACCTTACCGTTCGGAGAGCCTGGCATACGGAGCATAATCGTCCGGTGATTCTGACAGAGCTGAAAACAAAGGCAGCGCATCGGAATGTCCCTCTGCCGGACAATCTTCTGGAATGTCTGAAAGAGGCGAAGAAGACATCGACATCGGATTTTGTGGTTGCAAACCGGGATGGAGACCCGTTGTCCTATACGCAGTTCAAGAGATTATGGCAGTATATCGTAACCCGTACCACCAAGGAACGCTGCTATTACCGCTATGAAGATGGCAAGAGGGTGAAGCATACGGTGAAGCCGGTTCTGGGGGAAAAGGCAGCACACAATGGAAATGTGGTTTACAGTCTGGACTTTGAGGTGACTCCGCATCAGCTGCGGCACACCTACATTACGAATCTGATTCATGCTTCGGTTGATCCGAAGACGGTTCAGTATCTTGCCGGTCATGAAAGCAGCAAGATCACCATGGATATTTACGCCAAGGTGAAATATAATCGCCCAGAGCAGCTCGCAGGAGTGCTGGAAGATGCTTTTGCATCGTGGGATTAAGAGTAAATCAGAAAGAAATTAGGGCAGGGATGGTCAAAAATCCCTGCCCTTTTTACATACATTCGACATCCTTGAAGGAAGTGCTGTACGCCATGATAATAAAAGTGACAACACGCAATGTATGAAGATAGATAGGATGAGAACACATGGCTAAAGGGAAAAAGCGTCCTGCTGAACTTCCGGAATACGGAACAGTGATGATGAAAGGGGTACAGTATTACCGCACCCGGATTACAGATGCAGACGGAAAGAGAGTGGCGATTTATGGGCTGACACGCGAAGAATTGTATGACCGGGTGGAAGATGCCCAGAAGAAAATCGCGGAAGTGGTTTTCCATAGAGAGAATCCGACCGTGGAAGAGTACTGTGAAAAGTGGTTGCTGATGCGGTCTGGAACGGTAAGAACTAATACGTTGGAAGGATACGCACGGATGGTGAATCGGTACATCGTGGGTCCGATTGGACAGATGTATATGGACGAGGTGACCACAGATGACCTGCGGCTGCTGATGGTTCCGTTATCAAAAGGTTCTTCCGGAATGTATGGTCAGCTCAATATGCTGATTAAGAACATTTTTAATTCAGCAGAAGAGAGCAAGGTGATTAAAGAGAATCCATCCAAAACGATTTGCGCAAGAGGCGGAAAGCCAGCGAAACGGCGCGAGGCTTTGACGGATGAACAGACTGCCATTTTGCTGGATAGCATTCGTGAGCTTCCACCGTATGTCTTCGTGATGATCGGTTTGTACGCGGGATTGCGTAGAGAAGAGATCCTTGGATTAAAATGGGACTGCGTATTCCTGGATGAAAAAACGCCGTACATTTCGGTAAGGCGTGCATGGCATGTGGAAGGCGGTGAGCCGGTAGTCAACACGCTATTGAAGACACCGGCAGCAAAACGAGATGTTCCGATTCCAAAATGCCTGGTAGCCTGTCTCAAGGAAGAAAGGGAAAAATCAGAATCGGAATATGTGATCTCGAATTCGAAGGGAACTGTTTTGACGGAAACACAGTTTGTGAGAGTCTGGAAGTACATAACAGTCCGTTCTACTGCAGAACGCTGTTATTACACTTATGTAAATGGACAGTCCATCAAGCATAGAATAAAGCCAAGGCTTGGTGAGCATCAGCCGAATAATCCCAAACTGGTGTATACGATGGACTTCAAGGTGACTCCGCACATGCTGCGGCACACCTACATCACCAATCTGATTTACAAAGGTGTTGATCCTAAGACGGTGCAGTATCTGGCAGGCCATGAGAACAGCAAAACGACTATGGACATCTATGCGAAAGTCAAGTATAATAAACCTGAGGAATTAAGCAGCGTTGTGAATGCTGCATTCGGGTTGCGTTAAACTGCACCAAAAATTTCGCGATTTCGTGGGTTTACCTATGGGTTTACTGAGAGAGGAAAGCCCGAAAAACCGCATGAATACTGGTCTTTTTGGATCAAGGTCAGGTGAGTACGGCCTCAAGGCTGCCCGTCGCGCTCCCCAGTTCAGCAAGCGCTGATTCTTTCCATATGCATCAAATATCCCTGGAGATTTTCGGATTTCCGGGGATATTTTTATATCAAGGCATTCTGATCAAGGAGAAAGCAGCTATGGACTATCATCTTCGCCCGGCGGCACCGGAGGACCATGATTGGATTTATGCTTGCAAGGCAGCGTCGGTCCGGCCCTATGTGGAGCCGGTCTGGGGTTGGGACGAATCCTTTCAGCGGCGGGATTTTGACAGCGACTTTGCGTCTATCGGACAGTTCCGCGTCATCGAAACACCGGAAAAGCCCATCGGATTTTTGCAGATACTGGACGGGAAAGACTATGTGGAGGTGGCAGAACTGCATCTTCAGCCAGACTGTCGGGGGCAGGGAATCGGTTCGTCCATTCTGCGCCGTTTGTTGGCCGATTGCCGGCAACAGGGACGACCCCTTCGACTGGGGTGCTTTAAGGACAATCACCGGGCCAAAGCTCTCTATCAGCGGCTGGGCTTTCGTCAGACTGCGGAAACGGAAACCCACTGCATTCTGGAAGCCTCTCCGGAACAGCGAATGCCGGATTCAGAAGATTGAGCACTGTTTTCCCCAGGTATTCAAAACGCCTCGGAACTGCGTCGGTTCCGGGGCGTTTTCTTATGGTTCAGATGCTGGCTTTGAGCTTCTCCAGCGCTGCGGTAAACACCGGATCGGCAAAGAGCGGGCGGTACTGTTCTTCCTCGGTGATGGCCTTGAGCAGCATCCGGCGCATCGGCTGCAAAGTGGCCTGGACGCCGTCCCGCTTCTGATAGTGCAGCCCCGGCGAGAAGAGCGCCTCGTCGGGGTACGCCACCGGCCCCACAGCAACATCCACATACCGGGCAAAGCAGGCGGCAGCCTCTTTGAGATTCCCCAGATGCAGGTAGACTTCCATCATCGGCGCATCGCTCATATCTTCCAGATGAAAAGCCTGTGCCACGGCACGGTAGGTCGAGCACAGTTTGCGCAGCTGTTCCGGTCCGGCAACCAGTTTGGGGTTCATCATCGTGATCAGACAGGTCTGCACCTGCCTTGCGAGTTTGTACAGTTGCTGCTGTGCCCGTTTGAGAGCTTCCTCGGGCTGGTTGCATTTCAGATCATACAGAACCCAGACCGGAGCCGGATCTCCGACATGATCGGGCAGTTCTTTGAGCAGTGCCGCGCCCTTTTCCGGCTCGTCCTCCGCAATGGCAAGACTCGCCAGCTGGATGGTGGCCACCTGCCAATACGCGGCGTTTCCGGAACAACGCACTTCTTCCAGCAAGGCGCGCTTTCGCGTCTGCCAGCGGGTGCGGGTTTCCTCGTCCGGTTCGGGGCAGAGCATCCGGAATGTGTCGTAGACCACGGCGGCGTTGTATTGCAGGGTTGTGCAGCTGGGATATTGGCGCAGCAGTTCCTGCAGCCGCTGTTCGGCTCCGGCGAGATCCTGCCGGAATGCCTGCTCCGCCACGGCGTTGATCTGTTCGAGGACCTGCTCATCGGACAGGGTCTCTTCAAATTGCAGCAGAGTGTCCACGTTGGTGTCCAAGGCCCGGGCCAGCGGACAGAGCAGGGTGATGTCCGGACAGGAGCTGCCGGTTTCCCACTTGCTGACGGCCGGAGCCGAAATCCCCAGCTTTGCAGCCAGCTGTTCCTGGGTCAGGCCTTTGGCTTTGCGCAGGGCGGCAATGTTGGCACCGAGATGGTTCTGAAGTTGTTCCATGGTGAAAGCCTTCCTTTCCCTGAAGTTCAGCGCTGCGCTTTGCTGTATCTGTATTGTACCGTACCGGCAGCCGCCGCGCAAGCGAGGCGTGGTTAAGCCGCAGGCAAGATTTTGTGAGCGCCGTTCAGATGTCCGTCATTGACGGGAAAACGGCCCCGGGGTATAATCATTTCGGAGAGCGGTGCATGTCCCGGCTGCCATACGCGTGCCGGAAACTGTCCGCCCGGTTGCTGCCGACCCAAGGACAGCAGGAAAGGATGCAGTGTTATGATTTTTTATTTTTCCGGCACCGGCAATTCCCGGTGGGCGGCAAAGCAGATTGCGGCTCTGACCGGGGATGAAGCCCGGGATCTTTCCCGGCTCAGCACGCGCCCCGATCTGACCGGAGAAAGCCGGATCGGCCTGGTGTTTCCCATCTACGCCTGGGGCGTGCCGGAACCGGTGCTTGCCTTTGCCGGATCGCTGGGAAAGCCCGATGCCTTCACCTTTGCGGTCTGCACCTGCGGGGAGGAGGCCGGCTATGCGATGAAAAAGCTGGCCGGGGTTTTTCCGCTGCAAAGCAGTTACAGCCTGGTCATGCCCAACAATTATATCATCGGTGCCGATGTCGATTCGGAACAGACGGCCCGCCGCAAGATCCGGGAAGCCGCTCAGGAGATCCGGCAGATTGCCCGGGAGGTCACCGAGTGCAAACCGGTCTATCGCGTGACGGAAGGCTCGCTGGCGGCCCTCAAATCCGGCCCGATCAACACCGGATTCAATCGGTTCGCCCGCAGCACCAAGTCCTTCTACGCCACCGATGCCTGCGTCGGATGCGGCCTCTGTGCCCAGAACTGCCCGGCCGGCACCATCACGCTGGTCAATGGCAGACCGGTCTGGGGCAAACGGTGTTACCAGTGCCTGCGCTGCCTTCATGAATGTCCCCAGCGGGCCATCCAGTACGGCAAGGGGACCGAAAAACGGGGACGCTACACGATCGAACAGTATGAACCGGAAGGCTGATGCCGACTGTTTGGACCCGGAAAATGCCGGAATCGGCCGAACGGGGATGGTATTACAACCTGCAGAATGGAAGAAAAACGCTCCGGGAGGGGTTTGCATGACACAGGAAGCCTATCGGGCCGCTGCCCGCTATTGGGAAGAAAAGGACGCCCACGGCATCAGAATGGAACCGGACGCACTGCACAGGGCGATGGAAGCCTACATTGCCGCCAACAATACCTGTGCCCTTGCGACCGGGGCGGGGGACTTCATCCGCTGCACGCCCATCGAGTACAGCTATCACGACGGCTGCTTCTGGATGTTCTCAGAGGGCGGTAAAAAGTTTGTGGGACTGGAGAAGAACCCGCGGGTCTGTCTGGCGATCTTTGACCACTATACCGGCTTCGGCAGCCTCCATGGCATGCAGGTCACGGGCCGAGCCGAACTTGTCGAGCCGTTCAGTGCGCGGTATTGTGCCCATGCGGAGTACAAGAAGATCCCGCTGGCCGCGCTGAAAAAACTTCCCGCACCGATGCACCTGATCTGTGTACGGCCGGATTGTATCGAATATCTCTGCTCGGATTTCAAGGAACAGGGCTATTCCACCCGCCAGACCTGGGTCCCGGAACGCTGATTTGCGGCCAATGAAGAAAAACGCCTTCCGGCGGAAGCAATCCGCGCCGGAAGGCGTTTTTTGAAACGAGGAATTATTTCAGGGCGGCACCATCCCGGAACGCGTTGCCGACCTTCTCACCCAGTTTGCGGTAGGTACTGTGGATGGGATCAAAGATGATGGGCTGCAGCTTGTCGGGATCAATCTTGCCGTCGGCATCCAGCACCGACTCGTCGGCGCTGACGTTGACGATCTCGCCCACCAGACGGCAGCTCTCGGCGTCATAGCTCACCAGACGGCATTCCACCGTCATCGGCAGTTCTTCAATGACGGGAGCGTCCACAAACTCCGAGCGGGTGGTGTGGAATCCCGCCTTGCTCAGCTTGTCCGGCACCGAGTTGCCCGAGACAATGCCCACATAATCGCAGGGGACAACCTGAGCCGCCGTGGCCATGCTGACCGTGAAAGCCTTGCGGGCCAGAATGTTGGCGGTGGTCTTGTGTCCGGCACTGATGCAGAGGGACAGCTGAGTGTCGTCGCTGATGCCGCCCCAGGCTGCGTTCATGGCATCAGGCGTTCCGTCCTCGCCATAGGTTGCCAGGATAAAAACCGGCTGCGGATAGGTCCAGGGTTTTGCACCAAAGTTCTTGCGCATCGAAATTACCTCCTGTAAATCAGTTCCCGGGTTCGGAACGGCCTGACGCCGCCGAACGGTTTCCGAGTCCATTGTACCATATTTTGCGCCGGATGGGGCAATTTGTGTTCTGTTTTGTTCTGCAAAAAGAAGAAAACGCCGTTCCGCGTCCCCGTTTGCAGAAACACAATGACGGAACACCGTCAAAAATCTTCCATACCTGGGAGAAAATCCAAATTTCTATAGACAACTGCGACAAATTGAAGTATAATAATGTTTAGCTGATTCTGACCAAATGCCGCCGGAGCGTGAAAAAACGTGTTGCAGGCGGGCAGAAAAGGCCATGCTTTCCGATCGGAAGGCGTGCCGAGCTCCCGTGCCGGAACCGCCGCGGAGCCAGGTCCCAGGTCCATTCCAGGTGCCGACCCGTCCGGGCCGGCACTTTTTATGGCCGGGATTGTAAACATTGTAACAGTTAGGAACAAGTATGCTATCCACCAAGACGAAAGAACATATCCGGCGCCGTGCATCCCGGGTGATTCCCCACTGGGGAACGCTGCTGGTCAGCCTGGCGGCCCTGGGAGGCTGTGTGGCCTTTACGGGCAGCGAGATGCGGGTGGTGGAGATCACCGATACCCACGGTGCGCAGGGAATGGCGATCACTTCCGCACAGGAGATCGACGTTCTGATGCAGCAGACCGGCGTGGAAGCACCCTCGACCTCGGATGAACTCGAGATCACCGAGGAGGACGGCCGCGACCGCATCCATATCCTGCGGGCCTATGCCGTGCCGCTGACGGCGGACGGGGAGACCCGCAACGTGGTGGTCACGGGCGGCACCGTGCAGGATCTGCTGAAAAAAGCCAATGTGACGCTGGCGGACACCGATGAGGTCAGTCCGTCGCTGGACACGGCACTGGCCCCCGGGTCCTCCGTGACGGTGCGCCGGATTCGCTATGAAGAGTACGAGCAGGAGGAAGTCATTCCCACCGAGACGATACGGGAAGAATCCAGCCTGTATTACCGCAACCAGAAGACCGAGGACCTGATGCAGCAGGGAAGTGACGGCCTGGACCGTGTGAGCTACCGTGCCACCTATGTGGACGGTGAGCTGACCGACACTGTCGAGACGGGCCGCGAGACCATCACCCCGATGGTTCCCACCATCCTCAAGGGATACGGGGAGGGGGCGCCGGTCTCCAGCTTTACCGGGCCGGAGATCGTGGACGGCAAGCCCTCCGAAGGGGTCGCCGCCGTGTACAGCGGACGGCGCTCCACCGGGTACTCGGCGTCCTCCACGGCGCGGGGCGCTTCGGGACGCCGCCTGACCTACGGTACCGTGGCGGTGGACCCCAGCGTGATTCCCTACGGCAGCCTGCTGTACATTACTTCGGACGACGGACGGTTTGTCTATGGATATGCCTACGCCGCCGATACCGGCACCGCCATGATGACCGGACACGCTTTCATTGACCTGTACTACGAAACCTACATCGAGAGTGTGCGCAACGCCGTCATCTCGGTGACGGTCTATGTGCTGGATGACGCGACCGCCGCCCAGTACAAAGAAGCCAACGACCAGATCCTGAGCGATGCCATCGCCGAAAAGGACGGAACCGGCGAATAAACCAAACACCCCTTCTCCGCAGCAGCGGGGAAGGGGCGTTTTCCTGTCCGGAAGTTATTCAATGCCTTTTTCGGCGGCGTATTCCTCAATCAGTTCCCGCTCCAGGAAGGGCGTCTTGACGCCCTGACGGTCGCGGTAAGCCTCGTGACCCTTGCCGATGACGGCAATCAGGTCGCCTTCCTGGGCATGGTCGATGGCATAGTGCAGCGCATCCAGACGGTCGGGAATCTCCACATACGGGGCATTGGGGTTGCCCTTGGCCATGCCGACCTTGATGTCGGCCAGAATGTCCTCGACCTTTTCAAAGCGGTTGTTGTCCTCGGTCAGAATGCAGAAATCCGCCATTTTCGCGCAGACTTCTCCCATGCCGTACCGGCGCAGCTTGCTTCGGTTTCCGCCGCAGCCGAACACCACCACCATCCGGTGGGGATGGTAGGCGCGCAGCGTCTCCAGCAGGCTTTCGGTGGCGGCCTCGTTGTGGGCATAGTCAATCAGGATGGTGAACCGCCGGCTGATGGGAACCAGCTCCACGCGGCCCTTGACCAGCGCCTTCTGCAGACCCTCGTGGATCGGCGCATCGGGCAGTCCCAGCGCCTTGGCCACGCCGATGGTGGCCAGGGCATTGTAGATGCTGAACAGACCCGGCATACCGACCTGGACATCCATGGAATGGCCGTCCGGTTCGGTCAGACGGAATGCCACGCCCAGCATTTCCTTGGTGCGCAGCAGACGGTATTCGCGGTCGGCGCGGTAATCGGCCGGATGCTCAATGCCGTAGGTGATCAGCTCACAGGTGTGGCCGTCCAGCAGGGCTTCGGTGTTGGGATCGTCGGCATTGACGACGCCCACATCGCAGCGCTTGAACAGCTCGCCCTTCCAGCTGCGGTACTCCTCAAAGGAGGAATGTTCGCCGGGGCCGATGTGATCGGGGTACAGGTTGGTGAAGACACCCACCTTGTAATGGATACCCGCCACACGGTCCATCATGATGCCCTGGCTGGACACTTCCATCACGCAGGTGTCGCACCCGGCATCCACCAGCTGGCGCAGGATCTTCTGCAGCTCGCAGCTCTCCGGCGTCGTGTTGTTCAGATCGTAATGGTGGCCGGGATAGTACACGCCGTTGGTGCCGATCATGCCGACCGAATGCCCGGCGGCTTCCAGAACGGCTTTGATCATGTGGGTGGTGGTCGTCTTGCCCTTGGTGCCGGTGACGCCGATCATCGTCATCTCGCGGGCGGGACGTCCGTAAAAGGCTGTGGAAAGCATGGCCAGGGCATAGCGGGTGCTCTCAAAGCGGAGCACCGTCACCTCCGGCATGGCGGCCAGGACTTCCGCCGGCAGATCATGCTGGATCACCACAACCGAGGCACCGGCCCGGGCAACGTCGGCGGCGTATTCGTGGCTGTCCCGCTGGGTCCCCACGATGCAGACAAACAGCCCGTTGGCCGTCACCTTGCGGGAATCGTAGTAGATGCCGGACACTTCGGTGTGCAGGTCGCCCTGCACCAGGGTAAAGTCAAGACCTTTGGTCAGTTGTTTCAGCAGCATTGTGTTCACCTCAGCGTTTGACAAAGTATTCATCATACCAGACCAGGAACATGAAGATGCACCAGATCTGACGCCAGTTGTCCCGCTTGCCCGAGATATGCTGTTCGAGCATCCGGTTCAGTTCCCGGGTGTTGAAGAACCGGGCCGCGGCAGGGGTGTTGAACGCCTGCCGGACCGTGGCGGCATAGTGTTCGTCCCGCAGCCAGGCACGCACCGGAACCGGGAAGCCCAGCTTTTTCTTGTCGGCGGTCTTGGCGGGAATGGTCTTTTCGGCGGCGCCGCGCATTGCGATCTTGGTCTGCTCGGCCGATACCTTGTGCCGGGTGGGAATATGGCTGGCCAGCTCAAACACGCGGCGGTCCAGGAACGGCACGCGCAGTTCCAGACTGTTGGCCATGCTCATCTTGTCGGCCTTGAGCAGAATGTCACCGACCATCCACAGGTTCAGGTCACAGTATTCCATCCGTGCCACGGCATCCTGTCCCTTGGTGTGCTCAAAGTAGGGCCGGGACAGGTCGGTGGGTTTGACGGTGCCGGTGTAATGGCGCAGCAGCTTCTTTTTGCGGCGCTCATCCATCAGGTTGGTGTTGCCGATATAGCGCTCCTCGAGCGGACGGGAACGCCGCACCAGGAAGTTCACGCCCCGCACCGGCGGCAGCAGCGACGCTGCGGCCCCCACGGCCCGGCGGACCGGCAGGGGAATGCGGTCATACCAGCTGACCGTGAACGGCTCCTTGTAAATGTTGTACCCGCCGAAAAATTCATCGGCGCCCTCGCCCGACAGGCAGACCTTGACCTGCTTGGAGGCTTCCCGGTTGACAAAGTAGAGGGCCACGCTGGCGGCGTCGGCCAGCGGCTCATCCATGTGGTACTGGATCTTGCCCAGGTTGGCCCAGTATTCTTCCGGCGTGATGCGGTAGGCATAGTTCTTCACGCCGATGTGCTCGGAAAACTCCTTGGCATAGTCCGTCTCGTCGTACTGTTTGTTGGCAAACCCGACGGTGAAGGTCTTATCCACCTTGGCCAGTGCGGCCATATAGCTGGAATCCACGCCGGAAGAGAGGAAGCTGCCCACCTCCACATCGGCGATCTTGTGGGCCTCAACGCTCTCTTTCATCGCGTCGCTGATGGCCTGCTCCCACTCCTCCAGCGTCTTGGAGTCGTCGGGATCAAACTCGGGCCGCCAGTACCGCTGCACGGTCAGCACGCCGTTCTTCCACTCCATCCAGTGGGCGGGCATCAGTTTTTTCACACCCTTGAAAAAGGTGTTCTCGCCCGGGGAATACTGGAAGGAAAGATACAGCGGCAGCTGTTCCTCGTTGAGCTCCTTGTGGAAGCCCGGATGCGCCAGAAAACTCTTGATTTCGCTGCCGAACATCAGCTCGCCGTTCTCGCTGCAATAGTAGTACAGCGGCTTGATGCCGAAATGGTCGCGGGCGCAGAACAGCGTCTGGGCCGCGCGGTCCCAGATGGCAAAGGTGAACATGCCGCGCAGACGCTGCAGCATCTCCTTGCCCCACTGCTCATAGCCGTGCAGCAGCACTTCGGTGTCCGACCGGGTCGCAAAGGTGTGGCCGGCCTGCTCCAGCTCGGCGCGCAGGTCCTGGAAATTGTAGATTTCTCCGTTAAAAATGACGGCCAGATTGCCGTCCTCATTGAACATCGGCTGTTTGCCGCCCTCCAGGTCAATGATGGAGAGCCGGCGCTGTCCCAGCGCCACGGGCCCTTCGATGAACTGCCCCTGCCCGTCGGGGCCGCGGTGGGCGATGGCATCCATCATGCCCTGCAGGATCTCCTGCATATCGGCCCGCGCGCCGACAAAACCAACGATTCCACACATAGATACTTTCCTCGTTCCTGTTTGGTTCCACGGTTTTCATGAATATTCCTTATTATACACGGTTTGAAGGGGAAAGAAAAGCGTTTGCGTCGGATTCTTCTTGTAAATTTCCACCCCTTTGCCCGGCGTACAAACTTTGCCGCGGGGTTTGACAGGAACCGGGAATGGAAGTACAATAAGGAATACATCAAAGCGGCACACCCCGGGCCCGGTTTGCAGCCGGATTCTGTCGGAACAGGACAAAAAAGCGTGGTGCGCCGTGTTTTCTTGCAAAACATGATGGAAAAGGAAAGAAAGGTCAATCATTATGAAGGAGTTCCTTCCCGTTCTTCTGGGCAGCGATGCCAACGTGTACGGCATGGCGCGCAGTTTTTATCAGCAGTACGGCGTGCACAGTGTGGCCGTCTGCAAGGGGGCGCTGGTCGCCACCGCCAATTCCCGGCTGGTCCGCATTGCGGTGCTGGAACCCAGGCTGGAGGAGGACGCAGTCTTTGAAAAGACCCTGATCGAGTTTGCCAAGGCGCATGCCGACCGGCCGCTGGTGCTGGTTTCCTGTGCGGACGGCTACACCGTCCTGATGGCCCGCCACCGCGAGGCACTGCGCCCTTACTACCATTTCGCCTGCCCGGACCTGCAGACCGTTCTGGATCTGGACATCAAGGAAAATTTCTACCGTGCCTGCGAAGCACACGGCCTTTCCTATCCGCGCACGGCTTCCTGCACGGCGCAGAATTACAAAACCGTGGAACTGCCCTTTGCGTTCCCGGTCATCATCAAGGCGAGCAATTCGCCGGCCTACTGGAACTGTACATTCCCGCATAAGAAAAAGGTGTTCCTGGCCAATGACCGTGCCGAGTTCGATGCCATCACCGCCGCGATCTATGGCAGCTCCTATCAGGATGACCTGATCTTGCAGGAGTATATTCCCGGCGATGATAACTGTATGCGCGTTGTGAACGCCTACTGCGGCCTGGACCACAAGGTCAAGCTGATTGCCCTGGGCCGCCCGCTGCTCGAGGAACAGACGCCGGAAGGCATCGGCAACTATGCGGCGATCCTCTCCGACCCCGCCTACAACGATGCCGCGTTGCTGGAAAAGCTGCGCAGCTTCCTTGAGGATTTCGGCTGGGAAGGCTACGCCAACTTTGACATCAAATACGACGCCCGCACCGGGGAATACAAGATGTTCGAGATGAATCCCCGCCAGGGCCGTTCCAGCTATTTCGTGACGGCGGCCGGGTACAACCTGGCCAAATGGCTTGTGGAGGATGTGCTGGAACACCGGGACCTCGGCCTGACCGTTGCGGACTCCCGGAGCCTGTGGATGATTGCCCCTTACGGCGTCATCCGCAAATATCTGCGCGACCCTGACCTGCTGGCCCGGGCTGCCGAGCTCAAACGTCAGGGCCGCTGTGCCCATCAGCTCTACTGCCGCGAGGACCGCAGCCTCAAGCGGGGACTGTGGTATCTGCGCAGCCAGCTGAACTATTATCGCAAGACAGCCCGCTACTATGGCAACAAGGGCCTCAGGGACTGACAGAGGGGAGAAGTGAGCCTATGTGTGGAATTACCGGCTTTGCCGAACGCAGACATGACGCCGAACAGGCGCGCCGCATCGTGAAGGGGATGGCGGACCTGATCGCCTACCGCGGACCGGACGGCGAGGGCTATTATGTGGATGAGTGCGTGGCGCTGGGCCACCGCCGCCTTTCCATCATTGACCTGGAGGGCGGCAAACAGCCGATGTTCAATGAGGACGGCAGCCTGGTGGTCATCTTCAACGGCGAGATCTACAACTTCCAGGACCTTCGCGCCGAGCTGGAACAGGCCGGCCATACCTTTGCAACCCGGTCGGATACCGAGGTGCTGCTCCATGGCTATGAGCAGTGGGGCAAGGAACTGCCCGGCAAGCTGCGCGGCATGTTCACCTTCGTGATCTGGGACAAGGCCAGACGGACCATGTTCGGTGCGCGGGACATCTTCGGCATCAAGCCGTTCTACTACTACAACGTGGACGGACTGTTCCTCTTCGGCAGTGAGATCAAGAGTTTCCTGGCCCATCCGGGCTTCCACAAGGAACTCAATGAGGAGCGCCTGCCCGAGTACCTGAGCATCGAGTATATCCCCAATGAGGAGACGATGTTCCGCAACGTCTACAAACTGCCCAGCGGCTGCATGTTCACCTGGCAGGACGGAGACCTGCAGGTTGAACGGTACTACACCATCCGCTATCATGTGGATGAGTCCAAGACGCTGGAAGAGTGGGAACAGAAGATCACCGAGACCTTTGCCGAGAGCGTTGCGGCGCACCAGATTGCCGATGTGGAGGTGGGCTGCTTCCTCTCCTCCGGCGTGGATTCCAGCTTTGTCGTCAACGAGGTTGCCAAGGGCACGCCGCACGTCAAGAGCTTCTCGGTGGGCTACGCCGAGGAAAAGTATTCCGAGCTGCCCTATGCCCAGGCCTTCAGCAAGGAGATCGGCGTTCCCAGCATTGCCAACAAGGTGGACGCCGACCAGTTCTTTGCGGCTAACCGGGTCATCCAGTGGTATCTCGATGAGCCGATGCCCAACCCCGCCGAGGTGCCGCTCTATTTCCTTGCCCAGAACGCCCGCAAGTATGTCAAGGTGGTGCTGTCCGGCGAGGGCGCCGACGAGCTGTTCGGCGGCTATCCGATGTACTGCCAGGCCGTCCATTTCATGGACTACGCCCACAAAGTGCCCCGCCCGCTGCGCCGGGCCATCGGAAAGGTAGCCTCCCACCTGCCCGAGGGCGTCAAGGGCAAGCATTTCCTGGTGCGCGGCGGCGAGGAGCCGTGGCAGCGCTATATGCGCGCCAACTATGTGTTCCTGGACCCGGCGGACCGCGACCGCTACCTCAAGAAGAACTATCACAGCCCGCGTCCCGAGACCTTCTTCAAGCCCTACTTTGACAAGGTCGCCGGCCTGGACGAGCCGACCCAGCTCCAGTGGGTGGATATGCACACCTGGATGCTCTATGACATCCTTCTCAAGGCAGACCGGATGAGCATGGCCAACAGCCTGGAACTGCGCGTGCCGTTCCTGGACCGCGAGATGCTGGATGTGGCACTCTCCATCCCGCAGCGGTTCCGTTCCGGCAAGGAACAGACCAAGATCGCGCTGCGCGGCGCCGCGCTCAAACAGCTGCCCGCCAGTGTGGCCAAGCGCCGCAAACTCGGTTTCCCGGTTCCCCTCAACGATTGGCTGCGGCAGGACAAGTACTATGCCATGGTCAAGGAAAAGTTCACCGGCCCCGTGGCGGAAAAGTTCTTCCGCACCGATGAGCTGGTCCGGCTGCTGGATGACCACAAGGAGGGCCGTGCCAAAAACATGACCAAGATCTGGAGTTTCTACTCCTTCATCCTGTGGTATGAGCTGTATTTTGTAAACAGCAAAGCGCCTGCCGAAATTTATCAAAAATAATGGGAAAATCCTATTGACAAACTGCGCCCGGTGTGGTAGTATAATCCACGCAGCATGTTCCCAACACAGGAACTGACCCATGCGCGCCCGTAGCTCAGGTGGATAGAGCAACTGCCTTCTAAGCAGTGGGCCAGGGGTTCAAGTCCCTTCGGGCGCATTGTATGGTGCCTATGGCGCAGTTGGTTAGCGCGCCAGATTGTGGCTCTGGAGGCCGAGAGTTCGAATCTCTCTAGGCACCCCACCAAAGACCGCACAGTAGTTTGCTGCGCGGTCTTTTTTCTTGCTGGGCCGTCGCCAAGCGGTAAGGCAGAGGACTTTGACTCCTCCATCCGTCGGTTCAAATCCGGCCGGCCCAACCAAAAGCTCCCCGGGCAATTTGCCCGGGGAGCTTTTTTGCATCTTCAGAAAAACACGGCCGGTTCAGTCGGTCCGCACCAGTTTGGGATAGATCTGCTTCATTCTGGCGTCGTCAAAGTGTTCGTCCAGCAGCACCTCCACCCGGTTCGCGGCGGGCGCACCGCCGGAACGGCTGTCGTAGCGGATCAGGGCGGCAGCGCTGACCAGCATATTGGCAGTCATAAAGACGACCAGCACGGCGGTCAGCAGCTGGCCGGGCAGGCGAGGAATGCGCTCGATCAGACGATCCAGCGGGGGCAGCAGGACCTTGAACCAGACCACGGCGGCCAACCCCCAGAAAAAGCAGTACAGCAGGTTGATGCGTCCGCCCAGGTTGAAGGGCAGGGCACTGTAATCCCAGAACACGGCGCCGAACACGATCTCGGTAAAAACGCTGCACAAATACTCGTACGCGCCGCCCAGCAGTGTGCCCACACCGAACAGCCAGAAGGCCGGCCGGTCCTTGTATTTGTACAGCAGCAGCGTGACCAGCCCGATGGCCAGGCCCCAGACGATGGAGAAGGGACCCCAGACCAGGCTGGACCGGCTCATCCAGTACCCGGCCGTCAGACGGCAGAAGATCGTCTCGGTCAGGTCGCCGGCCAGGGCGCCGATGACAAAGAGCAGAAAAATCTTGGAAAAGCAGCAGCCTTCGGCAAAGACGGCGCTTTTGACCCGGCGCTGCCTTGCCAGGTCGGCGGCCGGGGCAATGTTGCGAATGTGGTGCTCGGTCCTGTCAAGAATCCACAGCCCCAACCGCAGCGTGACACCGGCCAGACGGTTGTTGACGGCATCCAGCTGGGGCAGACGGTCCCGGGTGCCGGTCAGGGCCAGCAGCGTGCCCAGGATATCCGCCGCCAGAATTGCGCCCACAATCCAGAGCAGAACGGGCATCACACCGGCCGGCGGCAGCGCATACAGACGCAGCAGCAGCGGAACGAGCCACTTGACGCTCACCACGCCCAACACGCCCCAGATCAGAGAGGCCGTCAGACTGATGTAGCCGTCCAGGTTGAACCGTTGGCCCGAATAGTCCCACCAGCGTGTGCGGGTAAAGCGCTCCAACAGATGGCCGGCCACCCACTCGATCACCGTCGCATACAGGGCGCTGCCGACAAACAGGAAAAACCAGCTTCCGGTCAGATCACGCAGGCCGACGGTGACAAGACAGCCCGCAAAGCCGTAGACCAGACACAGCGGCCCGTGCAGGACGCCGCGGTCCTGATACCGGTGCCGCCGCAGCGCCACAAAGGACACCTCGATCAGCCAGCCCAGGAACGAGAAGGCCAGAAACAGCCAGAACAAACGGTACAGCATAACATCCCCCAATCGAATTTTGTAAGGTATTGTTTCATTATAGGGGATAGACCGTCAGGATGCAACGGGGGTTATACGCCGCGCTCCTGTTTGCTGAAAATACAGCCGCAGTAATCCTGACGGTACAGCCCGTACTGGGCGCTGAGCGCCAGGCTGCGCTTGTAGCCGTCCTTTTTGCGGAATTCGCTCTGCAGATAGTGCAGACCATACCGTTCGGCCAGCTCGCAGCCGATCGTGTTGAGCCGGACCGGGTCCTTGACCGGCGAGATGGAGAGCGTTGTCGTGAACCAGGGAAATCCGTGCTCGCTGGCATAGCGCGCTGCCTGTTCCAGCCGCAGCCGGTAGCAGACGGTGCAGCGCTCGCCGCGCTCCGGCTCGTTTTCCAGGCCGCGCACGGCGTCGTAGAATTCCTGCGGGTTGTAGGACAGTTCCACGACCCGGATGCCCAGCTCCGCATAGCCCGCATCCCGGACAAAGCGTTCCAGCTCGGCTTCCCGGCGATGATATTCCTCGGGCGGCGCAATGTTGGGGTTGTAATACAGGATGGTCACCTCAAAATGCCGGACCAGCCGTTCCAGCGTCGCACTGGAACAGGGGGCACAGCAGGCGTGCAGCAGCAGCGCCGGGTGCTGGCCGTCGCGCTCCAGTGCCTCGATGGTCTTTTCCATGACCAGTTCATAGTTGATTCGGTTGGGCAAATTCAACACCTCCAGGGGAAAAATGCAGACAGGAAATTGTGAAGATATTTTCTCAAAATGTTGAAAAAAACGTCATTGTTTTTTCACATGTTTTCGGTATCCTAAGATTGTTCCCAAAAGGAACACCGGACCGGACAAAGAACAGGGACTTTGCCCGGACACACCGGCCGGAGGGAACAACGCAGACTTTTTTTCATCCACTCCTCTTTCTCTTTTTCTTCTTTTCAGAAACCCCCGCACAGGAACAGGGACCTGTGCGGGGGTTTGTTGTTTTCGGAAGATCAGTGCCCGTTCTTGATTTCCAGCAATCTCCGATACAGGGCAGGGTTGTTCAGCACAATGATCTTGAGCTCACTCACTGCGCGGGTGAGGAGCTGATACAGCATCCCGGCCCCGCTGTAATAGCCGTCCGAAACCATCAGCTGGTTGCCGTTATACCAGAAATGCTGATCCAGCACCACCGCAACCCTGGAAAACTCCTGCCCGATCACCTGATGGGCAGTCTCATTGCAGAAGGTGGACAGCAGATGATACGGGTCCTTGCAATCCACAGCCGACGCGGTGAAGGTCAGCGGCATCCAGCCGGAGGACCGCAGAAATCCCAGATACTGCCGGCAGGTCTGCTCATCGTTCAGATACTCGATGGTGACGCACCGGTAATCCGCAGAATCGGCAGAAGAGCCGACGCTGCGCATATTCTGAATGAAGGAGGCCAGGTTCCGGTTGGTGCGTATCGTCGAAGTCAGGTGCCTGGAACAGCAGGGAACACCCGGATACTGGACGGCGAGATACTGCGCAATGTCGGTGGTCTCTCCGGTTTTGAGGAACTGCTTCACATCATAGGAGAAAAAGACCGGGATGGAATGGAGGCGGGATTCCTGAATCAGCAGCTGCAGCTGGATGGTCCGGATTCGCTGCGCTTCGTCCACCAGCAGAAGATCGCAGGAGCCGTTTTTCAGCGCGGGAACCACGCTTTGCAGAATGTCCTTGACAGGAAAAATCTGCCACCCGGCCTGACACAGTGCCAGATGCCCCTGGTTCAGAATGCCGCAATGCACGATGATGACTTTTTTGCCGGCCGCCATCCTCTCCTTGGCAATGTCATACAGAAGCAGGGTCTTGCCGGTGCCGGCATCCCCCGACAGCGCGGCAAAACAGAAGGGCGCCTGTGCCAGAAGCTTGTAGAAATCGGCCTTGAAACTCTGCTGGCCGTCGGTGAGAAAATAGTCGTTCTTGAGGAATTGCTGCGTGGCGTTGAACGGCGAAACCAGGTATTTGGACGGAACGAACTCCCGGTCGGGGTCAACCGCATAGTCGACGGTCTGACTGCGCAGACACTGGGCCAGTGCGGCAACGCTCACCGTGTTCAGCTGATCGGCATCCGGGTCATATTCGTAGCATTCGCCCTCCTGCTGTTTGTCCTGCGGTTCGACATAGCAGAACAGCCGGACCCCGCGCTGCAGGAATTGCAGGTAATACTGGTTGCGTCGGAGCTGGCTGCGGATCTTTTCCATCTTTTCCTGCGGGGAAAGATCGTTGATCAGATGGCATTTCAGTTCCACATCAAGGACCAGATGCTCCCCGAAGCGCAGCAGATCGAACTCCCGGCTGATCTGCGGGATCGAATAGCCCGCAAAGAAACCGTCGAGATCCTTGATGCCACATTGATGATTCCGCAGATCGGTGCACAGGGAATCCAGGCAGTTCACCTCCTGGGGCTTCATGGTGGTGAGTCCCTTCAGACGGTGGTTCTGATTCAGTTGTTCCAGGGCGCGGTCCCCCTGATAGAGCGAGAGAAGATTCTTCGGCTTCATCGGATCACCTGAGCTTTCGGTCTGGGATCAGTACGAGAAAAGCCTTCCGGAATCATCCGATTCCGGAAGGCTTTTGGTCCGAGTGACACGATTCGAACGTGCGGTCTCCACATCCCAAATGTGGCGCGGTACCAGCTCCGCTACACCCGGAAATCCGGCACGGTGAACAGCATCCGTCAGAGAATGCTGAACAACAGTCTCATTATACCTGTCCGTTCCGCCGGAGTCAAGAACAAACTTTCCCCTGCAAAAATCCCCGCAGCCGTCAAGGCTGCGGGGATATCCGAATCAGCGTTTGCTGCTCTTATGCCACAGGCCCAGCTTTTCCGCTTCGGCAATCAGCCCTTCGCGGAAATCGGGGTGTGCAATGTTGATCAGCGCCTCGGCGCGCTCCCAGGCGGTCAGGCCCTTCATGCGGGCGACGCCGTACTCGGTCACGAGATAATCCACATTGGCGCGGGTATCGGTGACGATGCTGCCGGGATGCAGGGTGGGACGGATGCGGCTTTCCAGATGGCCGGTCTTCTTGTTCATGAAGGTGGAGCTCAGGCAGATAAAGCTCTTGCCGCCGTTGGAAAGGTAGGCGCCCAGCACAAAGTCCAGCTGGCCGCCGGCGCCGGAAATCGCGCGGGTGCCGCTGCTCTCGGCATTGACCTGACCGTACAGGTCAACGTCGATGGCGTTGTTGATCGAGATGAAGTTGTCCAGACTGCTGATGACCCGCACATCGTTGGTGTAGTCCACCGGGGCGGCCATGCACTCGGGGTTGTTGTCCAGATAATCATACATCTTCTGGGTGCCGGCACCGAAGGCGTAGGTCTGACGGCCGGTGTCCACCTTCTTGTAGCGTCCGGTGATGCGTCCGGCCAGTGCCATGTCCACGAAAGAGTCCACATACATCTCGGTGTGGACGCCCAGGTCCTTCAGATCACTGTCGGCAATCATTGCGCCGATTGCGTTGGGCATACCGCCGATGCCCAGCTGCAGGCAGGCGCCGTTGGGGATGCGTTCCACGACCATCTTGGCCACGGCCTGATCCACCTCGGTGGGGGCTCCGCCGCCGCCCAGCTGATCGATGGGCGGGTTGTCGCCCTCGATGATGCCGGCAATCTGGGAGATGTGCAGGCAGTTGTCAAAGCCGCCCAGGCAGACCGGCATGTTGCGGTTGATCTCCACAAAAACCTTGTCGGCCTTGCGGGCTGCGTCGGCCAGATGGCTGGCGTTGGGGCCCAGGTTGAAGTAGCCGTGATTGTCCATCGGCGCGGTCACAAAAACGGCGATGTTCAGATCGTCCGGGCTCTCGCGGTAGTAGCGGGGCAGCTCGGAGTAGCGCAGTGCCGAATAGTAGGCGTAGCCGGCTGCCACGGCCTTGCGCTCAATGCCGCCCATGTGCCAGCTGTTCCAGCAGAAATGGTCGGCGGGGGAGTCGATCTTGAAGATCTCGGGAACGTGGCAGAGAATACCGCCACGGAGTTTGATGTCATGCAGCTCGGGCATACGCTTGGCAAGTGCGGCGTCAAAGGCGACCGGCGTGCCGGTGCACCAGCCGTAGTCAACCCAGTCACCGTCTTTGACCAGAGCGGCAACGGCGTCGGCCGTGGTAAGCTTCTGCGCGTATTCGGCTTTATAATCCATAACGAACAGCTCCTTTGTGTGTCGAGGGTCTACCTCTTTATAATAGACAGAGAATGCAGGCTGTACCCGTGCGGGACGGGGAAAATTCTGCCCGGCAGGGGGGCAGAGGTCTCCGTCATTGATATTATTTTAACATTATCTGAGCGCTTGTCAACCGATTCTGCGCAATTTTAGACCTGCGACGGTAAAATTCGGACGGATTTTGTGTATACCATCCAATATGCTTTGAAATATTTGTAGGATTTTTCACAATTCATCCATTGACAAAACCTTAACAAGAGTGTAAAACTATAAGTAAGGTCAGGAAAAAGAAAACAACATCCTTCCTGACCGCGCAAGCACCAGCAACAGGCAAACGGGTTCCGGGCGGTGTGCCGCCCTAACACACGCGCGCAAGGCGCCGGGTGCTTTTATTTCCGCCCGAAGCTGTTAGATTTTTAACAGCATGCGCGGCAAGAAACGAGAAGGGAAGCACATGCCCATTGCAATGTATCCGGGCAGTTTTGATCCGGTCACCCGCGGTCATCTCGACATCATCCGGCGCAGCGCCAGGATGTTTGACAAGCTGATCGTGGCGGTTCTCAACAACAGCGCCAAGACGCCGCTTTTCACCGTGGAAGAACGGGTGGAGATGCTGACGGAATGCTGCAAGGATCTGCCCAATGTGGAGGTCAGAAGCTTCAACGGCCTGACAGTCAACTTTGCCAGACAGACACATGCAACGGTCATGGTCAGGGGACTGCGCGCCGTTACGGATTTTGAAAACGAGATCCAGCTCGCCCACACCAACCACGCGCTGATGCCGGGGATCGAGACGGTCTTTCTCGCCACCTCCATCAAGTGGAGTTACCTCTCTTCCACGATCGTCCGGGAAGCCGCCCACTACAACCACGATGTCTCCAAGTTCGTGACGCCCAATGTGGAAGCCGCTCTCAAGCGGAAGATCGAAGAGGGCAAAGCCTGAAAACGCATTCCGGCCGCGAGGCCTGAAGTATAGAATGGAATCCAAAAACAACTGAAATATTTTTAGGAGGCTGTTTTATGAAAAAGATTGTTATTGCATCTGCCTGCCGTACTGCCATCGGCAAATTCGGCGGCACCCTGTCCAACGTCCCCGCTGCCGAGCTGGGCTCCATCGTCATCAAGGAAGCCATCAACCGCGCCGGCATCACCCCCGAGCAGGTTGACCATGTGTACATGGGCTGCGTCATCCAGGCCGGTCTGGGCCAGAACGTCGCTCGCCAGGCTTCTCTGAAGGCCGGCCTGCCCGTCACCACCCCCGCCGTGACCGTCAACGTCGTCTGCGGTTCCGGTCTGAACTGCGTCAACATGGCCGCCCAGATGATCGAGGCCGGCGATGCCGACATCGTGGTTGCCGGTGGTACCGAGAACATGGACATGGCGCCGTTTGCCATGATGAAGGGCCGTTACGGCTACCGCATGGGCTATCCCATGGGCAAGAGCGAGCTGGTTGATACGATGGTCAACGACGCTCTGTGGGATGCGTTCAACAACTACCACATGGGCATCACCGCTGAGAACGTTGCCGATCAGTGGGGCCTGACCCGTGAGGATCTGGATAACTTCGCTTACAACAGCCAGCTGAAGGCGGATGCCGCCATCAAGAGCGGCGCCTTCAAGGATGAGATCGTCCCCGTCGTCATCAAGACCAAGAAGGGCGAGATCGTCTTCGATACCGATGAAGGCCCGCGTCTGAGCGCTCCCGAAGTTCTGGCCAAGCTGAAGCCCGCCTTCAAGAAGGACGGCAAGGTGACCGCCGGCAACGCTTCCGCCATCAACGACGGCGCCGCTGCTCTGGTCATCATGAGCGAGGACAAGGCCAAGGAACTGGGCATCACCCCGATGGCCACCTGGATTGCCGGCGCCCTGGGCGGCGTTGATCCCTCCATCATGGGTGTCGGCCCTGTTGCCGCCACCAAGAAGGTCATGGCCAAGACCGGCATGACTGTTGCCGATATGGACCTCATCGAGGCCAACGAAGCCTTCGCTTCTCAGAGCCTGGCCGTTGCGCATGACCTCGGCTTCGATATGAGCAAGGTCAACGTCAATGGCGGCGCCATCGCTCTGGGCCATCCCGTCGGTGCTTCCGGTGCCCGTATCCTGGTCACCCTGCTCTACGCCATGAAGCATCGCGGCGCTCACAAGGGCCTGGCCACGCTGTGCATCGGCGGCGGCATGGGCTGCGCCACCATCGTCGAAATGTAAGGAACGGAGGAAACTGGAATGTCCTTTGTTACGACCGAAGTTCAGGGCGCCGTTGCGATCGTCACGATCGATCGTCCCAAAGCCCTGAACGCACTGAATCCCGAAGTTCTCGCGGACCTCAAGGCCGCGTTTGAAGCCATCGATCAGAACACCGTCCGCTGCGTGGTTCTGACCGGCGCAGGGGACAAGAGCTTTGTCGCCGGCGCGGACATCGGTTCGATGTCCACCATGACCAAGGCGGAAGGCGAGGCCTTCGGCAAGCTCGGCAACGACATCTTCCTGATGATCGAGAGCTTCCCGCTGCCCGTCATCGCGGCGGTCAACGGTTTCGCCCTGGGCGGCGGCAATGAGCTCGCCATGAGCTGCGACATCCGCATCTGCTCCGACAACGCCGTCTTCGGTCAGCCCGAGGTCGGTCTGGGCATCACCCCCGGCTTCGGCGGCACCCAGCGTCTGGCCCGTCTGGTCGGCATGGGCATGGCCAAGCAGCTGGTCTACTCCGCACTGAACATCAAGGCGGACGAGGCCCTGCGCATCGGTCTGGTCAACGCGGTGTATCCGCAGGCCGAGCTGATGGAGAACGTCATGAAGCTGGCCAACAAGATTGCCAAGAACGCCCCGATCGCGGTGCGTCACTGCAAGAAGGCCATCAACGAGGGCATCAGCCTTCCGATCAGCCAGGCCGTTGAGGTGGAAGAGAAGCTCTTCGGCGACTGCTTCGAGACCCACGACCAGGTCGAGGGCATGGGCTGCTTCCTGAGCCGCGAGAAGCCGAAACCCAAACCGGTCTTCACGAACAACTGAGTTACATTTCTTCCAATTTCGGAAATCAAAACATACAGGAGGCTACTACTATGAAAGTTGGCGTTATTGGCGCTGGCACCATGGGCCAGGGCATCGCAAAGGCATTTGCGCAGACTCCGGGTTACACCGTCGCTCTGTGCGACATCAAGCAGGAATGGGCCGACGGCGGCAAGGATAAGATCGCCAAGGGCTACTCCAAGCTGGTTGCCAAGGGCAAGCTGGATCAGGCGGAAGTCGATCGCCGTCTGTCCGTCATCACCACCGGCCTGAAAGAGGACCTGTGCGCGGACTGCGACCTCATCGTTGAGGCTGCGTTCGAGGATATGAAGGTCAAGCAGACCACCTTCGGCGAGCTGGACAAGATCTGCAAGCCGGAATGCATCTTTGCTTCCAACACCTCTTCTCTGTCCATCACCGAGATCGGCAAGGGCCTGAGCCGTCCTCTGATCGGTATGCACTTCTTCAACCCCGCTGACCGCATGAAGCTCATCGAAGTCATCGCCGGCTGCAACACGCCCGCCGAGACCGTTGAGGCCATCAAGAAGATCAGCGCCGAGATCGGCAAGACCCCGGTCCAGGTCAACGAAGCTGCCGGCTTTGTTGTCAACCGCATCCTGATCCCGATGATCAACGAAGCTGCCTTCATCAAGATGGAAGGCGTTTCCGACATCGCCGGCATCGACACCGCCATGAAGCTGGGTGCCAACCATCCGATGGGCCCCCTGGAGCTCGGCGACTTCATCGGCCTGGATATCTGCCTGGCCATCATGGACGTGCTCTACAAGGAGACCGGCGACAGCAAGTACCGTGCCTGCCCGCTCATCCGCAAGATGGTCCGCGGCGGCAACCTGGGCTGCAAGTCCGGCAAGGGCTTCTATGTCTACAACGCTGACCGCACCAAGACCCCGGTTGACGCGCTGTAAAATTTGAACAATATCCCTCCTGGCGGCGCCCGATCGCACTGTCAGGAGTGATTTGTTGATTAAGGAGGAATACCGTTATGGATTTTACCCTGTCCAAACAGCAGGCCATGGTACAGAAAATGTACAAGGAATTTGCTGAGAACGAAGTCAAACCCCTGGCCAAGAAGGTCGACGCTGAGGAATACTTCCCCAAAGAGACTGTGGAAAAGATGGCCAAGCTGGGCATGATGGGCGTTTATTTCCCCAAAGAATACGGCGGAGCCGGCGGTGACGTGCTGTCCTACGTCATGGCCGTCGAAGAGATGTCCAAAGTCTGCGCCACCACCGGCGTTATCCTGTCCGCTCACACCAGTCTGTGCGCTGCGCCCATCTACGAGCACGGCACTGAGGAGCAGAAGCGCAAGTACCTGCCCAAGCTGTGCAGCGGCGAGTGGCTGGGTGCCTTCGGCCTGACCGAGCCCGGCGCCGGCACCGACGCCCAGGGCCAGCAGACCTTCGCGGTTGACGAGGGCGACCACTGGAAGCTCAACGGCTCCAAGATCTTCATCACCAACTCCGGCTTTGCCAATGTCTTCATCATCATTGCCGTCACCGGCATTGTGCTGGACAAGCGCGGCCGCAAGACCAAGGAAATCTCCGCCTTCATCGTGGAGCGCACCGACCCCGGCTTCAAGGTCGGCAAGCCCGAGGACAAGATGGGCATCCGTGGTTCTTCCACCTGCGAACTGATCATGGAAGACTGCATCATCCCGAAGGACCGTCTGCTCGGTGTCAAGGGCAAGGGCTTCCAGCTGGCCATGGGCACGCTGGACGGCGGCCGTATCGGCATTGCTTCCCAGGCTCTGGGCATTGCCGAGGGGGCCATCGACGAGACCGTTGCCTACGTCAAGGAACGTAAGCAGTTCGGCCGTTCCATCGCCCAGTTCCAGAACACCCAGTTCGAGCTGGCCGAGATGAAGGCCCGTGTGGATGCCGCCAAGTACCTGGTGTATGCTGCTGCCCTGAAGAAGCAGCAGGCCATGGACGGCGCCAAGATCCGTTACAGCGTCGAGGCTGCCGAGGCCAAGCTGATTGCCGCCCGTACCGCCAGCGACGTGACCCGCCGCTGCCTGCAGCTGTTCGGCGGTTACGGCTACACCCGTGACTACCCCATCGAGCGGATGATGCGCGATGCCAAGATCACCGAGATCTACGAGGGCACCAGCGAAGTCCAGATGATGGTCATTTCCGGCGCGCTGCTGAAGTAAGGAGGCAAGACGTACAATGAAAGCTATTGTTTGTGTCAAACAGGTACCCGATACGCAGGGTAAGGTAGCGGTCAAGCCGGACGGCACGATGGACCGTGCCGCCATGGCGACCATCACCAACCCCGACGACCTGAACGCCGTTGAGGCTGCCCTGCAGCTCAAGGACGAGACCGGCTGCGAAGTCGTCGTCGTCACCATGGGCCCGGCCCCGGCCGAAGGCATGCTGCGCGAGCTGATGGCCCGCGGCGCTGACCGCGGCGTTCTGGTTTCCGCCCGTGAGTTCGGCGGTTCGGATACCTTCGCTACTTCCCAGATCCTGGCTGCCGCCATCAACAAGATCGGCGTCGGCCCCGACGACATCGTCTTCTGCGGCCGTCAGGCCATCGATGGCGATACCGCCCAGGTTGGCCCGCAGATCGCTGAAAAGCTGCATCTGCCCCAGGTCACCTATGTCACCGAGATCCAGAAGAACGGCAACGATCTGGTTGTCAAGCGTCAGCTGGAAGACGGCTACATGGAAATCAAGGTTCAGACTCCCTGCCTGCTGACCTGCATCAAGGAACTGAACACGCCGCGTTATATGAGCGTTTCCGGCATCTTCGAGTGCTACGACAAGCCCCTCGAGGTCTATGACTACAATGCTCTGAAGGATGACCCGCTGATCGAGACCGACACCATCGGCCTGAAGGGCTCTCCGACGAACGTTTATAAGTCTTTCGCTCCCCCGGTCAAGGGCGCCGGCATGATGGTCGAGAGCGTCGGCCAGCTGGTCGGTATCCTGAACGACAAGCACCTGATTTGAGAGAGGAGAGAAGTACAATGGCTGAATTCAATGCGATGGACACCGCCGCCTTCAAGGGCGTGTGGGTCTTTTGTGAACAGCGCGAAGGCGCAATCCAGACCATCAGCTACCAGCTGCTCAGCGAAGGCCGCAAACTGGCCAACGACCTGGGCGTCGAGCTGTGCGGCGTTGTGATGGGCAGCGAGCTCAATGAGCAGTACATCAAGGCTCTGGGCGGCTACGGTGCCGACCGTGTCTACTACGTCGACAGCCCCCTGCTGAAGGACTACACCACCGACGGCTATGCCAAGGTTCTGTGCGACCTGGTCATGGAGAAGAAGCCCGAGATCGTTCTGATCGGCGCCACCAACCTGGGCCGTGACCTCGGCCCCCGCTGCGCAGCCCGTCTGCACACCGGCCTGACCGCCGACTGCACGCATCTGGATGTGGATGTTGAGAAGTACAAGAACTTCCTGCGCACCACCTCCACCATCGATGTGGACAACACCAAGTTTGAGCAGAACACCAACCTCAAGATGACCCGTCCTGCTTTCGGCGGCCACCTGATGGCCACCATCATCTGCCCGCGCTTCCGTCCGCAGATGTCCACCGTCCGTCCCGGCGTCATGCAGACCCAGCCGTACGACGAGGCCGGTGCCGAGAAGGTTGTCGTTGAGAAGATCACGCCCGCTCTGACCGCTGACGATATCCATGTTCAGATCCTCGACATCAAGAAGAGCGCCAAGAAGCTCGTCGACCTGATCGGTGCTGACGTGGTTGTTTCTGTCGGCCGCGGCATCAGCGCTGACCCCGAGAAGGGCATTGCCCTCGCGGAAGAGCTGGCCGGTGTCCTGGGCGGCGTCGTGGGCGCTTCCCGTGCCGTCACCGATGAAGGCTGGCTGTCCAGCGATCATCAGGTCGGCCAGACCGGCAAGACCGTCCATCCGCGCATCTACGTCGCGCTGGGCATCTCCGGTGCCATCCAGCACATCGCCGGCATGCAGGATTCCGACACGATCATCGCCGTCAACAAGAACGAGAACGCTCCCATCTTCGATGTGGCGAGCTACGGCATTGTCGGCGACCTGTTCAAGGTCGTGCCCGAGATGATCAAGGAAATCCGCGCTGCCAAGGCTGCTGACTGATTCCGCTGATCGGATTCATCTCCGGTAATACAAAAGGCACATTCCCGATTCGGGAATGTGCCTTTTTCTATGATTTTATTCCGCAGCGGACTGTGCAGCCTCGGACTCGGGCTGTTCGGCGGCAGGCTGGTCAAACTCCACCTGCCAGGCAGTACCGCCCTCACCGGCAGCAGCCAGGAAGGCGTCGGTCAGCTGCTGGCCCGTCACACCCAGCTGGGTGTCCACCATCGCCAGCATGGCCAGGTCGCCGTCCTGGGCGACCCACACGTCATCGGCCGTCACGCAGATCCACTTGGTGGGATCGGCGTTGTCCGCCATGGCCTGGGCGATCTCCTGGGTGTTGGCTTCATCCTTGACCCGGACAATCACCAGGCTGTAAGCCTGACTGCCGATCATCGGGGTGGACAGCACGCCGGCGTCAATCATCTCGCTCTGCACGGCGTCCAGACCCGTGTTGTAGAGCATCCATTCGGAATCCCCAAGGTCGAGGGGCTGGGTGGCCAGCGTGGGCAGATTGGGCTGGACGGTGTCGTTGATCTGGTTCAGCAGATCGTTCAGGGCGGCATCCACTTCGGGCTCGGCCGTCTGCTCGGTGCCGTCGGACGACCCGGAGGCCGCGGGCTCTGCGGTGGGTTCGGCGGTCGGCGCGGCCGAGGAGGCGGACGACGAGGAACCGGCGCTGCCGCAGGCAGTCAGCCCTGCCGCCAGGACGACGGCGCAGAGAAGTGCGTACAGTCTTTTCATACAATACTCCTTATCGTTGATGAGATCCAAAGGCGGCACAGCGACCGCCGCTTGTCTTAGCATTCCCCGGATTCGGTCAGGATTTCCCCGGGAGCGAAGGAAATGTCCCAGCTGTCGCGGGGCAGTTCGTCCAGCACCAGCGCCGCGGGACAGAGCAGCCGTTTCGGGACAGAAGACCCTGCCAGACTGGCCAGAAACCGGTCATAGTACCCGGCACCGCGCCCCAGCCGTGTGCCGTGGCGGTCGGCGGCCAGACAGGGAACCAGAATCAGGATGTCCGGCGAAGCCAGCACCGGGCGGGGGAGTGCCGCGCCGTCCGGCTCAGGAATTCCGTACCGCCCTGTGTGAAGGGACCCCGCCGGTGCAAACTCCAGCGTTCCGCCCTCAAGACAGCGGGGCAGATACAGGTCTTTCCCCTCCGCCGCCGCAAGGGCGAGGATGGGACGGGTGTCCGGCTCATCGGGCAGCGAGACAAACCCCAGCACCCGCCGGGCATCCCGCCAGCAGGGCAGGGAAGAGAGCTGCTTTGCCATCGCAGCGCCCACCGCCCCAAGATCCAGCTCGGCCCGGCGCGCTCTGGCCAGGCTGCGTGCCTGCTGCTTGGTCATCGCAATCACCTCCCCCGTATTGTACCACATGCGGCCCCCACTTACAACAAACGTTTTTTTTCTGATTTTGCAACACTTCCTGCCAAACTCTTGCGAAAAGGGCCCAAACAGAGTACAATATACTTGCATTTTTCTGTAATGAATTCAAAGGAGCAGATACCATGGGTAAGTTTACGTTTCTTCCGACCGAGATCCCCGGCGTTGTGGTGATCGAACCCACTGTGTTCGGTGACGACCGCGGTTATTTTATGGAAACCTATCAGATCGACGATTTTGCGGCGGCCGGCATCGACAAGCCGTTCGTCCAGGACAACCAGAGCCGTTCCACCAAGGGCGTGCTGCGCGGTCTGCATTTCCAGAAAAACCACACCCAGGGCAAGCTTGTCCGGGTAACGATGGGCGAAGTGTACGATGTGGCGGTGGACTGCCGTCCCAACTCCGCGACCTTCGGCAAATGGGTCGGCGTGACCCTCTCGGCTGAGAACAAGAAGATGTTCTACATCCCCGAGGGTTTTGCCCACGGCTTCCTGGTGCTGTCCGATGTGGCGGAGTTCTGCTATAAGTGCACCGATGTCTATGACCCCACCTCCGAGGGCGGCATTCCCTACGATGATCCGACCGTCAATGTCCAGTGGCCGGACTGCGGCTGCCCGCACAAGACCAGCGCCAAGGACAAGGAACATACGCCCTTCGCCGACCAGAAATTTGAGTACTTTGAAAAGTACGGAATTTGAGGCCTACCGTGCAGAATTTGAAACAATCGTTTGTGGGTTTCTGGAAGTATCGCTATCTGCTGCAGAACCTCATTACCCGGGATTTTAAGCTCAAATACCGCCGCAGTGTGCTGGGCGTGGCCTGGAGCGTGCTCAACCCGCTGCTGACCTGCCTGGTCATGTTCATGGTGTTCGATTCCATCATGCGGGGCCTGCGCGGGGAAGGCATCCCCAATTTTGCCGCCTTCCTGATCATCGGCCAGCTGCTGTTCAACTTCTTCCGGGAATCCACCTCGATGGCCATGGAAAGCGTTCTCAAGAACGCACCGCTGCTGCGCAAGGTTTATATCCCCAAATATATTTTCCCGCTGGAAAAGGGCTGCTTTGCCTTTGTGAACTGTCTGTTCAGCTTTGTTGCGCTGGCGCTGGTGCTGATCGTCACCTGGACGCCGGTCAGCTGGTCAACCATGCTCCTGGCCCTCTATCCGCTGGTCATGCTCTTTTTCTTCGGGCTGGGCATCGGACTGGTGCTCTCGGCGCTCTATGTTTTTGTGCGGGACATCATGCACCTGTGGGAGGTATTCTGCACACTGCTCTCCTATGCCAGTGCCATCTTCTATGACCCGTCGATGATGTCCGGCACCATGCAGAAACTCATCGCCCTCAATCCGCTCTACTGGTATATCACGGCCTTCCGCAGCTGCGTGCTGTGGGGAACCGGCCTGTCGGTATCCATGCTGGTGGTGTGCTTCCTGTGGGCCGTGTTCAGCATGGGAATCGGCATCGCCGTGTTCAAGAAAACGCAGGACAAGTTTGTCCTGTATATGTAAGGGGGCTGCTATGAGCAACGTACAGAACGGCCGGCCCATCATCTCGATCGAACATGTCTCGATGCGGTTCAACCTGGCCAAGGAAAAGCACGAGAGCCTCAAGGAATATTTTGTGGCGCTGCTCCACGGCGGCGTCCGTTTTGATGAGTTTTTCGCCCTGTCCGATGTCAGCTTTGACATCCAGCCCGGCGACTTTTACGGCCTGATTGGACTCAACGGATCGGGCAAATCCACCCTGCTCAAGATCATCTCGGGCGTCTACAAGCCCAGTTCCGGCAGGGTCGTGGTCAACGGCACGATTGCGCCGCTGATCGAGCTGGGCGCCGGCTTCGATATGGACCTGACCGCGCGGGAGAACATCTACCTCAACGGCACGGTGCTCGGCTATACGCCCAAATATATCGACTCCAAATTCAACGATATTGTGGAATTCTCGGAGCTGCAGGAATTTCTTGACGTTCCGCTCAAAAACTATTCTTCGGGCATGGTGGCGCGCCTGGCCTTTGCCGTGGCAACGATGACCAAGCCGGACATCCTGATCGCTGACGAAATTCTGTCGGTGGGAGACTTCCTGTTCCAGCAGAAATGCGAAAAGCGGATGGCCGAGCTGATGAGCGGCGGCACCACGGTGATTCTGGTCAGCCACTCCATTGACCAGATCGAGCGGATGTGCAACAAGGTGGCCTGGCTGGACCATGGACATCTGCGCCGCAACGGCCCCACCGCCGAGGTGACGGCGGAGTACCGCAAATTCCAGCGCAAAGACGCCATGAAGGCAGACAAGGTGGAAGGCTGATGGCAGAACAAACGAACCGTCCGGCCGATGTGGCCGCCCAGGACAGCGTCGGCGGGATGGCCCGCCGGCTCCTCAATCCGGCCCATCTGCGGGATCTGGCGCATCGCAGCGCCGTCACCCTGCGGGAGCAGGGGGCCCAGCAGCTCTGGCGGGATGTTGTTTTCCGGGTGGGACTGGCGTTCCATCACGATTCCTGGCAGCACCGTGCCGACCTGCCGCTGCGGCGGGAACTGCGCGCCCAGCGTGCCGATGCCCGTCCCGGCCCGCGGATCAGCATTGTGGTGCCGGTGTACAATACGCCGGAGTCCTTCTTCCGTCAGATGCTGAACAGCGTCCGCAAACAGACCTACGCCAACTGGCAGCTGGTCCTGGTGGACGCCTCCGATGCCGCCCATCCCGCACCGGGAACACTGGCCCGGCGGGCCGCGGCCAAAGACAGCCGGATTCTCTACCGCAAGGTGGAAAACGCCGGCATTGCGGGCAACACCACGGCCGGCTTTGCCGCGGCCAGTGGGGAATATCTGGCACTGCTCGATCATGACGATCTGCTCTACCCCAATGCCCTGTATGAGTGTGTGCAGGCCATCCGCCAGGGGGCGGAACTTGTCTACAGTGACGAGATCGTTCTCTCGGCGGACCTGCGCCATCTGGGCGGCTACCATTTCAAACCGGATTTTGCGCCGGACTATCTGCGGGGCGTCAACTATATCACCCATCTGGCGGTGTTTTCCCGCCCGCTGCTTGAGCGGGCCGGTGCCTGGGAATCCAGCGACTTTGACGGCGCGCAGGACCATGACCTGCTGCTGCGCCTGACCGAGAACACAACGCCCGACCGGATCACCCATATCAAAAAGGTGCTGTATATCTGGCGTAGCCACGCAGGGTCCACGGCGTCCGGCATGGAGGCCAAACCCTACGCCCTGGCCGCCGGCGTCCGCGCCATCGACGCCCAGCTGGAACGGCTGCAGATGCCCGGCAAGGCCATGGAGGTCCCCGGCGCGCCCGGCGCCTTCCAGGTCCGGTATGAGCTGACGGGCCACCCGCTTGTCAGCGTGCTGATCCCCAGCAAGGACCATACCGAGGATCTCGAACGCTGCCTGCACAGCCTCTATGCCAATGCCGGCTATGACCGCTTTGAGGTCCTGGTATTGGAAAACAACTCCACCGATCCCGACACCTTCGCCTATTACCGCACCCTGGGGCAGCGGTATCCCAACTGCCGGGTCCTGACCTATACCGGCGCGTTCAACTTCTCCGCCGTCAACAACTTCGGCGCCAGACAGGCGGCAGGGGAGCACCTGCTGCTGCTCAACAACGATATTGAAATTCTATCCCCGGACTTCCTGCGGGAATTGCTCTCCTATTCGCAGCGCGACGATGTGGGAGCCGTGGGCGCCAAACTCTACTACCCCGACGATACCATCCAGCATGCCGGCGTCATCATGGGCATCAACGGCTCGGCCGGACACAGCCATAAGAGCTACCCCCGCAAGGCGGTGGGCGATCTGTATCGCCTTGTGACGACCCAGAACTATATGGCCGTGACCGGTGCCTGCCTGATGACCAAGGCGTCGCTCTACCGCGAGGCCGGCGGTCTGGATGAGGAAAAGTTTGCCGTCGCGTATAATGATGTCGATTACTGCCTCAAGCTGTGGAAACGTGGTCTGCTCAACGTCTTTACCCCGCGGGCCGAGGCATATCATTATGAGAGCAAGAGCCGCGGCCTTGACACCACGCCGGAGAATGCGGCCCGCTATGCCCGGGAGAAGGCCAACTTCTACGAGAAGTACCGGGAATATATCGACAACTACGATCCGTACTATAACCCCCATTTCAACAACCTGTTTGAAAATTTCGGACTCAAATAAAGAGACTGCCCGGTGAAGAATCGTTTTGACACCCGGTGGCAGGACCTGGACGAGGACAGCATCCGGGAGGGTATCCTCCGCTGTGCCGAGGGGGACGAGGATGCGTATCATACCGACACACCGTGGAAGGTGCTGGAATATGCCGCCGGTCCGGGAGATCTCCACACGATCCTCCTGGACAATATGGAGCGGCAGGCCAAGGGGCTGTACGGCTGATCCGCCGCCCCGCATAAGAAGGAGCCTAGGCGATGAATCTGCAAGCAAAACGCATCAAGGAACTGTTCGGGTATGCCCGGACGCTGACCCGGGAAGAGGGCGTCGGGCCGATGATGCGCCGTGCGGCGGGCTTTTTCAGCCGCCGCCTGCTGGGCCGGCGCAGCCGGTATCTGCCCTGTGCCAAAGTGCTGGATGCCGAGCGGATGGACCTGGAAGCCGCCGCGTTCCCGACCATCTCGATCCTCACGCCGCTGTACAATACGCCGGAACGCTTCCTGCGGGAATTCCTGGACAGCGTCCAGAACCAGACCGCGCCCAACTGGGAGCTCTGCCTGGCGGATGCCTCCGACGAGGAGCACGCCGCGGTCGGACAGCTGGCGCGCCAGCGCGCGGCGGAGGACCCCCGCATCCGCTACTGCAAGATCTCCAACCGCGGTATTGCCGCCAACACCAACGAGGCCGCCAAACTGGCCACCGGAACCTATCTGGCACTGGCCGACCATGACGACCTGCTGGCACCGCATGCCATCTACTGCATGGGCCGCCTGCTGGCTAGGACCGGGGCGGATTTCGCCTACAGTGACGAGGCATTGTTCCGCAAGTCTCCGCGCACGGCCCATGTTGCGCATTTCAAACCGGACTATGCGCCCGAGTACCTGATGGCCTGCAACTACATCTGCCATCTGGCGGTGTTCCGCCGCACCCTTTTCGAGGAGGTGGGCGGCGAGCGCAGCGAGTGCGACGGTGCACAGGACCATGACCTCTTCCTGCGGATGATCGACGCCATGCAGCGCCGTGATCCCGATGCCGCACCGCTTCATCTGCCGCAGGTCCTGTACTATTGGCGGGTCCATGCGGCCTCCACCTCGGGCGGCACCGGTGCCAAACCGTATGTTGTCCAGGCGGCGCAGCGCGCTGTGGCCGATCATCTGGCCGCCACCGGACGCAGCGGCACCGTGGAGGAGGGGCGGTTCCCCGGAACCTGCCATGTGAACTGGACGCTGCCCGATCCGCCGCCGCTGGTCTCCATCCTGATCCCCAACAAGGACCACACCGACGATCTGGAAAAATGTCTGTTCAGCCTGTATTCCCGTACCTTCTATGACCGGTTCGAGGTCCTGGTGCTGGAAAACAACTCCACTGATCCCGCCACGCCCGCCTACTACAAGACGCTGCCCGACCGGTATGAAAACTGCCGCGTTGTGGCCTATACCGGCAGCTTCAATTTCAGCCGCATCAACAACTTCGGCCGCAAGTTTGCCCACGGACGGCTGCTCCTGCTGCTCAACAACGATATTGAGATCCTCAACGGGGACTGGCTGACCCAGATGGTGGCCGAGACCATCCAGCCCGGCGTGGCGGCCTGCGGTGCGATGCTCTATTATCCCGACGATACCATCCAGCATGCCGGCATCATCACCGGGCTGGGCGGCTATGCGGGCCACAGCCACAAGTACCACAAGCGCGGCGGCAGCGGCTATATGTTCCGGCTGGCGACGGTGCAGGACTACTCCGCCGTGACGGCGGCCTGCCTGATGGTTCGCACCGAGGCGTATGACGCCGTGGGCGGTATGGATGAAAAGTTTACCGTCGCCTTCAATGACGTGGACTTCTGCCTGCGTCTGCGCCGGAAAGGCTGGCGCATTGTCTGGACACCCTACGCGGAACTGTGCCACCACGAGAGCAAATCCCGCGGCTCGGATGAGAAGGACCCGGCCAAAAAAGCGCGCTTTGCCGGCGAGCAGGCCCGCCTGTACGAGGTCCACGGCAAACAGACCATCCTGCATGATCCCTACTACAATCCGTCGCTGAGCCTCGATTACGAGGATTTCCGCGAAAGCGCCGATCTGCGCAACCTGAAAAACGTGACGCTGTAAAGTTTCCGGCTTGTCCGTGTAAAATTCTTCTTGTCAAGTGTGCCCGGATGTGCTATACTCTAAGATGTTACCGCGGCCCGGCTTTGGGTGTATGCCCCGTGTCGGGGAGCCTTGATTGCCCTTTGCTGCGCCGTTGGCAAATATTATAAAAGCGAGGTATTACTACTATGAGCCAGAAGTCTGCTATCGAAAAACAGCCGATCATCACCAAGGCCGCCATCCATGAGGGCGATACCGGTTCTCCGGAAGTCCAGGTTGCGCTGCTGACCGCGCGCATCAACCACCTGACCGAGCACCTGAAGACCAACAAGAACGACAATCACAGCCGTCGTGGTCTGTTCAAGATGGTCGGCCGCCGTCGTAACCTGCTGGCCTATCTGCAGAAGAAGGACATCAACCGTTACCGTGCCCTGATCGCTGAACTGGGTCTGCGCAAGTAATTCGCAAAAACGGGCAGGGCGCACCAAGCGCCTTGCCCATTTTTTGTTTTGTACAACAAGCTGCCTGCATGATTTGTGCAGTAAATCGAGCGCCCCGGCCGGGACCCGGACGTTGGATTTATTGCTCAAAGCATGCCGTGCGCTTCGTAAATACAGCAAAAGCAAAAAAGAAGGAGAATCCCTATGGCACTGGAATTTGCATCCCGGAAAGAAACTTTCCCCCACTACCGCAAATTTGAGACCACCTTTGCCGGCCGCCCGTTCGTGGTGGAAACCGGCAAACTGTGCGGCCTTTCCAACGGCAGCGCTTTGATTCGCTACGGTGAAACCTGTGTCCTCTGCAACGTCACCATGAGCGAAAAACCGCGTGAAGGTGTGGACTTCTTCCCCCTGAGCGTCGAATTTGAAGAAAAACTCTATGCCGCCGGCCGCATCCCCGGCAGCTTCATGCGCCGCGAAGGCCGCCCCGGCGAGCATGCGATCCTGTCCTCCCGCGTGGTGGACCGTCCGATCCGCCCGCTCTTCCCCAAGGATATGCGCAACGACGTCTGCGTCACGATGACCGTCATGAGCCTGGACCCCGACAACTCCGCCGAGATCGCCGGCATGAACGGTGCGTCGCTGGCCATTGCCATGTCGGACATTCCCTGGAACGGACCCATCGCCGGTGTGGCTGTCGGCTATGTGGATGGCGAGATTGTCCTCAACCCCACCAAGGAGCAGCGTGAGCGCTCCGACCTGGCCCTGACCCTGGCCGCCAGCATGGACAAGATCGTCATGATCGAGGCCGGCGCCAACGAGGTCAGCGAGGAAGTCATGATGGACGCCATCAAGACCGGCCATCAGGAAATCAAGAAGATGCTGACCTTCATCAACGGCATTGTGGCCGAGATCGGCAAGCCCAAGAAGACCTTCACCCCGGTCGAGCTGGACCATGCGCTGCTGGCCGATGTCTATGAGAAGCACCTCGACGAAGTCAAGGCCGCCATGGACACCGATGACAAGAATGTCCGTGACGCGGCGCTGCTGCCCATCATGGATGCCATCGCCCAGGAACACCCCGAGCTCTCCGCCTCCGACCTTGACCTGATCAGCTACAAGCTGCAGAAAAAGGTGGTCCGCACCTGGCTGCTGGAGGAAGGCAAGCGCGTGGACGGCCGCGGCATCAATGAGATCCGCCCGCTGGCCGCCGAAGTCGGTCTGCTGCCCCGGGTTCACGGTTCCGGCCTGTTCACCCGCGGCCAGACCCAGGCCCTGACCATCTGCACGCTGGGCTCCACCAAGGATGCCCAGACGATGGACGACCTCAGCGATACCCCCACCAAGCGGTATATCCATCATTACAATATGCCGCCGTACTCCACCGGCGAAGCCCGCGCACCCCGCAGCCCCGGCCGCCGCGAGATCGGCCACGGCGCCCTCGCCGAGCGTGCGCTGCTGCCCGTCCTGCCCTCCATGGAGGAATTCCCCTACACGATCCGCTGCGTCTCCGAGATTATGAGCTCCAACGGCTCCACCTCCCAGGCCTCCATCTGCGGCTCCACGCTGGCCCTGATGGATGCCGGCGTGCCCATCAAGGCCCCCGTTGCCGGCATCTCCTGCGGCCTGATCACCGACGGTGATCCCCTCAAGGGCGGCCGCTGGATGACCATGCTGGACATCCAGGGTGTCGAGGACTTCCACGGCGACATGGACTTCAAGGTCGGCGGCACCCGCCGCGGCATCACCGCCATCCAGATGGACATCAAGGTGGACGGCCTGACCTACGACATCATCGCCGAGGCGCTGGAAAAGTGCCGCAAGGGCCGTCTGTATATCCTGGACGAGATCATCAAGCCCTGCATCGCCGAGCCCCGTCACGAGCTCTCCAAGTATGCGCCCAAGATGTTCAGCATGCAGATCCCCGTGGACAAGATCAAGGACGTCATCGGCAAGGGCGGCAAGGTCATCCAGGAGATGTGCGCCAACTTCAACTGCAAGATCGACGTCGAGGAGGACGGCCACGTCTTCATCTCGGCTGTGGATCAGGAGGACGCCAAGCGTGCCATCGCGACGATCAAGACCATCGTCGAAGATCCCGAGGTCGGCGCGATCTACAAGGGCCGCGTGACCCGTCTGATGAACTTCGGCGCATTCGTGGAGATTGCTCCCGGCAAGGAAGGCCTGGTCCATATCTCCAAGCTGGATGATCACCGCGTCGAGCATGTGGAGGATGTCGTGGCCGTGGGCGATCCCATCATCGTCATGGTCACCGACATCGATCAGCAGGGACGGATCAATCTGTCCCGCAAGGATGCGCTGGCTGCCATGGCAAAGAAGCGCGCCCAGAAGCAGAACTAAAGGTATCAAGGCAGGGTCCCCCCTTCGCGGGGGACCTCGCTTTGCTTTCCGATACCGGATGCCATGCTTCGTTGCTGCGGCAACATCGTGCGCCGGGCCCGGAATGATAGAATGTCCGTGTAAGAAGTTTGGAGACTCACAGCAATACAGGAGGTTACTTATGGTAGAGTTTGAACAGTGGGACGGGTTTGAAGGACGGATCTGGAAAGAGGAAATCAACGTCCGGGATTTCATCCAGAAAAACTATACGCCCTATGACGGCGACGAAAGTTTTCTGGCAGGCCCCACCGAAGCAACCGATCGTCTCTGGACCGCACTGCAGGCTTTGCAGAAGGAGGAGCGCGCCAAGGGCGGCGTTCTCGATATGGAGACCGAAGTGGTTTCCGGTATGACGGCCTACGGCCCCGGTTATATCGACGAGAATCTGAAGGATCTGGAAAAGATCGTCGGCCTGCAGACCGACAAGCCGCTCAAGCGCGCCTTCATGCCCTACGGCGGCATCAAGATGGCGGAGCAGGCCTGCACGACCTACGGCTATACCCCCAACCCGCGCCTGCATGAGATTTTCACCAAGTATGCGCGTACCCATAATACGGCGGTGTTTGACGCCTATACGCCGGAAATGAAGAAGGCCCGCCACAGCCACATCATCACCGGTCTGCCGGATACTTACGGCCGCGGCCGCATTGTCGGCGACTACCGCCGTGTGGCGCTGTACGGTGTGGACTTCCTCATCCGGGAGAAGGAACATGACTTCGCCAACTGCGGCGACGGCACGATGACCGATGACATCATCCGCCTGCGGGAGGAGATCGCCCTGCAGATCCGTGCCCTCAAGGAAATGAAGGAGATGGCCCAGATCTACGGCTTTGACATCTCCCAGCCCGCCGCCAATGCGCGTGAGGCCGTCCAGTGGCTTTACTTCGGCTACCTGGCCGCCATCAAGACCCAGAACGGCGCCGCAATGAGCGTCGGCCGCATCTCGACCTTCCTGGACATCTACCTCCAGCGTGATCTGGACCGCGGCCTCCTGACCGAGACCGAGGCACAGGAACTCATCGACCATCTGACGATGAAGTTCCGCATGGTCAAGTTTGCCCGCATCCCGAGCTACAACCAGCTGTTCAGCGGCGACCCCGTCTGGGCCACCCTGGAAGTGGCCGGCATCGGTATGGACGGCCGTTCGATGGTCACCAAGACGGACTTCCGTTTCCTGCACACGCTGGAGAACATGGGCCCGGCTCCGGAACCCAACCTGACGGTGCTGTACTCCTCCGCGCTGCCCGAGACCTTCAAGAAGTACGCCGCCAAGATCTCCATCAACACGTCCAGTGTCCAGTACGAGAACGACGACGTCATGAAGCCGGTCTGGGGCGACGACTATTCCATCTGCTGCTGCGTCTCGGCCACCCAGACCGGCAAGGAGATGCAGTTCTTCGGTGCCCGTGCCAACCTGGCCAAGTGCCTGCTCTACGCCATCAACGGCGGCGTGGACAGCAAGCTGCATGAGCAGGTCGGCCCCGCCTATGCGCCGATCACCAGCGAGTACCTGGACTATGACGAGGTCATTGCCAAGTATGATGTGATGATGGACTGGCTGGCCGGACTGTATGTCAACGTGCTGAACCTGATCCAGTACATGCATGACAAGTATTACTATGAGGCCGCCGAGATGGCCCTCATCGACACCGATGTGCGCCGCACCTTTGCCACCGGCATTGCGGGCTTCTCCCATGTGGTGGACTCCCTCAGCGCCATCAAGTACGCCCATGTCAAGACTGTGCGTGACGAGACCGGCCTCGTCGTGGATTATATCACCGAGGGCGATTTCCCGCGCTACGGCAACGACGATGACCGTGCCGACTCCATCGCGGTCTGGCTGCTCAAGACTTTCCTTGAGAAGATCAAGCGCCGCCACACCTACCGCAACTCCGAGCCGACGACTTCCATCCTGACCATCACCTCCAATGTCGTCTACGGCAAGGCCACCGGTGCAATGCCGGACGGCCGCAAGGCCTACACGCCGTTCGCGCCGGGTGCCAACCCCGCCTACGGCGCCGAGCAGAACGGTCTGCTGGCCTCGCTGAACTCGGTGGCCAAGCTGCCCTATCACTGGGCACTGGACGGCATCTCCAACACCCAGACCATCAGCCCCGACGCGCTGGGCCACAGCAGCGGCGAGCGGGTGGACAACCTGGTGCAGGTGCTGGACGGCTACTTTGACCAGGGTGCCCATCACCTGAACGTCAACGTCTTCGGCACCGAAAAGCTGATCGACGCGATGGAACATCCCGAGAAGGAAGAGTACGCCAACTTCACCATCCGCGTTTCCGGCTACGCGGTCAAGTTCATCGACCTGACCCGCGAGCAGCAGATGGATGTCATTGCCCGTACCTGCCACAAGAAACTGTAAGATTTATGGAACAACACAACAGACTGCTCGGCCGGATTCATTCGGTCGAAACCTTCGGCCTGGTGGACGGGCCTGGCGTCCGGTACGTCCTGTTTCTGCAGGGCTGTGCCATGCGGTGCCAGTACTGCCACAACCCCGAAACCTGGGCCTGCGGGGTAGGGGAGGAGCAGACGCCGTCCCAGGCACTGCAGAAGGCGCTGCGCTACAAACCCTACTGGAAGAACAACGGCGGACTGACCGTCAGCGGCGGGGAACCGCTGCTCCAGGCGGAATTTACCGCCGAGCTGTTCCGACTCGCCAAGGCCAAGGGCGTTCATACCGCACTGGATACCGCTGGCCAGCCCTACACCGAGGCGGAACCCTGGCACAGTACCTTTGAGTGTCTGATGCAGAACACTGACCTCGTGATCCTCGACCTCAAGGCGTTCGACGCAGAACTCCACCGCCGTCTGACCGGCCATGACCCGGCGTCCATCCAGGCGATGGCACGCTGGCTCTCCGACCACGGCAAAGCCCTCTGGATTCGCCATGTGCTGGTCCCCGGCCTGACCGACGGCGAGGAGGACCTGCGCCAAATGTCGGAGTTTATCCATGGCCTTGCCACGGTGCGGCGGGTGGAAGTCCTGCCGTACCACACGCTGGGCGTCTACAAATGGGAGAAACTCGGCGTCCCGTATCCGCTGCAGGACGTGCCGACCCCGGATGGCCGGGCGGTCCGCCGCGCGGAAGAACTGCTGCAGGTCTGGGCCTATCCCGACGCCACCCCCGAACAGCGCGAACTCAAACCCCAATAATCTGCAAACCACCCTTCCGATCCTCGCCGATCGGGAGGGCGGTTTTTTGTGGTGCGAATTGCAAAAACGCGCAGATTTTGCCGCCGGAAACACAATTTGTGCCACCAGTGACAAAATGAGTTTGCCACTGCAAAATCTGCACGTTTTGCAACATGAATTGGTAAAAATACGCGCTTTTTGTTCCGGGCAATACCGTACAAAAACAGGGAAAATTCTTTGTGAAAAACGCTATTTTTACAAAAAATATCCCGCTTCAGCTTGATATATGTGAAAAATGGCGTACAATGAAAGCTGAAATTGACCCGAAACCATTTTTTGAAAACGTGCAAAAATTGCTGCCTGCGCACGGGCAAAAAGAGGACTTCGGGGGAAGGAGAGAAAAGATGAAGCAAAAGACTCACCACAATGGCAGTCGCAAAATTGTTTCGGCGCTCCTCTCGGCGGCGCTGGTGTTCGGTACACTGCCGACCGCCGTCCTTGCCGAGGAAGCCCCTCCGGCGGAGCAGACGTACACTGAGATTGCGACGGCAGAGACAGCGGACAGCGAATCCACCGGCACGGAATCCCCCGTGCAGCAGGATGCTGCGCTGTATGGAGGAAGCACAGTGGATTATACGCAGGGATTTGAACTGTGGTTCAATCCTGATGGCGCCACCGGCATTTCGGCGGGCCAGCAGGGAGAGTATCCCGTGTACGCCATGGAGAACATGGCCGCCAAGCAGAACAAGGTTTCCTATAACGGGGTGGAGTATTGCACCGTGCAGGGAACCACCAATCCCACGCTGGAAGGCTCCAAGCCCAACGGCGCCGTGCCCGATACCGGTGCCGTGCTGTATGTGACGGCGCCGGCCGACGGCAAGGTGACGGTCTACGGCAAGAACGGTGCCGGCAAGCAGTTCTATGCGGTCAAGGCCGGAACGGACGGCACGCAGCAGACCGTTGCGGATGGGGTGGGAGAATCCGTGTTCCCCTGCACCGTCACCTGTGCGGCGGGGGAGACCATCTACTTCTACGCCCAGGGTTCCAAGGCCGAGTTTGCCGGCGTTGTCTTTGAAAAGGGCAGCGAGTCCGGCGGCGATGAGGAACCGACGCCCACCGAACACGACTGGCAGTTTATCGCGTTCGGCACCTCCACCAGCTCTTCGGTCAATACGATCGGCGAAAACTCCGACATCAACGGGGAAGTCCGTCTGAATTCCGCAACCTTCAATGCGGACGGCACGATCAAGAGCAAGGGCGGCAAGTTCGTGGCAGACTCCCCGGCCGACGGTGTGAGCTTCTACTACACCACCATTGACCCGACCCGGGAGAACTTCTATCTGCAGGCCGATGTGACTGTGGATCAGATGAACCCCAATCCGGACGGCCAGGAAGGCTTCGCCCTGCAGGTCCGTGACTCGATCAGCGGTTCCGGCTCCTACTTCTCCAACCAGGCTTCGGTGACCGGCACCAAGCTGCCCAGCGATGCGATGAACGGCACCAACGAAGTCAAGGACATGGTCGGCGTGCGCGATTATACCGGCATCGTCAGCAATGAGACGGCGGCCGACAACGCGGTCAATGCCTACCGCTGGGGCTTTGACGCCGACGGCAAACAGATCGAGGTGGGCCAGACCTACCGCGTCAGCCTGGAAAAGACCGCCAACGGCTATGTCTCCACCCAGTACGCCATCCAGGAGGATGGCTCCACCGGCGAGGTGCTGGGCAGCTATACGCTGTACATCCCCGCCAAGGACGCCGACGCGCAGACCGTCTCGTCCTACAGCGAGCTCAATGACCCGATGACTGTGCAGGAGAGCAATACCGCCTATGTGGCCCTGGCAGTGGCCCGCGGCATGAACTGCACCTTCCGCAATATCGTATTCCGCACGTCGGAGTGGAAAGCGTCGGACTGGACGCCGCAGCCCACCAACTATGTCGACCCGGATTACAGCATCACCAGCCCTGCCACCTGCGCCGAGGACAGCTATACGCTGGTCTTCCGTGCCAATGCGGACGGCACGGCCAAAATCTCGGCGGACGGCACCGTGCTGGATGAAGCGGTCGAGATTACCCATGATACGCCGTTCAGCAAGGCCTATCCGATCTCCGGTCAGACCACCTTCACGGTGGAATTCACCCCCGATCCGGAGTATGTCATCAGCGCCTATGAGAAGCTGAGCGATTACAGCACAAAACAGATCAGCAAGACCATCAGCCACCGGACTCTCGGCAGCGACAATACCGTGTATGTGGCGCCGGACGGCTCCTCCCAGAACGGCGGCACCTCGATGGAGGATGCCGTGGATCTGCAGACGGCGCTGTGCTATGCCTCTGCCGGCCAGACCGTTCTGCTGAAGAGCGGCACCTATCCGATCGACGGAGCGCTGAATATTGAACGCGGCCGGGACGGCACCGAGGAAGCCCCCATCACGATGACGACGGAGGACGGCAAGTATGCCACGCTGGACTTCGGCGGCACGGGCACCGGCTTCACGGTTTGGGGCAACTACTGGCATATCAGCAAGATCAACATCACCAACACCGCAGACGGCAGCAAGGGTATGCAGCTTTCGGGCAGCCACTGTGTGCTGGAGCGGATGAACTTCTTCAACAACGGCAACAGCGGCCTGCAGGTCAGCGGCTCTTCCACCGAGACCATCGCCATGTGGCCGAGCTACAACACCATCAAGGACTGCACCTCGATGAACAACGCGGACCGCGCGATGGAGGATGCGGACGGCTTTGCCGCCAAGCTGACCACCGGCGAGGGCAACGTGTTTGACGGCTGCATCTCCGCATATAACGCCGACGACGGCTGGGATCTCTTCGCCAAGGCGGCCACCGGTTCCATCGGTTCGGTGACCATCCAGAACTGCGTGACCTACCGCAACGGCTACCTGATGCTCAAGAGCGAGCCGGTCACCGGCAATCCGTTTGATTTCCCCGATGTCACCTGTGACGACAACGGCAACCTGAGCTTCTCCGGCGTGAACGTCACGATCCCCGCCGGCAACGGCAACGGCTTCAAGATGGGCGGCACCAACCTGCCGGGCGATCACCACCTGATCAACTCCATCTCCTACGACAATGCCGCCAAGGGCATCGACTCCAATTCCTGCACCGACATCAAGGTCTGGAACTGCACCTCCTACAACAACGAAAGCTACAACGTCGCCATGTACACCGGCAACAAGTCCGCCGTGACGGATTACCTTGCCAGCGGTGTGCTCTCCTTCCGTCAGGGAACCAGCATCCGGGAACAGCTGGAACCGCAGGGCCAGAGCAGCTCCGATCTGTACGGCGCCAACAACTTCTACTGGGATACCTCCAGCAAGACCAGCCACAACACCGCCTCCAAGCCGGTCACGGTGCAGGCCAGCTGGTTTGAAAGCCTGGATACCTCCGTCCAGCCCACCCGCAACGAGGACGGCAGCATCAACATGCACGGTCTGCTGCTCCTGACCAGCGAGGGCCTGGCCTATGAAGCCGGTGCCCGCGGCGCGGCCTGGGGCCAGGAAGAGCCCAAGAAGGCCACCATCTGGGTGGTGGGCGACTCGACGCTCTCCGGCTTTGACGACAGCTACTACCTCCCGCGGGAAGGCTACGGCGAGGAACTGTCCAGCTACCTGAATGCCGATGTCTACAACCTGGCCATCTCGGGTACTTCCAGCAAGGATTTCACCACCAAATCGAACTACACCACGCTGCTCTCGGGCAGCGACACGGTCCCGGCCATGGGCAGCGTTACCGATACCGACCAGTTCCTGATCATCGGTTTCGGCCACAACGACGAAAAGACCGAGGAAGCGCGCTACACCAACCCCAACGGAGATTATCTGACCGAAGGCAGCTTCGCCAACAGTCTGTACACCAACTACATTCTTCCCGCGCAGCAGGCCGGTGTGACGCCGATCCTCTGCACGCCGATTGCCCGCCTGACGGACGCCAACACGACCGAGAGTTACCAGGGCGAGTCCGGCCACATCACCTCGGATACCGTGATCGGCGATGTGACCTTTGAGGGCGGCGACTACGCGCAGGCCATCCGCAATATGTGCCAGGCACTGGATCTGACCTGCCTGGATATGACCGCGCGCACGATCGAGGAGAACGTGGCGCTCGGCGATGGTGCCCAGTGGCTGCATGCCTGGACCGGCGCCAAGAAGGATGCGGAAGGCAATGTGACCCCGACCGGCCTTGACAAGACCCATACCAATGCCTACGGCGCCAAGTTCAATGCCTGGCTCGTGGCGGATCTGGCCCAGGGCACGGCGCTCGGTGCATACAGCAAGAACAAGGAAAAGCCGACCTATGAGGCCTGCTTTGCCGATTCCGTCAACCCGGATTTCGTGTTCAGCGACTATACGGCTCCCACGACGACCAGCACGGTATGGCCCGCTTTCACCGATGAGAGCGGCACCACCTGGAACGGCACCGTCTTCGGCGATGTGGGCGGCCAGAGTAACATCCCCGATACGCCCACCGGCGGCGACTTCACCGCTGCCATTGATGGGCAGAGCCTGACGCTGGAGGTTGCCAACAACCGCGGCAAGATTGCCTCCGCGACCGACGGCCTGATGATGTACTATGTCAAGCTGCCCGCCGGCACGCCCTTCACGCTGACGGCCAAAGCGACCATCAACAGCATTGCGGCCAACAACCAGGTTTCCTTCGGTCTGATGGCCCGCGACGATCTGTACATCGATACCGATACCAAACAGCTTCTCGGCGACTATGTGGCCGCCGGTACCCGCAACCAGGGCGCTGTCAACGGCTTCGGCCGCAAGAGCCAGGCCCTCTATGACGGCCCCGCCGCCACGGCGGTGTACAACACCGGCGATACCGTCAGCCTCAAGCTGGTCGGCACCGCCGACGGATTCACGCTGACCTACGGCGATAACGAACCGGTTTCCGCCGGCTTTGACTACGCCCTGACTGCCATCGATCCCGACAATATCTATGTCGGTCTGTATGTGGTCCGCAACGTGAATGTGACCTTCTCGGATATTCATCTCGAGGTGGAAGGCTCCGTCGAGCCCGAACCGACGGCCGCGCCCACTGCAGAGCCCACCGCCGAACCGACGGCCGTGCCCACTGCTGAACCCACCGCCGAGCCGACGGCAGAGCCCACTGCCGAGCCGACCGCCAAGCCGACGGCTGAGCCCACCGCAGAGCCGACCGCCAAGCCGACGGCTGAGCCCACTGCAGAGCCGACCGCCGAACCGACGGCAGAGCCCACCGCAGAGCCGACCGCCGAACCCACTGCCAAGCCGACCGCTGCGCCTACCGCAAAGCCGACCGCTGAACCCACGGCAGAACCCACCGCTGCCCCGACGGCTGCTCCCACCGAGGAGCCTGTCCTGAACGGCTGGGTCACCGAGGACGGTAAGGAATACTGGTACGAGAACGGCGTCAAGCAGGGTACCGAGGGCCGCGGCAAGGAGATCTATGATCCCGAATCCGATGGCTGGTACTGGCTGGATGCGATCCAGGGCGGCGCCAAGGCTGTTGCCAAGGATGTCTATCAGGAATCCGACGGCGGCAAGTGGGTCCGCTACGATGCCAATGGCAAGATGGTCAAGGGCTGGGATAAGACCGAGGCCGGCAACTACTACTTCGATCTGATCACCGGAGCCATGTACAAGGGCCAGGTAGAGATCGGCGGAATTCCGTGCTGGTTCGACGATGTGACCGGTATCGGCAAAGACCTTGTCTGGCTGCATGAGAACGGCAAGGATTACTGGTACGAAGGCGGCATGCGTCAGGGCCTGGTAGGCCGCGGCAAGGAGATCTATGATCCCGCCACGGATGCCTGGTACTGGCTGGATTCGATCCAGGATGGCGCGAAGGCCGTGTCGAAGGATGTCTATCAGGAATCCGACGGCGGCAAGTGGGTCCGCTATGATGCCAATGGCCAGATGGTCAAGGGCTGGCAGATCACCAAGGAAGGCCGCTGCTACTTCGATCCGATCAG
>NZ_JAXJZK010000036.1:0-21729 GCF_036306485.1 Gemmiger sp. | reverse complement strand
GTCAGCAAGAACAAAGCAATCCGGGGCTACATCGTCCGAGCCCTCGCAAAAGGCAGTCAGAACGCCTTGCTCGTCCGTCAGGTCACAAACGCCCTCGTCGCTGACGGCCTGATCTACTCGCCGGACATTTCAAAGCCGATCGAGTATCTGCAGGAGGCGGGTTATGTGACCTTCACCGACCGATCGGTGAACGCCTACAACGCCTACCGCAAGGACTCCATCATCAAGCTCACCCGCAAGGGCGTCGATCTCGTCGAGGGCACGATCAACGACCCGGGCATCGATGTCTAAGGCGGAGCGACGGAGGACGCGGGTCAGCTCGACGATCGACAAGCTCCCGGACGATATTAAGGGGCAACTCGACGTCCGGCTTGCGGACACCTCCAACACCTATGAAGAACTGGCGGCATGGCTCAAGGCTGAAGGCTACGAGATCAGTAAGTCAGCGATCGGGCGCTATGCGATCCGCACCACACAGGCGGCGCAGCGCGTAGCGCAGACCATCCAGCGCACTCAGGCGATCGCTCAAGCGGTGGAGGCCCACCCCGACCTCGACTACACGAAGGCGGCGTCGATGGTGCTCATGGACGGGCTCATGCAGCGAGTCAGCACCGCTGAGGACGACTTTCAGGAAATGCCGCTGGATAAGGCGGGGCGACTCATCGCAAGCCTCGCCCGGAACGCCACCTACGAAAAGCGCGTCCGGCAGGACATGAAGAAAAAAGCTGAGCTTGCCTTCGAGCAGATGGAGACGGAGCTCATGGCGGCAATCAAGCAGCACCCTGAGCTTGCTGGCGAGCTTCACGACGTGCTGGAGCGTGCAAGAGAGAAGGTGCTGGCAGATGGCGAAGATTGACCTGAACGACTACCTCGAAAAGCTCACAGAGCCGGAAGACCGGGAAACGGTCGCAAACCGTGCGTATCAGCGGGAGCTGTTCGAGCAGTACGTCACAAAGGACGGCAACTTTCCCGAGCAGCGGGCGCAGCTCCTTGAGGACTTCAGGGCCGGAAAGGAACTGACCGGGCCGAAGGGACTGCGCCGGAAGCTCGGAGCCTTCGATCTTGAATACTTTGGGCGGGCCTATCTCGCGCACTACTTCGTCCGCCCGTCGCCCAAGTTCCACGGCGAGCTGGACAGGATATGGCGGGAGGGCGTGCTGAAGGGGATGAACCCGGAGGTGGACGCCAAGCGGATCAGCCGCGCGGATGGGTGCCGCCGTGCGATCGAAGCACCTCGTGGCCACGCCAAGAGCACGACCTTCACTTTCAAGGACGACCTGCACGCCGCCGTCTACGGCTACAAGCACTACATCATCATCCTCTCTGACAGCTCGGAACAGGCCGAGGGCTTCCTCGTCGACATCAAGACGGAGCTGGAGGAGAACGCTGCCCTGAAGGAAGACTTCGGCGAGCTGGAAGGCAAGGTCTGGAAGTCCTCTGTCATCCTGCTGGCCAACGGCGTCAAGATTGAGGCAATCGGCTCGGGCAAGAAGATCCGTGGCCGACGTCACAAGCAGTGGCGTCCCGACCTTATCGTCTGCGACGATCTGGAGAACGACGAGAACGTCAACACGCCGGAGCAACGCAAGAAGCTCCGCGACTGGTTCTATAAGGCGGTCTCCAAGGCGGGCGACACCTACACTGACATCGTTTACATCGGCACGCTGCTCCACTTCGATGCGCTGCTGGCCAACGTAGCGAAGAACCCGAGCTATAAGTCGGTGCGCTATCAGGGCGTCATCAGCTTCGCCACCAACGGCGAGCTGTGGGACGCATGGGAATCCATCTTCACCGATCTCTCCAACGACAACCGACAGGAGGATGCGCTGGAGTTCTTCCAAGCGAACCGCGAGGCGATGCTGGAGGGCACGGCGGTCTTATGGGAGGAGAAGCTCTCCTACTACGACCTCATGGTCATCCGCATCTCCGAGGGTGAGGCGTCCTTCAACAGCGAGATCCAGAATGACCCCATCGACCCGGAGAACTGCACCTTCCAAGAAGAGTGGTTTGACTTTTGGGACGACGAGGGCAAGGCGCAGCCAGACTTCTCCGACCCGAAGTTTCTCTTCGTCGGCGCGAACGACCCGTCGCTGGGCAAGAACAAGAAGTCGGACACCAGCTCCATCATCGCACTGGCGAAGGACACGCAGACGGGCTACCTCTATGTCGTGATCGCGGACATTGCCAAGCGCAAGCCGGATCAGATCATTGAGGACGCCCTCGACGCGAGCCGACGCCTCCAGCGGGAGTACAAGCGGCCCTACTACAAGTTTGGCGTGGAGACGGTGCAGTTCCAGTATTACTTCGCCGAGATCATGCGGCAGCGTGCGGCGGCAGTCGGCGAGTATCTCCCTATCGAGGAGATCAACAGCACGCAGAACAAGGATGCACGCATCCAGTCCCTGCAGCCGTTCGTGAAGAATGGCTACATCAAATTCAGCAAGAAACACAAGACACTGCTAAAACAGATGACCGAGTACCCGATGGGCAAGAACGACGACGCGCCGGACGGCCTACAGATGGCGGTCAAGCTGGCGCTTGACGTCAAGACCGGGCGCAGGGTCGACTACAGAAGCGTCATCGCCCGCGCCCTCGACTTCCGGCGCGGAGCCTACTAAGGAGGTGAGGCGCATGATTATCCAAGAGAACACAATCATCCACGGCGACAGCCTCACCGTGCTCCGTCAGATGGAGCCGGAGAGTGTCGACGCAATCATCACAGACCCGCCCTACGGCATCAACTATGTCTCTCAGACGGGGGCGTCCATCAAGAACGACAAGAGCCCCTTCATCTGGTTCCTCTACGACGCCTTCCGCGTGCTCAAGTCCGGCGAGGCTGGGCACGGCGGCCTGATCTGCTTTACCCGTTGGGACGTGGAGCAGACCTTCATCGACGCGATGAAGATCGCGGGCTTCAACGTCAAGAGCGAGGTCATTTGGGATAAGGTCTACCACGGCATGGGCGACACCAAGGCGGCGTTTGCCCCGTCGCATGAGAACATCGTCTTCGCGATTAAGGGCAAATACAGTTTCCCCGGCAGCCGCCCAAAAGACCTCGTCACCTTCCCGAAGATCAACAGCTCCAAGATGGTGCACCCCACTGAGAAGCCTGTTGGTCTGCTGGCTAATCTCATCTCCTCGGTCACGAAACCGGGCGACCTCATCCTCGACCCGTTCGCCGGAAGCGGCTCCACGCTGGTCGCGGCGAAGAAGACGGGGCGTCGCTTCATTGGCATCGAGCTGGATGATGATTACTTCGTCACGGCCCAGCGGCGCATCGAGGAGGTGCGGGAATGAGCCGACTCAAGCAGCTCATCACCCGGCTTAGACGCCCGGATATGCGGGAGGTCGCCGTGGCGCAGGTCTCCGACAAGTACAGCGAGTATCCCAGCAATGGCCTGACGCCTGTCAAGCTGGCTGAGATCCTCCGAGAGGCCGACGCAGGCGATGTTCTTCGGCAGATGGAGCTCTTTGAGGAAATGGAGGAGAAAGACCCTCACCTATTCAGTCAGCTCCAGACGCGCAAGAACGCCGTCACGGGCCTTGACTTCGAGGTGATTCCCTTCGGCGACGAACCGCTGGACAAGGAGATCGCCGACTTCATCGAAGAGCAGCTCAACGGCATCGAGAGCTTCGAGGATGTGGAGAATGACCTGCTCGACGCAATCGGCAAGGGCTTCGCCGTATCCGAGATCCTGTGGGGCTATGACGAAGGGCACGTCGTGGTGCAGGACATCAAGACGCGACACCAGAAACGTTTCTTTTGGGACACGCTGGACGATTCGTTCAAGGTGCGAACGAAGGACGTGCCGGAGGGCATCCTGCTCCCGGCGAACAAGTTCATCGTTCACAGGTACAAGGCTCGCAGCGGTCACACCTCTCGGGCTGGCATCCTCCGAGTTGTGGCGTGGATGTACCTCTTCAAGAACTACGACCTGAAGGACTGGGTCAGCTTCGCTGAGATCTACGGTCTGCCGCTCCGGCTGGGCAAGTACGCGCCGGGAGCGAGCGACAGCGACAAGGCGGCGCTCATGCGAGCCCTCATCCAGATTGGCTCCGACGCGGCGGGCATCATCCCGGATGGCACGAGCATCGACTTCATTACCACGGAGAAGACCTCCAGCTCCGACCTCTATGAACGGCTGGCTCGTTACTGCGATGAACAGATCTCCAAGGCAATCCTCGGCCAGACGCTGACTTCCGACTCGGGCGGCGGCAGTTACGCACAGAGCAAGACGCACAACGATGTCCGGCACGATCTCACCGTCGCCGACTGCAAGGCGCTGGCGTCCACCCTCCGGCGCGACCTCATCCGCCCGCTGTGCATCTTCAACTTCGGCGAGGACAAGCGCATCCCCTACATCCGCTTCGACTGCGAAGAGTCCGAGGACTTGACACAGACGGCGACAATCCTCGGCACGCTCATCGAAAAGGTCGGGCTTCGGATACCCACGAGCTTCGTCTATAAGAAGTTCTCCATCCCCGAGCCGGAGGAAGGTGATGAGATTGCAAAGCCCACCTACGGAGGCGGCATGGGCGGCGTGCTGCCGTTCAAAAGCGATGCGCTACTCTCCCTCAAGGCGGGAGCTGACGCGCCGATCGGCACGCAGCAGCACATTGACAGGCTCGCCGCCGCCGCACTCCACAAGGGCGCGGGCAGCTTCAAGCGCGCGTTCGAGCCGGTTCTCAAAATGATTGAGAACGCAGACAGTCTCGAACAGCTCCGCGAGCTGATGGAGGATGACACAGCCGTCGCCGAACTCTACGCCGCGATGGATGTCTCTGAGGTCGAGGAGCTGCTGCAGAAGGTTATGCTCTACGCCGATCTTGAGGGGCGGGTGGTTGAGGATGGATGAGTTCACCGCGCTTTTCAGCCGCAAGGACATGACCTTTGAAGAGGCGGTCGCGTACTTCAAAGAGCGCGTCCCTGTAACCGCCTCGCGGTTCTATCAGATTGCCGCCGAGTACCGCGCCCTCGCCTTTACGGTCAGCGGCTACACGAAGGCGCAGGTGCTCAAGAAGTTCTACGACGAGCTGCTGGCCGCACTGGAGGAGGGTAACAGCCTTGCGGAGTTTCGCGAGAATATGAACGACTTCCTCGAAGCAGAGGGCTACGAGGGCATCACGCCCTACCAAGCCGAGAACATCTTCCGCACCAACATCCAGACGGCCTACAATGTGGGCCACTACAAGCGGATGACCGAACCGGGCGTCAAGGCGCTGCGGCCCTACTGGCAGTATGACGCCGTCAACGACTCAAAGACCCGCCCGAGCCACCTTGCGATGGATGGGCGCGTGTTCATGGCGGACGATCCCATTTGGGACACATGGTTCCCACCCAACGGCTTCAAGTGCCGCTGCACGGTCAAGACGCTCTCCAAGCGCCAGATGGAGCAGCGGGGGCTGACGGTGGAGACCGAAGCACCGAGGGCGGCGCGGCTGGAGGATGGGCGCTTCGTCAACATCCTGCCCGACCCGCAGTTCGATACCAACCCCGCCAAGGTACGCTATCAGCCAGACCTCACAGGCTACCCCGAGCCACTCAAAAAGGCGTACCAAGAGCGCGAAAAGGGGAACACTCCGCCATAAGGCCACAGAGCCCCGCTGTGCGCGTTTTGCTCTCGGCAGGGTAATTTGACGGGTGCGGCAAGTAAGGGGCGTGCGCACGCGCTCTAACGCCGTTTCCGGGCGGTTCGCGGCGACACCAAAGGAGGACAGATGCAAATGGATAGTTTTTTGACCCTGAAAGGCGGCAATGTGGAGCTCGTGGGAGCGCCAGAGACGATCTTCGTCCTCCCCATCGGCCACGTTGTCAGCTCGAAGGGTGAGTTTGATGTAGACGATGAGAGCTACAAGGCGATGAAGGCGCAGATCGCCAAGCGCGGCGTGGATCTCGTCGTTGACTACGAGCATCAGACGCTCAAAGGGTGCGAGGCACCCGCAGCCGGATGGGTGAAGGAGCTGAAGCTGGAGGACGGGCAAATCAAGGCCGTCGTCGAGTGGACGCCCCGAGGGGCGCGGTACCTTGAGAACAAGGAGTACCGCTATCTCTCCCCGGTCGTGAATGTCCGCAAGGCGGACAACAAGGCGGTCGGGCTCCACTCGCTGGCACTTACCAACACTCCGGCGATCGAGGGGATGAACCCCATCGTCAATTCAGACAATTTTGAAGGAGGACAACATTCTATGGACATCAAGAAGCTGGCGGAACTGCTCGGTTTGAGCGAGGACGCCACGGAGGAGCAGGTCGTGGAGGCACTCAAGGTTTGCCTCGCCGAGAACCGCAGCCTCAAGGAAGCGGAGAAGCAGCCGCCCGAGAACGTCGTGGCGAACAAGGCGGTCTGCGAGCTGCTGGGTCTGAAGGCGGGCGCTGCCGCCGAGGACGTGACCGCAAAGATCATGGAGCTCAAGAACGGCACGGTCGACGGCGTCAACCTCGCCGAGGAGCTGAAGGCGCTCAAGCAGCAGAATGCGGAGCGCGAGGCCAACGACGCTGTCATCCTTGCCCTGAAGGCGGGTAAGATCACCCCGGCGCAGAAAGAATGGGCTAAGAGCTACGCCTTGAGCGACCCGAAGGGCTTCGGCTCCTTTGTGGAGAAGGCCCCGCAAATCGTGCCGATGGACAAGATTGAGCTGGACGACGTCAAGGCCCTCAAGAGCGACGCGCTGGACGCCGACACGCTGCTGGTCTGCAAGCAGCTCGGCATCTCGCCCGACGACGTCAAGAAGTACGGTATGAAGGAGGACTAAGATCATGGCAAAACTGACTGATGTGAGAGATACCCCTGAGATCGCCAACGGCGCAAAGGTCATTGCGGTGCCTGTGAAGGGCGGTACCACCATTTATCAGGGCGCACTCGTCGCTCTGGACGCGAGCGGCTACGCAATCCCCGGCAAGAAGGCCGAGAGCCTGACCGCTGTGGGCCGCGCCGAGGAGACAGTGACAAATACGGGCGCAGACGGCGAGTTGGTCATCCGCGTCGCTCGCGGCGTATTCGTCTTTGACAACACCGCTACCTCTGCGAATAAGATCACCGCCGCCCATGTTCTCAAGCCCTGCTACATGGAAGACGACCACACCGTCACGGCGCTCGCCACGGGCGCGTCCGTGGCTGGCACCGTCATCCGCGTGGATGACGAGGGCGTCGCCGTCGAGTGCGGAGGCTACATTCCCGCTGCTGCCGCCGCAAGTGTGGGCGGCTAATCGAGTAAGGAGGTACATTCATTATGATCATCACCCCGCAGGCCCTTAGAGGCATCTATACCGCCTTCAACACGGTCTTTAACAAGGCGTTTGAAGGGCAGCATCCCACCTATGAAAAGGTCGCGACCGTCGTGCCCAGCACCAGCGAATCCGAGACCTACGCATGGCTCGGCGACATCCCCGGCATGAGGGAGTGGATCGGTGAGCGCGAGATCCAGAACCTCTCCGGCTCCGCCTACACCATCAAGAACAAGGACTTCGAGCTGACTGTCGGCGTAGACCGCAACGCGGTCGAGGACGACAAGATCGGCCTCTACAATCCTTCCATTCAGATGCTCGGCGAGTCCGCCGCGCTGCATCCCGACGAGCTGGTCTACGGTCTGCTGGCCAACGGCTTCACCGAGAAGTGCTACGACGGCAAGGCGTTCTTCGCTACCGACCACCCTGTCGGCAAGGACAAGGCAAGCAACAAGGGCACCGCGAAGCTGAGCATGGGCGCGTACAAGACGGCGCGTACATCCATGATGAGCCTGAAGAACAGCAAGGGCCGCCCTCTGGCGCTGGTTCCCGACCTGCTGGTCGTGCCGCCCGCACTGGAAGCGGACGCCCGCGACATCCTCGTCGCCGACTTCATCAACGGCACGAAGAACACCATGCAGGGCACGGCGGAGATCCATGTGGAGCCTCGCCTCGCAAGCGACTCCGCTTGGTTCCTGCTCTGCACCAAGCGTCCCGTCAAGCCGCTGATCTACCAGCAGCGCAAGAAGGCGAAGTTCGTCTCCAAGACCAACGAGACCGACGACAACGTCTTCATGAGCAAGAAGTTCATCTACGGCGCAGACTCTCGCGGCAACGCGGGCTTCGGCTTCTGGCAGATGGCCTACGGCTCTGACGGCACCACCACCTAAACCGCCCGGGGCAGAAAGGAGGGCGCGGCATGAGCTACAGCACACGCGCTGAAGTGCGGGACATGGTCAAGGATGACGCGCTCAACGCGATCATCGGCGACACCTTCATTGAAGATCCCGCCGAGCGTGAAGAGCTGGTCTCCCCGATCATCGATGCGGCGATCGCCGACGCGGACGCAGAGATCGACGGCTACCTCGCCAAGAGGTACGCCGTCCCTCTGGCCCCGGCCCCGAGGGTCATCAACAAGTTCTCCAAGGACATCGCGGTCTACAATCTGTTCTCCCGCATCGGCATCGACGAGGGGACGGATCAGAAGACCTACCTGAACCGCTACAACGCGGCGATCAAGTTCCTCACGCTGGTCGCGGAGGGCACGGTGTCCATCGGCACGGAGACGGAAGACCCGGCGAGCGCAGCGGCGGGCGGCTTCAAGGTCAAGTCCAACAGCCGCCTGTTTACCCGTGAGAAGATGAGGGGGATGTAACGCATGGCCATGTACAGCATCCGGCTCGACGGCGACACGCGGGCGATGCTCCGCAGGATCAGGAGCTTCTCGGAGATCGACAAGCAGGGCATCAATGCGGCACTGGCCGAGGGCGCGCGCGAGTCGACGCTGGAACGGTTCAAGCAGAGCAAAGGCCCGGACGGGCGCAGATGGAAGACCTCCATCCGCGCCGCACAGGAGGGCGGCAAGACGCTCATCCAGTCTGCACAGCTCCGCAACTCCATCCACGACAAGTCGGACGCCTCCGGCTTCGCGGTCGGCACGAACGTCAAGTATGCGGCGACGCATCAGTTCGGAGAACCGGGCCGCACCATCCGGGCGCGGAAGAAGAAAGCCCTCCGTTTTCAGGTGGGCGGCAAGTGGGTCACGAAGAAGCAAGTCCGCATCACCATCCCGGCCCGTCCCTTCCTCGGTCTCTCAGAGGACGATATGCAGGAGATGAAGGCGACGGTCGAGGAGTTCATCCAGAAGGAGGATTGATCTCTTGCTCTACACGGAAAGCAAGCAATATCTCATCGACAAGCTGAAAGCGGCGGGCATCAAGTCCAAGCCGTTTACCACAGAGAAGGCTCTGGAGAAGAGCCAGGAGTCCCACATCGGCGCGGTCTTGTTCGAACGTGAGACTTTCACCCGAAACGGTTCCAAAAAGAGATACAGAGACGAAGAGGGAACGCTGCACAAAAGGCGGAAGATCATGGAACGGGCGACCACGTTCGGCGTGATCATCGGCGGCTACACCGATAATGAAGTCGAGGAGATATTCGACCGCTTTGTGGCGAGTCTTGACCGTGGCATCTACATCGACGGCAACTTCGTCCCCATTGAGATTGAGGGAGCGGATTGGGTCGACAAGGACGACTCACTCCTGAAAGCACAGGTCGCCGTGCAGGTGATGATCACCTTCAACGGCGGCGTTTACCGCGACACGGGCTTCGCACCTCTGACCGATGTCAGAGTGACGTCCGTGGAGAAGATCACATGAAAGGAGCCTACAGATGGCGACTAAAACACAGAAGCCGGAAGGCGCTGCCGCGCCGGAGCTTGTGCCGATCGACAAGCTCCGTGAGCAGCACAAGGTTGGGCGTGCCACCTACGCGGGCGTTTGCGCCGCGAATGGCTGGCGGCCCGGTAAGGCGATGACGGAGGACGAGTTCCTCGCCGCCGTCGCCAAGTTCAACAACAGCCCGATGAACGGGCGTAAGAGCAAGGAGGCGAGGAAGTAATGCTTAGAGATGTACGCAGCAACGTCACGGACGGACTGCTCGGCTTCGCCACGGCAACGGGCGACGGTCTGCACATCAAGATCGGCGTCTCCCCCTCTGTCACCGAAAAGCCCATCACCATCCTCGGCAGCATGGGCGCAAGCACCATCAAGTCCAAGCTGGGCCTGTCCCCGCTGGCCGATGCGGTCATGGACGCGGTGCAGGGCGGCGCGGCCCGCGTGTTCTGCATCCCCGTCGCCGCGAGCACCGCTGGCACGATCGGTGAGGTCACGAAGACGGGCGACGGCGGCGGCAGCGTGACCGTGCAGGGCTCGCCCAACAACGCCTACGCGCTCACCGTGCGCTTCACCGCGCAGGGCGGGCTCAACACCGCAGCCTTCGTCTACTCCATCGACGGCGACAACTTCTCGGATGAGATCACCGTCCCCGTCACTGGCAGCTACGAGATCGAGGGCACGGGCCTGACGATCAAGTTCACCGAGGCGAGCTCGCCGGATCAGAAGCCCAGCTCCTTCCTCATGCGCGACACCTACACCCTCAAGACCACTGCACCGAGCATGACGAACGGCGATGTGCTGGGCGCGATTGAGAAGATCAAGAGCTTCAGCGAGGAGTTCGAGTTCGTCCACATAGTCGGCGAGAGCACGGTGGAGCTGTGGGAGGCGGTCAGTGAAGCACAGAAGGAGCTGATGACGGTCTGCCACAAGCCCTGCTTCTTCCTCATGGAGGCCGCCTATCCCGCCGACGAGGCGGATGGTGACCTGAGCGATTGGGCGCTGAAGATGGAGGCAGACCGTAAGCGGATCAAGAACTCCGACATTCAGGTCTGCGCCGCATGGGGTCGCCTTGTGCGGCTGGACGGCACCACGCAGATTGTCAACCTCGCGGGCCTCGCCTCCGGGCGCTACGCCATGACGAAGGTGAGCGTGTCCATCGGCAAGACCAAGGACGAGGACGCGCTGGGCTTCCCCAAGACGAAGCTGCTGGAGCTGGTTCCCATCGGCTACGACAGCACCGTCATTGAACTGCTGGACGTCGCGGGCTACATGACCTTCCGCGAGTACGACGGCCTTGACGACATCTTTGTCTATCACACGAAGATGATGTGCAAGGACGGCAGCGACTTCCGCTATGCCGAGGATGTGCGTGTGAAGAACAAGATCATCCGCGAGACACGCAAGAAGGCGCTGCAGTTCAAGAACGACGACATCGACCTTGAGGACATTCAGGGCGAGCTGGACGCGCGGGCGAAGTTCATCAGCGTGCCGCTTGACCGCATGGTGGAGGACAAGGAGATCAGCTCCTATGAGACCACCGTGGACGAGAGCTGCTACGATACTTTCCTCGAAGATGAGACCATGAGCGTCATCATCCGCTACCTCTCCAGAGGCTACATCCGCGAGGTCGTTATCGACATCGGGCGCTCGGCTCTGAGCAGCAACTAAGGGAGGAGGACAGGCAATGCTGAAGGTAAACGGAAAAGCCTATGATTGGGGCGACGTGGATCTGAAAATCCCCGGCCTGAACATTCAGGTGCAGGAGATCAGCTATGACGACGAGCTGGAGATAGAGGAAGTCTACGGCTCCGGCTCCAAGCCGCGCGGCTACGGCACAGGCAACTATAAGGCGTCCGGCAAGCTCTCCATGCTCCGCGACGACTACGACGATCTGCTGGCCTACTGCAAGCAGAAGGGAGTTCCCTTCTACAAGATGGAGTTGCCCTCCATCATCGTCTCCTACGCCAACGAGGGCGCACGCACGAAGATCGACGAGCTGAAGAAGGTCAAGTTCTCCAAGCGCAACAACAAGGCAGCGCAGGGCGACAAGAGCCTCACCGTCGATGTCGACATGAAGATCGTCGGCGGCGTGTATCAGGACGGCGTCGCACCCGTCTAAGGACAACATTTTTGAGAATAACAAGGAGGAAGTCACACTATGGAAAGCACCAACAACCAGACCCCCGCCCGCAGCAGCGAGGAACAGCTCAAGGCCAAGTACGGCGGCAAGCTCTACCGCGTCGGCATCACCGTCCCCGTGGATGATGAGAGCGAGAAAGAGTTCTCCTACTACTTTAAGCGCCCCACCGTCCCCAGCTATGACCGCTACATCAAGACCGCTGCGCAGGGCATCACCAAGGCAAGCAAGGCGTTCATGCTGGACGCGGTCATCGACGAGGACGCCGAGCGTCTGACGAAGGACATGGAGGAGAACCCCGGCATCGCGATCTCCATCGGCAATAAGCTGACGGAGATCCTCGGCCTGACGGGTACGGCAAATTTGAAGAAGCTCTAAGAGAACGGGTCGCGGAGGTGCGGGAGAGCTTCGTGGAGCGCGGGCTCCTTGAGATCTATCGTTTTGTGCCTCCGCCTCTCTTAGAGACCTTTGACCCTGAAACGATTGACGACGTCGACGAGTTCCTCGGATGGGTCGCAAAGGCCCGCTTCATGCAGGAGCTTGAGGAGGGCATCGTCACCCGGGCGATCGTGCGAGCGTTCCCCGAGTGACGGCCTCCCGTCGCCGATCGTTTTCCGCCTCTATCTCAAACTGGAGGTGAAAGCAGAAAATGAGTTTAGAGTCCGTATTTAAGCTGTCGCTCATTATGAACATGATCGACAACCTCTCCGGGCCGATGGCGGGCGTGGCGTCCAAGGTCGGCGCAAACGTCTCCAAGCTGGACGCCGCAAGCCAGACCTTCGGCAGCATGGCAAAGGCGGGTGCGGCGATGCAGGAGACGGGCTCACAGATCGTAAACGCTGTGCTCGCCCCGGTAGAGGCGACCTTTGAAACGCGGCGTGCGCTGGGTGAGCTGGCCTCGCTGGGCGTGCAAGACCTTGAAGCGGTCGAAAACGCCGCACGCAGCTTCTCCGATCAGTGGGCGGGCACGTCGAAGGCGGACTTCATCAGCGCGGCCTACGACATCAAGAGCGGCATCGCCTCCCTCTCTGATGAGGGTGTCGCAGAGTTCACAAGCCTCGCGGCCCTGACCGCAAAGGCGACGAAGTCCACGGCGGGCGAGATGACCTCGCTGTTTGCCACAGGCTACGGCATTTATAAAGACTACTACAGCGACCTGAGCGACATGGAGTTCGGCGAAATGTTCTCGGCTGGCATCTCCGACGCCGTCCGAGCGTTCAAGACCTCCGGCTCCGGCATGGCACAGGCAATCCAGAACCTCGGCGCATCGGCGACCACGGCGCAGGTGCCGCTGGAAGAGCAGCTCTCCGTCTTGGGTATGCTGCAAGCAACGATGGGCGGTGCGGAAGCGGGCACGAAATACAAAGCCTTCCTCCGCAGCGCCACCAAGGGCGGCGAGGCGCTGGGGCTCAAGTTCACAGACGCCAACAACCAGCTCCTGAGTATGCCGGAAATCCTCGACATCCTGCGGGGCAAGTTCGGCGAGACAATGGACGCCGCCGAAAAGATGGAGCTGCAGAAAGCCTTCGGCGACACCGAGGCCGTAGCGCTCATCGACCTGATGTATAACAAGGTCGGCGACCTGCAGGACAACATCGTCAATATGTACGGCTCGCTCGGAAAGGGCGTGTCGGTCACGGAGCAGATGGCCTCCGCCATTCAGGAGACGGAGCCGGAACGCTTCGAGCGACTCAAGCAGCGCATCCACAACGTCACTGAGAGCATCGGCAACTCCCTGCTCCCCACGGTCAACGACCTGATGAGCAAGGGCGAGGGCGTGCTGACGAAGGTCGGCTCGTGGATCGAGAAGAACCAAGAGCTCGTCAAGGTCATCATGCTCATCGTTCTTGCGGTGGGCGGTTTCCTCGCCGTAGGCGGCACGCTGATCGCCCTGATCTCCGGCGTCGGCCTCGTCGTGACAAAAACGGTCAGCGCGTTCAAGATACTTAAGGGCGGCTTCGCACTGGCGCGAGGGGCGCTCACACCACTCATATCCTCGGTGTGGAGCTTCACGGCGGCGCTGCTGGCCAACCCCGTCACATGGGTCGTCATTGGCATTGTGGCCCTCATTGCGGCGCTGGTGCTACTCTACAACAAGTGTGAGTGGTTCCGCAATGCGGTCAACTCCGTCATCAACTTCTTCAAGGGAACGCTGACGGCGGTGGGCTCGGTCACGAAGTCGGTGTTTGAAGGCATCGGGAACGTGATCGGCTCCGTCATGGACGCGGCAAAGGCGACCGTGTCCGAGAAGCTGTCCAACATCAAGACGGCCTACGAGGAACACGGCGGCGGCGTTTCCGGCGTCGCAGCGGCGGCGATGGAGGCGGTCAAGGGCTGGTACACAGCGGGCTACACCTTCATCGACAACCTCACGGGCGGCAAGCTCTCGGAGATCCGTGGGAAGTTCTCGACGGCCATGAGCAACATCGTCCAAGGCATCTCACAGAAGTTCACCGACGCACGCGCCGCCTTCTCCAACGGCCTGAACAACATCAAGAACGCCGTCTCCGGCGCGGTCACGTGGTTCTTCGAGTCCGGCAAACGGATCGTGTCCACCTTTGCAAACGGCATCAAGTCCGCCTTCAGCAGCGCGGTCGAGGCCGTAAAGGGCGGCTTGCAGAAGATCCGCAACCTCCTCCCGTTCTCTGACGCGAAGGAGGGGCCGCTGTCTACGCTGACTCTGTCCGGCCAACGCACCATGACTACCTACGCCCACGGCCTAACGCTGGCGGGCGACGCCCCGGCAGAGGCGATGAACAAGAGCCTCCAGCAGGTGCAGGGCGCTCTTGACCGCAAGCCGGAGAAGAAGATCGACCTCGGCGGCGGGAAAAAGGACAAGGACGAGAGCAGCGATGAGGGCGGCTCCGGTAAGGGCAAGCAGGTCATCATCCACAAGCTGCTCGTCCCGGTCGACCTCAAGAAGATCAAAGACCTGCAGCAGCTCCTCGCTCTTTTGCAGGAGGTCGAGGACTACGCAGCGGCCAACGAGGACGGCGAACCCGGCGACGACGAGGCCGCCGCCCCGGCCCCGGCATAAGGAAGGAGGACGCTATGATCTATGTAGAAGACGAGCTGATTAAGCTCAACGGCGCCGTCCTCCCCGGTCTCGTCAAAAGCATCGAGGTCATTGAGACCGCGAAGGTGGACGAGCAGGAGGTCGAGGGCAGCGCCACTAAGCCGAAACAGGCAACGGGCTACGAGGACGCCAAGGTCAACATCGAGCTGATCATCGACGACACGCCCTCGCAGACCAAGTACCAGCGATACGCAACGCTCCGGGCGATCTTCCGATCGCCCGGGCAGAGCGTGCCGCAGCCCATCCCCATCATCAGCGAGGACACCGCCGCCCACGGCGTGGAGAAGGTCATCTTCAAGAAGCTGTCCCACAAGGGCGAAAACAAGCGCGGGCAGCTTACGGCTACGCTGGAGCTGTGGGAGTACATCCCGCAGACCATCACGGCAAAGTCCGGCTCCAGTTCCGGCTCCGGCAAGTCCGGCGGCGGCGCGGCGAGCAATCTGAAGGCAGGCTACAAGAGCTACCTGAGCAACGAACGGGGCAAGTCCCCCGCACGGGATGACGCGGACGCCACGGCGGCGATGAACAAAGTGACCGCCATGCCGTACTAAGGAGGCCACAGTGGAAACGAAAGAACTGTATTACCCGCAGATCTCGGCACAGGCCGGTTCCTACACCTTCGAGGAAGGCGTGGAGCTTGAGATCTATTCCTCGAAGTCCTCGTATTATGATTGGGCGAAGATCCGCTTCACGAGCCAGTTCCGCCCGAAGCTCTCGCTCAAGAAGAAAGACCCCGCCACCATCCAGCTCGGCTATGACGGCACGCTGGAGGACGTGTTCACGGGCTTCGTCTCCGGCAACTACGACGGCGGGACGTATGCCAACGAGGTCGCGCTGAAGGATGAGATGCTGCTCATGGAGGAGACGATCATCAACGACACCTTCCTCGACACCACGCCGCAGGAGCTGATCTCGTACTTCCTTGCACAGGCGGGCCTGTCCAAGATGAAGCTCTCCAGCAAGACCTACCCGACGCGCAAAATGCTCCCCATTCGGAAGCAGACCGCCGTCCAAGCGATCAACGCCGTCAATGCGGCGTGGGGGCTTCGTGTTCCGTTCTTCTTCTCGGGCGGCGTCTTCTATTGGGACGAGAAGCCGGAACAGAAGAAGGTCTACACCTTCGAGCGCGGCGTGAACATCCTAAACCTGCGCCGCGCGGGCGGCGTATGGGAGCTGGAGACGGTCTCCGCGCCATTCATCAAGCACTCCCACAAAATAAACCTCATCCATCCGCAGGTGAGCGGTGAGGTCGAGGTCTCCAAGGTGGTCAGCAAGACCAACGACTCCGGCTTCATCCGCACCTACATCTATTTCTGACCCCGAAAGGAGGGAACCGACGTGCTCGAAGAAATGGTCGCGTCCGTTATGAAGAAGACGCTGGCGCAGGACTTCCCGCATTTGAAGCTCCCCGCCGCCGTATTCGCCACCATCGACTCGGCGGCAAAGAGCGACGCCTTTGACATTGAGGAACTGATCGTCCACAACGAAGTGACGGGCGAGGTGTTCAAGGCGCACATCACCTCCTACTGGTACGAGTACAAACTCACCGTCATCGACCGCTTCGGCAACCCCGACGCCAACTATCCCGCGCTTCCGGGAATTAAGTCTAAGAAACAGTTCAAGGCCGGGGCGGTCGTGGCCGTCGCGCTTCCCTACGGCGACCTCACCCCGGCGATCATCGGGGAGGTGGAGCTATGACGGGCTTGAACGATACGGACATCCGGCTCAACAGCGAGTGGCAGCTCACACAGGCCACAGACGGCGACGCGCCGCTCTGCTCGGGGCTGGAGTGTCTGTATCAGAACATCGTCCTTGAGGCGCTCACGCAGCCGGGAGACGTCTTCTATGACGCCGAGTTCGGCTGGGGCCTGTATGACTTCATCCAGTCCGAGGACACGGAGCTGACCCGTCTGGAGATCACCCAGCGGGTGCGGCTCAAGCTGCAGAAGCGGGAGGTCATCCTCCCGGAAAGCATTGAGATCAGTATTGCGTTCGAGGATGACGCGGTCGTGCTGCACTGCTCCTTCCGCTTCGCGGAGGAGGACGAGCGGCGCGAGTTGGACGTCATCATCGGCGCGGTGAGCGTGGAGGTGGTATCAGAATGATCGACAAGGAAATACTGGACGCCGTACTCCCTCTGCCCACACTGGACGAGCTGAAGGAGCAGAAGGTCGAGGAGCTGAAAGACGAGGGCTTCGTCATCAGCAACTTCCATTCGGGCGGCGTGTTCTACACGATGCTCATGATCGTGCTGCGCATCAAGGTCGAGGTCATTGAATTGCTCCGCGTCGTGCTGAACAATATGTTCGTCTCCCACGCGGGCGGCGCGTGGCTCGACCTGAAGATGGCGGACTACTCCAAAAAGCGCAAGAAGGCGCAGAAGACGCAGGGCTTCATCACCGTCAGACGCACCGACATGACGGGCGAGGCGGTCAAAATCCCCAAGGGCCACGTCTTCAAGAGCATCCTCGACATCAACGGCGAGGAGCTGCGCTTCTTCGTACTGGAGGCGGCGACGCTGCAAAAGGGCGCGTCCTCCGTGGACGTGCTGGTGGAGGCCGAGACAGAGGGCAGCCGCTACAACGTCCCCGCAGGGCAGATCGTGCGCACGCTGACCTACCTCGGCGACGTCACATTCAGCAACGCCGAGGACTGGATCGTGCGGGAAGGCAGCGACACCGAGGACGACGAGAGCGCGAGGGCGCGGACACTCCGATCGTGGTCGGAGCTGGCGCAGCGGGCGACGGAGGACACCTTCATTGACGCGGCGGAGTCCGTCCCCGGCGTACTGTTCGCACAGGCCGACTGCAACCACCCGCGCGGGCAGGGCACGGTGGACGTCATCGTGACAGGCACGGCGGGCGAGGCGACGGAGGGACTGCTTGCGGCAGTAAGAGAAGCCGTTGACAAGATCGCTGGCCCGTATGATAATATTCTCGTGAAGTCCTCTGTGACCGTATCGCAGAATATCTCCGTCACGGTCACGACCGACACGGCGGACACGGACGAGGCGGTGGAGAACCGGGTCAAGGCGATCCTCACCGAACTGCTGGCCGTGCGCCGCAGCCGCAAGCTCAACGAGCTGACCCTGTCCGACATCAACCACGCGATCCGCAGCGGCTACAGTGGGGCCACCAACGCGGCGGTCTCCGAGCCGGAGGCGGATGTGAAGCTGGGTAAGGACAAGGTCATCACCCTCGGCGACGTCTCTGTGACGGTCGAAAGGGAGTGAGCGGATGAAGCGGTTTGAAACCTTCGGGGAATATATGTTTGATCTGCTCTTCGCTCCCTTGAAGAAGGGCCGGAAGACGGTCAACCAGCTCCGCATCTTCTTCAAGGTCATGGGGCGCGAGTTCGACGACCTGAAGGCGGCGATCTTCCGCGTGCGCAGCGAGGCGAACGTAGCAAGCTGCTCAGAGGTCATGCTCCCCGTGCATGGGCAAGACCGGGATATGCCGCGACTGGAGGGCGAGGACGCCGAAGCCTATCGGACGCGCCTGTCCATGAAGGGGATCATCTCACAGTGGAGCGGCACGCGGCGCGGCGTTCTCTACGCGCTGACCGCGCTCGGCTACGACCGCAGCCGGATTGAACTGTTCGCCGATCAGGATGCGGAGCGCTGGGCTGAGTTCATCATCTTCCTGAACAGTTCCAAGCCCAGCGGCGTCACAAATCTCTCGGTCATCGACGGGCAAGTCCGCAAGGTCAAGGAGGGCAGCAGTAAGCCCGCCTACGGTATGGAGACCATCGGCGGGCTCATTATTCAATCCCGGCTTCAGACAGGCTTCTCACGCTATCCAAGGTGCGGAGAGATCGTGTGCGGCGTGTGGCCGCATATCGTCAGTGAAGGACATCTCGTGGCCTCGACGGTCATGGCGCAAGGCGGCGCATCGGGCGGCGGCAATCCCTTCCCGAGAGCCGGCACATTTGCAGCCTCCGAGGAGTTCTATCACTTCGGCGCGTACACCATTTATCAGGGCTTCGCCTCGGACATTGAGGTGGGCTCGAAGGCGGCGCAGGGTGCAAAGGTCTACCTGAGATGCTCCACCTCTACGCGCTGCTCTACCAACGCGAAAGGAGGCGCAGCAGAATGAAAACATTGACTTCTATCGGTATCCAGAAGATCGGGCAGCGGTTCGTTGACTCGGTCGATCATGCGGACTACACGCTCAACGGCGTGCCACAGACAGCGGAGCCTTTCCGCCGCTTCGTGCAGGGCGCAAGCGCAAGGGTCTACATTTACTTCGACGATACCGTGATCGGTGACGTCGCCGAGGTGCAGCTCGTGGACAAAGACGGCGACATCATCGCGTCAGCGGGCGAACGGGTCTTCACAAAAACACCGGGCAAGGGGCTTTATATAGCCTTCAAATATAATATCTTAGAAGTGGAGGTCGAAAGCAGCAATGAAAACCTATGAAAAAATCGGGTGGCTCGATCACGTCCAAGACATTGAGACGGGAGAGGTCATTCAGGAAGGAACGCCTGTGAGTCAGGTGAATATGAACCACATGGACGAAGGCATTTTCACAAACCGTGAAGCGGTCATTCTCCATGAGGCTCAGATTGCCGACGCGCAGAAAGAGATTAAGGTGTTGAAGGATGCGACGCTGAACAACATGGTCAACAATGTCTTTCTCATCAACTTCAACACCGTGACCTCGGTCGCGATCACGTCAGGGATTTATGACCCTGTGGCGCGAAAAATCTATGTATAAGGTCGCTTGCAGCCGCAAGGAAGCAAGCTGCATCATCGGGAGCTTGCTCGTGGAGCTGGCCCCGGTATGCGAGAAGTGCGGCGGGTTGCCGGATGGCGTGCTGAACCTGCAGACGGAGGCGGGGCTGTCCCTCACAGGGGACGCCGCCGTCCTCATCACAGGGCACAGCATCATCAGCGGCAAGCCTGTCAGGATCAAACTCACGGACTACGGCTTCGAATATTATGGTGATCACGCCGAGCTTGCCCGCGTTCGGGAAAAGAGGTGTGTGTATCATGGCAGAGCCGTCAGTCCTACAAAAGAAAACTGAGATATTTCTCGAAAGGGATATATACCCCTTGCTGAAAAACTTCCCCGCCTCCGAGAAGTTCTCCTTGTGCCAAGAGATCAAGCAATCCTGCTACAAGCTCATCCGAGCGGCTGTTATGGCCAACAACCTCACGAACGTCAACAGACGGCTCATGTGGCTGGATGAGGCGGACGCAGAGAAGACACTGCTGCTCGTGCTTTTAGGTGTCGCCAAGAACCAGAAGTACATCACGCAGAAGAAACTCTTGGAACTGCAAGGAAAGCTCGAGGAGATCGGGCGCATCATTGGAGGACTGCAAAAGTTCTTCATCAACAACCGAAAATAGACCATCAGAAAAAGTACAGCACCTACTCAGGGTTATCTCTGTCTGGCGTCGAACCGTGCGATTCGCGGGTACAATTCGGCCCGCAACTGGAACAACAACAATGCTACGAACTCCAATCCGAATGTCGGTTTCCGCCCCGCCTTGTAGGTTATTACGTCATCTGCGACCACGGCTTCAGGTGCGTGTCCTTGTTATACTTCAAGGGAGAGGTAATCCTTCGCCATGTTGAGAAACGGCGTAAAAACAGTGACTGAGCTTCGCCCGCCCTCTCGTATTGGGAGGCGGAGGGAGGTCTACAATGTGGGTAGCAACCCGCGTCATGGGTGCCAAGCCGTTCTAAAAGGAAAGGATGCCACGAATGACGAAATTCCCCATTATGCTCTACAACACAAAGAACACCAAGAAGGCCCTCGTGCCGCCGATCCCTCCACCCTCCAGCTATGAGGACGCCGTGGGCTGGTCGGCGATCGAGGCGGGCTACAAGACCGCCTTGCGAGGCAGCCGCAAGTTCACGCGGGAGGCCGTGCTCTACGACCTCTATTCCGAGGTGAACAACGTGCGCCTGTGGCGCGATCTCAAGAAAATTGAGAAAACGAGACAGGCGGGCGTTAGTGAGTACACGCCGGGAAAGTATCGGCACAGGATCATCGTGGAGCCGAAGGAGCGCAGTCTTCACATCCCGCCGCTGCGGGACAAGGTCGTGCAGCTCGTCATCCATCAGGAGCTGCAGACGCTCTTCCGCCCGGTATTTGTCAACCGTTCATTTGCGTGTATGTACGGAAAAGGCCCCATCCGAGCTGCCTTCAACGTACAGCATGACATGAGGGTCGCCCGCATGAAGTGGGGCGACGAGGCGACGGTCATCAAGATCGACGTCCGCAAGTTTTTCTACAGCATCGACCGCAGCGTGCTCAAGCAGATCATCGCGAAGCGGTTCAAGAAGCTCAAGAAGAAGTACCCCGAGAAATACGAGGACTTCCTCCGTTTTTACAGGCTTCTTTGCAAAGTGATCGACAGCTCGCCGGAGGGTGAGAGAGGGATTCCGCTGGGAAATGTGAGTTCTCAGGACTTTGCCAACATCTACCTCAACGAGCTCGATCAATTCTGCATCCGCTTCCTCGGTGCGACGCTCTACACGCGCTACATGGACGATGTCGTCGTCATAGCGCCAAACAAGGAAATCGCCCGGGAGTGGTTAGCAAAGATCAAGGTGTTCCTCCAAGAGAGACTGCACCTTGAGACCAACCAGAAGACCAAGATTTTCTATGTGCGGCAGGGTGTGAACGCCTACGGCTTCAAAATCAAAGCGACGCATCTGCTTCTCCGTACCGAGTCGAAACGGCGGGAGAAGCGGCGCATCAAGCGGATGATGGAGAAGCTGCAGGAGGGCACGATCACGGAGGCGGCGATCATCCAATCGGTCAACTCGTGGCTCGGCTTCGCCCGGTGGGCTTGCGCCTACAATCTGGCGAAGAAGATATTCGCTCCCTACCGCTTCATAAAAACGGAAGGAGAGCTACCTTATGGCGCAATTTCTCGGAACCG
>NZ_JAXJZK010000035.1:0-56750 GCF_036306485.1 Gemmiger sp. | reverse complement strand
GCTCTGCGCCGACCTTCTCGATGGGCAGCTCTGCTTCCATGCGGCGCTTTGCCAGGAAGTGCACCTTGCGGCCGCCGTTGGGGCTCATCTCGGTCAGGAACTCGGAAGCGAAGGTGCCGTCCTGGATCTCGGTCAGGACCTTCTTCATCTCCTTGCGGGTCTCCTCGGTGATCAGGCGCTTGCCGGTGCGGTAGTCGCCGTACTCGGCGGTGTTGGAGATGGAGTAGCGCATCTTGTTGAAGCCGCCCTCGTTGATCAGGTCAACGATGAGCTTCATCTCGTGGCAGGTCTCAAAGTAGGCCATCTCGGGGGCGTAGCCGGCCTCCACCAGCGTATCGAAGCCGGCGTGGATCAGCTCGCAGACGCCGCCGCACAGAACGGCCTGCTCGCCGAAGAGGTCGGTCTCGGTCTCTTCCTTGAAGGTGGTCTCGAGGATGCCCGCACGGCCGGCGCCGATGCCGGACGCATAGGCCAGCGCGATGTCCTTCGCCTTGCCGGTGTAGTCCTGCTCAACGCAGATCAGGCTGGGCACGCCGTGGCCCTCGACATACTGGCTGCGGACCGTGTGGCCGGGGCCCTTGGGCGCGATCATGATGACATCGACGTTGGCGGGCGGCACGATGGTCTTGAAGTGGATGTTGAAGCCGTGGGCAAACGCCAGGGCCTTGCCCTCCGTCATATGGGGCGCGACCTGGGCGTAGTAGATGTCGGCGCACAGTTCATCGGGAACCAGCATCATGACGATGTCGCCGGCCTTGGCGGCCTCCTCGACCTCCATGACCTTGAAGTTCGGATGGGTTTCCGCAAACTTGGCGGCCTTTTCCCAGTGGCCGGAACCTTTGCGCAGACCGACAACGACGTTGACGCCGCTCTCGGCCAGGTTCTCGGAATGGGCGTGGCCCTGGCTGCCGAAGCCGATGACGGCAACGGTCTTGCCGTCCAGCACGCCGAGGTTGCAGTCGGAATCGTAGTACTTGTGGATCGCCATGATGATTTCTCCTTTTTTTATCTGTTGTAATGTTCCAAATGCTTCTCTATATTTCAGCCGCAGGGGCTAAAATCGTCAGGTGGGGTTTGCGGGGGCACAGTGCGGGGCGTTGGGCAGCTGCACGGCCCGGATCTCCTGGGGAGGCTTCTGCATATGCGGATGTTTGCCGCCCCGCTCCAGCGCCGTCACGCCGGTGCGGCAGAGCTCCAGAATCTCATAGCCGTCAAACATTTTCAGGAAGGCGTCGATCTTCTCGGGCTTGCCGGTCAGCTCGAACACCATCGAATCGGGGGACAGATCAATGATCTTCGCCTTGTAGATGGCGGCGATCTCCCGCATTTCGGCGCGGGTGGGGGTGTCGCAGGCCACCTTGAGGAGCAGCAGTTCCCGCTGCAGGCTCTTTTCGGGGGTGAGTTCAAAGATCTGGCGCGTCACTTCGAGGCGCTCGGTCTGCAGAATCAGCTGGTTGATCGCGGCGTCGTCGCCGTGCAGCGTGACGGTGATGCGGCTGATCGTCGGGTCGTTGGTGGCCGAGACCGTCAGGCTTTCGATATTGAATCCGCGGCGGCAGAACAGGCTGGATACCCGTGCCAGAACGCCGTTCTGGTTGTCCACCAGCAGGCTGATGACCCGCCGAGGCGCCGCCGTGGGCGCCACTTTGCGGTTGTGATTGGGCTGCATGCCATTTCCCTCCTTATTCCATGATGATGTCTTCGACGTCGCAGCCGCCGGGGATCATCGGCAGGACCCGTTCATCCTTGCCGATGCGGCAGTCGATCCAGCTGGGGCCCTTCTGTTTGAGGGCGTCCGCAAAGACGGCGCGGAATTCTTCCGGCGTCTCGGCCCGGTAGCCCTTGGCGCCGAAGCCCTCGGCCACCTTGACGAAGTCGGTGCGGCGGTGGGGATCGGTGTTGGAGTAGCGGCCGCCGTAGAAGCTGGTCTGCCACTGACGCACCATGCCGAGCACCTGGTTGTTGAAGATGACCGTGATGATCGGCAGGCCGTAGCTGACGGCCGTGCAGCCCTCGTTGAGGTTCATGTGGAAGGACCCGTCGCCGGTCAGCATGATGACCCGCTGGTCCAGGCCCAGGGCCAGCTGGGCGCCGATCGCGGCGCCGTAGCCGAATCCCATCGTGCCGAGGCCGCCGCTCGTGATGAACCCGCGGCTCTTGGTGTGGTGGAGGTACTGGGCCGCCCACATCTGGTGCTGGCCCACGTCGGTGACATACACGGCATCGGGGCCGGCCTGGCGGCAGATCTCGGCGATCAGCTGGTGGGGCTTGAGCTCGGTGTCGCTGTCCTTGGGATGGTAGTCGTTGCGCTGCCATTCCCGGATCTGTTCCATCCAGACCTTGTGCTCGGTCTTTTCGACATAGGGCAGGATGGCCTGCAGGATATAGGAGGCATCGCCGGTCAGCGCCAGATCCACGGCGACATTCTTGCCCAGCTCGCTGGGGTCGATGTCGATCTGGATGATCTTGGCCTTGGAGGCGAATTTGTCGGGGTTGAGGGCCACCCGGTCGGAGAAGCGGGTGCCGGCCGCGATGACCAGGTCCGCCTCGGCGATGGCCTTGTTGGCCGCGTAGCAGCCGTGCATACCCAGCATGCCGAGGTTGTGCGGTTCGCCGTAGGAGAGGATGCCGGCCGCCATCAGGGTGTAGGTGGCGGGCATTCCGGTCTTTTCCAGCAGGTCGCGCAGCGGCTGGCAGCCCGCCGCACTGCGCACGCCGCCGCCGAAGTAGACGATGGGGCGCTCGGCCTCGTTGATCATCCGGGCGGCCTCTTTGACTTCCTCCTCGTCGTACTGGGTCACGGTGCGGATCAGCTCGGGCGAATGGGGGGTGAACTCACACTGTCCGGCGGTCACATCCTTGGGAATGTCCACGAGGACGGGGCCTTTGCGGCCGCTCTGCGCAATGCGGAAGGCGGCGCGCATCGTGTCGGCCAGGTCCTCGACCCGGCGGACCGTGAAGTTGTGCTTGGTGATGGGGAGGGTGATGCCCTCGATATAGGCTTCCTGGAAGCCGTCCCGGCCCAGCATGCTGGTGGGGACGTTGCCGGTGAAGGCCACCATGGGCACGCTGTCCATGTAGGCCGTCGCAATGCCGGTGACCAGGTTGGTGGCACCGGGGCCGCTGGTGGCCAGCACCACGCCGGTGCGTCCGGTGGCCCGGGCGTAGCCGTCCGCCGCATGGGCGGCGCCCTGTTCGTGGGCCGTGAGGATATGGCGGATGCGGTCGGAGTTTTTATACAGCTCGTCGTACAGATTCAGGACCGAACCGCCGGGATAACCGAAAATCGTATCCACGCCCTGTTCGGCAAGGACCTCCACAAAGATCTGGGAACCGTTCAAAACCATGGTGCTGACTCCTTCCTTTCTCTCTCTTTCACTCTTTCAATCTTTCACTGGCGGCCGCAACCGGCACTGCCGTCGGCCGGAAAAACGCAAAATAAAAAGGCCCTCGTCTCCTGTGCTTCACAAGAGACAAAGGCCGGATCGGCTCTCTGCGGTACCACTCTCATTGGCATTCTGCAATGCCCACTCTGCGGGCTTCCAACAAAGCCCCGCGCGGTAACGGGCGCACCCGGAACCGCCTACTGTCATTCGGCGATCCTGCTCGGGAACCAGTTCGCGGTGCGGTATCCCGCTGCCTTGCACCATCCGGCAGCTCTCTGCAGGGTCCTGCTCCGTTACTAACTTTCCTTCTCCACAGTTGGTTTTGTGATTTGTGGTAAATCATACCGCATTTTTTCGCCGTTGTCAACAGGTTTTTTGCGCTTTTGCCAAATTTGCTTGCACAGCGGCTCGGGAGCGATTATACTGGGGTTATATCTCATTGGGAAGGGGACAGGGAGTATGAAACTTGAGGATATGTCGGCCCGCCTGCGCGGGCTGGTGGTGTTCCGCGGAATTCTGAAAGCCGAGATCGTCGCACGGTTCCGCCGTCTGCTCGAGACGGTGAACGGCGCGCAGGGCATTGAAGCGGCCGCGGAGTTTGAGAACCTGCTGCTGGAGCAGGGCGGGGACTGGACGGCGGCGCTGCTGGATGTCATCCTGGAGGATGAGAATCTCTGCATCCGCCGGGCCGCGGACGGCGGCGCCGGACCGATCGCGTCCGCCTGCATGGACCGGGAGCTGGCCTTTCTGGAACAGCTGGGCGGCCTGACGCTGGACGATGTGACGGGCGGCAATCCGGCCTACGATTTCCTGCCGCGCTGGGCGACCCATCCGGCGGATTTCGCGGCGGCCTATGCGGCCCGTCTGGCCGAAGTGGGCGAAAAGGGATACGGCATGTTTGCGCGGTATCATGTCTTTACGGTGCAGGACGGCGAGCTGGTCCCGGTGCGCTACCCCGACCCCCAGCGGCTGGAAGAGCTACCGGGCTACGAGCAGGAGCGCGAAAAGATCATCGCCAACACCAAGGCGCTGCTGGCCGGTCTGCCCGCCAACAACGTACTGCTCTACGGCGACGCGGGCACCGGCAAGTCCAGCTCGGTCAAGGCCATCGCCAACGCCTTTGCGTCCCAGGGGCTGCGTCTGGTGGAGGTCAAGAAAAACCAGCTCTACCAGATTCCCGCCCTCATGGACACGCTGGCGCGCAATCCGCTCAAATTCATCCTCTTCATTGATGATCTGAGCTTTTCGTCCAACGACGACAACTTTGCGGCCCTCAAGGCCATTCTGGAAGGCAGTGTGGGCGGCCGCAGCCAGAACATTGCGGTCTACGCGACCTCCAACCGCCGCCATCTGATCAAGGAGACCATGACCGACCGCAGCGGGGATGATATCCACGAGGCGGACACCCGGCAGGAACTGATGAGCCTTTCGGCCCGGTTCGGTCTGACGGTCACCTTCCAGCGGCCCGACAAGGCCCGCTATGAGGCGATCCTGCTGGATCTGGCACGGCAGTACCGGGTGCAGATGCCGGCCGATCAGCTCTATCTCAAGGGCGAAGCCTTCGCGCTGCGCGCCGGGGGCCGCAGTCCCCGGGTAGCCAAGCAGTTCGTCGAGCTGCTGGCCGGCGGCGTGGCGCTCTGAGAAATGTTTTCAGGTCCTCTCGCTGACGAGCTTGAAGCCGTCGGCGGTGAGGGCTTTTTTGATGTCCTCGATCTGGGCGGCGTCCCGCGTCTCCAGCCCGAGTTTGAGGAAGCAGCTGGTCACCGTCATGTTGGGGTCGGCCAGGTCATACTGCACGCTGACCACGTTGGCGCCCAGCCCCGAGATGATCTCGCTGACGCGGGTCAGCTGGCCGGGTTTGTCCTCCAGCGCAATCATCAGGTTGGTCTTGCGGCCGCTCATCAGCAGGCCGCGGTTGATTACCCGGGAAAGGATGTTCACATCAATGTTGCCGCCCGAAATCAGGCAGACGGTCTTTTTGCCCTCGATGGGCAGTTTGCCGAACAGCGCCGCGGCGACCGACACCGCACCCGCGCCCTCGGCCACCAGCTTCTGGTTCTCCATCAGCGCCAGGATGGCGGCGGCAATCTCGTCCTCGCTCACCGTGACCATTCCGTCCACATACCTGCGGACCATCTCGTAGGTCTGCTCCCCCGGCGTCTTGACGGCAATGCCGTCCGCGAAGGTGTCCACCTGGTCCAGCGTCTCGTAAGTGCCGTCCCGGTAGGCGTTGACCATGCTGGGGGCACCGGCCGCCTGGACGCCGTAAATCTTCACCTCGGGGCGCAGGCTCTTGATCGCAAAGGCCACACCGGCAATCAGACCGCCGCCGCCCACCGGTACAATGACCGCATCGACGTCGGGCAACTGGTCGAGAATCTCCAGCCCGATGGTCCCCTGCCCTGCCATGACCAGCTCGTCATCGTAGGGGTGAATGAAGGTCATGCCGGTCTCCTGCTGAAGCTCGACGGCCCGGTCATGGGCGTCGTCGTATGCGCCCCGCACCAGCTCCACCTCGGCCCCAAGCCGGCGGGTGCTCTCCACCTTCATGATCGGCGCGCCGTCCGGCATGCAGACAATGCTGCGAATGCCCATCTGCGACGCCGCCAGCGCCACGCCCTGCGCATGGTTGCCGGCGCTGCAGGCAATGACGCCTCTGGCACGCTCTTCCTCGGAGAGCTGGCTGATCTTGTAGTAGGCGCCGCGCACCTTGAAACTGCCGGTGAGCTGCAGGTTTTCGGTCTTCAGGTAGAGGTCGCTGCTGCTGTTCAGCCGTGAGGCCGCAATCAGATCGGTCCGGCGGGCCACGTCGCGCAGCACAAAGGCCGCATGGTAGATTTTGTCCAGTGTGAGCATGGTTGTGTAATTCCTTCCTGACAAGTCCGGTCCTCCCAGAGGGACACAACGGCGGCACCCGCCTGCGCGGGGCCGCCGCCGTCGCTTCCTTCCTCGGAGGGACGATACTGTTGATTATAGTTGAATTGTTTTGATTTGTAAAGTGAATTCTTTTCACTGTCTGATTTTGAGCAGCGCTCTGCCTGAAATTTCCTGCCGCTTTTCACCAAATTGACAACAAAACCACCAAAAACGATGGGGCAATCTTGTGCTTGTATACACTTTTTTGGCGGGGAGGAATCGGCTATAATGTATGTATACAAGGGATGGCGGGGACCGAAATCCGGCCCGGCCGTACGTCCCGGAAACAAGGAGGTTCCCGCCCATGGACATTCGTTATTCCTGCAATCAGCGCGATTTCAAGCGCTACACGACCCAGGAAGTCCGCGATGAGTTCCTGATCACCGGCCTGTACAAAGCCGACGAGATCGTCGCGGTGTACAGCCATGTGGACCGCATGGTCACGCTGGGCTGCATGCCGGTCAAGGAAGTTGTTCCCATTGACAAGGGCATTGACGTCTGGGCCAATTTCGGCACCCATTATTTCCTCGAGCGCCGCGAGATCGGCATTTTCAACATCGGGGAAGGCGCCGGCACGATCACGGCGGACGGTGTCAGCTACCATCTGGGGTACAAGGATTGCCTGTACATCACCCAGGGCACCCGCGAAGTGACCTTTGCCAGTGACGATGCCGCCAAGCCGGCCAAGTTCTACATGGTCAGCGCGCCGGCCCATTGCCGGTATGAGACCCGGCTGATCACCCTGGCAGACGCCGCCAAGCGCCCGCTGGGCAGCCTGGAGACCTGCAACAAGCGCACCATCAACCAGTTCATCCATCCCAGCGTCCTCAAGACCTGCCAGCTCTCGATGGGCATGACGGCTCTGGAGCCGGGCAGCAACTGGAACACGATGCCCAGCCACACCCACGAGCGCCGCATGGAGATCTACACCTACTTCGAGATTCCCGAAGGCCAGGCGGTGTTCCATATGTGCGGCGAACCCACCGAGACCCGCCACATCGTGATGCACAACTATGACGCGGTGATCAGCCCGTCCTGGAGCATCCACAGCGGCGTCGGCACGTCCAACTACACCTTCATCTGGGCCATGGGCGGCGAGAACATGGAGTTTGACGACATGGACAACATCGCCACCACCGACCTGCGCTGAGGCGCATTTTCCATCCGTATCCCGCCGCCATTGTGGCGGCAGATAACTCACATCCATACACAGGAGGTAAGAGATATGTCCGTCTGCACCCCGAAATCTTTTGACCTGACCGGCAAGATTGCTCTGGTCACCGGCGCTTCCTACGGCATCGGCTTCGCCATTGCTACCGCTATGGCGAACTGCGGCGCCACCATCGTTTTCAACGACATCAAGCAGGAGCTCGTTGACAAGGGCCTGGCCGCCTACAAAGAGGCCGGCATCGACGCGCACGGCTACGTCTGCGACGTCACCAACGAGGAGGCTGTCAACGCCTTCATCAAGCAGGTCACCGAAGAAGTCGGCCACATCAACGTGCTGGTCAACAACGCCGGCATCATCAAGCGCATCCCGATGTGCGACATGACCGCCGCTCAGTTCCGTCAGGTCATCGACGTTGACCTGAACGCTCCGTTCATCGTCTCCAAGGCCGTCATTCCCGATATGATCGCGCAGGGCGGCGGCAAGATCATCAACATCTGCTCCATGATGAGCGAGCTCGGCCGTGAGACCGTCTCCGCTTACGCCGCTGCCAAGGGCGGCCTGAAGATGCTGACCAAGAACATCGCTTCCGAGTACGGCGCCTACAACATCCAGTGCAACGGCATCGGACCTGGCTACATCGCCACTCCGCAGACCGCTCCGCTGCGTGAGATCCAGCCGGACGGCAGCCGTCATCCCTTCGATCAGTTCATCATCGCCAAGACCCCGGCCGGCCGCTGGGGTGAGGCCAGCGACCTGGGCGGCCCCGCCGTCTTCCTGGCTTCCGAGGCTTCCGATTTCGTCAACGGCCTGATCCTGTACGTTGACGGCGGCATCCTGGCCTACATCGGCAAGCAGCCGGGCTGATCCAGCCATCGAATCCCAACGATCTTCTGATCCGCAGCCGGATGCGACAGCATCCGGCTGTTTTTTAACCCTGTAAGAAGCAAAAAAAGCCCGTCTTTGCTCTCGTCTGATTGTAAGAGCAAAGGTGGACTTTTTTGCTTCTACCGACCCGGGGGTCCAGGGGGGGTATCCCCCCTGGGCGCGGGCCCGCTGCGTCGCAACAGCGGCAGTTTTCTCGGTTCCTCTTTTGCTGCCAAAAGAGGAATCGCCCACCAAAGCCCGACGCCCCCGGGAAGGCCTGCGGCGGTTCGAGGCGGGAGGTGAAAGGGGTGAGAGGGGGGCGGGGGTAAGGTAAGGCAGTGAGGGGCGGGCGGCTGCTCGCGGAAAGTGGGGGGGCCCGCGGCCGGGCGGGGTGGGCGGCATCCGGCGGGGTGACGGGCCGGGAGAGGCGCGACAGGGCGAATAGAGGAAACCGGGGCGGCGGGCTTTGCGAGGTGAGCGGTGAAGGGTCGGGCGGCTGCTCGCGGAAAGTGGGGGCCCGCGGCCGGGCAGGGTGGACGGCATCCGGCAAGGTGACGGGCCAGGAGAGGCGCGACAAAGCGAACAGAGAAAACCGGGGGCGGCGGGCTTTGCGGGGTGAGCGGTGAAGGGTCGGACGGCTGCTCGCGGAAAGCAGGAGCCCGTCCCCTGTCACCGGTCTGGCCGGATTGCTGACGCCGGGCAGCGGCTGGCGGCCCTTTATAATAAAGGTTGCTTTTGCGACAAAAAGGAGCGGCAGATGCACGGTCTGCCGCTCCTTGTGCTGCCCGGATCAACGGGCTATGAAGATCTGATTATTTTGCAGCTGCCTTCTCGCTGTTCTTTTCGCTCTTGGCGTAGGACTTCAGCGAGTTGACAACGATGGTCAGGCCGAGGGCGATGAGCAGGACGGCCAGGATCAGCTGCAGGCCCTCCACCATGAAGGTGCCGCTGCCGGTGCTGAACGCCTTGACCAGCGCGATCAGGCGCTCAACCAGGGCCGTGAAGGTCACGCACAGCATGATGACCAGCGGGACAAACAGCATCTTGTTGCTGCGGCCCGTCACCTTGAGGAAGACGCAGAGGGTGACGAGGACCAGCGCGGAGAGCAGCTGGTTGGCGGAACCGAAGAGGGGCCAGATGTTGGAGTAGCCGATCTTGGTCAGGATGAAGCCGAACACCAGCGTGATGATGGTGGAGAAATAGACGTTGCAGAACAGCTTGCGCCAGGGCTCGGCATGTTCCATATCGTCAACGCTGAACAGCTCCTGGAAGCTCATACGGCCGATACGGGCCACGGCATCCAGACTGGTCAGAGCCAGAGCGGAAACGCACATCGTCATAAAGACGGTTGCCACATAGACAGGCACGCCGAACATCTCGAAGAAGCCGGCAACGCCGCGGCTGAAGATCTGGAACGGGGTACCGGCGGCCGGGGTGCCGTCCGCAGCGGCGGAAGCACCGGCAACGCAGAGCGCCAGCACCGCCAGCAGGCTTTCGAGGACCATGGCGCCGTAGCCAACCTTGAGCATATCCTTCTCGTTCTCGACGGTCTTGGAAGAAGTGCCGGAGGAAACCAGGCTGTGGAAGCCGGAAACCGCACCGCAGGCCACCGTGACGAAGAGGATCGGGAACAGATCGCCGAGGCTCTCGTTGTGGAAGCCGGTGAAGGCCGGCAGGTTCATCGTGGGATGCGCAACCAGCAGACCGATGACGGCGCCGGCGATCATGCAGATGAACATGAAGGTGGTCATGTAGTCACGGGGCTGTTTGAGCAGCCACATCGGGACAACCGCTGCGAAGAAGATGTAGACGAAGGTGATGTAGCTCCAGGCATCCTGGTTGAGTTCCAGCGGGAAGGCCATGCCGATGGCGAAGGAAGCCACGATGCAGACAATGCCGACAACCGCTTCTTTCCAGCCGGAGAGGTTGAACTTCTTCTGGAGCAGGCCGAAGACCACGGCGAATACCATGAACATGATGGAGACCACGCCGGCAGCGCCATTGGTGCGGGCCGCTTCGGTCAGCGCGCCCTCGGCATCAAAAGCGTTGAAGGTGCCGGCGACCATGTCGGCGAAGGCGGCAATGACCAGCAGCGTGAAGAGCCAGCAGAACAGCAGGAACAGCTTGCGGCCCAGCTTGCCGATGTACTTTTCGATCAGCATGCCCATGGACTTGCCATCGTTCTTGACGGAAGCGTACAGCGCGCCAAAGTCGGTGACAGCGCCGAAGAAGATGCCGCCCAGCAGCACCCAGAGCAGGACGGGCAGCCAGCCGAAGGCCGCAGCCTGGATGGCACCGGTGACGGGGCCCGCGCCGGCAATGGAGGAGAACTGATGGCTGAAAACCGTCCAGCCGTTGGTGGGGACGTAGTCCTTGCCGTCGTTCAGGCGGACGGCCGGCGTTTTGGCCTGGGGATCAACGCCCCAGGTCCGAGCCAGCCAGCGGCCATACAGCATATACGCGCACACGAGTGCCACGGCCGCGATCAGTACGATTACGAGTGTGTTCATGATATCCCTTCTCTTTCCCAAATGTGAAATGACCTTCATCCGCCAAACCGCCGCGGCAGGGGGCAAAAAAAATGCCCTCGCCTTTGCCTGACAGCACCCCGACTGGTGCTGCCGCGCAAAGACGAAGGCAAAAACCGTGCGGGGCGCACTGCCCGCCACGGATGCTTCCGCGTTACCACTTTGCTTGCCGGGGGTTTGGCCCGGCCTCTCGCCCGCGTTCGCGCATCGCACAATGCGCTCCCGCGTTCCCTGCTAACGGAAGGGTTCCGGCAACGACTACCCAGCGACGGAACCCCCGGGAGTTCCATCGTCTTCGCCGCTGCTGCTCCCAGGTGAGAACCTGCCCGCGCTCTGCTGCCGCCTCGCACATCCGACGGCTTTCTGTAAGCGGTGATACGGGGAAGTCATGTCCTGTTCACGGCATTTGACGGATGAATTGTTAATACTTTAGTCCCTTGAATTCGGTTTGTCAAGACACTTTATTTGCACTTTTGCTTTTTTGTCAAATGAGATATATTTTGTTGTTCTGGTCCGGTCGAATGTTGGTGAAATTGTGAACAAATTTTGAGCAAAGAACAGACAAAACCCCCGGTATCTGTTCGATACCGGGGGCAAACGGAGTGCAATTCTCAGTCGATCGTGACGCTCCAGGCAAAGGTCTTGCTGTCGCCGGGGGCCAGTTCCTCATGGCGGCCCGGCTCGTTGACGCTGTTGGCCCAGCCGTTCCAGGGTTCCATGCAGACAAAGCGCTCGGCATCCTGCTGCCACAGCACGCCCTTGCCGAACACCGCCTCGTCAAAGGCGACGGTCACGGTGTGGCCGTTGCCGTCGTCGTGCAGCACCATCGGGCTCTTGACGCCGGTGAGCAGACGGATGGAGTCGGCAGACCCCTCCTTGCGGGTCAGCGTGATGACCGCGGGCGCGGCGGGCTGCTCGCCCTTGGCGTCCTCGGAGCAGGTGGCGGCATCAATCGTGAAATGGACGTTCTCCAGCGCGGAGGCCGCAAAATAGGGATGGAAGCCCACGCTGAACGGCAGCGGATCGGCGCCGGTGTTGCGGACGGTCAGTTCGAGGCCGGCACGGCTGCCCTGCAGCGTATAGCGCATCTCGAGCAGGAAATCAAAGGGATAGACAAACTTGGTCAGGCCGTTGGGGGCCAGGGTCAGCACGATCTCGTCGTCGCTGGCCGTCTTGACCTGCCAGGGCAGCAGGTCGGCAAAGCCGTGGACCTCCATCGGGTAGTCCGCGCCGCGGAAATGATGCACGCCGCCGTCCGGCTTGCTGCAGCTGGGGAAGAGGATGGGAATGCCGCAGCGGGGACGGTCGGTGGATTCAAAGTTGCCGTCACGCAGCCAGAGATACTCCTCCCCGCCCTTGGTGAAGGAGGTGGCCATTCCGCCCTTTTCGGGCGTGACGGTCAGGGCATAGTCGCCGTCGGTCAGCGTGAGAGTGGCATAGCGGGCCTGATACTTTTCATAGGTCCCGGTGCTGAGTTTGGACATGGAAATTTCTCCTTTCCTGGGGGAGCCGGCGCTCCCGTTTGTGCCCATTATACCACGAATTACAGCACAACGCCATCTTTGAAGATGGAGATCTCGCGGAAACCTTTCTGCTCGGCGCAGGTCTTTTTGCCGGAGGCCACCTCCAGCACCAGGTGCAGCAGGTCGGCGCCGGCTTCGTCAAGGGTCTTTTCGCCGTCCGCCACAACGCCGGCGTTGAAGTCGATCCAGGTCTTTTTGCGGGCAGCCAGCTGGCTGTTGGTCGCAATCTTGAGGGTCGGGGCCGGGGCGCCGAACGGCGTGCCGCGGCCGGTGCTGAAGAGGATCAGGTGGGCGCCGGCCGCCGTGAGCGCCGTGGCCGAAACCAGGTCGTTGCCGGGACCGTAGAGCATGTTCAGGCCCTTGGTGGTGACGGAGTCGCCGTAGCCGATCACGTCCATGATGGGCGCACTGCCGCCCTTCTGGACACAGCCGCAGGACTTGTCCTCCAGCGTCGTGATGCCGCCCTGCTTGTTGCCCGGGCTGGGGTTGTCGTAGACCACCTCGTTGTGGCTGATGAAATATTCCTTGAAGCCGTTGATCATCCGGACAGCCTTGTCAAAGACCTCCCGGCTGCAGCAGCGGTCCATCAGGAAGCCCTCGGCGCCGAACATCTCGGGCACCTCGGTCAGGACGGTGGAGCCGCCCCGGGCGACCAGCATATCGCTGAACCGGCCGATCGTCGGGTTGGCCGTGATGCCGGACAGGCCGTCCGAGCCGCCGCACTTCATGCCCACAACCAGCTCGCTGGCCGGGATGGGCTCGCGGTGGAACTGGCCGGCGTAGGCCGCCAGCTCCTTGAGGATCTCGCGGCCCGCCACCAGCTCGTCCTCCACATCCTGGCAGGTCAGGAACCGGATGCGGTCATGGTCGTACTCGCCCAGTTCGGCCAGGAACTGCTCATGGGTCAGGTTCTCGCAGCCCAGCGAGAGGACAAGCACCGCCCCGGCGTTGGGATGGCGGCAGAGCGCGGCCAGCAGCTTGCGGGTCTGGGCATGGTCATGGCCGGTCTGGGAGCAGCCGAAGGGATGGGTGAAGGTGTACAGGCCGTCAATGCTGCCGGTGACGAGGTCCTGGTTTTCCCGCACCAGGGCCTTGGCGCAGTCGTTGACACAGCCCACCGTGGGGATGATCCAGATTTCGTTGCGGATGGCGGCCCGGCCGTCGCGGCGGCGGTAGCCCTGGAAGGTCTCGGGCTGCACGGGGGCCAGCGGGTGCACGTTGGGATGGTAGGTGTACTCCATCTCGCCGGACAGGTTGGTCTTGATGTTGTGGGTGTGCATCCAGGTGCCGGGCTGCGCGTCGGCGGTGGCATGGCCGATCGCAAAGCCGTACTTGATGACGTTTTCGCCCGCCGCGATGGGGGCAACGGCCATCTTGTGGCCCTGGGGGATGTCCTCGAGGGCCGTCACGGTGCCGCCCTCGACCGGCACGGCGGTGCCTTTGGCGATGGGATGCAGCGCCACAACCACGTTGTCGCTGGGATGGATATGAATGGCAAGGGGCATGGGAGTTCCTCCTATTCTTTGTGTCACAGAAAAAGGGGCCGGAGCCATGCTCCGGCCCCCTTGGGGTTGGTGTTTACAGGCAGGATGCGTAGGCAGCCTTGGCGCCCTGTTCCCGGATCATCGTCAGGTTCTTGACCGTGGCGGCCTCGAAGCCCTCGACGGCGGTCAGGTCCTGGCCCCACATCTGCTCGTTGGTCATGACGGCATGGACCAGGGTCGGGATATCGTCGTTGCGGTGATCGTAGTAGAATTCCAGCACCCAGCGGTCATCCGACACGGTGTACTCGTTGCCGGCGGGGCGCTTGCAGACCAGGCCCTGCTCGGTCAGTCGCTGGATGTCGTTGGAGTAGAAGGCAATATAGGCCGCAAAGCTCATCGTCAGGCAGGTGGGCAGCTTGCCGTTCTTCTCGACATACTCGAGGAAGGACGGCATATTGCGGGCACGCCACTTGGAGGTGGAGTTCAGGCTGATGCTCATCAGCTCATGGTTGACAAAGGGGTTGTTGAAGCGGTCCTGGACGGCCGCGGCGAACTGCTTGCAGTCCTCCTGGTCGAGCGGCAGGATGGGCACAACTTCCTCGAGCAGCATCTTGTTCATGTAGCCGAGGATGGTCTCATCGTGCATGCAGTCGCGCACGATGTCGAAGCCGGCCAGATAGGCGCCCAGCACAAAGCCGGTATGGGCGCCGTTGAGGATGCGAACCTTGCGTTTCTTGTAGGGGGTCATGTCGGGCGTGACAAAGACCTTGCTCTCGAGACCGGCCTTGCGGAAGGGCAGCACGTCGTTGAGCGCGGGATCGCCCTCGATGACCCAGACGCCGAACACTTCGCCCACGTCGAGCAGCGGATCGGCATAGCCATGTTTTTCTTCGAGCTCGGCGACCTCCTTGGGGTCACGGATGCGGCCCGGAACAATGCGGTCGACCAGCGAGCCGCAGAAAGTGCAATCTTTGTTCACATAGCTGCGGAACCCGTCGTCGAGGCCCCACTGGTCGATGTACTGGTTGACGCACTTGAGCAGCTCTTTGCCGTTGTTGTCGATCAGCTCGCAGGCGAGCATCAGGATGCCCTTCTTGCCGGCCTGATAGCGGTGGTACAGCACCTGGGTCAGCTTGGCCGGGAAGCTGGAGGGCGGGCAGTCGCTGAGCTGGCAGGCCGGGTCGTAGACGATGCCGGCTTCGGTGGTGTTGGAGACAATGATCTCGAGATCGTCCGAGGCGGCCACTTCCATCATCTTGGCGTAGTCGTCCTGCTCGTAGGGGTTCAGGCAGCGGGAAACGCTGGAAATAACCCGCTTGTCATCGACTTTTTTGCCATCCTGGCTGCCGCGCAGGTACAGCGTGTACAGGCCCTGCTGGGCGTTGATCATCTTGGCCAGGCCGGGAGCGATGGGCTGCACGAGAACGCATTTCCCGTTCCAGCCGGCCTTCTCGTTGGCCAGGTCAAACCAGTAATCCACAAATGCGCGCAGGAAGTTGCCCTCGCCGAACTGCAGGACTTTTTCCGGCGCATCCTTCAGGATATACCCCTGGTAGCCGGATTTTTCAAGGACTTCATAATTCAAAGTTTCCATTGGAAATTCTCTCCTTCGCCTCTGTTTTTCTGCGCGCGGGCAGCGCGCCTGTTTGGATTCATTGTATTTTTTTTTGCACGCGGCGTCAAGATTCTTTGCAAAACGACCGCACATATTTTGCGCTTCTTTTTTGGTTTTTTTTGCTTTCCGCGTTTTGCACAAGCGTTCGTCGGTATTTTTGGTAGTTTTTGCGCCAAGAGGGCAAGATTTGCAACTTGTTCAACGGCGCGCAACTATGTATAATAGTATCAGCTTATGTTCTATTCATCCGTCAGGACAGCGCATGATCGGTGCTGTTTGTCCCGACAAACATCAGCAAAGGAGCCGTATTATGAAAGCATTTATGGACAAGGATTTCCTGTTGGAGACCCCTACCGCACAGCATCTTTACCATGATTATGCCGAAAAGCTGCCCATTGTGGACTATCACTGCCATATTCCCCCGCAGGAGATCTATGAGGACCGCCGGTTTGAGAATATCGCACAGGTCTGGCTGGGCGGCCATCAGGTCCTGGCCGACGGGTCGGACTACTACTTCGGCGACCACTACAAGTGGCGTGTCATGCGCTCCAACGGCGTGCCCGAAGAGTACATCACCGGCGACAAACCCGACCGTGAGCGGTTCCAGAAGTTTGCCGAGGCGCTGGAAATGGCCATCGGCAACCCGATGTACACCTGGTGCCATCTGGAGCTGAAGAAGTACTTCGGCTATGAAGGTGTCCTCAACGGCGACACCGCCGAGGAAGTGTGGAACCTCTGCAACGACAAGCTGCAGCATGATCCCAAGATGACGGTCCGCGGCCTGATCGAGCAGAGCAACGTCGCGATGGTCGGCACCACCGATGACCCCGCTGACGACCTGATCTGGCACAAGAAGATCAAGGAAGACCCCTCCATCAAGGTGGTTGTGGCGCCCTCCTTCCGTCCCGACAAGGCGCTGAACATCCGCAAGGAAGGCTTTGCCGACTACATCCACAAGCTGGAAGGCGTGGTGGGCCGCACCTTCGCCTGCGCCGACTGCGTTGTCAAGGCGCTGGACGAGCGTCTGCAGTTCTTTGTGGAGATGGGCTGCCGTGCCTCCGACCACGGCCTGGACTATGTGCCGTATGTCGAGACCGACGCCGACAAGGCGACCGCCGCCTTCAAGAAGGCGATGGCCGGCGAGCCGCTGACCCAGGCCGAGGGCGATGCCTACACGACCTACCTGCTGCTGGCCCTGGGCCGTCTGTACAAGAAATACAACGTTGTGATGCAGATTCATTACAGCTGCCTGCGCAACGTCAACCAGAAGATGTACCGCAAGCTCGGCCCCGATACCGGCTACGATATGATCGCCGTGACGGACGGCAGCGCCTCCATCAGCAGCCTGCTGAGCAAGCTGACCGAGACCGACGAGTGCCCCAAGGTCATCCTGTACAGCCTGAACCCCGCCGACTTTGACATGCTGGGCACCATTCTGGGCGCCTTCCAGGACGACGAGGTTCCCGGCAAGATCCAGCTGGGCTCCGCCTGGTGGTTCTGCGACACCGACGACGGCATGTATCAGCAGATGAAGACGCTGGCGCGTCTGGGCCTGCTGGGCAACTTCATCGGCATGCTGACCGACAGCCGCAGCTTCCTGAGCTACACCCGCCACGAGCTGTTCCGCCGCCTGATGTGCAACCTGATCGGCAACTGGGTCGAGAACGGCCAGTATCCCGCCAACGAGGCTTCGCTCAAGAAGATCGTCGAGGGCATCAGCTACTACAACGCCAAACGGTATTTCCGCCTGTAATTTCCCGGGATCTGTCCGGACTGCGGAATTTCTGCGCATGAGAAACGGCGCGGACGGTATGACTGCCGTCCGCGCCGTTTTTTGTATTGCATCAGGCCAGGCGGCCTTCTCAGTCCTCGGTCCGCCAGCCCTTGGCCAGATCCACCCAGCCCGCAAAGTGGCTGACCGCCCCTTCCAGCTCGGGCACCGTCAGGCGGACGGCGGAGCTGGCCGTGCCCGCCGCCGGGTAGACGACGGAAAAGCGGCGCAGGCTCTCGTCCAGATAGACCGGTACCCCGTCGGGCAAAGCAAAGGGGCAGACGCCGCCCATCGGATGCCCCACCCGTGCGGGCAGCTCATCGGGGCGGATCATGACGGCCTTGGTGTGGAACTGCGCCTTGTAGCGCGCATTGTCCACCTTGCCGTCACCGGCCATGACCACCAGCACCGCCCCGCCGTTGACCAGGAAGGCCATCGTCTTGGCGATCCGCGCCTCCTCGCAGCCCAGGTCCGCCGCGGCCTGCGCGACGGTGGCCGAACTGGCATCAAATTCTATGACACGGTCGGCCAGTCCCCGCTGTGCCAGATCCTCTTTGACAGCCTCTATCGACATAACTTCTTCTCCCCCTCAGTCCGGCTTTCCCAGCAGCACGGTACGGATATAGTGAAAACAGGCGTCCTCGCCCTGATCGCGCAGAATTTTCAGACAGGTTTCCAGCTGTTCCCGGGTCTCGGGATGGAGCAGGTAATGGTCCCGACTGTGCGCGTAGTACTCCCACGCCGTGGCGTCGGTGTAGGCATCGCCCTTGTAATTCTTGCTCGCGGCAATCCGGTCGCAGACCATCTCGGCCACATAGCGTTCCGGCATCCGCATCCCCGTCATGGCGTGATCGCCGTCGGGGGCGTAGTCAATCCAGTATTCCAGATGGTGGCGGTTGCGCCCCTTATGGTGCAGCCAGGCCGCCGAATACCCCTCGGCGCGGCGCTGGGCGTTGTTGGGGCTGCAGGTTCCCTGCCAGTACTTGGCGCCCGCCAGGAACTCCACCGGCGAGAGCTTGCTCAGGTCGTGGGTCAGCCCCTGCCAGTACAGCCCACACCGGAAGCAGTTGCGCAGCACCAGCATTTTGTGATGATGAATCGTTTTATAATGTTTGATGGGGTGCCACAAGGCTTTCCCCTCCCCTCTCGGAAATCAGATGGAGTCCGCGGCCGGGCGGACCAGTTCCCGCACCGCGCGGCTGACCAGGAACGCCAGCAGGGCGCAGCTGCACGGGACATAGGCAAAATGCCACAGCATCGGCACAAGGTGCAGATGGACATAGGCGTGCACCTTGGACAGCACCATCCAGGACAGCGGCGCCGCAAAGCTGAGGGCCCAGCAGAGCGCGGCCGGGACCAGCACCGGCGATGCCCGGCGATGCCGCGCCGCCAGGACGGCGGCACACAGCACAAACGCCGCCGCGACGGCAGCCGTCAGCGGCCAGAGCGTGACCGTGACGGGCCCGAACTGCAGCAGCGGTTCCCGGACCTCGACGAGGTAGCGGTACAGCACCTGACCCACCGTCACGTCCCCGACCACGCCGTCCGTCAGGCTGACGCGGCTTGTGACGGCGGCGGTGAGGTTCTGCCAGCTCCGGGCGGCGGTGCCGAAATACAGCCACCCCTGCGCGAACCAGACGGCCAGCGCCGCGGCCACACCGCCGACGGCGGCCAGACCGGTGCGCACCATCCGGCCCAGCCAGGCCGCAGCCGGGCGGCCGGAACACAGGTCCCGGGCCCAGCACCAGACCAGCGGCATCTCGCAGAGGATCAGAAACACCGAAATGAATTCAAAGCCGCACATACAGCGCAGCAGGCAGGCCGCAAAGACGGCGGCCAGGTACCGGCCCAGCGGCCGGCCGCGGCGCACCGCCGCACACAGCGCCAGCCCCGCCAGCGCCGGCAGCAGCCAGGTCCAGAGGCACCAGTACAGATCCTTCATGCCGCGCTGGGGCCAGGGCGCAAAAACGGCGGCGGCCAGCCAGGCCAGCGCCGCCAGATTGCCCATGCCGCGGCGCACCCCCCAGCAGACCAGCAGCGTGACCAGGTAGAACAGCACGCTGTTGGTGGTGTAGAGCAGGGTTTCCCGCGCGGCACCGTCGTCCTCAAAGACCGAATAAACCTTGTTCAGTAGGCCCAGCGCCGTGCCCTGCAGGCCGGACTGGTGGGTGTAGGCGTGGAACTGATCCGGCGTGACCGGGGTGTTGTCCCGGTACATCGTCCGGTTGCTGTCATCGCTCCAGTCCTCGGTGTAGACGCCCATAAAGCCGCCGGGACTGCTCTGATCCTGCTGCATCTGGAGCATCCGGCCAAAGACCAGCGTCTGGGAGGCATTGTCCCAGAAACCGGTCAGGTATCCGCTGCCGTTATGCCGCCACAGCGTGAGGCCCACGCTGAGCAGCAGCATCGCAGCGACGAGAAGCAGGGCGCGCAGCCGCGCGCCCCATCCTGCAGTTTTCAATCTTCCACTCTCTTTCAGCGGTCCCATTTGTCGCACAGGCTGTTGATCTGGCTGGCAAAGCGGGCCAGGTCCTTGTTGGCCCCGCCGCGGTTGTGTTCGATGACCACCATGAGCCGCTTGCCCATATTGACCAGCCGCTCAAACGCCGCGCTGGTGCGGGCCTTGCCGGGCTGGGTCTCGCCGCGCTCGATGGGTTTGCGGTTGCCCTGCTGCAGCATCGCCACGCCGTCCTCGGTCAGCTCGTAGCAGGCGCCGTTGTAGGGGGCTTCGGCCGGGATGCCCCGGGCCGTCAGTTCCCGGGCAAAGCCATCGGCCACGGCATCCTCGCCATGGTTCACAAAAACATAGCGGGGTTTTGGGTCAAAATGCTCAATCCAGGTGAGCAGGCCCTCGCGGTCGGCGTGGCCGGACAGGCCGCCCAGCTGGCAGATCTGCGCGTTGACCTGGATTTCCTCGCCGAACAGCTTGACCTCGTCGGCGCCTTCCAGCAGGGCACGGCCCAGCGTGCCGACCGACTGGAATCCCACAAAGAGGATGGTACATTCCTTGCGCCAGAGGTTGTGCTTGAGATGATGGCGGATCCGGCCGGCGTCGCACATGCCGGAGGCCGAGATGATGACCTTGGGGGTCTGGTCCAGGTTGATGGCGACGGAGTCCTCCTTGGTCTCGCTGATGTGCAGGCCGGGGAAGCTCAGCGGGTTCTCACCGTTGCGGATGAGGGCCAGGGCCTCGGCGTCATAGCATTCGCTGAAGTTTTCCCGGAAAATCGTTGTGGACTTGCTGGCCAGCGGACTGTCCACAAAAACCGGGAAGTCGTCGTGGCCGTGGATGCGGCCCTCCGCCTTGATCTGCCGGATGAAGTAGAGCAGTTCCTGGGTGCGGCCCACCGCAAAGCTCGGGATGACGACATTGCCGCCCCGGTCAAAGGTTTCCTGCAGAATCCGGGTCAGGTCGCCCACATAGTCCGGCCGGGGGCCGTGGCTGCGGTCGCCGTAGGTGGATTCCATGACGACGAAGTCCGCCCGGGTCAGATAGTCGGGGTCGCGGATCAGCGGCTGATGCAGGTTGCCGATGTCGCCCGAAAAGACGACGGTGCGGGTCAGGCCGTTCTCGGTCACCTTGAGGGTGATGGAGGCGCTGCCCAGCAGATGGCCGACATCGGTGAAGTCCGCCACAACGCCGGGGAACACCTCGACCGGCACGCCGTAGTGCTGGGGCAGGAACTGGTGCATGACGGCGTCGGCATCCGCCACCGTGTAGTCCGGCTCGACAAGGTCCCGGCCGCTGCGCTGGGCCTTGCGGTTTTTCCAATCGGCCTCCTGTTCCTGGATATGCGCCGAATCCTTGAGCATGATCTCGCACAGGTCGGTGGTGGCGTCGGTGGCGTAGATCGGGCCGCGGAACCCGTTCTTGTACAGATACGGGATGCGCCCGGAATGGTCAATGTGGGCATGGGTCAGCAGCACGGCCTCGATCTCGCCGGGGGCGCAGGGGAGATCGGCGTTCTCGTAGACATCGCGGCCCTGTTCCATGCCGCAGTCCACCAGAAAGGTATGCCCGTTGGTCTCAATGAGTGTACAGCTGCCCGTCACTTCGCGGGCGGCGCCCAAAAATGTCAGCTTCATGGAGAGTACCTCTCTTACAGGGCGGGGGTTGTCCCCCGAGGATCGGGTTCGGACCTTCTGCCGGCAGAGCCGGCGCGGGGCTCATTTTCGGCCGGCTCCGCGCTGAGGCGCTTCGGGCAGCGTAAAGGGTACGGTGAAATTATTGGTCAGGTCATTGATATTCATCCGGACATCCCAGAATACGTCGCCGTAGTCCCGCAGGACCTGGGCATCGTCGGTCAGGACGTCCAGCGTCGCACTGTTGGTCACCAGCAGCACATCGCCGTCGGTAGGTTCATAGGCCGTGAGGCTCTCCTCGTAGGGGCGCACAAAATTGCCGCTGTCGATCAGGTCGGCCACCGCGGCGGAGGTCGTGCGGACCAGCAGCAGCTGCTGGCTGGACGGCAGGGCATCGCAGAGCGCGCCGCGGGTGATGTCGCCGTAGCTCAGCTCGGTCACGCCGCCCGCAAGCGCCACCACCGGCAGGTCTGTGGCGTCGGCCGGCCAGTTGGCGCGGTCACCCTCCGCGAGGGCCAGGTAGAAGGAGGCCACATAGTTCGCAAAGCTGATCGTCTTGGAGGCGGTCTCGTTCTCGGCAAAGGTGAAGAGTTTCTGGGCGCGGACCTCCTCGTCGCCGTCGGCGAGTTTCTGCAGGCCGGTGAAGGCGCTGTCGTAGGCGGCCTGCTGTTCGTCGGTATAGCTGCCGCGGGCGGACTTGAGCTGCTCGGAGGTGATCAGGTCGGTGCTGGCCGTGACGCCGCCGTTGGCGTCAAAGTGCAGTTCCACCTTGCCGATGCCGTCCCAGCCCGCGCCGGCCGTGACCAGGACGGGGCTGCCGTTGTCCGACCCGGCGTCGGCCGTGCGGCTGCCGTCCAGGATGGCGCAGACGCCCAGCTGGGCCAGGCTGTCCCGGATGCCCGAGACATCGGTGCCCGGCGCGGCAATGCAGACGATGGCATCGGCGCCCTCGGCCTGCAGCGCCGCCACCTGTTCGGAGGCGGTCATCGCCAGGTCAGCGGCCACAAGGCCGTCGGCGTGGACCGCGCTGCCCGTGATGCACAGCGCAAAGAAGCCGATCTTTTTGCCGGCCTGCTGCACAATATAGTTCATGCCGTTGGAGATGCGGTTGCGGCTCCAGCAGGTGGTGCGGGCCAGCAGCGGGTCCCCGGCTTCGGTGAGCAGGTTGGCCGCCAGGGAGGGACCGCTGGCCGTGACGACGTTCTCGGTCAGGCGCTCGCTGCCGTAGGCCAGATCCGACGCGCCGAAGGCCTGCAGGTCATACCCGGCCGCCGCGAAGGCGCTGGTCATGTCCATGCCGCCGGTCAGGCTGGCGCGGGCCGTGCCCTGCAGGCTGCCGCCCGCATCCACCAGGATGGCGTCGGGGTCGGAGGCCTTGAGCGCGGCCAGGTCGGCCAGGCTGGATTCGCCGTTGTCCACCCGGCCGGCCAGGTTGCCGGTGACGTAGACCGGCACGGTGATCCCGCCGACGCGGACCGTGATGCTGGCCGTCTGGCGTCCGTCGGCCAGCGCGGCCGTGACGGTGCACTGACCGTCGCCGCGGGCCGTGACCTTGCCGTTGCGGTTGACGGTGGCAACGGATTCGTTGTCGCTGGTCCAGAAGATCTTCTGTCCCTCCTCCGTGGCCTGCGGCGCATCGACGGTCAGGGTGGCGGAGGTCTTGGCCTTGGGCAGCCAGAGTTCGTTTTTATAGGTGTCGTTGGTGAAGGTCGGGTTGACGGCACCCTCCTTGGGGGTCTCGGCCAGGCCGGTGACGGTCAGCTCCTCCATGACAAAGTCGACATCCACCGTCTCGCTCTGGACGCCGTACTTGGCGCCGGGCTCGGTGTAGGTGCTCTGCCAGATCGCATAGGACCCCGTATAGTCCAGCGTCGAGTTGAACCGGGCAATCCACAGATTGTCCCGCCAGCGGTCAAAGGCCGGGTCGGTCAGGCGGCCCCGCGTCCAGTTCAGCGAGGCATAGATGCCCTCCTCGCCCTGGTAGCCCAGTTCCTTGAGCCGGTCAAAGAACACCTCGGTCAGATGGGCCATCTCGTCGGGATACAGCCCCGTGATGGCCTTGTCCTCGAGGTCGTAGTAGACCGGATAGGACAGCTGATAGGGCGAGGCCGTATAGTCGTCCAGTCCCTCGTAGGGCGGCGCCACCAGGCCCAGCAGCCGGGCCACATGCTCCGCCTCCGACCGGGCCTGTTCCTCCGTCGTGGCATAGGAATACAGATAGGTGCCGAACGGAATTCCCAGCCGGGTACATTCGTCGGCATTGCGGCGCCACTGCTCATCGTCCTGGGCATAGTCGCCGGTGCCGTTCCACTCGCTGCCGTAGCCGCAGCGGATCATCGCAAACTCGACGCCGGCGGCCTGGGCTTTCTCCCAGTCCACCTCGCCCTGATATTTGCTCACGTCGATGCCCTTTTTGGTGGCGGCCAGGATCGGCTCGCCCACATCGTTGAAGAAGTAGCCGGCCTCGTTCTTGGCCCACGCGCCCGCCGAGGTGCCGGGGTCAATGACCGCCGGGGCCTTGGGGCCGCGGTTGCAGGCCACAAGCACAATCACGACCAGCAGCACGACCACGGCCAGCACCGAGGCCGCCAGCACCAGCCGGGCACGGCGCTGCCGGCGGCGGCGTGCCGCGCGGGCGGCCGGATCGGCCCGGCGCCGGGCGCGGTAAGGCTGCTGACCGGGGTTCGGGGTCTTGCCGGGCGTGCCGGAAGGCGGCACCGCGCCAGTCTGTTTCGGGGCCGGGGCCTTGCCGGGGGTGCCGGAGGGCGGCACGGCGCCGGAAGGTTTCGGGGCCGGATTGGGCGGCTGCCGGTTGGAGGAATTCGGATGTTTCTGGTGTTCCATAACTGTTTTTTCCCGTCTGTTCTGCACCCGCGCCGGGGTGCGGTAAAACTTCCATTTAAGAATATGGTACCATTTTGTTGAACAAATTACAATCATGCAGAGGCAGGGAATCTGTAAATTTCACCGGTTTTCCGACCGGCGGGGGCGGCGGTAGGCCCACCAGCCCGCGAGGTCGGCCAGACCCCAGCCGATGGGCACCGCCCACCAGATGGCCGTAACGCCGAAGCCCGGCGCCGCCGCATAGGCCAGCGCGACGCGGGTGCCCAGCGAGATGACGGTGAGGACCAGCGACATTTCGGGCCGGCCGACGCCGCGGAAATAGCCGTACCACAGGAAGAGCAGACCGATGCCGCAGTAGAAAGCGCCCTCCACCCGCAGATAGCCGACGCCGATCGAGAGGATGGCGGTCTGGTCGGGCGCGATGAAGATCTGCATGAGCAGCGGGGCGGCCTCAAAGACAAAGAGGGAGACCGCGGCGCAGAAAACCGCGGTGACGATAACGGCGCTGCGGGTTCCCCGCCGGACGCGGTCCTGCCGGCCCGCGCCGTGGTTCTGCGAGATGAACAGCGAGAAGGCGTTGCCGAATTCCTGGGCCGGCATGTAGGCGAAGGAGTCAATCTTGACACCCGCCGCAAAGGCCGCCATGACGGCGGAACCGAAGCTGTTCACAAGGCCCTGGACCATCAGGATGCCGAAATTCATGACGGACTGCTGCACGCAGGCCGCGGCCGAGAACCAGGCCACCCGCCGGGCAGCGGGGGCGGTCACGGTGCAGTCGGCGCGGCGGGGGCGGAGCGTCGGGCAGCGCAGCCAGGCAAAGATGCCCAGCCCGACGCCGGACAGGGCCTGCGCCAGGACGGTCGCCCAGGCGGCCCCGGCGATGCCGGCCTCCAGCCCGACGACAAAGAACAGGTCGAGGGCGATGTTGCCCACCGCGGCCGCGCCCAGGAAGCACAGCGGCGTGAAGGAGTCCCCGACGGCCCGCAGCAGGAAGGCAAAGTAGTTGTACAGAAAGACAAACACAATGCCGAAGAAGATCACCTGCACATAGTCCCGCATCAGGGGGTAGACCGATGCCGGCACCTGGAGCAGCCGCAGGATGGCGTCCAGCGCGAGGAAGGCCGCGCCCTGCATGACCACCGCCAGTGCCCCGATGCCCGTGAAGGATAGAAAGACGCTGTTGCGCAGATTTTTCAGATCCTTGCTGCCGAAATGCAGCGAGAACACCGTGCCGCTGCCCATGCAGAGCCCGATGAGCACCGAGTTCAGGAAGGTCATCAGCGTATAGGCCGAGCCCGCTGCCGCCAGGGCATCGGGCCCGAGGAACCGCCCCACGATCAGGGTATCGGCCAGGTTATAGCATTGCTGCAGCAGGTTGCCCAGGATCATCGGCCCGGCAAACCGCAGCATCGTGGAGGTGATCGGCCCCGCCGTCAGGTCCTGTGTTCTCGCTTGTCTTTGCTTTTGCATCGTCGCAGTCCGGCTCCTCGTTCGGATTTTTTCAATCCGTAATATTCCGTAATATTTTATAAGAATATTCCAGTCTGTTTATTTTGTGCCGCGCCACAGGCCGTGGGCAGCCAGCAGATCATGCAGCGCCTCGCGGCCCATCAGCAGACCGCAGGCGGCCGGCACAAAGGCGTTGGAGGCCGGCACGGCGCGGCGGCCCGCGGCGGGGGTCTCGCCGTCGTCCTGCTCTTCCGGCAGCGGCGGCAGCGGCGGTTCCTCCGAGTACACCACCTTGACGCCGGTGATGCCGCGGCGGCGGCAGCCCAGCCGCACCACCCGGGCCAGCGGGTCCACCGCCGTGCGGGAGAGGTCCGCCACCCGGAAGGCCATCGGGTCCAGCTTGTTGGCGGCCCCCATGCTGCACAGAATGGGCACCTGCGCCGCGCGGCACCGCTCGATGAGCAGCAGTTTGGCGCTGACCGTGTCGATGCAGTCCAGCACATAGTCGAAGGCCGTCACATCCACCTGGTCGGCGGTCTCCTCGCTGTAGAACAGACGGCAGGCATTGACGCGGATTTCGGGGTTGATGTCGCGGGCACGCTCCGCCATCACATCCACTTTATAGCGTCCCAGCGTGGAATGAAGGGCCACAATCTGCCGGTTCAGGTTGCTCGGGGCCACGGTGTCGGCATCGAAGAGGCTGATCTGCCCCACCCCGCTGCGCACCAGCACCTCGGCGGCATGGCCGCCCACGCCGCCGACCCCGAACACCGCCACATGGGCGCCGTGCAGCACCTCCAGCGCCGCACGGCCCAGCAGCCGCCGGGTCCGGTTTTCCTGTTCACGCATCGCTTCCATTCCTGTCTCCCCCTGTTGGTTTCGGTTTTGCGGGCAGCGGTGCCGCCCGGTCTCGCCGTTATTATATACCATGCCGCCGAGCCTGTACAAGTCCCCGCCGCGGTGCAAAAAAAGCATTGACAATCCGGCGCTGCCCTGTTATAATAGATAAGCTGTATAGAGCAGTGTTATCTGTGCCCGTAGCTCAGTTGGCAGAGCACCTGACTTTTAATCAGGGTGTCCGGGATTCGAGCTCCCGCGGGCGCACCAGAAAGGCCGTGTCGGTTTCCGACACGGCCTTTTTTCTGTTTGTTGTGCGGCGTTTACCCCGGGTCCCGGTTGAAATCCACGCCGCGGCATTCGGTCCAGTAGGCCAGCGCTTTCCGGATATAGGACTCCTCCAGGTCAAAGTATTCGGCCAGCTGCCAGGGCTCGGTGTAGCCGGCCCGCATCGCGGCCTGCAGCTCCTCGGGCGGCAGATACTGCCGGAACGAGTCGGCGTCCGCCTTGTGCTCGGCCTGGGCGACGATCTGATAGGGGCTGACCACCTTGTGCAGCGCCCCGGTGCGCAGATGCCCGTTTTCGTGCATGGCGGCGGTGCGCAGCAGCCGGGTTGTGCGGATGCGCTGCATGTTCAGCCCCACCGCATACCTGCCGCCGTCCCGCACCGTCATGGCCGGCGTGGGCAGCCGGTTGAACGGAATGACGTCCACCTGATTCTGTTTGCAGTAATCGTAAAAATCCGAAAGCTCGAACATTGGCTTCCTTACTCCTGTTTCTGTCTGGCCCGACGCTCCCGCATCACGCGCACAAAATCGCGGACCGCTTCCTTGTCGTCCTCGCTCAGTTCGCGGTACTCGCCGTAAAATCCCACGTCGATCTCATCCAGCAGATCCGGCGGGTTGGGCTCGTCGGTCTTGCCGCACAGGTAGTCCAGGCTGACCCCGAAATAATCGGCAATCTTCTGCAGCTTGTCCACCTTGGGCGTGCTGCGCCCCTTCTTCCAGTCGGTCAGGGTCGCTGTGGAAATACCGGTCTCCTTGGCCACCCGGTAGGCCGTGGTCCCATGCTCCGCGAGCAGGCGCTCAAAAATACTGTACATAACCTTGCCTCCAATTTTGTGCAGATCCACGAAACAGGCCGTTATCTCGGAAAATTGAGTTTATTGTCCTTGACTTTCTCGGTTTTCCATGCTATTCTGTCTGTACAGCTCAGGTTTCCGAGATATTCCGGCTTTTCATAGGATTACCTAACAAAGCCATAATATCACAAAACCGAGGCAAAGACAACTGCAAACCTGCACAAAGAAGGGAGAACAAAGATGGAGAAACTGTATACTTGCGCACAGGTGGCCGAACGGTACGGCGTCAGCCCGCTGACGGTCCGGGAGTGGATCCGGGGCGGCATGCTGGAGGCCATCCGGCTGGGACGGGATTATCGGGTGAGCGAAGAGGATCTGGTCCGGTTTGAACAGCGGCGCCGGACCCATCCGTCACCTCATTCTAGCATCGAGAACGTCCGATAATACGGACTGTTCCTGTTTGTCGGAAGGGAGGATGCTGCGATGAGCACACCGCATTATGACTGGTGGAGCTATGCGAAGGGGATGGTCCGGCGGTTTCCCGAGCTGCGGGCGCGGGCCGGGGCGGGTCAGACGCTGGCGGCGGTGAACCGGCGGGAATTGCAGGCGGTGGAACAGGCCGTCGCCGTGACCCGGGCCATGGACACCGGCGAGGAGCGGCTGCGGCTGATCCGGCTGACCTACTGGAACCGCAACAACCGGTATACCCTGGAGGGGGCGGCCGGGCAGGTGTACATCTCGTACATCACGGCCAAGCGGTGGCACCGGGACTTCATCTACCGCGTCGCCGAGGCCTACGGCCTGCTGGAGGCATAAAAAAATCCCCTGAAACACAAAAACCCGCTTTTCAGCGGGTTTTTGTGCATAGAGGGGTGGGAAAGTATATAAAGGTCAGAAGATGTCATTGGGAAGATAACGTCGGAACCGGCGCCCGAGGCGCGTTCCGTTTTCGTTATGATTTTATTATAGCTTTATTTCTTAAAATGTCAAACGGCAGGGTTGCAATTTCTTTTTTGTTTTATTATAATATTTTGAAGATGACTTTAAAAAATTCACATTTCACTACCAAAAAGGCCAATTTGTTGTTTTTGTAAAGTCTTACAGGGATATTTTGGTAATTTTTATTTTTTTTGTGCTCATTGACCAAAAGTGACAGAAAGGTACGACTTATGGATGAACTCGACAGTAAAATCATTCGGCTGATGCTGCACAACGCCCGGATGCCTGTCAAGGAGATTGCCCAGCAGGTCAATCTGACCAGTCCCGCCGTCTCCAGCCGCATCCATCGTCTGGAGCAGGAGGGCGTCATCGGCGGGTACACGGTGCTGCTGCACCATCCCGGCGAGGAGGGCCGCGTCCAGGCGCTGATCTCGATTCAGACCGCCGCGTCGGAGCGGGAGGAGTTTTTGCGGATGATCGCGGACGAACCGCAGATCCTGCAATGTTACCGTGTCACGGGGATTTACAACTTTATCGTCAAGGCCAGCTGTTCCAGCATTGATGAACTGGAGCACCTGCTGACCCGGCTGCAGAAGCTGGGCAGCACCAACACCCAGATCATCCTGGCCACCCCGCTGGACCGGCGTCTGAGCCTGTGAGGAGGAAAATCCATGCGTTTTTGTCGTGAATGCGGGCTGCTGGCGCCGCTGGGCAGCGACCAGGTCTGCCCGCGCTGCGGGGCGCCGCTGCCGCCGCCGGTCCGCCTGCGCAGCCGCCGGCCCGAGCCCCGGTATCTTGAACCCGAGGACCCGCCGCCCATGACCACCGGGCAGTATTTTCTGACCCTGGTGGTCTGCGGCATCCCGGTAGTGGGGCTGATCGTGCTCTGCGTGTGGGCGGCCGGCCACACGATTCTGCCCGAGCGCTGCCGTCTGGCACGGGCGTACCTGATCCGGCGGCTGTTGACCGACATCGTGCTGCTGCTGTTGCTGTGGCTGCTGCGGACTGCCTGGCCGCTGCTGGTTCCCACCTGGTATTACTGGTAAAAGGAGGATGCTGCGATGAAAGCCAGCGTCATCATTCCCAACCTGAACGGGGCGGGCTGGCTCCGGGATTCCATCGAATCCATCTGGGCGCAGACCGAGCAGGACTTTGAGCTGATCGTCGTGGACAACGGTTCCACCGACGAGAGTCTGGCCATCGCCCGGTCCTACACCGAGGGGCCATACCGCGACCGCTACACCCTGATCGAGAACCCCGAAAACACCGGGTTTTCCCATGCGGTCAACCAGGGCATTGCGATTGCCCGGGGCGAGTACATGGCGCTGTTCAACAACGACGCCTTTGCCGAGCCCACCTGGCTGGCCGAGCTGCTGCGCACCGCCGACGCCGATCCCCGGATCTTTGCGGTGTCCAGCCTGATGCTGCGCTACTATGAGCCCGAGCTGGCCGACGATGCCGGCGACTATATGACCCTGCTGGGCTTTGCCTGCAAGCGGGGCGACGGACTGCGGGCCAGCCGCTACACCCGGCCCTGCCGGATCTTCTCGGCCTGCGGCGGCGCCGCGCTGTACAGAAAATCCATTCTGGATAAAATCGGCGTTTTTGACGAATTGTTTTTTGCCTACTACGAGGACGTGGATCTGTCCTGGCGGGCCAACAATTTCGGGTACCGCAACGTCTACTGCCCCACCGCGCGGTGCCGGCACATCTGCGGTGCCACAACCGGCGCGGTGCGCTACAACCCCTTCAAGAGCATCCAGAGCGGGCGCAACAGCATCCTGCTGCCCTACAAGAACCAGCCGCTGCCCATGCTGATCGTGAATTTTCTGCCGATGACGCTGGGGTATCTGCTCAAAGTCGCGATGTTCCGCCATCGCGGGTTCGGCAGCGATTACGCCAAGGGCTTTGCCGAGGCGCGCGCCGCCCTGCCCAAGGTGGTCAAGCCCCGGCCGGGCTGGCGGGCCCTGCCCTGCTATCTGTGGTGCGAGGCCAGCATGATTGCCGGCGTGTTCCGGTACCTCGTGTACCGGGTACAGCGGGCGCTGAAAATCACCTGACGCGGCGCAGGCAGGCGCGCACCCAGTCGAGGGCGGCGGCCGCGAGTGCCGGGAGCAGGATCAGGCAGAACAGCTGATACCACGAGGGGATCAGGTAGTCAAGGCCCCCCGGCAGCGTATCGGCCCGGTTGAGGCAGAGCGAATCAAAGGTGATGCCCACCGTCTTGTTTTCATCCGGGCTGCAGGGGTCGAGACGCAGCGAGCAGATCCGGCCCCGGGGCAGCGTATACACATAGGTGCCCCCGGTGGTCACTTCGGGGAAAACGCGCCGGTCCTGGCTGTACGGCTGGTCCGGCGCCGTTGTATAATACAGGCACATTTCCCGCGGGGTACCGTCGAATTCCGCCGTATAGCTCAGCGTGCGCACGACCCGGTCGCCGAGGTTGTCCAGCAGCATCTGCGGGTCGCCGCCCGTGGACACCACCTGCCGGGCGTCGGGTCCGGCCTGCAGCTCGCTGAGGGTGAAATCCGACACCGTCAGCGTCTGCTCACGCAGCGAGCCGTCGGCGCGGGCCATCGTGTCGCCCGTCAGGCTGACCAGGCCGGACACCACCCAGAAGAGCAGCGCTGCCAGGTAGCACAGAGCCGGCAGACCCCAGGGCCGGGCCAGCGGGGCGGCCAGACGCTTGCAAGAGAATTTCATCGCGCAGCCGCCTCCATTTCCATCGGTTCATAGCCCTGATCGGTCACACGGTAGAGCACGGTTTCGCCGTCCTGCGCGGCGGCCAGGCCGTCCGTGAAGAGCGAGGCGTAACTCTCGACAAAGATGTCGTCGATCTTTTGCAGGTACAGCACGGTGCAGCCGTTGCCGCGCAGTGTCTCGTCAAAGCGCTGGGCCGTGTAGGGGTGATAATACCGCTGCTTGACGCCGGATTCCGGTTCCAGTTCGGGCAGACCGAAGGTACCGCCGCCGCCCTCCTGGGTGGCGCCGACGCCGGAATAATCCACCAGGATCGGATAGAAATCAAACACCGCGGAGAACCAGCCTTCGCCGTTGTCCCCCTGGCTGACATAAAACACCCTGTCGTCCGGCTGGAGACAGGCACACACCCGGGCCGCCTCGGCCCGGGCTGTTTTTCTGTCGGCGAACTCGCTGTCCGAGAAGCCGAGCACCGACAGCTGGGGCAGCACCATCGAGTGGAGCCGCAGCAGCATGACGGCGGCCAGCGCCAGGACCGCGCCCTGCCCGGTGAGCTGCACGGCGCGCCGCGGCGGCTGTTCCTGCAGGGCCGTGCTGAGCCAGGCCAGCGCGATGATGAACCAACCGATATAGTAGGTATAAATGTACCGGTTATAATCCACGAGCAGGCCCTGGCCGGCCTTGAAGATAAAGCCGTAGCTCAGCGCCAGTTCGAGGTTGTACCCGCCGAAGCAGATCAGCGAGAGCACCGCCATGCAGCCGGTCCGGCGGCGCACCGCGCGGCCGCCCGCCAGCGCGGCCAGTACAAAGAGCACCGCGATGAGCAGCACGACGTTGCGGCCCTGGCCGATCATGCTGAGTTTGCCGTCGGCGGTCCAGAACTGATGGCCCATCGCTGAGACCGACTCGAGGAACTGGTCCTGCCGCTCGGCATAGAAGCCCTCGACCGGCTGGCCCAGCAGGATGCGGATGCCGTTGACCACGATGGCCGAGAGGGGCTGGCTGGTCTCGCCGGTGCCGCCCTCGGCCGCACTTTTGGCGACGAGCATCCCGACATAGCGGACGTTCCAGAAATAGTAGACCGCCATCGGGGCGGCAAAGCAGAGGGCCGCAAAGCCGGTGCGGCGCAGCAGCCGCCGGCCGCCCGCAAAGAGCCAGGCGTCCACCGCGATGAGGCCCGCCGCCACCAGCGAGAGCACAAAGGTATTGGCCTTGATGTTGGCCGCCAGGGCCAGCACCGGCAGCACGGCCCACCAGGGCCCGCCGGTCCGGCGCAGCGCGAGCCAGAGCGCCACCGCGCCGCCCATGACCAGGCCGGCCGAGACATCGCCGTAGGCGGTCATATAGGTGGTATCGAGGTAGATGGTGTGGTTGTACACCGTGAGGAACCAGGGCGCACACCAGCAGATGGCCGCCAGCGGCACCGCCGTGCGGTACTGCCGGAACCCGGTGGCACCGAGCACCGCGGCATACACCGCAAAGGCCAGCACATCGTAGGCGAGATAGATTTTCCAGTCGGCATAGCTGCCCAGGAACTGGAAGAAATAGGACAGCAGCGGCAGGCCGGGGTTCTGGGTGACCGGCCAGGGCGTGCCCAGCGTGGCCAGCGAGTAGAGGCGGTTGTCCTCCTTGGTCACCTTGACGGCGGTGGCCCAGAGGCTGAGTTCATCGTAGCCGGTGGCCATCGGCTGCCGCACCGAGAAATAGACCGCAAAGGCGATCGCCATGGCCCAGAAGAGCATCGCGCCGGGGCTGAGCAGGGCGCGCAGGTCGGGGCGGCGGCCCCGGACGGGCAGCAGCGCCCATCCGCCGAGCAGCACGCTGCCGGCCCAGAGCACCACCATGCCGGGCAGCAGGCAGTCCAGCATGCCGGCGGCGGTCAGCCAGGCCGCAATGAGGCCCAGCGCCGTGAGGGGCGCCAGCGAGGCGTGCAGTCCGCCGCGCAGCGTGAGAAAGGCGCACAGCAGAAACAGAACCGCCAGGGCGATCAGTACAGACAGCAGTTCCATGGGCAGGGCTCCTTTCGGGAAGAAATGTGGGGGTCAGCGGCTGTCCTGTCCCTTTTTGCGGCGGGGCAGTTCGGCCAGCAGGCCCAGATAGGATGCCGCCACGGGCGGCAGGAACAGCAGGATCAGCCACTGCCCGCCGTCGGGCAGGAAGCGCAGATACCAGGGCTGGGGCGGGTTGAGTTCGATGCCGGTCAGCTTGGTGGGGACGCCGCCCACCCCGTCGGGGTCGATGCGCAGTCCCGTCACGAGAATGCCGCCGAGATCAAAGGTGTAGGAGCCTTCCCCCGTGACGCGGGCAAAGACTTTCTGGGTTTCGGAATATTCGGTCTGGCCGGGGCGCAGATAGTACAGCGTCACGCCGCCCGGGGGCAGGTAATGCAGCGCGTCCAGCCGGACGGTCTCCAGCCAGGCCTCGCCCCGCCAGAAAATATGGGGGTCATTGTCGGTGGAGAGATACCACCCCGGCTCGTCCACCGGCGGGGTGTGCCATTCGTCGTCCTCGTAGCTGACAAAGCTCTCGAATTCCAGCTCGTCGGGGCCGATGGTCCGCGTCAGCATCGTGCCGTTCGCCTTGTGGATGAGCATGACGGCGCAGCCCGCAAAGACCCAGGCCAGCCAGAGCGCCGCGGCGGCGGCGTAGGCCAGCACCAGCAGCTGCTGGGGACGCCAGCGGCGGGCGGATGTGCCCCGCCGTGCGGTGCGATTTTCCTTCATGACTCCACCCCGCTTTCCGCACGGGCCACCGGCGTGAAGGCAATCGGGGCGTTGCGGCCCTCAAACCGGTAGAGCGTCGCCGGCATATCGGCGGTCAGGCCGCCCTCGAACCGGCTGCTGAACTCCCGCTCGAGGTAGTCGTCCGCCCGGTCGATGAGCAGATAGCCGATGTTCTTCTCTTCCATATAGGCGGTCAGCGAATCCACCGTGCAGACCGCCTCAAAGTCGTACAGATCCCAGTTGAGGCTCTCGACCAGGTTCATGAAATCCGAATCCCAGCGGCTGGAATAGTCGTCATTCCCCCACCAGGTTCCGCCGTAGCCGTTGACGACCTTGGCGGTCAGCTCATACTTGTAATAATACCAGCGGGTGGCGTCGTCCCCCTGACTGATGACCAGCACCCGGTCGGGCCAGTCCAGCACGGTGTTCATGCAGGCCGCCCGGGCCTTGACATCGGCCCGCAGCGTGTACAGGCTGTTGTCGTCGGACCAGAAGCCCGACGCCGGAATCCCCCGCCAGGCAAAGACGAGCAGCACCGCCGCACAGGCCAGCGCCGAGGCCGCCCGGCCCAGCCGTGCCCGCGCGCTGTCCGACACGCAGGCCGCCCGGCCCAGCACACAGAGTCCCGCCAGCATCCAGCCGATCAGGTAGGGCGAGAGGTAGCGCTCGTAGTCCTTGAGGGCATTGCCCTCGGCCTCCGAGAAATTGTAGTAGTAGAGGATCAGGTGGAAGGCATAGAGGGCGGCAAAGCAGAAAGCGCCTGCCACGAACTCGGTCACGACGCGGCGGCGCTGGACGCCCCGCGGCGAAGCCAGGGCGGCCGCGCCGTAGAGCAGCGCAATGCAGACCAGCGCAACCGCCGGGGCGCCGAGCAGGCAGACGCGGCGTTCCACCAGCGCCCGGGCCATCGCCCCCATGATCTGGGCAAAGCGGGGCTGCCGGTCCAGGCCCGCGAGCTGACGCAGGCCCCCGGCCAGCACGGCGCCGTAGCTGAGCCCCTCGCTGCCCACGGCGGCGGCCGTGTCGGCGGTGGGGGTGACGGCGGCGGTATAGCGGTTCCAGCTCAGAAAGACCGCCAGCACCGGCACAACCGGCACGGCGATGCGCAGCGCCGCACAGCCCAGCAGCCGCAGCGGACGGCGGCGGGCGGGGCGGAAGCCGGCGGCCCGGTCCGCGAGGATCAGAAAGGCCGCCATCAGCGCATAGGCAAAGCCCATATCCTTGGTCATGGTCAGCACGGCCAGCGGCAGCGCACAGGCGGCATAGCCGCTGCGGCGTCCGCCCACGGCGCGGTACAGGCAGACCGTGCCGCCGAACAGCATGGCGAGCGGCGTGTCGGCCATCGCGCTGCGGTAGACCGTGGAGGGGGTGCCGGCGGGCAGCACGCTGAAAAAGAAGGGCAGCAGAAAGCCCGCCGCAAAGATCGGCACGGCGGTGGCCCACCGGCTGCGGGGCAGCGAGGCCGCCGGGGCCAGGCAGGCCAGGGCCAGGATGTCCAGCGATGCCAGGCAGGCCCACTCGCTGAAGGGGGCACCGGGGAACTGGAACAGGAAGGAGACCAGACTGGTCCCCGGGTAGGTAAAGCTCGCCGTCAGGTTGACGGGGTCTGCGACATACAGGCAGGCGCGCTCCGCCACCATCTTGGGTGCGAGGCCCCAGGCCGTGAATTCATCCCACTGGGTGAACATCGGCTGCAGGATGCCCAGCAGCAGCCAGAGGAAACAGGCCCCGCCCACAAAGAGCAGGAACCCGGGGCTGCGCGCAGCGCGGCGGATTGCCCTGGCCCCGGCCCGCACGCCGAAATAGACGCCGCAGGCCAGCAGGATGGCAAACACCGCAAAGCGGCCGTATTGCAGCGGGCCGAGGAGCCCGAACAGGTAGAGCACGACGACGGCGCCGGACAGCACCGGCAGCGGCAGGGCCGCCGCGTCGTAGTTGGTGCAGGCCGCCACGCAGAGGCAGACAGCCGAGAAAAACAGGATGAAGAGCAAACCGAATGCGATCTGCAAGGCGCAGACACCACCTTTCTGCCGGGATCAGGCCGGGATCGTGTAGATCGGTCCTACATAGTAGTGTTGGAACAGAAGCACCGCGCCAAGCAGGGCGTAGCCGGAAAAGAGCGGCACGGCCACCGCCGCCGCCCGCTGCGGGGAGAGGGCCGGGCGGACGGTCCGGCGCAGCAGCACCGCCGCCGCCAGGGTCAGCGTCAGCCAGACCGGCAGGAAATACCGCGTCTGCAATCCGACAATGCGCACCATGCCCACCGGCGTGTAGGTGATATACATGGCCGCCATGGCCCCGGCCAGATAGACCAGCGCAAAGAGGGTCATGCCCCCCATCCGCCGGCGTCCCGGGCCGGGTTCGGGCGCCGCGGCCAGCAGCGCCGCGGCTGCCAGCAGCAGCGGGCCGGTCAGGTTCAGAAAGCTGATCGGCATATCCTTCCAGCCGAACAGGCCGAGCTGGCCCACAAAGAAGTCGTTTTCGGTCAGGGTTCCCCAGAACACCGCCAGCGTGCGCAGCGGGTTGGACAGCACAAAGGCCAGCTGCTGCCCGCCGTTGACGGTGGACCCGCCCTGCCGCTCGATGACCGGATAGTGGAACCGGAACACCGTGCCGTACCATTCCACCAGCATCGTGACGGCCAGCGCCCCGGCCGCCATGCCGAGCATCCACTGCCAGCGGCGGCCGCGCGCCCGCCATTGCCGCGCCGTCACCAGCGCCACGGGCACAATCCACAAAAGGTTCAGGTACGGTTTGGCGATATTGACATAGATGCAGGCCGCCGCATAGAGGGCGGCGGTGGGCGTGTCCCACTGTTCGCGGGTCAGCAGGGCCAGCATCAGATAGTAACAGCCCAGCAGGGTGGCGTCATAGCTCAGCGAAGCCCCCAGGAAGAGCGAGATGGGCAGCAGCATGATGCACAAAAACACAGGCCGCATTTTGTCGGCCTTGTGCAGGGCCAGCGCGCAGAGCAGCGTGTAGGCCAGCAGGTTGACGATCCGTCCGCCGTACAGGCAGGCCAGCGCCCCGCCGCCCAGCAGCCGGGCCAGCGCCATGCCGAGTGCCCCGGGCAGGAACGGCACGATCAGGAAGCTGACCGGCTCGGTGACCGGGTCGCCGCCGGCCTCCGCCCCCGAAAAATAGCGGGCAAAACTGTCGGCGGGGCTCAGGATGGCCCCGTCGCTGCCGTACTGTTTGAGGGCATAGCCCGCCGTGTTGTAGGGCTTTTCGGCGCCGGTGTCGGGGTCGGTGCCCACGCCGGCCGAGGTGTTGGCATTGACCCAGGCGCCCGGAAAGGCCCGCAGCAGCGCCGCCACGTCATCGGGATAGGTGCGGGCGGCGTCAAAGTCGAAATGTCCCTGCGAGATCGCGTAGGTGCGCAGATAATGGTCCGCCTCGTCGGGGGTTTGCAGCGGCGGGTTGGCAAAGGCAAAAACCAGCCCGCACGCAAGGATGCAGACCGCGCCGCGCCGCGCAAAGCCCGGCACAAACCGCCGGATGAGCCAGGCGGCCAGCAGGCAGAGCTCGGCAAAGGCCACGCAGCACACCGTGACGGTCAGCGGCGCGATGCGGGTGTCGAGATAGAAAAACACCCGCCAGTAATAGGCCCACAGCACGCCCAGCAGGGCCGCCGCAGGCACCGGGAGCAGCGCCCGGATTTTTTTGAGTGTCGAAGCCGACATAGTTCCCCCATTTACAGGATATACTCGCCCACCTTGTACTGGTCCAGGTTGCCGCGCAGGAACTCGATGGTCTCGGCCAGGCCCTGCTCAAAGGTGTACTGGGGCGCCCAGCCGGTCAGCCGACGCAGCTTGGTGGAATCGCCCAGCAGGCGGTTGACCTCGCTCTTTTCGGGGCGCAGACGCTCGGCCTCACAGACGATGGTGGCCTCGGGGTTGATCTGGGCGATCAGCTCGTGGGCCAGGTCGCCGATGGAGTGCTCCTGGCCGGTGGCAATGTTCAGCTCCTGGCCGATGGCCTCGTCGCAGTCCGCGATGGCCATGAAGCCGTGGGCCGTGTCCTTGACATAGTTGAAGTCGCGGGTGGGCGTCAGGCTGCCCAGGCGGATCTCCTTCTGGCCGGCCAGCAGCTGGGTGATGATGGTGGGGATGATGGCCCGTCCGCTCTGGCGCGGGCCGTAGGTGTTGAAGGGCCGCACGATGGACACCGGCAGGTCAAAGCTGCGGTAAAAGCTCTCGGCCAGGCGGTCGGCGCCGATCTTGGTGGCCGAGTAGGGGCTCTGGCCCTGGAAGGGATGATTCTCGTCGATGGGCACATACTTGGCGGTGCCGTAGACCTCACTGGTGGAGGTCACCATGACCCGCTGGGTGCCCAGCTCCCGCGCCGCGTTGAGGACGTTGAGGGTGCCCTTGATGTTGGTATCCACATAGCTGTCCGGGCTGTGGTAGGAGAAGGGAATCGCGATCAGCGCCGCCAGGTGGAACACCCGTTCCTGGCCGCGCATGGCGGTGCGCACGCCGTTGGGGTCGCGCACGTCGCCCATGAAGATGTCCATCTCGTTGCGGATCTCGGGGGGCAGGGTGTCGATCCAGCCCAGGGAACCGAAGGAATTGTACAGGCAGAAGGCGCGCACCTTCTCACCGCTGCGGACCAGCTCCTCCGCCAGATGGCTGCCGATAAACCCATCGGCGCCGGTGACCATGACTGTATGTGACATAAGCGAACACTCCTTTTGCGGGGACTCATTCCATTTTATTACAAAACAGTATAACCGATTCCGGGGGGAAATTCAACTCATCGCGCAAAATAGTGCCCTCTGCCGGGGCGGACGGGGCGGGCGGAACGAACGGTTTTTGCATTAAGATTGCATTAAGAATTGGGCGGTTTCTGTCAAAAAAATGCGTTTTATGTTATAATGAAAAAAATATTCCGTTCCGGAAAGGAAGCCGCCCTATGCCCCAGAATCCCAATCTGAAAACCTCTGCGGCGGATTTTGCACGCACCTTCGGCATCCTGGGGCTCTGCACGCTGGTCTCCTACGTTCTGTTCTGGCTGGGCTTCACGGCGGCGAACTTTATCATGGTGTATATTGTGGGCATTGTCTGCATTGCGATGTTCACCTCGGGGCGGGTATACTGTCTGCTGGCGTCGGTGGCGTCGGTGCTGCTCGTGAATTATCTGTTCACCGACCCGTTGTGGAAGTTCCGCAGCCAGCCCAGCGATTATGTGACGCTGGGCGTCATGCTGGTGGCCACGCTGCTGATCTCGTCGCTGACGGGCAGCGTCAAGAAGCAGGCGATGGAGCGGGAGCGGGCCAACCGCGAGCGCGCCCGGATGGAGGCCGCCGCCCGGCAGGAACAGCTGCGGTCCAACCTGCTGCGCAGCATCAGCCATGATCTGCGCACGCCGCTGACCGGCATTTCGGGCAACACCTCGCTGCTGATCGAGAACAGCGCCCGGATGGACGAGGCGAAGCGGCAGAGCCTGTATGCCGCGATCTACGACGATTCGATGTGGCTGCTGCATCTGGTGGAAAACCTGCTCTCCATCACCCGGATGGAGAACGATGCGGTCCGGCTGCACATCCAGCCCGAGCTGCTGCAGGAGGTCTTTGACGAGGCGATGACCCATCTGGACCGCAGTGCGTCGGAGCACCATCTGACCGTGCAGCTGGACGACGAGCTGCGGATGGCCCGGATGGACGCCCAGCTCATTGTGCAGGTGCTGGTCAACCTGCTGAACAACGCCGTCAAGTACACGCCGCCGGGGTCCCACATCGAGCTCTCGGCGCGGGCCGAGGGCGACCGGGTCGTGGTGTCCGTGACGGACGACGGGCCCGGCGTGCCGGAGGAGAGCCGCGCGTCGCTGTTTGAGATGTTCTACACGGTCAACAATGCCCGCGGCGACGGGCAGCGCGGCCTGGGCCTGGGGCTGGCACTCTGCCGGTCCATCGTGGCGGCCCACGGCGGCGAGATCGAAGAACACAACGTAGCGCCCCACGGCGCCTGTTTTCGCTTTACTTTACCGTTATCCGAGGTGACTGTTGATGAACAAACCGCTGATTCTTGTTGTGGAGGATGATATTGCCGTTTCGCGGCTGATTGCCACGGCGCTGGAGACCCAGAATTACCAGTACCACCGCGCCCAGAATGGGGCCGGGGCGCTGCTGGACGCCGTTTCCAGCCGTCCCGACGTGATGCTGCTCGACCTGGGTCTGCCCGACATGGACGGCGTGGAGATCATCCGCAAGATCCGCGGCTGGAGCAATATGCCGATTCTGGTGGTGTCGGCCCGCAGCGACGACTCCGACAAGGTGGCCGCGCTGGACGCCGGGGCGGACGATTATCTGACCAAGCCCTTCAGCGTCGAGGAGCTGCTGGCACGGCTGCGGGTGGCGCTGCGCCGCGTGCGGTACGACAGTGCCCGCTCGGGCGCCGAGGCCAGCGTGTATGAGAACGGCGAGCTGCGGATTGACTACGCGGCGGGCTGCGTCTACCGCGGCGGGGTGGAGATTCACCTGACCCCCATCGAGTACAAGCTGCTCTGCGTGCTGGCCAAGAACACCGGCAAGGTGCTGACCCACAACTACCTGCTCAACGAGGTCTGGGGCAGTCCGTCGGCGTCCGACACGCCGTCGCTGCGGGTCTTTATGGCGACGCTGCGCAAAAAGCTGGAGGCCGATCCGAGCCATCCCCAGTACATCCAGACCCACATCGGCGTCGGATACCGGATGATCCGCCGCTGACTTCTCACAAACCAAAAGGCACCCCTGCCGGGACCGCGGTTCTTTGCGGTACGGGCAGGGGTGCCTTGTTTTGCGGGAATCAGGCCGTCAGCTGCGGCTGGGCGGTCAGGATGCGCATGAACTCCTCGCCGGTGATGGTCTCCTTCTCATAGAGATACTTGGCGATCTCATCCAGTTTGGGACGGTTCTCCTCCAGGAGTTTGCGGGCTTTCTCGTGCTGCTGTTTGACGACCTCAACCACCTTGCGGTCCACCGTGGCCGCGGTGTCGCTGCTGCAGGCCAGGCTGGCGTCGCCGCCCAGATAGGCGTTGTTGACGGTTTCCAGCGCGACCATGTCAAAGTCGTCGGTCATGCCGTAGCGGGTGATCATGGCGCGGGCCAGCTTGGTGGCCTGCTCGATGTCGTTGGAAGCGCCGGTGGTGACCGAGCCGAAGACGACTTCCTCGGCCGCACGACCGCCCGTGAAGGTGGCAATCTTGGCCAGGATCTCCTCGCGGGTCAGCAGCGTGTGGTCGCCGTCCTCCACCTGCATTGTGAAGCCCAGCGCGCCGGAGGTGCGGGGCACAATCGTGATTTTCTGCACCGGGGCGGTGTGGGACTGCAGGGCCGCCACCATCGCATGGCCCACCTCGTGGTAGGCGACGATGCACTTTTCGCGGTCGGTGAGGATCTTGTTCTTCTTCTGCGCACCGGCCAGGATGGTATCGACGGCCTCCTGCAGGTCGTACTGGGTGACGGCGCGGCGGCCGTGACGGACCGCGCTGAGTGCCGCCTCGTTGATGATGTTGGCCAGCTCGGCGCCGGAAGCGCCGGGGGTCATCCGCGCGACGTTGGCAAAGTCACAGTCGGGTCCGACCTTGACCTTGGCGGCATGCAGCCGCAGGATGCTCTCGCGGCCCTTGAGGTCGGGAAGCTCGACGGGAACGCGGCGGTCAAACCGGCCGGGACGGGTCAGCGCGGGGTCCAGCGATTCGGGCCGGTTGGTGGCCGCCAGAATGATGACGCCCTTGGTGGCGTCAAAGCCGTCCATCTCGGTCAGCAGCTGGTTGAGCGTCTGTTCGCGCTCGTCGTTGCCGCCCATGCCGGTGGCACCGTCACGCTTTTTGCCGATCGTATCAATCTCATCAATAAAGACGATGCAGGGTGCTTTTTCGCTTGCCTGCTTGAAGAGGTCACGCACTTTGGACGCGCCCATGCCGACGAACATCTCGACAAATTCCGAGCCGGCAATGCTGAAGAAGGGAACGCCGGCCTCGCCGGCCACGGCGCGGGCCAGCAGCGTCTTGCCGGTGCCCGGAGGGCCGACAAGCAGCACGCCCTTGGGCATCTTGGCGCCGACTTCCTCGTACTTCTTGGGGTTGTGCAGGAAATCCACGATCTCCTGCAGGCTTTCCTTGGCCTCGTCCTCACCGGCCACGTCGGCAAACCGGATGGCCTCGCCCTGCTCGACCACATATTGCTTGGCGCCGGATTTCCCGCCGCCGAACAGCATACTGTTGGCACCGCCGTTCATCTTCTGCATCTGACGGCGCATGAACCAGTTGAGCAGCACCATCATGATGATCATCGGCAGCAGGGTCAGCACCCAGCCGAAGAGGGTATCCAGCCAGGTCCGCTGCTGGTACACCTTGCCGAACTGGACGCCGGCGGCTTCCAGACGATTGACAAGGTCCAGATCCTGGGGGATCGCGTTGGTCTTGTAGGACGTCTGGTCCTTGTCGACAAAATAAATCTGCTGATCCTCGATTTCCACCGTGGAGAGCTTGCCGTCTTCCAGCATGGACAGGAAGGTGCCGTAGTCCACCTGCTGCACCTGGTTATCCAGCATGGCGGGGAAAATCCAGAAATTGACCAGCATCGCAATCACAAAGATCACAAGATAGGCAACGCCCAATGTCTTTTTGGGGTTCCTGGGTTGCTGGGTTTCCTGCATGATACATTCCTCCAAATTCAGTCAGAACGGGGCGGATCACTGGGATCCTGTCCCGTTGGAAGGTATCCTACCCCACAAAGATGAACGCGCCGTGAACTGCCCATGAAAAAGTTGGAAATAATCCGGTTACTCGTGCCAGTGTTCCCGCCGGTATTGGGTGGGCGTGGTGCCCATCGATTTCTTGAACATCTTGGTGAAATAGTTCACGTCGAGGATGCCCACCTGTTCCGCCACCGCGGCGATGCTCTTGTCGGTGCGGATGAGGATTTTGGCGGCGCGCTGGATGCGCTGGGTGTTGATATAGTCGATGAGGGTGGTGCCGGTCTCCTGCTTGAACAGGTTGGACAGGTAGGACGGGCTGATGAAGCACATGGCGGCCAGGCTCTTGAGGGAGAGCTGGCTGCCCAGGTTGAGGTTGATGTGGTTGATGACCTTCTGGACCAGCGGCGAATAGTCCCGCAGCGAATAGCGGCGCACATAGGCGCAGTATTCCCGCAGCATATCGTAGCCGAGCTGTTTTTCATCGCCCATCGACATATTTTCAATGATATTGGAGTACCGGGCCGAGATCTTGTCGATATAGTACGGATGCACCTTGCTGACCTCGATGGCCTTGCGCAGCAGGGTGTTGAGAATAATCATCCGGTTCTTGATCTGGTAAAGGTTGCCGGTCAGCCGGTCGCCGTAGGTGAAGCGGCCCATCGCATGGTAGGCCGCCATGGCCGCGTCGGGGTCCCCGCGGGAGACCGCGCCCATGATGCGGGCCTCGTTTTCGTAGCGTTCCTCCAGCATGGCGACGGGGATCTCGAGCTGGAAGGCCGGTTCGTTGAAATAGCGGACATCGGGATGGAAATTGAGGGGCAGGAACTCCTTGACTTCCTGGATGCTGAACTCGTCGCTGGGGAAAATCATGCTGACCACCGCCTCGATGGTCATGATGAAGCCGCTGTCCGAGATGATCCGCACGCCGTTGTAGTAGTCCTGCACGGCGGCCTCGCCAGCCTCGCCGATGTTGTGCAGCGTCCATTCCCTCTGTTTTTCGCTGCGGCGTCCCGTCGTCCACGGCCCGATGAGAAAGACCGTATCCTTCTCGTCCGGGACGCGGAAGAGCGCAAAATGCAGTTCAAAGGTGCCCTCGGCATAGACAAGGGTATTTTCCGGCACCGAACTCAGCAGCAGATTGCCGAATTCCTGCCAGTCAAAATACGGGTCCAGCGCTTTGCGAAGACCGTAGTCAAAGTTTTCCAGTCCTTCAAAGGGAGGGGTGACCCGCATCGAGTTGATGTTCTGGGCCGCCATGATCCTGGTCAGGACCTGCAGAGGATCCACCTGCATACGCAAAAGGCTCCTTTCTTCGGGGAAATCACATGGTCACCCTGCCGTTCTCATCCGCCTTCTTGGGAATGATGATCATGGCATCGACGACGCACATGGCAAGAGGCAGGCCTGTCCAGCAGAACACGGTGTAGAGCAGGCCCAGCATCCAGCGGCGCTCGTAGTAGCGATGGCCGCCCGCCCAGCCCAGCAGCACCAGCAGGATCAGGTAGGTGCGCTTGTTGACCGAAGCGTGGGGCATATGGGCCTCGTACCGGTTCATCAGGTTGTAGACCTTGCCCCAGAACCCGAACACCTCGTCCTCCTCGCCGGCGGCGTTGGCGGCTGCCTGGCGCTCGAAGTCCTTGTCTGCCAGCTGGGCCGGCGTCACCTCGTTGGGGTCGCGGCCCTTGATGTCCTCCTTGTCGAAGACCCAGACCATGTCCTTGTCACGCTTCTGTTCGGCGCGGTCCCGCTTGTCACGATATTTGCCTTTTGCCATAGTTTTGTTACCTCTCTCGGGATGATCATTTGTATAGTATAACACAAACCCCCGCGGGCGGGAACCCGCGGGGGTCAAGTTCAGGGTCCTTTTGTTGGAATTGCCAAAAGTGTCCTATGCTTTTTGTGGAAGATTACGCTTTGGCAGCGCCCTGCTCCGCCTTGATACGGGCGATCTCGGACTCGATCTCTTCCATCTTTTCCTTGGTCAGCGGGTAGAAGTGCATCGAGATGATGTTGCACAGCCAGCCGATCATGGAGAAGCCGACGAAGCACATAATGCTGGCAAAGAGGATGCCGGTGCTGTACGGGGTCTCAACGGTGGGCAGGACCTGGGAGAAGCCGATCGCTGCGAAGCAGACGGCAACCAGGGTGGAAGCCAGGGAGGAGACCAGCTTGTCAACAAAGCTGAACAGCGTGCCCATCAGGCCGGGGACGTAGCGGCCGGTACGATAGACTTCGTAGTCGGCGCAGTCGGCGGTCATCGGGATGACGATGTTGCCGGCCATGTTGTTGAAGGCGCCGAGCAGGATGGCAACGACCACCCAGATCACGCCGAAGAAGCTCCAGTTGGAAGGAACGAAGAGGGTCAGCCAGCTGGCGGGGCTGGTCAGGGAGACGGTGGGCATCTGCATATAGCCCTTGTTGGCGCCGACGACCATCATGATGGCGGAGATGGCGGCAAAGATCATGGAACCGTAGGTACCGATCAGCAGGGCCTTCTTCTGGCCCATCTTGCGGGCAACACTGTTCATGAGGAGCAGCGTGACAACCAGGATGGGGATAACCGTGATGACGGAGTTGGAGGAATACATGGCGTAGTTGCCGAACAAGATACCCCACAAGCAGACCATAACGGTGGTGTTGGATTTGCAGGAAGAAGCGAGCTTATCGGTGGAAGCGGAGACAACCAGCATCTGGATGCCGCGGTTGTGCGCCAGAACGTCGACGTAATCCTTGAAGCCGACCTTCTGCTCGGTGCCGAGGCCGAAGTACTCCAGACGGTCCTTACGGGAGATACCGATGATGGCCAGCACAGCCAGAATGGCAGCAACGCCGCCGAGGCCCAGCTGCATGGCGTACCACATCTCGGGGTTGTAGAAGCCGGACAGCACCTGAACGCCGTTGCTCTCGGTGAGGCAGTTGGCCAGGTTGGGGTTCTGCGCGATGAAGGCGTTGATCTTATCGGCATGCTCCGCCATGTTCAGGGTGTAGTTGGGGATCAGGGAGGTGGAGAGGAGGACGGGCCACAGCAGGCTGAAGACGACCGTCACGAAGATCGAGTCGAACATTGCGAAGACCGGGCGCTGAGCAGGATCGTTGGTCAGGCAGGTCTGGGCGCTCTTGGTAACGACACACTGGCAGGTGTAGCCGATGATGTAGACCATGTAGAGGATGATGAAGGTGACGAACCGCGCGGCCGTGGGAACCGTGGGGATCACATGGAACATCACATAGGTGGTCGCGAACAGAATGACTTCGCCGATCACGATGAACGGACGGTTCTTACCGAACTTGGTATTGGTCTTGTCGACGATCATGCCGACGAACGGGTCCGTCACGCCGTCCCAGATACGCATCAGGGTGACGATGGAGCCGGCCAGAACGACGCCGACGCCGACGACACCGACCAGGTAGTAAGAAATGGAGTTCATGAGCAGCATGTACAGGTTGGTGGACATGTTGTTCAGGGAGAAGAATCCGATCTCCCATGTTCTGGCGCGATGGATGCCAGACGCCTTGTCATCAAGGGGTTGCTTAGACATGTATTTCTCCTTTCGCGAGTGGGGCGTGGTCATCCCTGCCAGGGTCTGGCCGCTGCCGGTGAAATGCGGGCGCCGCAAGGTTTGCAGTGGTCAGCCCCGCACAAATTGTGACTTTTTTATGAACTTCTGGCGGGTTTTCCGTTAGGAATATTTTTAGGTGAAACCGGAAAATTTTACAGTTTTTCAACAAACGGTTTCCTTTCCCGATTATTTTTTTGTGTAATTTGTATACCCGTTCAATTTCAGAACCGGTCGCGCTACCCGCCGGATTCCGCTTTCTTTTAATTAGGAAGGAAGCCGCGCCGGAGCGGTCGGAACGCGGCGGAATATTCTGGGGAAATTCCGGTTTTATCAAAAAATTCTACTAACAGAATTCCGAATTTTTATGTAATAATGACGGTAACGTGAAGAGTGACCGCGTGCAGGTCATGCAAATCATTTCAGAATAATAGGAGGTTCCTGCTATGGACAAGTCCCTGCTGTATCCCGTTTCTTCCGTGTCCCGCCGGGCCGTGAGCCTGGACGGCATGTGGAAATTCCAGTTCGACCCCGAGAGCGCCGGTGTGGATGCCGGCTGGGCCAACGGCCTGCCTGCGCCGGTCTCGATGCCGGTCCCCGCTTCCTTCTGCGATTTCTTTACCGACAAGGAGAGCCGCGAGTACTGCGGCGACTTCTGGTATGAGACGGACTTCTTTGTTCCCGGCGAGTGGTCCGGCCGCGACGTGCTGATCCGCTTCGGTTCGGCGACCCACCGCGCCCGCGTCTTTGTCAACGGCATCGAAGTGGCCAGCCACGAGGGCGGCTTCCTGCCCTTTGACGCCACCGTGACCGACATTGTGCGCTACAACCAGTACAACCACCTGGCCGTGCTGCTCAACAACGAGCTCAACGAGCATATGCTGCCCGCCGGCCAGACGGCCACCCTGTCCAACGGCCGCAAGGTTGCCGCGCCTTACTTTGACTTCTACAACTACGCCGGCATCCATCGTCCCGTCAAGCTGACCGCCCTGCCCAAGGAGCGCGTGCTGGACTACTCGGTCGTGCATCGCCTGGTCGAGGGCGGCGCCGAGGTGGATTACTCGGTCATCACCAACGGCACCCACGATGTGACCGTCGAGCTGTACGACGGCTGCACCAAGGTCGCCGAGGCCGCCGGCCGCACCGGCACCCTGAAGGTCGCCGACGCCAAGCTGTGGAACGTCCACGCCGCCTACCTGTACACCCTCGTGGTGCGCATCGCCGACGGCAGCGACATCATCGACGAATACACCGACAAGATCGGCATCCGCACCTTTGAGATCCGCGACGGCCACTTCCTGCTCAACGGCAAGCCGGTCTACCTGCGCGGCTTCGGCAAGCACGAGGACGCCGACATCCGCGGCCGCGGCCTGGATCTGGCCACCGTCAAGCGCGACTACGAGTGCATGAAGTGGATCGGTGCCAACTGCTTCCGCACCAGCCATTATCCCTACGCCGAGGAGCTGTACCAGATGGCCGACCAGGAAGGCTTCCTGATCATCGACGAGGTCCCGGCCGTCGGCTTCCTGGAGAGCACGATGAACTTCCTGGCCGCCAACCAGGGCAACGGCAAGAAGGTCGGCTTCTTTGAGAAGGACACCACTCCCCAGCTGCTCGAGAACCACAAGGCGGCGCTGGCCGACATGATCACCCGCGACAAGAACCATGCTTCGGTCATCGCCTGGAGCATCCTCAACGAGCCCCAGTGCACCAGCGAGGGCACCGAGGCCTACTTCAAGCCGCTGTTTGACCTGGCCCGTGCGATGGACCCGCAGAAGCGCCCGCGCACCTACGCCATCGTCATGAGCAGCCTGCCCGACACCAGCAAGGGCCAGCAGTTCGCCGATTTCATCAGCCTGAACCGCTACTACGGCTGGTATGTGATGGGCGGCATGGGCATTGTGGATGCCGAGGCTGCCTTCCGCCGCGAGATGGACGGCTGGGCCAAGGTCCTGAACGGCCGGCCGATGATCTTCACCGAGTACGGCGCCGACACCCTGCCCGGCGAGCACAAGCTGCCCAGCGTCATGTGGAGCCAGGAGTACCAGAACGAGTACCTGGATATGAACCACAACGTCTTTGACAGCTACGACTTTGTGCAGGGCGAGCTGGTCTGGAACTTTGCAGACTTCCAGACCACCGAGGGCATCATGCGCGCCAACGGCAACAAGAAGGGCATCTTCACCCGTCAGCGTCAGCCCAAGGATGCCGCCTTCCACTTCCGCACACGCTGGACCACTCTGCCGCTGGACTACAAGAGCGGCTGCTGATTCTCTGTTCCGCACACACGGCGGGCGCACCCTCGGCGTGCGCCCGCTCCTTTGGATTTTATCCCGCCGCAGCGGCGGAAGGGATATCGTTTTGCAGAAAGGAGTTTTCTTATGCCCAAAGCATCGGATCATATCAAAGTCTACCGCAACGAGGGCGGCGCCGTGATCTCGACCGTCAACCGCCGGGTCATCGAGCGCGACGGCCTGGTGTTCAAGGACATTGACGGTTCCGGCGAAGTGAGCGCCGTCAACGACTGGCGTCTGCCCGCCGCCGAGCGCGCCGCCGCCTATGCGGCCAAGCTGACCGTGCACGAAAAGCTGGCCCAGCTGTTTGTCGCGGACTGGCGGATGGGCAAGTACCCGGCCGCCGGCCCCAACGCCCCCAAGATCGACAAGCCCGTCTATGACGAGACCGGCATCCTGGACGAGACCGAGTGCGATGTGCCGTCCATTTTCGGTCTGCAGCACGTCATCAGCACCACCCAGATGCTCAAGGAATCCTTCTACCGCCATGTCATCCTGCGCGCCAACGCCACCCCCACCGATCTGGCGGACTGGATCAACCAGGTCAACGCGGTCTGCGAGGAATGTGAGCACTATCTGCCCATGTCCGCCACCTCCAACTCCCGCAACGAGAACGGCGAGGTCGTCTTCGGCATGAACGACGCCTTCGGTGTGCTGGCCACCTGGCCGGGCACGCTGGGCATCGCGGCGGCCGTCAAGGGCACCGGGCGCATCGACATCATCGACAAGTTTGCCGACACGGTCCGCCGCGAGTGGAATGCCTGCGGCATGCGCAAGGGCTATATGTATATGGCCGACACCGTTTCGGACCCGCGCTGGCAGCGCACCTACGGCACCTTCGGCGAGGACCCCGCCCTGATCAGCGAGATCATGCGCCATCTGGTGCCGGGCATCCAGGGCAGCCCCGACGGCGTGACCAAGGACGGCGTGGCCGTGACGACCAAGCACTTCCCGGGCGGCGGCGCGCGTGAAAACGGCTTTGACCCCCACTATGCCGCCGGCCAGTGGAACGTCTACGCGACCGAGGGCAGCCTGGAGAAGTACCATATGCCGCCCTTCCGCGCGGCCGTGGAGTGCAACACCTCCTCGATCATGCCCTACTACTCCAAGCCCGCGGCCGCCAAGAGCGCCCCGCAGACCGACATCGAGGGCAACGTCATTGACTTCGAGCCCTACGGCTTCGCCTACAACAAGTATTTCATCGACACGATCCTGCGCGGCCAGCTGGGATTCCGCGGCTATATCAACTCGGATTCCGGCATTTCCCGCAACATGGCCTGGGGCGTCGAGATGCTGGACATCCCCGAGCGCATCGGCTTTGCGGTGAACCATTCCGGCGTGGACATCATCAGCGGCATCTTTGACAGCGACGCCGCCCTGGAAGCCTACAACCGCGCCACCAACGGCTACTATGACACCCATCCGGTGCCGGAGGGCTTCACGGCCGACGAGCTGGTGCTGACCGACGAGGCGCTGACCCGCGCCGTGACCCGCACGATGACCGAGATGTTCGAGGTCGGCATGGTGGACGATCCCTTCCGCGATCCCGCCGAGGCCGAGAAGGTCGTGGCCAACAAGGCGGACTGGGACGAGGCCGCCCGCGTGCACCGGGAGAGCGTTGTGCTGCTCAAGAACGACGGCACCCTGCCCCTGACCGCCGAAAAGACCGCCGGCCGCCGCCTGTATGCCGAGGCCTTCCACAAGGACCCGCGGCTGTCCGAGCAGTCCACCGCCAAGCTGCGCGAGCTGCTCAAGGACTTTGATCTGACCGACGATCCCGCCCAGGCGGACTACGCGATCCTGTTTGTCACGCCGCAGTCCGGCGCCTACTTCAACGCCACGCCGGGCTATCTGGAGCTGGATCTGTGCGAGGGCAAGACCGTGCACAACGTCAACGAGGACGGCAAACCGGTGGCCGAAACCCACGAGGAGACCACCGTCACCGGCATGGGCCGCATTGCCGAGATCGCCAAGGCCGTCCACGCACGCGGCGGCAAGGTCATCTCCAACCTGAACATCACGCTGGCCTGGGAGGTTGGCAATCTGGAATCGGTCAGCGACGCGATGACCGCCGGCTTTGACACCTACCCCGACGCCACCGTCGATGTGATGCTGGGCCGGTTCGCGCCGGTCGGCAAACTGCCGCTGACCCTGCCGCGCGGCGACGCGGTGCTGGCTGTGAACGCCGACGGCGTCTGCATCAGCCCCAACGACGTGCCCGGCTTTGACAAGGACCAGTATCTGCCGGATTCCCTCAAGGATGAGAACGGCAAGGCCTACGCCTACCGCGACGCCGCCGGCAACTACTACGAATACGGATTCGGGCTGCACTACTGATTTCCGGCCCGAGAAAGGAAACTACCATGGCTCAATTTGTTACGCTGGCCGCCAACGGCCTGAAAGAGCTGCGCACCGCCAACGAGCGGCTGGTCTCCTACAACGTGGAGATGACCGAAGTCACGGGCGGCACCTTCTGGAAAGCCTACACCCCCGGCCAGATTGCCGGCACCGAGCCCTTTGCCCGGCTGACCACGCTGGCCAACGCCACCGCGATGATGGATCTGATGCAGTTCAATCCGCCCATCGACCTGGCCAGCCCCAAGCTGCGCACGCTGGCCAAGCGCATCGGCCCCGCCTGGGTGCGGGTGTCGGGCACCTGGTCCACCAAGACCTACTATGACTTTGACGGCACGACGGGCGGCAAGGCGCCCGCCGGCTACAACGCCGTGCTGACCCGTGAGCAGTGGCTCGGCGTTCTGGATTTCTGCCGCGACATCGGCGCCAAGCTGCTGATCTCGGTCGCCAACTGCGAGGGCCTGCACAGCGCCGACGAGCCCTGGAACCCCAGCCAGGCCGAGCAGATCTTTGCGCTGAGCCGCGAATACGGTGTGCCCATCGAGGCCGCCGAGTTCATGAACGAGCCCAACATGCTGTCTTACAGCGGCGCCCCCAAGGGCTACACCCCGGCCGACTATGTGCGTGACCAGGATGCCTTCTTCCACTGGGTGCGCGCCAACTATCCTGAGTGCCGCCTGGTCGGCCCCTGCACGACGGTGGGCGTGATCGGCGACGAGGAAGAGCAGAAGAAGGGCGGCGGCGGTGTGGCCGACGTGCTGGATTCCTGCTCCACCGACGAGCTGATGGACGGCGCCCGCGAAGCGCTGGACGTGTACAGCTACCACTACTACAACGGCGTCTCGGAGCGTCTTGCCTCGCTGATGCCGGCCGCGCACTGGCCCGCCGACAAGGCCCACACCGAGGCCTACCTGGCCGTGGCGCCGACGATGGCACGCCTGAATGCGCCGTTCCGCGACAAGTACTGCCCCGGCGGCGAGATGTGGGTCACCGAGTCCGGCGATGCGGGCGGCGGCGGCGATACCTGGGCCTCCACCTACCTGGATGTGCTGCGCACCCTCAACGAGCTGGGCGGCTTCTCGACCGTGACGACCGGCGTCATCTTCCACAACACGCTGGCTTCCAGCGACTACGGCTATCTGAAGCCCGAGGCCTTTGATCCCCGGCCCAACTACTTTGCCGTGGTGCTGTGGAACCGTCTGATGGGCCGCACGGTCTACGATTCCGGCGAGGAAATCCGTGAAGGCGCCCACGTCTACGCCCATTCCCGCGCCGACGGCAAACCCGGCGTCGCCTACCTGATCATCAACAACTCCCTGACCGACACGACCACCGCCGAGCTGCCTGCGGCTGCGGATGTCTACACGCTGAGCGCGGAGTCGCTGCGTGCGTCGGTCATGCAGTGCAACGGTGTTCCGCTCGTGCTGGGCGAGGATCTGGCCATGCCCGCCATGGACCCCGTGCGGGTACCGGCCGGCAAGCTGGAACTGGCGCCCGCGACCTGCACCTTCGTGGTGGTGGACGGTCAGGCCTGATGCTTGACATGCTCTGAGCTCTCGCCTACAATAGGAGAAACGGGGGCAGTCCTGCGCGGCTGTCCCCGTTTTACTTGCCAAAAGGAGGCGCCTTTTATGGCCGCAACGCAAACCGAAAACATGGGGACCGGCAGCGTTCCCAAACTGCTTTTCAATCTGGCACTGCCCGCCGTGGTTGCGCAGATCATCAACCTGCTGTACAACATCGTGGACCGGATCTACATCGGCCACATCGAGGGCATCGGCGCCACGGCCCTGACCGGCGTGGGTCTGTGCATGCCCATTCTGATGCTGGTCAACGCCTTTGCCATGCTCTGCGGTTCGGGCGGCGCGCCCCGGGCGGCCATCGCCATGGGCCAGAAGGATGACCGCAGCGCCGAGCGCATCATGGGCAACTGTTTCAGCCTGCTGGTCATCCTGGCGCTGATCCTGACCGTGGTGTTCTACATCTTTGCGCCGCCGCTGCTCGTGATGTTCGGCGCCAGCGAAAACACCCTGCCCTACGCCCTCGACTACACCCGCATCTATGTGCTGGGCAGCCTCTTTGTGATGGTCGTGCTGGGCATGAACACCTTTGTGACCACCCAGGGCTTTGCCACCTTCAGCATGCTGACCACCGTCATCGGTGCGGTGTGCAACATCGTGCTGGACCCGCTGTTCATCTTCGTGTTCGGCATGGGGGTGCGCGGCGCCGCCATCGCCACCGTCATCAGCCAGGGCGTCAGCGCCGTCTGGGTGCTTCGGTTCCTGACCGGCAAGCGCACCCGCCTGCATCTGCGCCGCGCCTACCTGCGCATCGTTCCCAAAGTCATCCTGCCCTGTCTGGCGCTGGGTGTCTCCTCCTTCGTCATGATCGCCACCGAGAGCATCCTCTCGATCAGCTTCAACTCCAGCCTGTCCCGCTACGGCGGCGACCTCGCGGTGGGCGCCATGACCATCATCACCAGCGTTTCGCAGCTCATCAGCATGCCCATCCAGGGCGTCTGCCAGGGCGGCCAGCCCATCATCAGCTTCAACTTCGGCGCCGGCAAGCCGGATCGCGTCAAGGAGGCGTTCCGCTGGCAGTTCATCGCCTGCGTGTCCTACGCGGCGGTGTTCTGGGCGCTGCTCATGCTGGTTCCCCATCTGTTTGTGCAGATCTTCAACAACGACGCCCAGCTGGTGGACTACACGGTCTGGGCGATGCGGATCTACATGGCCGGCATCTTCTCGACGGGCTTCCAGGTCGCCTGCCAGCAGGGCTTTGTGGCCCTCGGCCAGGCTAAGATCAGCCTGCTCATGGCCTGCCTGCGCAAACTGATCCTGCTGATTCCGCTGATCTTCCTGCTGCCGCTCGTCCTGTCCGACAAGGTCTTTGCCGTCTTTCTGGCCGAGCCGATCAGCGACATCATCGCCGCCATGGTCACCTGCACGGCGTTCTTCACCCGCTTCAACCGCATCCTGAAGCAGGGTCCCAAAAAGGTCTGAGACCGTCCCTGTAAACCGGACAGCGGGCGGGAAGCCGAAGGCTTCCCGCCCGCTGTTTTCTGTTCTGCGTTCTTTTTTCTGCGTCCCGGTTGGCAATCTTCGCCCGATGTAGTACACTGAGGGCAGAAAATCCCACCAAGGAGGTTGTCTGATGGAATTCACCTTTGAAACGCACTACAACGCCGCCACCATGACCGTCATGGCCCGCGCCCTGCGCAAGACCGTCCGGAAAGCGCACAGCCGCCGCTCCCATCTTTTCGGGTGGGTGGTTGTCGTGCTGGCGGTCCTGCTTCTCCTGGCGGACGGCTTTGCCCCCGATCTGCGGACCATCGTCACCGCGGCCGCCGCCCTCGCGGTTGTGGCCGCCCTGCTGCTGGAGGACCGCATCAACGGCTTTGCGGCAAGCCGCCGCCTGCTGCGCGGCACCGAGACCGCCGTGACGGTCTTTTCGGAAAGCGGCTTTGTCACCACGACAGAGGTCGGCCGCACCGAATGGAAGTACGACAAAATCCTGCAGATCGCCGAAACCGACGGCTTTTTTGTCCTGATCTTCAGCGCCAGCCATGCCCAGCTCTATGACAAGCAGCATCTGCAGGGCGGCACGCCGGAGGAATTCCGCCGTTTTCTGGAGACCGCCACCGGCCAGTCCGTCGTGCGGGTGGCATGACAAACGGCCGGGCGCAGTGCGTCCGGCCGGTCAGGCTTCTCTTATCTCTCGTCGGGCAGGCGGACCGGCGCAGGGGGTTCGGTGCCGTCCCGCAGGGCCATCCACCAGTACTGCAGGTCCAGCCAGGTGCCGAACTTGTAGCCGGTGCGCGGCTCGGTGCCCACCTTGCGGAATCCCAGCGCCCGGTGGAAGGCCTCGCTCTCGGGGTTGGGATGGGCCACCAGCGCCACGGCGTTGCAGTACCCCTGCTCCCGCAGCCGGGCCAGCAATGCCGTGTAGAGCTTGCCGCCCACCCCCTGCCCGATGCAGTCGGGGTCACAGTAGATGGTCAGCTCGACATCCCAGGCGTAGGCCTCCCGGGTATGCCAGGGATGGGCGCAGGCATAGCCACACAGATGTCCCGCGGCATCCTCGGCCAGCAGAAAGGGCGCCGCCGCGATGGCCGCGGCCATGCTCTGCTGCTGCTCTTCCAGCGTCGGGACCCCATACTGGAAGGTCGCCGTGCTGTGGGTGACATACCAGCTGTACAGCTCGTTGACGGCGGGCGCATCGTCCAGCGTCGCCTCCCGCAGGGTGATGGTGTGGGCGGCGCTCCACGCTGCCGCCAGCGCCTCCTTGGCGGGCTTGTCCAGCTTTTTGAGGGCGGCTTCCCGGCGCAGCGCGGCCGGGCGGTCGGCACACCGCTCGGCGTAGGCCAGCCGCACCGCCCCATGGGCCCGGGTGTAGCGTGCGCCGCCCCGGCCGGTGCGATGGGCGCGCAGCCGCCGGGCCAGATCGGTCGTCCAGCCCGCATAGAGCGACCCGTCGGCGCACCGCACCATGTAGGCCCAGGCTGCGGGCGGCACCGGCAGCCGGTCCTGCGCCGCCGAGGGGCACTGCCCCATCCGCCCGGTCATTCGCTCACCGGCCGCCCGGCGGCACGCAGCGCGCGGCGGCAGGCCTCGATGGCGGTGGCTTTGTCCTCCGCCGTAATGAGGAACCGACTCGGATGGCAGAAATTCAGCGCCAGACCACTTTTCTCCCGCAGGACATCGGCGGGCTGTCCGGCCCAGGCCGGCGGGAAGGGCACCTTGCTGCGCCGGGTCTTGTAGTCGGTGACGCACTGCGCACTGTACCCGCCGCGCTGGCTGGGATAGACCACAAAGAGCGCATCGGTCTTGTACAGGCCGTTCTTCCAGGGCATATAGTCGGGCAGCACCACAATGCCGTCCCGGGAATTGCGGTAGGCGCGCTGGACCGTCTCGTCGGCGCGGTTGACCGCGTTGGCGGCGGCAATCTCGTTTTCCAGCACCTGGCGCGCAAAGGGAACCGCCCGCCAGAAACAGGCGTCGGGGTCGTCGTGGGAATCCCACACCGGGTTGAAGCTGCCGATCGCGTCGGCCAGCGAGTTGGGTTCGCCGGTATTGTCGTTCTGGTCGAGGGGCTGGATGAAGTTCTCATCGAGCAGACGCGCCTGGTGCGCCCCCACCAGCTGGGCGCCGAGCAGCCGCCACAGCAGACCGAACGCCGCGTAGGGCACGCCGTTGGGACGGCATTCCCGCGGTTCGGAATGGTGGTCAAACATGCCGCCGCCCACATCGTAGACAATACCGTCAAACCCGTCCGGCACCACAAAGCCGCGGGTCACCTTGATGTCGGGCCGCACAATCTGCAGCAGCGCCGTCGCGAATACGTCGTCCGCGTGGAACTTGCCGCCGTGGGTAAAGCCTTTTGCCGGAATTTTCATGGTCTGTGCCTCCGTGTTTCGATGTTTTCCTATTATAGCATGAATCGCAGCCGCGGTAAATGGGGGTTCCTGATTTCGATTTGTGTGGGGGAAGGTCCGTTTCATCTTCGCCGGACTCCGAATGGTTCCGCACGACATCCCTTCCTTTGTCTTGCGGGAACGCCGCAAGCCCGTTTTCTTGGGCAACCACTGCCTTATACGGAAAATTGTCTGCTTCGTCACCGGCCACACCTGCAGCTTGTTCCTCGGTCGTTCTCTTTTCAGCATAGCATACCACCGGAAAGAAATCCATCACACAATTTGAGGAAAAGGCGGATGCCTCAGATGGTGTTTCGCCTGTGTCACGTTCTTATGGAAGTGCAATGGGGGTGCTGTCCCCTGCATTTTGGGTACTTGTGCCGCAGGTCAGGACCATCCGCCAATCCCGGGATCAGGACAATGGGGAATGGCTCTTTCTTTTTTGTTCCGGATATGGTATACTAATGTATCGTGCTCACATTCAACACGCATACGGTAAAGGAAACGGAATCATCATGCAAACAATCAAACATACG
>NZ_JAXJZK010000034.1:0-69572 GCF_036306485.1 Gemmiger sp. | reverse complement strand
TGGTTGGGGATGAGAGAATCGAACTCCCACAAACGGAGTCAGAGTCCGTCGCACTACCATTATGCAAATCCCCATCGCGGTATCGGGCGTCTGCCCTCAACGCTTAACTATTATATCCGCTGAACCGGCATTTGTCAACACCTTTTTTGAGTTTTCCGCAAAAAAGATTTCCTGGGTCGGGCAAAAGGGCCGGAATCGGAAAATGTAAAACTTTCCGGCGAATTTTCTTGCAATGAGGTTTGACATTTATTCGGGATCGTGGTATATTTATTAAGATTTGTTGCGTGGGCAAAGGTGCTTGAGCAAAGAACCGGCGCCCTTTTTTTGTCGCGACAAATGTCCGCACAGCGAAAACAACCGTACACCGGCAGGGAAGGCTCTCCCGGTTCCGGCGTTCCGGTACAACCCCCCAAAAACTCGGACGGCGGCGGTCCGAACCCAAAATGCCGCATCCCAAATCAAGGAGAGTGAAAGACCGTGTCTCGTTATGTCGTAAAACGTGTTCTGCTGGCGATTGTGACCGTCATCATCGTCAGTCTGATCACATTCTTTGCCATGAACGCCATCCCCGGCGGCCCCTTCTCAAAGGAAAAGGCGACCAGTCCCGTCGTTCAGGCCGTGCTGGAAGAGCGCTACAACCTGGACAAGCCTCTGGGTACGCAGTATATCCTTTATATGAATAACATCCTTCACGGCGACTGGGGCATTTCCACCAAGACCGGCCGTGAGGTGGGGGACACCATTTCGGAGAGTTTCCCCATCTCGGCAAAGCTGGGCCTGTCCGCCGCCTGCATCGCGGTGGTTGCCGGCCTGGTCCTGGGCAGCATTGCGGCTCTGAACCGCAACAAATGGCCTGACCGTGTGATCATCTTCTTCACCACGCTGTGTACCGGTGTGCCCAGCTTCGTTCTGGCCACGCTGCTGCTGCTCGTCTTCTGTCTGGAACTGCAGTGGGTACCGGCCTGGAGCCCCACGAACCCGAGTTACGTTCTGCCGGTCATCGCTCTTTGCACCTATCCCATGGCCTATATTACCCGTCTGACCAAAACCAGCATGCTGGATGCCCTCGGCCAGGACTATGTGCGCACGGCCCGCGCCAAGGGCGTGCCCCAGCTGAAGGTGATCTTCAAGCATGCGCTGCGCAATGCGCTGATCCCCGTCGTGACCTACGTCGGACCGATGATTGCCGGCATCGTCACCGGCTCGATGGTTGTGGAGAGCATCTTCACCATCGGCGGTCTGGGCGGCAAGTTTGTCACGAGCATCCAGAACCAGGACTACCCGATGATCATGGCCACCACGATCTTCCTGGGCGTGCTGATGGTTGTTGCCAACCTGATCACCGACCTGGTCTACAAGATGATCGATCCCCGCATTGAGCTTGAGTAAAGGAGGCGGAAACAATGTCTTACGCAGAAAACGGAATGCCGAAGAAGAATCCTCTTTCGGCACAGATTGATCTTTCCAAGTTCAGCACCCAGGACTTTGAACCCGCCACCGGCGAGGAAAAGAAACAGCAGGAGGTCATGGGTGAAAGTGTGACCTTCTTCAAGGACGGCTGCCGTCGTCTGGCCAAGAACAAGCTGGCCATGGGCAGCCTGATCGTGCTGATCCTGCTTCTGATTTCCATCATCGTACTGCCGATGATCATTCCCTACGGCTATTCCGACATCATCAAGGTGGACGGCAAGCGCGACAAGACGGCCGCCAACCTGGCACCTTTCACCTACTCCGAGCGCGAGATGGAGTATATGGAAGAGACCGGCGAAAAGCTGTTCCCCCATGTCATGGGCACCGACAGCCTCTGCCGTGACTACTTCATCCGCGTCATCTACGGCACCCGCGTTTCCCTGACCGTCGGCCTGGTGGCCTCCATCATGGTCCTGGTCATCGGCTTGCTCTACGGCTCCATCTCCGGCTGGTGCGGCGGCCTGGTGGATATGGTCATGATGCGTATCGTCGATATCATATACAGTCTGCCTGACACCCTGATGGTCATTCTGCTCTCCGTCGTTCTGAACGAGACCCTCAAACCGGTCATTGAGAGTGTGTCTTTCCTGCAGAAGATCGGCACCAACATGATCGCGCTGTTCCTGGTGTTCGGACTGCTGTACTGGGTCGGCATGGCCCGTCTGGTCCGCGGCCAGATCCTGACGATCAAGCAGAACGAGTATGTTCTGGCGGCCCGCACCATCGGCACGCCGAGCGGCCGGATTCTGCGCAAGCACATCCTGCCCAACTGCCTGTCGGTCATCATCATCTCCACCGCGCTGCAGATTCCTTCCGCGATCTTCACCGAGAGCTACCTCTCCTTCCTGGGCATCGGCGTCAAGGTTCCCATGCCGTCCCTCGGCTCTCTGGCCAACGACGCCCGCGATGGTCTGATCAGCTATCCTTACAAACTGATTTTCCCGGCCGTTGTGATCTGCCTGATCGTGCTGGCCTTCAACCTGCTGGGCGACGGTCTGCGCGATGCGTTTGACCCGAAACTGAAGCGCTAAGGAGGGGCAGAAGATGAGCGAAGTGAAAAACGAATCCAAGTATATTCTGGAAGTCAAGGATCTGCACACGACCTTCTCCACCGACCAGGGCGGCACGGTCCGCGCGGTTAACGGTGTCTCCTTCAATCTCGAACCCGGCAAGATCCTCGGCATCGTGGGCGAGTCCGGCTCCGGCAAATCGGTGACGGCCTACTCCATCATGCAGATTCTGTCCGAGAACGGCGGCATCACCGGCGGTCAGATTCTCTACAAGGGCCAGGACATCACCAAGTGGAGCGAAAAGCAGATGCAGGAGTTCCGCGGCAAAGCCTGCTCCATCATCTTCCAGGACCCCATGACCAGCCTGAACCCCGTGTTCACCATCGGCAACCAGCTGGTCGAGGCCATCACGCTGCACACCAAGCGCAACAAGGAACAGGCCAAGGCCCGTGCCATCGAGATGCTCTCTCTGGTGGGCATCAACGAACCGGAAAAGCGGATCAAGCAGTATCCGTATGAGCTGTCCGGCGGTATGCGTCAGCGTGTCATGATCGCCATGGCGCTGGCCTGTGAACCCGATATCCTGATCGCCGACGAGCCCACCACCGCTCTGGACGTGACCATCCAGGCCCAGATCCTCGAACTGATGCAGGATCTGCAGAAAAAGATGGGCATGGCCATCATCATCGTCACCCATGACCTGGGTGTCATTGCGTCGATGTGTGACGAGATCATCGTCATGTACGGCGGTCGTGTCTGCGAGCGCGGCACGGCGGACGACATCTTCTACCGTCCTGCCCATGAATACACCAAGGGTCTGCTGCGCAGCATCCCTTCCACCCAGAACATGAACGAGCGGCTGATCCCCATCGGCGGCACGCCCATCAACATGCTGGACCTGCCCAAGGGCTGTGCCTTCTGCCCGCGCTGCGATGCGGCCATGAAGATCTGCCTGCGGGAACAGCCCCCTGAGCTGCAGGTCAGCGATACCCATTATTCGTCCTGCTGGGTGAATGTGAAAAATGCCAAGGAGGGGAAGTAACATGGCAAAGAGCGAATATCTGGTGCAGGTTGAGCACCTGAAAGAATATTTCCCCGTCCGTGCGGGCTTCGGCAAGACCATCCCCCTCAAGGCGGTGGATGACGTTTCCTTCTCGATCCGTCCCGGCGAGACGCTGGGCCTGGTCGGCGAGTCCGGCTGCGGCAAGACCACGGTCGGACGCACGCTGCTCCAGCTCTACAAGCCCACCGGCGGCCGGATTGTCTTTGACGGCGATGTTCTGTACGATTCCGGCGAGCAGTATGACGAAAACGGCCGCCTGAAGGTGGGCGCCGACGGCAAACCGGTGCTGGGCAAGAAGGTCAGCGCCAACATGATGCCCTACCGCAAACAGATGCAGATGGTCTTCCAGGACCCGTATTCCTCGCTGAACCCGCGTATGACCGTCGAGGATATCATCGGTGAGCCTCTGGATGTCCACAAGCTCTGCAAGAATGCCAAGGAGCGCCGCGAGCGCGTCATGGAACTGATGGAGATCGTCGGCCTCAACGCCGAGCACGCGATGCGGTATCCGCATGAGTTCTCGGGCGGCCAGCGTCAGCGAATCGGCATTGCCCGTGCGCTGGCGGTCAACCCCAAGTTCATTGTCTGTGATGAGCCTGTCTCTGCCCTGGACGTTTCCATCCAGGCGCAGGTGGTCAATATGTTTGAGGACCTGCAGGAAAAGCTCGGCGTTGCCTATCTGTTCATCGCCCATGACCTGCTGGTTGTCCACCATATCAGCGATCGTATCGCCGTCATGTACCTCGGCAAGATGATGGAGATGGCGGACTCCGACGAACTCAACAACAACCCGATTCATCCCTATACCCAGAGTCTGCTCTCCGCCGTGCCCATCCCTGACCCGGTCACGGCCCGCAACTCGCACCGCATCGTGCTGGAAGGCGATGTGCCTTCTCCGCTGCACATGCCCAGCGGCTGCCCGTTCCGTACCCGCTGCCGCTATGCGACCGAGCAGTGCGCCCATGAGATGCCGCCGCTCAAGGACCGCGGCAACGGCCATTTTGTGGCATGCTGGAACAAATAAGGATTCGGGAAAGATTCTTGTAATTTGCACAAAAATGACACAATTCAGAACAAGATTTTTTGACGGGAAACCCAAAAATAGTAACTGAAAAGCAACAGGTTGTTGTTTTTGCTTGCAAACGGTCCGGCCAGACCGTATAATTGGCCGTGTTACAAGGAAGTATCCCGTCCCGCTTTCCGGTGGGACGGGCTGCTTATAGATTCAATAGGAGGATAGAAACTATGAAAAAGCTCATGGCATCCGTTCTGGCTGCTGCCATGGTGCTGAGTCTGGCTGCCTGCGGCAACACCGCTTCCAGCTCTTCCAGCACCAGCACGGCCGCTACGGACGAAACTGCTGCCAGCTCGGCAGCAAGCACGGCATCGGCTTCTGTGCTGAATACCGATACCAGTGCCCTGTACCTGTGCCTGGCCTCTGAGCCGGACCGTCTGGACCCCGCGCTGAACACCACCGTTGATGGTGCCTGCCTGGCAGTCAACTCCTTCGTCGGTCTGATGACCTACGACAAGGATGGCCAGCTGGCTCCCGGCGTTGCCGAAAGCTACGAGGTCTCTGACGACAAGATGACCTACACCTTCCACCTGCGCGACAGCCTGTGGAGCGACGGCACCCCCGTCACGGCCAACGACTTCGTTTACAGCTGGAACCGTGCTGCCAACCCGCTGACCGCTTCCGACTACAGCTACCTGTACGATGGCCTGATCGAGCACAATGCCGCTCTGGCCACCGATGACGATGGCAACTACGTCGATGAGGCTGCTGCCAACGAGGCGATGGCCAACAACGACATCCTGGTCGGTGTCGAGGCTACCGATGACAACACCTTCGTTGTCAAGCTGGTCAGCCCCTGCCCGTACTTCCTGTCCCTGTGCGCTTTCCCGACCTTCTTCCCGGTTCCGGAAGCCTCTGTCAAGGCTGCCGATCCCGATGGCACGAACCCGGGCGCCTGGGCTTCTGAGGCCGGCTTCGTCACCAACGGTGCCTACACCTGCACCGAGTGGAAGCATGACGAGAGCATGGTCTACACCAAGAACCCCAACTACTACGATGCCGCCAACGTCAAGCTGGAGACCCTCAACTTCATGCTGAGCGCCGATGACGCCGCCATCTATGCCGCCTACAATGCCGGCAACCTGGACTTCATCGACAGCGTTCCCACCGATGAGATCCCCAACCTGAAGGGCATCAACCCCGAATTCATGGTTCTGCCCAACCTGGGCACCTACTATGTCGGCTTCAACGTGAACTCCACCATGTTCGAGGGCAAGACTCCCGAGCAGGCCAACGCGATGCGTGAAGCCTTCAACCTGCTGATCGATCGTCAGTACATCGTTGACAACATCGGCCAGACCGATCAGGAAGTTGCCAACACCTTCATTCCGCCGGCCATGAGCGACGGCAACGGCGCTGAGTTCCGTCAGAACACCGCCGAGTACACCTACCCCGATGCCGACAACCTCGGCTACTTCGATCCCTCTGAGGATGCCTACGATGACAACGTCGCCAAGGCCATTGAGCTGCTCAAGAGCGCCGGCTACGAATTCACCGATGACGGCATGCTGAGCGATTCCACCCCGCTGAACATCACCTACCTGACCAACTCCGGCGCCGGCAACGAGGATATCGCTGCCGCTCTGCAGCAGGACGTGGCCGCGATCGGCATCACGATGGACATCCAGGCTGAGGACTGGAAGGTCTTCCTGAATGACCGTAAGGCCGGCAACTACGACGTCTGCCGTCAGGGCTGGCTGGCCGACTTCGATGACCCCATCAACATGCTGGAGATGTGGACCACCGATTCCGGCAACAACGACAGCCAGTTCGGCCGTGAGGTCGACGGTGCCGTCCCGAGCTACGCTCCGCAGAACTGGGATGAGTACAACACGCTGATCAGCGAGATCAAGTCCGAGACCGATTTCGCCGCCCGTGTGAACCTCATGCATCAGGCTGAGGATATGCTGATGGAGACCTACGCTGTTGTGCCTCTGTACTACTACAACGACCCCTGCATGATGAAGTCCAATGTGACCGGTATGTACGCCAATGCGTTCGGCTACAAGTACTTCATGTACTGCGAGAAGACCGCTGCCTGATCTGACAGCTTGATCTGAAACAGAAACCGCCCCGCCGACTCTGTGCCGGCGGGGCGGTTTTTTGTCCGCTCCCGGGCAGGGGAGACGGCCGTATATAATAAGGTAGGACAAACCGGAAACTTTCCCGGAAAACCGGGGCAACAAAAAAGCAGTGAGAACGCGGAGTTCCCACTGCTTTTACAGTTGAAAAAGGATCAGGAAGCGGAAACCTGAATGGTCTCGCCGGCAACGCCGTCCTTCTCGATGGCTTCCATCAGAGCGCGGGCATTGTTAGAGGCCATCGTGGCACCAGCGATCGTGTCGATCATCTTGGAAGTGCCGGCCTTCTGGATGTTCTCGCTCATCTGGGGAATCCACTCAGAGGGCGCCGGGTCCATCGGATAGGTCTCCGGAGTGGTCTCGCTCTTCTTGTTGCCTTCGGCATCGTAGCTCTCGAAGACGGCAGAAACCACCTTGCCGTCCTTGTACTCGACGGTCAGGGTGTCACGCCAGCCGTAGGAGCTTTCCGCAGCGGCGTCATCCATCTCGGCGGTGTAGGTGCCGTCGGGCTTGGACGAATTGCCACAGGCAGTCAGGCTGAATGCCAGAACGGCAGCAAGACTCATCAGCAGAATTTTTTTCATAATGTTACGTTTCCTCCCTTTTGGTTCCTCCAAATCAATGTAACATCTTTTACTATAACAAATATAGTGAAACCTGTCAACAGGAAATCCCCGTCAGGGCCGGAACCGTGCCTCAGCAGAGGGCTCAGCGCAGATCCGTGTCGGAATACAGCGTGATATAACGGACCGTCTGCGCCTTCATGCGCCGCAGGATCAGAGCTGCAGCTGCCAGCACACCGGCAGTCAGGATCAGTACGGTGAATAGTTTGCACACAGTCTTCATAAATATACCTCCCATCCGCGAAAAAACAACTTACCTGCATCAGTATACCATATCCGGCCGCAAAGCGCAATCGCCGGGGGGCCAGTCTGCACATTGCCGAAAAAAATTGGGATAAACCAGGCAGATTGCCTAAAGTTTGTTTGCCAGAAAAGCCGGCATTCGTATTGACTTGTGACGTAAAAATGCTAAAATAATACTGTATTTATATTTGCTTATACGGAAAGGTCTGTCCTTTTTTAACAGGACGGGTCCGGATTTCCGTGCGGCAATAAGAAATGGGGGAAACGCAAACCATGTTTAAGTCCCTGAAGCGTTCCGCGAAGGGCGCCGCCGTGCCGCATGAGAAGGGCACTGCCGGCATGGCCACCGTCAAAATGGCTACGCCTGCGCATGTCATCATTCCCATGTCGATGCACATCGGTGCACCGGCGGAGCCGGTTGTGAAGAAGGGCGATCAGGTCTTCGTTGGCACCCTGATCGGCAAAGCCGGCGGCTTTGTCAGCGCCAACATTTATTCCAGCGTGTCCGGTACCGTGGAAGGGATCGCGCCGTTCCGTATGGTGAACGGCCCGGTTTGCCAGGCCATTGCGATTGCAAGCGACGGCAAGCAGACCGTGGATCCTTCCTGCACGCCTCCGACCGTGACCGACAAGAAGAGCCTGCTCGCTGCGATCCAGGCCTGCGGTCTGGTGGGTCTTGGCGGCGCCGGCTTCCCGACGCATGTCAAGCTCGCGGCCGATGGGGTGGACACCCTGCTGATCAATGCGGCAGAGTGTGAGCCGTATCTGACCACCGATACCCGTGAAATGCTGGAATGCAGCGATACCATTATCTCCGGCATCACCGCCGTGATGAAGTACTGCAACATTCCCAACTGCATCATCGGCATCGAGCGCAACAAGCCCGAGTGCATCGACCTGATGTGCTCCCTGGTGCGCGACATGAAGGGTGTCAGCGTCAAGCCGCTGCCCATGCGGTATCCGCAGGGCGCCGAGAAAACCCTCGTCGAGACCTGCACCGGCCGCGAAGTGCCCCAGATCGGACCTTCCGGCAAGGCCGGCCTGCCCGCCGACGTCGGCTGCATCATCATGAACGTGACCAGTGTCTCCACGCTGGGCAAGTTCCTCAAGACCGGTGTGCCGCTGACCACCAAGCGACTGACCGTCGAGGGCGACGCCATCGCCAACCCGCAGAACATCGAGGTGCCGATTGGTACGCTGTACCGCGACGTCATCGAAGCCTGCGGCGGCATCAAGCCCGATGTCGAGCTCGGAAAGATCATCTTCGGCGGCCCCATGATGGGCGGTGCCTCCCCGAACGCCGACTTCCCGGTCCTCAAGCAGAACAACGGCCTGCTGCTCTTCAGCCGCAAGGCTGCCACGCTGCCCGATCCTCAGCCCTGCATCCGCTGCGGCCGCTGCATCAGCGCCTGCCCGATGGGACTCGAGCCTGTGGAGATCGTCGAAAGCTTCGGCCAGAAGGATTTTGCCGCTCTCAAGGAGCGCTGCGTTGATCTTTGTGTCGCCTGCGGCAGCTGCACCTATGCCTGCCCGGCCAAGCGCCCCGTGGCCCAGAACATGGCTCTTGCCAAGGCCTGGTACATGGGCGAGCTGCGCAAAGGAGGGAAATAAGGAATGGAAGACCGTTTGATTGTAACGGCGTCCCCGCATATCCGGGACTCCGCGACCAGCCGCAGCCTGATGGGCAATGTGCTGATTGCGCTGCTGCCCTGCGTCGTGGCGTCTGCGCTGATTTTCGGACCCCGCGCTCTGCTGGTGGTGGCTGTCACCACCGCGGCCTGTGTGGCCTTTGAGTATCTGTACTGCCTGCTGATGCACAAGCCCAATCCCGTCGGGGATCTGTCCGCCTGTGTCACCGGCGTGATCCTGGCCCTCAACATGCCGGTCGGCATGCCGCTGTGGATCGCCGTTGTGGGCGCTCTGGTTGCCATCGTCATCGTCAAACAGCTGTTCGGCGGTATCGGCTGCAACTTCGCCAACCCCGCCCTGGTCGGCCGTATCGTGCTGTTCCTGGGCTTTGCTTCCCGCATGACCGATTACGTCTACCCCGATATGGCGGTGGATTCCCTGGCTTCCGCCACCCCGCTCGCCCTGGACAAGCTGGGCGCCAGCGGCCTGTACGGCGTGAGCTTCGTGGATATGCTGCTCGGCATCCACGGCGGCATGCTCGGCGAGACCTGCGTGCTCGCCATCCTGCTGGGCCTGGCCTACATGCTGTTCACCCATACCATTGAACTGACCATCCCCGTTTCCATCGTGGGCACCGTCTTTGTGCTGTCCACCCTGGCCAACGGCGATCCCTACCTGGGCCTGCTGGAGTGCATGTCCGGCGGTCTGCTGTTCGGTGCCGTCTTCATGGCCACCGACTATGTGACCAGCCCCTTCACCACCAAGGGCAAGCTGTTCTACGGTATCTTCATCGGCCTCGTGACCTTCCTGATCCGCTACTTCGGCAGCATGAACGAAGGCATGAGCTTTGCCATCCTGCTCGGCAACCTCCTGACCCCGTGGTTCAACGTCTGGGGCCATCAGGTTCCTCTCGGCTTCAAAAAGGCCAAGAAGGCTGCGAAAGGGGGTAAGGAATAATGGCTGAGAATGTCAAGTCTCCGGAACAGGAGTCCAACTTCAAGGTTCTGGTTTTCCCCGTCATTGTTCTGGTCGTGATCTGCCTGGTCTGCAGCGCGCTGCTGGCCGTGCTCAACAACGCCACCGCTCCGGTCATCGCCGAGAACCAGCGCGCTGAAACGCTGGCCGCCTATGTGGGCGTTCTGCCCGAGGGCACCGAAACCGATGATATGACCGAAGTGACCGTGCCGGACGGCACCGAAGGTGTCCAGGGCGCTGTCACCACGACCGCCGGCGATGCCGCCGTCAAGGCCGCTGCCGCCGGTTATTCCGGCAAGGATGTGACCGTCTACGTTGCCTTTGCGACGGACGGCACGATCTCCGCCATCACGATTGACGCTTCCACCCAGACCACCGGTATCGGTTCCAAGGTCGCCGAGGACAGCTTTGCACAGCAGTTCATCGGCATGGACGGCAGCGCCGGCGTTGAGGTGGACGGCATTGCCGGTGCCACCTACTCTTCCAATGCTGTGAAGTCCGCGGTGCAGTCTGCGGTTGACTTCTACAACAACACGATCAAAGGAGGCGAGTAATCATGGCCGAAAAACAGAGCAAATGGCGCATTTTTACCGCCGGTATCATTCGTGAAAACCCGGTTCTTCGCCTGGTTCTGGGCTGCTGCTCGGCGCTGGCGATCACCACCACCGTCTCCGGTGCGTTGGGCATGGGTCTTGCCATGACCTTCGTTCTGGTCTGCTCCAACATCGTTATCTCGGCACTGCGCAAGGTCATTCCCGCCAAGGTGCATCTGCCGTGCTACATCGTCATCATTGCGACCTTCGTTACCGTCGTGCAGATGGTCCTCGAAGCCTACGTCCCCAGCCTGTACAAGGCCCTGGGCGTCTTCCTGGCACTGATCGTCGTCAACTGCATCATCCTCGGCCGTGCCGAGATGTTCGCCTGCAAGAACACCGTGGTGGATTCCATGCTGGACGGCCTGGGTATGGGCTGCGGCTACATCCTGACCATGACCTGCATGGCCTCCATCCGTGAGATCCTGGGCAACGGTTCCTGGATGGGCATCACGATCATCCCCGAGTCCGTTGACCGTATGGGCCTGATGAACCAGGCTCCCGGCGGCTTCTTCGTGTTCGGCTGCCTGATGGCCCTCTGTGTCTGGATTGAGCGCAAACTCAACAAGCCCATCGAGCGCAAGACCTGCGGCGATGTGATGCTCGAAGAGATCGACAAAGCAAAATCCGAAGAAGGGGGTGCTGAAGAATGAGTCAGACCGTTGCAACGTTTGCGACCATCTTCTTTAGCATGATCCTGGTCAACAACTACGTTCTGGTGCAGTTCCTTGGCATCTGCCCCTTCCTGGGCGTTTCCAAGAAGCTGGATTCCTCGGTCGGCATGGGCCTGGCCGTTATCTTCGTCATGGTGCTGGCAACCGCCGTCACCTTCCCGCTGCAGATCTACCTGCTGGATGCCAACGGCCTGGGCTACATGCAGACCATCATCTTCATCCTGGTCATCGCCGTTCTGGTCCAGCTCATTGAGATCACGCTGAAAAAGTACGTTCCCGCGCTGTACCAGTCGCTGGGCGTTTACCTGCCGCTGATCACCACCAACTGCTGCGTTCTGGGCGTCACGATCCTGGCCGTTCAGGACTACACGCCGGTCATCACCGAGAGCGGCTTCGGCCTGGCCTACGCGGAAGCGCTGGTCTGCGCGGCCGGTGCCGGTGTCGGCTTCCTGGTTGCCATGCTGCTGTTCTGCGGTGTGCGTCAGCGCGTCGAGCATGCCAACCCGCCCGAGAGCTTCAAGGGCCTGCCCATCACGCTGGTCTCTGCCGCCATCACGGCAATGAGCTTCATGGGCTTCGGCGGCCTGGTCGAAAACATCATCGCTGCACTGATGTAAGGGGGAGAATCATATGAATAGTATTGCCTTCGCCGTCATCGTGCTGGTTCTGCTGGGCCTGGCCGGCGGTGTGATCCTGGTGCTTGCCTCCAAGTTCATGGCCGTCTACGAGGACCCGCGCATCGCGCAGGTCACCGAATGCCTGGCCGGTGCCAACTGCGGCGGCTGCGGCTATGCCGGCTGTGCCGACTACGCCAAGGCCATTGTGGAACAGGGCGCTCCCACCTTCAAGTGCGCCCCCGGCGGACAGAAATCCACCGATGCCATCAATGCCATCATGGGTACCCAGGGTGGCGAACAGATCCCGATGCGCGCCAACGTTCTGTGCAACGGCGGCGAGAACTGCGGCAAGCGGTTCGAGTATCGCGGCATCCAGACCTGTGCTGCGGCGGCTGCCGTTGCCGGTGGCCCGACGGCCTGCACCTTCGGCTGCCTCGGCCTGGGCGACTGCACCCGTGCCTGCCAGTTTGATGCCATCCATGTGAGCAGCACCGGTGTTGCGGTGGTGGACCGTGCCAAGTGCACGGGCTGCTCTGCCTGCACCACGGCCTGCCCGCGCCATATCATCGAGATGAAGCCTCTGACCAAGACGCCCGCCGTCCTCTGCTCCAACAAGGAGAAGGGCCCGGCCGTCATGAAGGCCTGCAAGACCGGCTGCATCGCCTGCGGCATGTGCGTGCGCAACTGCCCGTCCCAGGCGGTCGTCCTCAAGGACAATGTGGCCGTCATCGACTACACCAAGTGCACCGGCTGCGGCACCTGCGTTGCCAAGTGCCCCAAGAAGGTCATCCACTGGGTGGACGGCAAGCCTGCGGTTGCGGAACCTACCGAGGCCTGAGTCACCGGCTGATCCGGATTTCTGCGGCGGAGCGCCCTGTGCGCTCCGCCGCTTTTTGGTTTCCCGCCATCCATTGCGCAAAAAAGGACGGACAGCAGCGCTGTCCGTCCTTTTTGCAGTCCGGGTTCCCGGACGAGGCCATCAGAACAGGTGATCGGTGGGGTACAGTCCCTCTTCGCTCATCCGGCGCAGGGCCTGGACCAGCTCGGGTTTGTCCTCGCGGTAGGTGATGCCGTACCATTTGTCGGGGCTCGTCAGCACCTTCACCTCGGCCTTGCCGGTTTCCAGCGCCTCGGTCACGACGCTGGGCAGATAGTATTCGCATTTCAGCGGATTGACGGGCAGGTTCTTTTCCAGGAATGCCGCAAATCCGGCCCGCGCCTCGTCAATGAAGGCGGAGGTGAATCCCCAGAGGTTCATCGAAACCACCGTGTCGGCGGGCAGGTCCACCCAGCTTTCGCCGCCGTCCTCGGTGTAATGGATGCCGCCGTCATAGGTCTCGATGCGGGTCCGCTCGGTGACGGTGTCCAGATTGCCGTTGCTGTCCGTCACGCAGACGCCGCGGCTGACCGATCCGTTGGCGCTGACCGTGTTGCCCAGCATATAGCCGACCATCGCCCAGGGCTGTTTGGGGCCGGTGTGCTCGGCGCTCAGATAGTCATAGATCAGACGGAAACAGGTGGGGCCGTAGTAGTCGTCGGCGTTGATGACGGCAAACGGGGCGTCAATCACATCGGCGGCGGAGAGAATCGCGTGGGCCGTGCCCCAGGGCTTGGTACGGCCTTCGGGAACCGAGAACCCTTCGGGCAGAAGATCCAGCTCCTGGTAGGCATACCGCACTTCCAGGCCGGCTTTCTCGGCACGGATGCCGACCGTGGACCGGAAGGCATCCTCGATGGCATGCTTGATGATGAACACCACCGTCGCAAACCCTGCGCGGCGGGCGTCGTAGAGGCTGTAATCCAGGATCGCTTCCCCGGCAGGTCCGACGGCCTCGATCTGTTTGAGACCGCCGAAACGGCTGCCCATACCGGCAGCCATGATGACGAGGATCGGCTTTTTGCTGTTGTTCATGTCAGTGCGCTCCTTTTGCGGCAGCACCGGGAGAGGAATCCCCGGTTTTCCGGGATGCGGTACCGCCGTCTTGTGGTTGTTTTTCTCCTCCTTCATGATACACTGTCCTGACTGGGGTTTCAAGTTTTAAAACAAATTTGACAAAAAGGAATAGCGTTTTCCCATGGCCGATGCTATAATAAAGGAAAATCGTTTTCATCCGCATACAGGGAGGTGCAGCATATTGGCACAGCACGGCAAACCCGTCCGCGGTCTGGTACTGGCGGGCGGCGGTGCAAAGGGAAGTTATCAGGTCGGCGTCTATCAGGCGCTGCAGGAACTGAACTGGATTCCGGATGTCCTGACCGGGGCGAGCGTCGGCAGTCTGAACGGCGCGCTCCTCGTGATGGGAAAGGTCGAGCAGGCCGCCGAGCTGTGGAAAAGTCTGGACAACCACGGTGTGCTGGAACTGCCGGAGGGCAAGACCCCGGAGGAACTGTGTGACTTCCTGCTGGACACGCTGCGTGCCGGCGGGCTGAACACCGAACCGCTGGGCGAGACCATCGACAAGTACCTCGACGAGGAGGCCATCCGCAATTCCCCGATCCGGTACGGCCTGGTCATGACCGAGATGAACACCCTCAAGAGCCTGCAGTGTCCGATCGACGAGATCCCCCGCGGCAAGCTCAAAGCCTATCTGCTGGCCTCCTCGGCCTGTTTCCCGGCGCTGCGTCCCATCGAGATTGACGGCGTCAAGTACATTGACGGCGGCTGGCGGGACAACATGCCGCTGGAACTGGCCGCCCGGATGGGCGCGACCGAACTGATCGGCGTGGATGTGGACGGCGTGGGGTATATCCGCCCCAACAACACCGGCCTGCCGACCCGCATCATCCGCAGCCACTGGGACCTGGGTCCGCAGTTTGACTTCGACGGCGAGCGGGCGGCGCGGAACATCACCCTCGGGTATCTCGACACCCTGCGCGCCTTCGGCCGGCTGGGCGGCACGGCTTACGGGATGCTGCCCGCCCAGGACAGCTTCCTGACGGATTTTGCCAAGGAATACCATCACCAGCTGGAAGCGGCTGCCCTGCGCGCCCCCACCATCACCCTGACCGAGAACCTGGCCCGGCAGCGCAAGCGCTATCCGCAGGCCTTTGCCAAGGACCCCACGGCACCCACCAAGGGGGCGCTGGCGCCGCTGGAACTGGCTGCCGAGATGATGAAGGTGCCCTGCGATATGCCCTATACCCCGAGACTGCTGGCCCTGACCTTCCTGGGACAGTTTGACAAGGACCCGGCGGACCGGTACAAGGTCCTGTTGGGCATGGAGGAGGGAAACGTTCTGGGAGAAGCTGCCATGGCCGGCGCTGTGCCGGAGGACTTTGTGACGGCCCTGGTCTCCCGCACGCTGTCCGAAATGAAATTTTTCTGAGACCGGAATACCCGGAAGGGGGCGGAGTGAGTGAAAAGCTATCAGGGAATGACGGTTTCCGACGGCATTGCCATCGGACCGGTTGTCTGCATTGACCGCGGCGCGGTGGGCCTGCACCGCATTGTCTGCAATCCGTCCCGGGAGCGCGCTCTGTACGAGGCGGCCATCGTGCTGGCCAAGGACGAACTGCGCCGCCTGCAGCAGCACGCCTGCGGACAGGATGCGGATATCCTGATGTTTCAGATTGCGCTGCTGGAGGACGAGTCCTTCACCACCGAGATCGGTGATTACATAGCCGCCGGCGCGGGCAGTGCCGCCGCGGTGGAGCGCGCCGAGCAGATCTTTGCCGGACGCCTCAAGAATATGGATAACGACTATATCCGCGAGCGCAGCGTGGATGTCTGCGATGTCTGCCGCCGCGTGGTGGATATTCTGGACGGCCGGCCCCGCCGCCGTCTGCATCTGACCGAACCCAGCATCCTGGCGGCGGATTTCTTCTTCCCCAGTGATATGTTCGGCCAGGAACCCGGCATGATTCTGGGCATCGCCTCCGAGGAGGACAGCGAGACCAGCCATGCGGCCATCATGGCGCGCAGCATGGGAATTCCGGCCTTGTGCCAGATGGGCAAGGGCCGTGCCGGGGACCTGAACGGGCACCTGGCCATTCTGGATGCCGAGTCCGGCACCATCTCGATCGACCCCTCGGCGGAACAGCTCAGCCGTGCCTGGGCCAAAATGAACGAACTGCACAACCGGCAGGAACGGCCCGACTCGGTGGTATCGCTGCCCAACCTGACCCGGGACGGCACCCCCTTCACGATTCTGGCGAGCGCCAACTGTTCGACGCCGCAGAGCATCGTCAATGCGGTCAAGTGTTCCGATGTGGCGGGCATCGGCCTCGTGCGGACCGAGTCCGTCGTAGTGGAAGCCCTGGACGAGGAAAGCCAGATCGAAGTCTACCGCCAGTGCCTCGAGTATGCCGGCGGCAAACCCGTCACGGTGCGCACCTGCGACTGGGGCGCCGACGACGGCGGAATGTGGATCTACGGCGTCCAGCAGCGTGTCGAGGAGGAGGCCGTCGTGATGACCCAGCTGTCCGCCCTCATGCGGACGGCCGCCGAAGGGGAACTCCGGGTCGTGCTGCCCATGATCTCCGGCGAGGAGGCCTGGCACACCCGGATGGACCAGCTCGAACGCTGCCGCGAGGCACTGCGCGCCCGCGGCGTGCCGTTCTGCGAGACCATGATGGTGGGCTGCCTGATCGAGATTCCCGCTGCGGCCCTGCTGGCCGGCGAGATCATTGACGGCGGCGCCCAGTTCCTCGTCATTGACATTGACGACCTGACCCAGTATACCTGCGGCGTCTCGCGCAAGGAGGCGGGCCGCAGCTACCGCGCCGACAACCCGGCCGTGCTGCGGCTGGTGCGCGGCGTGCTCGAGGCCGCCAAAGCCCGCGGCGTCCAGGTCTATCTGTGCGGCATCAGCCAGACCGAACTGCCGGCCATCGCGGCGTATCTGCGCACCGGCGCCCGGAGCTTCTGTACCGAGAACGCCCTGCTCAGCCCGCTCAAGATCACGCTGCGCAGCATTGATCTGCGCTCCGCCGTGGATTGATCCCTTCAAAAAAAGCCTTACACCCCAAGGATGCCGACGGCATACGATGGGATGTAAGGCATTTTTTTATTCCAGATTGCCGGTCAGCGTCATGACGGCGGTCAGCGCGGCCAGGGGAGCGGTCTCACAGCGCAGGATGCGGGGACCGAGACCGACGGTCCGTGCGCCGGACCCGGCGGCCAGCGCGGCTTCCTCGGGGGCAAATCCGCCCTCGCTGCCCGTCACAATCGCAATGCGCCGGGCGGACAGTCCCGGCTCGCGGGCAAAAATCTGCCGCAGCGATTCGCCGCCGCCCTCGTAGAAGAACAGCACCAGATCATAGCAGGAAAACTGCGCACAGACGGCTGAAAAATCCGGCAGCGGCATCAGCACCTCGGGCAGGATACCTCGCCCGCACTGCTTGGAGGCCTCCGCCGCAATGCGGCGGTACCGCTCATTCTTGGCGTCCTCCTTCTTGGGGGCAGCCACGCAGTACCGGCTGAAAAAGGGGATGACGCGCCGCACACCCAGCTCCACGCTGTGCCGGATGACCTCCTCCAGCTTTCCCTGCTTGGGGTACCCGGCATACAGCGTCACCTCTGCGCGCGGTTCGGCGGCGCTCGGATACCCCTCGGTCACGGTGAACTCCACCCGGCCGGGTTCAATCCGGGTCACGGTGCCGATGTATTCCAGGGCGTCCGGCCCGCACAGAATGACCTGCTCGCCGGGGCGCGCCCGCATCACGTCGGCCAGATGATGGGCGTCCGACCCGGTCAGCGCCGCCTGCCCGCCGCCGATCTCGGCGGTAAAGTAGCGGTGGGGCATGGATCACTCACCCGCCTTTTTGCAGACAATGCAGACCCAGCCGCGCTTTTCCAGCACATCCACCGGCTCCAGCCCGGCTGCACACAGCCCGTCCAGCACTTCCTGGCGGCGGGTGTCAATGATGCCCGAGGCGATGAACCGTGCGCCCGGCGCCATCAGGGCGGGCAGATGGGGCGCCAGCGACAGGATGGCCGACGCCACAATGTTGGCTGTGATGATGTTGTACACGCCGGTGGCCTTGTCGGAAAGGTCGCCCACCAGCACACGGAACCGGTCCTGCACACCGTTGCGCTCGGCGTTCTCGCCGGCGGTGCGCACGCACATGGGATCAATGTCCACACCCTCGGCGGACGCCGCACCCAGCTTGAGGGCGGCGATGGCCAGAATTCCCGATCCGGTGCCGATGTCCAGCATGCGCTCGCCGCCCTGTACAAGGGAATCCAGCGTTTCCAGACACAGGGAGGTGGTTTCGTGGGTGCCGGTGCCGAAGGCCATGCCGGGGTCCATCGTGATCACGATGCGGTCGGTGTCATAGGTCTCCCAGCCCGGCACAATCGCCAGCCGGCGGCCGATTTCCATCGCATGATAGTATTTTTTCCAGGCGTTCTGCCAATCCTCCTGCTCTACGCCGCTGGTGGTCAGCGTGTAGGGAATGCCGGAAGACTCCAGCCGCTCCCGGAAGAGCGGCAGAATTTCGGCGGGGTTTTCATCCGGGGCAAGATACATATGGACGATGACGATGTCGCGGGGTTTGTCGAGCAGTTCCTGCTCAATCAGGTCCACATGAGCGATCTCCCACGCCTGCTGTTCCAGGTCGCGGTAATCTTCAATATAGATGCCGCCGTTGGACACCATCGTGGCAATCGCTTCGGCGGTCTCAGCGTACTGCTGGGGCACGGTGATCTGAATATCGGTCCATTCCATTGGGGAACCCTCCTGCTTGCATTGTTCATACTCTTTATATTATACTAGCTTCTGAAACAAATGGAAAGGGGCGTTTGCCATGAAGATCGTGCTGTTGGATGAGCAGCAGGCGGAACAGGTATATCGGGAAGAGATGATCCGGGATTTCCCGGCGGATGAGCTCAAGCCGTTTTCGGCGATCTCCCAGATGATGCGCAGCGGCATCTATGAACCGCTGGCCTTCTATGACGAGGACGGAGCCCTGGCTGCCTATGCCTGGCAGACCGTGCTGCCGGATCATGACAGTGCGCTGATTGACTATTATGCCGTTCTGCCCGACCGCCGCGGCGGCGGCATGGGCACCCGGATTCTCGGCCTGCTGGCCGGCTATTATGCGCCGCGCATCAAGAGCCTGATCATCGAATGTGAGCATCCCGCCGAGGCACCCGACCCGGCCACGGCCCGGCGGCGCATCGGCTTCTATCTGCGGGCCGGCGCCCGGGCCACGGCGATGGAAAGCCGGGTCTTCGGCGTGCGGTACCAGATTTATGCGCTGCCTGCCGGGGGCAATGCCAGCGACCGCGAAATCAACGAGGACCTCAAGGCCATCTACCGCACCATGGTGCCGGAACCCTATTACCGCGGCAATGTGATCTTTTTCGGCGAATAATCCGCCCGGCAGCGGCAACACTAACGGCAAAACGCAAGGGAGTGTTCCGCCGTGCAACTGCCGCCTAAACATTACGATGAGATGGTCCGCCGTGCCAGTCCGCCCTCGCCGCTGCTCCGCGATTGCCTGTGGGCGTTCTTTGTGGGCGGCGGCATCTGTCTTTTGGGGGAACTTCTCCGGATGACCTACTGCCGCTGGCTCGACGAGGAGGCCGCCGGTACGCTGACCAGCATCACGCTGGTCTTTCTGTCAGCCGTCGCGACGCTTCCCGGCTGGTACCACAAACTGGCCACCCACGCCGGGGCCGGAACGCTGGTCCCCATCACGGGATTTGCCAACTCGGTCGTCAGCCCGGCCCTCGAATTCAAGGCCGAAGGCTGGGTCACCGGGGTGGGGGCCCGGATCTTTTCCATCGCCGGCCCGGTGCTGGCCTACGGCACCTTTGCCTCCTGGATCTGGGGCATCCTGTACTGGGTGCTGCTGCAGCTGGGCATGGCCTGACCCACAGGCGCTGTGCTGTCCGCAGGGACGGCGCGGCGCTTTTTTGCTGTGTGCTGCGTAAACGGCGCACGCCGGGGACACACTATGCCCAAAGGGGGAAGGACCAATGGCCATCCGAAGAGGGGATACCGTGCTGTTCCCGCGTGCACCGGTGATTGTATCCTGGGCCGCGGTGGGCGGCAAGAAGGAAGGGGAAGGCCCGCTGGCATCCGGCTTTGACGAGATCATCGAGGATGCGGGCTTCACCGCGGAAGGCGCGGAAAGCTGGGAACAGGGGGAGAGCATGCTGCAGCAGCACTGCATCCGCCGCTGCCTGCGCAAGGCCGAGACCGACAAAAAGCAGGTCGAGCTGGCCTTTGCGGGGGATCTGCAGGCCCAGTGCACGGCAAGCAACTATACCATGCGGGAACTGGGCATTCCGTTTGCCGGGCTGTACGGGGCGTGCTCCACCATGGCGGAATCCCTCTGCCTGGGGGCGCTGTGCGCCGCGGCGGGGTATGCCGACCGGGTGCTGGCTTTCAGCAGCAGCCATTTCTGTGCGGCGGAGCGCCAGTTCCGCACGCCGCTCAACTACGGCGGCAAACGGACCCCGACGGCCCAGTGGACGGCTACGGCGTCGGGAGCCTGCCTGCTGCGCAAACCGGGCCGCCCGGGCATTCCGATCCTGTCCGCCACCATCGGCCGGGTGTGCGATGCCGGTGTGCGGGACATCAACAATATGGGCGCCGCCATGGCCCCGGCGGCCGCCTCGACCCTGCTGGCCTTCTTTGAGGGGACCGGCGCCCGGCCCGAGCAGTTTGACGCCGTCGTTACCGGAGACCTGGGCCGGGTGGGTTCGGAACTCCTGCACGAGATGATGCAGCAGGCGGGCTTCCCGCTGACCAACCAGCAGGACTGCGGCTGCCTGCTGTACCGCTCCGATGCCCGCGACGTGCAGGCGGGCGGCAGCGGGGCGGGGTGCAGTGCCTCGGTGCTGGCGGCGCATCTGCTGCCCCGGCTGCAGAGCGGCGAGCTGCACCGGATTCTCTTTCTCTCCACCGGGGCGCTGATGAGCCAGACAACGTTTTTGCAGGGGGAAAGCATTCCCGGCATCGCGCACTGCGTCGAGCTGGGAAGTCCCCAAGGAGGTCAACCGAGATGAATCTGTTCTGGGCATTCCTGATCGGCGGGCTGATCTGCGTGATCGGCCAGCTGCTCATCGACTGTACCGCCCTGACCCCGGCGCGGATCCTGACCGGGTATGTGGTTTCCGGCGTGATTCTCAGCGCGGTGGGATTGTACGATCCCCTCGCCGAACTGGCGGGCGCCGGCGCCAGCGTGCCGCTGCTCGGATTCGGGCACCTGCTGGCGCAGGGCGTGCAGCAGGCCGTCGAGCAGACCGGTCTGCTGGGCATCTTTACCGGCGGACTGACGGCGGCGTCGGGCGGCATCACGGCCAGCCTGGTCTTTGCATTGCTGGCGGCCGCGGTGGGCAAAAGCCGCGATCAGAGCTGAACCAAATGAAAATGCCCGTCGGGAAACCCCGGCGGGCATTGTTCATGCAATTTATTCGGCAGCAGCGGCCTTGTTGTTGCGCTTGGCCATGCGGCTGATCTTGCGGGCAGCAGTGTTCTTGTGAATGACACCCTTGCTCTTGGCAGAGTCAATAGCGGAGATCGCAGCCTTCATGACGGCGTCTTTGTCCGCGGCATTGCTGTCGATGGCAGCGTCTGCCTTCTTGACAACTGTTTTCAGGTTGGACTTGATGGCCTTGTTGTGCTCGGCCTCTTTCTTGGCCTGAACAACGCGGTCCTTCTGAGATTTGATATTAGGCATTCGTTCCACCTCCTTGATTACCCATAACAGTACAAATTATACTACCATATATTTCGCCGGGTTGCAAGCCTTTTTTTCAAAAACTTTTTTGCAGAAGGCGGTTTTTTTCCGCCTCGGCACCGCATATCCATTTCGGGAAGGGGGTGTGCGTCATGGCAATGCTGCGCCGTGCGGCGGCCGTGCTGGGCTGTGCCGCCGTTCTGGCGGGCTGTGCCGCCGCGGCCTGCCGGCTTCCGGGCTGCTGGCCGCTGACGGCAGCCGCCTTTCTGCAGGACCCCTTTGCCGCCACGGCCGCCTGGAAGACCGTGCTGACGCAGCAGCCCACCGTGCCCGCCCAGGCCGAAACCCTGTCGGTGCCCCAGCCCACCGCCGCACCGACCCCGCAGCCCACGCCCGGCCCGGCCCAGCCCACGGCGGAGCCGTCGCCTGCCGTCACGGCGCCGCCCGACCTGGAAGACGCCGGCCCCATCCTGGAACGGCAGTTCGGGCAGGGCAGCGGGGACGGCTACCTGGAACTGGGCGCGGGCAGCATCAAGAACGATACCGACCGCCCCGACAGCGAGCTGGCCGCCGCATTGCAGCAGCCGATGCCCTTCACGATTGACCCCGACAGCGACGAGCCGCAGATCCTCATTCTGCACACCCATGCGACCGAGACCTACCAGCCGTGGGACACGCTGCTCTATGACCCGACGTTCACGGCCCGCACCACCGACACGTCGCGGAATATGTGCGCGGTGGGGCAGGCGATGGCGGATGTCCTCAACGAAGCCGGCATCGTCACGCTGCACGACACGACCCTCCACGACTCGCCCAGCTATACCGAGAGCTATGCCCGCAGTGCGCAGACCGCACGGAAATACCTGGAGGAGTACCCTTCGCTGCGGGTGGTGCTGGATGTCCACCGCGACGCCATCGAGAGCGACGGCGCCCGCGTCAAGCCGGTGGCGCAGGTGGACGGCGAGGCGACGGCCCAGGTCATGATCATTGCGGGCTGCGACAACGGCACGACGGTGCAGCTGCCCGACTGGCAGCAGAATCTGCGCTTTGCGGCGGCGTGGGAAGAGCAGATGGAACAGAGCTGGCCCGGCCTGACCCGGCCCGTGCTGTGCGGGTACCGGTTCTACAACCAGGATGTCTGCCCCGGGGCGCTGCTCATTGAGATCGGCGGCCACGCCAACACCCTGTCCGAAGCCCTGCGGGCGGGCCGCCTGGCAGCGCGTGCGCTGGCGGACCTCTTTCTGGGGAGCTGAAAAGCCTTGCAACGGCGACCGAAAGCCTGTATACTGAAACCAAATTCGGAATGGAAAATCGGGATGGAACCCCATCCCCGGGAGGAACCACTATGCCCCTGCTTCAGACCCGGCCCCGGACGCGGCGGCGGACCGCGGAATCCGTGCTGGCCTTTACGGCAGTCTTTGCCCTGCTGATGCTTGCCTGGGCGGCGATCTTTGCCGCCAACGGCAGCAGCTTCATCCAGTACGGCGATACCCTCAAACAGCATTACGCTTTCCTGATGTACTACGGCCGCTGGCTGCGGCAGGCGGTGCGCTGCCTGCTGACCGGTGCGGCCATCCCCACCTGGGATGCCTCCATCGGCTACGGCGCCGATGTGGTGACCACCTTCAGCTATTACGGCCTGGGCGACCCGCTGGACCTGCTCGCCGGCCTGGTTCCGAGCAGCCTGACCGAACAGCTGCTCGAAGGCCTGATCGTGCTGCGGCTCTATCTGGCCGGGCTGACCTTCACGGCTTTCAGCCTGCACCACGGCAACAGCCGGTTCGGTACGCTGCTCGGCGCCGTCGCCTACACCTTCAGCGCCTGGCCGCTGCGGGCGGGCCTGATCGAACCGATCTTCCTCGTCCCCATGTACTGCTTCCCGCTGGTCCTGCTGGGGGCCGACCTGCTGCTCGAACAGCGCCGCCCGCTGCTCTTTGTCGTGTCGGTCGCGCTGGCGGCACTGTCCAATTTCCTGTTCTTCTACATGATCGTCGCCCTGACGGTCTGCTATGTTGCGGCACTCTATGGTAAGCGCAGCGGCCTGAAAAACCTGCGCACGCTGCCGCCCCTCCTGGGCCGGTTTGTGCTCTACGGCGCGGTGGGCACTGCCATTGCGGGGGTCACGCTGCTGCCCACCGCCCTGGAACTCTTCTCCGGCACCCGCTTCGGGGCGGACCGCTCGGTGGTCGGCTACCCGTTCCGGCGCTTCTTTGACCTCTTCGCCAACATGACCACCACGATGGAGTACGACGCCTACTCCAGCTATACCGGCATCACGGCGGTGGCCTTCCTGGGCGTGCTGGTCCTCTTCGCCCGGCCCCGCCGCCATACCATTCTCAAGGCCGCCTGGCTGGCCATGCTGGCCTTGCTGCTGGTGCCCCAGGCGGGCAGCCTGCTCAACGGCCTGTCCTATGTGTCCAACCGCTGGGTCTGGGCATTCGCCATGCTGGAAGCCTTCATCCTGGCACGGGTCTGCCCCGGCATGACCCGCTTTGCCCCGAAGGAAAAGCTCATCCTGTTTGTGCTGCTGGCCGGCTATTGTCTGGCGGCGTTCGGATACCGCGAGGCCCGCGGGGAAGCCCAGCTGTTCGGCAGCGTGCTGCTTCTGCTGCTGGCCGTCTGGCTGCTCGCTGCCGACGGCGGTGCGCCCCGCCTGACCCGCTGGGTGCTGCTGGCGGGCTGCTGCCTTGGCGTGGTGGCCAACCTGGGCTACTACTACGGCGCCGAGGAGGGCGATGCCGTCCAGGAATACTACGCGCCGGGCTATGCTTGGCAGACCAGCGTCGTCGGCAACCCCGCCGTGGCGCTGCAGGGCGTCGAGGACGGCGGATACTGGCGGTATGATTCGGCCCTCAACGAGCCGATCAACAGTGCCATGCTGTTGGGGCGGTATGGGACAGGCTTCTTCTTCAGCCTGAACAACAGCAGCCTGTCGCAGCTGTTTGCCGAACTGGGGCAGAACACCCCGACCGAGTACGACTACCGCGGCCTGCAGAACCGCACACCGCTGGAAACCCTCTTCGGCGTGGCCTATTATCTCTACGACCCCGGCAATCCGCAGACCCTGCCGCCGCTGTTTGACCGGCAGCCCGAGCTGGTCACCGATGTGGGCGGCGTCAACGTCGCGATCTCCCGCAACAAGGCGGCGCTGCCCATCGGCTACACGGCCTCGGCACGGATCACCCGGCAGACCTACGAGGCGCTGAGCCCGCTGGCCCGGCAGGATGCGCTGCTGGACGGCGTGCTGCTGGAGGACGGCGCCGGGACCTCGCTGCCCGAAGCGCAGCTCACCGGCGACACCGTCCGCCCCGAAGCCGAACGGACGCTGGACGGCGTCGAGCAGCTCGACGAAACAACCTACTATGCCCCGCGGGACGGCGGGACCATCACCTTCACGATCGGAAATCCCGTCCCGGACTGCGAGACCGCACTGGTGGTGCAGGGGATGGAATACACGGCCACCAATCCGCTCGATGCGATGGGGGAGGAGCTGCTCACGATGAGCGCCCATGACCGCCTGCAGACCCGGCGGCAGTACGCGCATTTCTGGTGCAAGGACAGCGTCTATCTGCGGCTCATCAGCAACCTCGGCGAGGGCCGGCTGGATTACAGCATGCCCAACAGCCAGTATTACTGCGGCCGCCATGACTTTGTGTACAACTTCGGCACTTCGGAGGAGGGGCTCACCACCCTGACCATCGTGCTGCCCTTTGCGGGCTATTACACCTTCACCGACCTGGCCGTCGAATGTCAGCGGCTGGACCGGATGGAATCGCGCGCCGCCGAGCTCTCCCGGACGGCACTGCAGGACGTGACGGTGGGCACCAACCGCATCAGCGGCACCGTTGAGGCCGATACGCCGCGGGTGCTGGTCCTGCAGGTGCCCTATTCGCAGGGCTGGAGCGTCACGGTGGACGGGCAGCCCGCCGAACTGCTGCGCGCCGATACCGCCTTCCTGGGCGTCGAGCTCACGGCGGGCAGCCATACGGTGGACTTCACCTACCGCACGCCGGGCCTCGGGGCAGGGGTGCTGTTCAGCACGGCGGGCCTGCTGGGCCTGCTTGCCGTCGCGGTGGCGGGCCGCAGACGCCGCCGCTGAGTCAAATACCCCATTTACATTTGAGGGGAATCACGCTATAATACATAAATACCTATCAAGAATCGGAGGAAAGGGAATCATGATGGAACGTGTTGAGATCGCATCTCTTTACAAGTCCACCCCGGCGGATGGCACCAAGGTGACCGTCTGCGGCTGGGCGAAAACGGTGCGGGATTCCAAAAAGATCGGTTTTATCTCACTGACGGACGGCAGCTGCTACAAGCCGGTGCAGATCGTATTTCAGGCGGACAAGCTGGACAATTATACCGAGATTGCCAAATCCGGCCTGTACACCAGCTTCGAGGTCACCGGCACCCTGGTGCTGACCCCGCAGGCCAAGCAGCCGTTTGAGATCAATGCCGACCGTGTCGTGGTTCTCGGCACCTGCGGCTCGGACTATCCGCTGCAGAAGAACAAGATGGGCATGGATTATCTGCGCACCCTGACCCATCTGCGCCCCCGCACCAACACCTTCAACGCGGCGTTCCGTGTGCGCGGTCAGGCTGCCTATGCACTGCATCAGTTCTTCCACGAGAACGGCTTCACCTATGTGCACACCCCGATCTTCACCGGCTCGGACTGCGAAGGCGCCGGCGAGATGTTCCAGGTCACCACGCTGGACCTCAACGATGTGCCCCGCACCGAGGACGGCGCCGTGGATTACACCCAGGACTTCTTCAAGCGCCCGGTGAACCTGACGGTTTCCGGCCAGCTGGAGGCCGAGGCCATGGCCATGGCGCTGGGCAAGGTGTACACCTTCGGCCCCACCTTCCGCGCCGAGAAGAGCTACGACACCCGCCATGCCGCCGAGTTCTGGATGATCGAACCCGAGATGGCGTTTGCCGACCTGAACACCTATATGGACACCGCCGAGGCGATGACCAAGTACGTCATCCGCTATCTGCTGGACAACTGCCCCGATGAGCTGGCCTTCTTCAACCAGTTCTTCGACAAGGGCCTGCTTGAGCGTCTGCGCCTGGTCGTGGACAGCGATTTCGCCCGCGTCAGCTACACCGACGCCATCGAACTGCTCAAGAAGAACGACGACAACTTCCAGTACAAGGTGAGCTGGGGCATCGACCTGCAGACCGAGCATGAACGGTATCTGACCGAGCAGGTCTTCAAGAAGCCTGTCTTTGTCACCGATTATCCCAAAGAGATCAAGGCCTTCTATATGCGCCTGAACGATGACGGCCGGACCGTGGCGGCGGCCGATATGCTGGTGCCCGGCATCGGCGAGCTGATCGGCGGCTCCCAGCGTGAGGAGCGCCTGGATGTGCTCACCGCCCGCATTGAGGAGACCGGCATGCGGATTGCCGACTATGACTGGTACCTCGACCTGCGCCGGTTCGGCAGCGTCAAGCATGCGGGCTACGGCCTGGGCTTTGAGCGTCTGCTGATGTATGTGACGGGTATTCCCAACATCCGCGACGTCATCCCCTTCCCGCGCACCTGCGGTGGCTTCTGATGGAGCCCATCGCCGCACCGCTGCTCCAATGGTTTGAACAAAACAGAAGGCTCCTGCCTTTCCGGCAGGAGCCTTCTGCCTATCACATCTGGGTCAGCGAGATCATGCTTCAGCAGACGCGGGTCGCGGCCGCGCTGCCCTATTACCGGCGGTTCATCGCCGAGCTGCCGACCCCCGCCGCCCTGGCGGCCTGCGACCCCGACCGGCTGCGCAAACTCTGGCAGGGACTCGGGTACTACAACCGCGCCGCCAATATGCAGAAAGCCGCCCGCATCCTCTGCGAGCGGTACGGCGGGGACCTGCCCGCCGATTACGAGGCCCTGCGCGCCCTGCCCGGCATCGGCGACTATACGGCAGGCGCCATCGCCTCCATCGCCTTCGGACTGCCCGTCCCGGCGGTGGACGGCAACGTGCTGCGGGTCTTTGCCCGGCTGTATGACGATGACCGGGACATCATGGCCCCGGCCACCCGGCGGGCCTTCACCGAGCGGGTGGTCGCCCAGATGCCCGCCGACCGTCCCGGCCCTTACAACGAGGCCCTGATGGAGCTGGGGGCGCTGGTCTGCCTGCCCAATGCGGAACCGCGCTGTCAGGACTGCCCGCTGGCCGCCCTCTGCGCCGGGCATGCGTCGGGGCGGGCGGCGTCACTGCCGAACAAACCGCCCAAACCCGCCAAGACCGTCGTGCCGGTCACGGTGGCGCTGCTGACCTCGCCCCGCGGGGTGCTGCTCCAGCGCCGCCCCGCCAAGGGCCTGCTGGCCGGACTCTGGCAGCCGCCGGCGTTTGAGGCGGACCATCCGCTGGATGCCGGGGAACTCGCCGCCCGCATCGCCGGACTGGGGCTGGCGGTGCAGTGGACCGGGCCGCTCCCGGCTTCCCGGCATGTCTTCACCCACCGGATCTGGCAGCTCAGCGGATGGCGCGGAACCGTGCCGGACCTGCCTGCGCCCGCGGGCTGCGTCTGGGCCGATGCACGGGAACTGGAACAGACCTACTCGATTCCCACGGCCTTTGCGTTCTGTTTTGAGGACGGAACACCGCACTGACCCGGCAGAAATTTTTTACAGTGCAAAGGTTGTATTCCGTCAGATGCTCGGGTATAATAGAGATAACTTTCTAAAACTATGCATGGAGGGAACCACCATGATGAAAAAGTCAACGTTCGGAGCCGTTCTCGCTTTCCTGTTTGCCGCCGCCGGTGCTCTCACCGCGGCTGCCCTCTACCTGCGCCGCCGCGAGAAGGAACTCGATGAGTACGAGCGCCTGCTGTACAGCGATATGCCCGCTGACGGCGAGGAGGAAGACGACGAAGAGACCAGCTACGAGCCCATCAGCACGGAACCCGGCAACACGGCAGAGGAAGAAAACACCGAACTCTGATCCGGTCTGCGAATTCCTGAACACCCTGCGGCCGGCCTATACACCGGCCGCTTTCTTTATTTGTGTCTGAGGGGAGATGCCCGATGAAAAAGGTCTTTCTCTGGCTGGTCATGGTGGTGGTTGTGCTGGCGCTGCTGCTGGGCGGTGCCGGCGCAGCCATGTACCTGATGACCGATACCGGAAAACTGCCCGACGAGCACCCGACCTTCGGGCAGACAACACTGGAACCCGTCGGCTATGAATGGGTGGTGCCGGTCCTGGGGGATGTGCTCACCCGGACGTTCGAGGAGCCGACAACCCTCACCGTGCAGAAACTCGGGGATCTGGGGGATACCATCCCCGCACTGGTGCTGCCCGACTGGGTGCAACGCACCTCGGTGCTGCTGACCGGGCCTTCCGGCAACACGGTGGTTCAGGGCGATGCCGATGCCCTGGCCTCCTATGTCTATACCCAGAACGGACAGTATGAACTGACATTGACGCTCTACCGTGACGAGCAGGTTCCCGGCAAGCCCTGCGGCTGGTACCGGTACCAGGCAAACTACACCGTCAATCTGCAGCCCAAGGCCGTGCTCAGCAGCGAGCGGGTCGGCCAGGGCGGGGTGGCGGCGCTGCTCATCACCGGCATCCTGGACGGCAGCGAGCCCCAGGTCGAGACCGATCTCGGTGACGTCTGGTTCCGTCCGGTCACGGGCGGTTATCTGGGCTACATTCCCGTGACCTACAATGCCGAGGGCGGCGACCATACGCTGACCGTGACCTGCGGTTCGCTGACCCAGGAACTGACGCTGACCGTCACCCAGACCACCGTCTCGACGGTGGATACCGAGGAGGACCCCGAAATTCCCGGTGCCGCGCAGGAATACCGCAACGCGATCTGGCCGCTGTATACCCGCGGCAGTTCGGAAAAACTCTGGCAGGGGCTGTTTGCAGCGCCGGTCACGGCGGGCATCAAGGCCGAATACGGCAGCCGCCTGCGCACCAACGGCAGTATCACCGGCCATGCCACCGGCATCAACTATGCGGCCCCCGCCGGTCAGACCGTCACGGCACCGCAGAACGGCACGGTGGAGTACGCCGGCACCCTGGCCCTGACGGGCGGCACCGTCGTCATCGACCATGGATGCGGTGTCAAGAGTTATCTGTTTGGCATGGATGCCGTTCAAGTGCAGAAAGGGCAGTCCGTCACCAAGGGGGACGCCCTGGGCACAACCTCCGATGTGCACACCCTGATCTGGGAACTGCGCATCGGCAGCAAATCTGTCAATCCCGACGGAGCCGTTACCGGAAAGAACGGCCTGTCGTATCAGGAAGGGCTGTGAGCCTTCCCGTTTGATCCTCTGAGATACTTTGGGTGGGAGAATTCATGGAAGAAGATAAGGTCAAAGACGCCGCAGCTTCCGAGCGGCCGGGGGAGAACGGACCGGAAAAGCCCGAAACCCCCGAAACGACGGCACAAACCGAAACCACAGAGTCCGGCGACACGGAACAGCCGGATACGCCGGCACCGTCTGAACAGCCCGAACCGGCTGAGCAGGCGGAACCGGCCGAACCGGCCGAGACTGCCGAGCCCCCGGCGGATGACGCGGAGGAACCGGCACCGCTGACCCCCGAGGAGGAAGCCGCCGAGGCGGAGCGCCGTGCCGAGATCACCCGCACCGTGCAGGTCTCCATCGAGCAGATCATGGAGGCCTCGGACGGCCAGAATCCGGCGGACGGCGCCGATGCCTCCGACGCAGAGGAGAGCGAACCCGAGGAGTCCGTGCTGCAGGTGGTGGCGCATCATCTGCTGCGCTGGCTTGCGCTGGTGGCTGTTCTCGTGCTGGTCATCGCGGTGGGCGGTGTGGTCTGGCTGTACCGCAAGGCCACGCCGGACATGATCCCCACCGTCACCGTCACGCTGGACGGCCAGACGCTCGAGGCCACCTCCTACCGGTGGAAGGTGCCGGTCATCGGCAACTTCTTCAAGCGCACCTATGCCGAGACCCTCTCCGCCAAGCCGCGCGAACTGACCGAGGAGATCGAGGACCGGAGCCCGGATCTCTCCATCAGCTCCACGGACTTCGCCTCCGAGATCACCGTGGTGGACGCCGACGGGGAGGAAGTCTTCTCCGGCACGGCGCTGGACTTCAACGTTTTCCGCTTTGCCGAGAGCGGTTCCTACTCGGCCAAACTGGTGCTCTCCACCTCGGGCGGATACCGGGGTGAACCTTCCGTGACGGGACATCAGACCTACGAATTCAATTTTACCGTCAACATTCTGCCCGTCGTGCGGCTCAACACCAACTCGGTGTCGCAGGGCGGTGTGGCAGCCATCCGGGTTTCCGGCCTGGCCGAGGACGAAAAGCCCCGCCTGGTCAGCAAACTGTCCTGCACCGGCTTCTATGAGAGCGAGGACGGCTGGGTTGCGTATCTGCCGGTGGGCCTCGATACCGCCGCTGGGGACTACGATCTCACGGTGGAGACCGGCACCACCTCCCAGACGGTCACCCTGACCGTGCGGGATCGCACGCCCTCCTACCGCGACTATACCTCCCGCAGCAGCCTGGTCACCCCCTATGTGGGTGCCGAGGATACCCCCCAGCAGGTTCTCGACCTGCTGGAGACCGCCGAACCCACGATCTACTGGGCCGCAAGCGGGTTCACGTCGCCCTTCTCCAAGAGTGTGAACATCACGCTGGCCTACGGCACTACCGAGTATGTCAACCGGACCCGGCAGGAACGCCTCAACGGCACCGGCACCGGCCGCACCAGCTGCAATGCCGTGCTGACCGGGCGCTGTGACCTCGTGGCCCCCGCCGACGGCAAGGTGCTGCTGGCACAGCAGCTCAAGGGGGTCGGCAACACGCTGGTCATCGAACACGGCGCGGGCGTCAAGACCATCTTCTACGGCCTCAAGAGCCTCTCTGTCAAGGAGGGCACCAAGGTCACCCAGGGACAGGTCATCGCCGCGACGGCCAACGCCACCGTGGTGGAAGTGCGGATCGGCAAGACGGCGGTGGAACCGCTGGCCATCCTGCGCGGCCAGTGCGATGCGCTGAAAAATTACTGAGCTGCAGGAAAAACAGAATCCTACCGACCTTTCAGGCGCTGCCGCGTTTTGCGGCAGCGCTTTTTTGTCACTCCGGTTCCGGCGCAAGCATAGCATGGAACGAAAGACGGGGTGAAGCCAATGAACTGCATTTTTTGTGTGGCGGGGCAGGATGCCCGCCAACAGGCGGCCGCAAAGGCCCTGCGCCGTGCGGGGTACGAGGTCGTCGGCGGCAAGGAGGCCGCCCGCGCGGACTGCATCCTGCTGCCCGTTCCGGCCGATGACGCGGACCCTGCGCTGGCCGCGCTGATCCGGAGCGCCCGGCCCGGCACAACGCTGATGGCCGGCCAGATCGGTCCGGCGCTGCGCCGGGCGGCCGGGGAGGCCGGGCTGGTGACGGTGAACTGCTACCAGAGTCCCGAGCTGGCCTGCCTCAACGCCGTGCCCACCGCCGAAGGCTGCCTGGAACTGCTCCTGCGGCTGCGGACCCGGACCATCTGGGAGAGCCGCTTTCTTGTCCTCGGATACGGCCGGATCGGCCGGGCGGTGGCCCGGCGTCTGCGTCTGCTGGGCGGCCGTGTGACGGTGGCGGCCCGGGCGGCGGACCAGCGTGCGAGCGCCCGCAGTGCGGATTGCCGCGCCGTGCCGCTCACGGCACTGGAACGGGTGCTGCCTTCCTTTGATGCCGTCATCAACACCATTCCGGCACCGGTGCTGGGCCGCCGGGAGCTTCTCTGCCTGCCCAAGGGGGCACTGATCCTCGACCTCGCCAGCCGCCCCGGAGGCACGGACTTTGAGGCGGCCCGGGAACTCGGCCTGCATGCCGAGCTGGCGCTGGGCCTGCCCGCACGCTGCGCGCCCGAGACCGCCGGTGAACTGACGGCCCACGCGGTGCTGGAACTTCTGCGCGAAAGGGAAGGGAGGAAGACGCCATGAAAGGGGAACCCGTATGGAAAAGGACGGTGGTCTTTGCCGTCTGCGGCAGTTTCTGTACCTTTGAGACGGTGCTGCCCCAGGTGGCCCGGCTCCGGTGCGAAGGATGGGAGGTGCTGCCGCTGCTCAGCGCCTCGGCGGCCGCGCTGGATACCCGGTTCGGCAAGGCCGAGGACTGGAAGGCGCGCCTGACTGAGATCACCGGCCATCCGCCAATGACCGATCTGCGGCAGGCCGAACCGCTCGGCCCCAGACAGATGGCCGCGGCGCTGGTCATTGCGCCCTGTACCGGCACCACGCTGTCGCTGCTGGCGGCGGGAATCAGTTCCACGCCGGTCACGCTGGCGGCCAAAAGCCTGCTGCGCAGCGGCCGGCCCGTCGTGGTGGGCATCTCCACCAACGACGGCCTGTCGGGCAGTGCTCCGGCACTCGCGGCGCTGCTGCAGCGCAAGCAGTATTATTTCATTCCCTTCGGCCAGGATGACAGCGTCGGCAAGCCCAACAGCCTCAAGGCGGACTTCCGCCTGCTGTCCGAAACGCTCACCGAAGCCCTGGCCGGCCGGCAGCTCCAGCCGCTGCTCTGCCGCAACTGAGGGAAAACGGTCAGATCCCGGCGGATGGACAAAAAACACAGCGGTTGAATCTCTTTTCCGACGGGAAAGCATATACTGGTATCGTGTGAAGAGGGGGAGGGCGATGCGGCAATGGAATATATCCGGGTGACCGGCGGACGCACACTTTGCGGAACGGTGCGGCCCGCGGCAGCCAAAAACAGTGTACTGCCCCTGCTGGCGGCGACGCTGCTCTGCGGGGAACCCTGTACACTGCGGGATGTGCCCCGGCTGAAGGATGTGGAAACCAGTCTGGCGCTGCTGGCGGCCGTGGGGGCCGACGCCGTGCGCGGCGGTCCCGGCGGCCGCCATATTGTGACCCGCCCGGGCCGCGCCCTGTGCGGCACCGTGCCGGCGGAACTGGCGGGCGCCATGCGGGGATCGGTGTTTTACCTGGCGCCGCTGCTCATCCGCACCGGCTGCGCCGTGCTGCCGCTGCCCGGCGGATGCCGCCTCGGCCCGCGCCCCATCGACATCCATCTGGCCGGGCTGGCCGCCATGGGAGCCCGGATTGAAATGTCGGGCAGCGCGGTCACGCTGCGCCGGCGCGGCAGCCTGCAGGGCACGGAGTTCACCCTCCGCCTGCCCAGTGTGGGGGCCACGCTGACCCTCATGATGGCGGCCTGCTGCGCGGCGGGCACAACCACGCTGCACGGTGCCGCCCGGGAACCCGAGATCGTGGATACCGCGGCGTTCCTGAATGCGGCCGGGGCCGAGATTTCCGGCGCAGGTACGGCCTGCATCCGCATCCGCGGCACCGGCGGCGCACTGCTCGGCGGCTGCGAGCACAGCGTCCTGCCCGACCGTATTGCGGCCGCCACCTATGCCGCAGCCGCTGCGGTGGCGGGGGGCAGCGTCACGGTGGAGGGCTGCCCGCCGGACTATCTTGCCGCCTTCCTGGACTTCCTGGACCAGACCGGATGCACGGTGCTGCGCGGAAAAAACGGATTCTCGGTTACGCGCTGCCCGTCCCGGCCGCTGCGGGGCGGCTGTGATCTCGTCGCGGCAGCCTATCCGGGTCTTGCCACCGACGCCGCCCCGCTGGCCGCCGCGGTGCTGCTCGGGGCGGAAGGGCCTTCCCGCATCTATGACGGATTGTTCCAGAACCGCTTTGCCTGCGCCGAAGGGTTTGCCGCGCTGGGAGCGGATGTCTGTACGGAGGGCCGGACCCTCGCCATTGCGGGGCGGGAGGCGGAAAACACGCCGCTCCACGGCGGGACGGTCCGCGCGCCGGACCTGCGGGGCGGAGCGGCGCTGGTGCTGGCGGCGCTGGGAGCCCGCGGCACCGTCCTTGTGGCCGATGCCGGGCATATCCGCCGCGGATACGCCGATCTTCCCGGCGATCTGGCAAGCATTGGCGCGGACTGCCGCACCCTTTGCCCCGGGGAAAATCCCGGCTGCTGACACGACCCCGGACCCCCTTGAAGGGGCGGTCCGGGGCCTTGCTTTTGAAAACTGAAAATGATGCACAATATTGCCGAAAAACCGCGTGCCGTGCAAAAGAGTTTTGGCGCAAACGCAGGTCATACCATCAAATTTTTGGCTTTTTGGCGCACGGGTATTGAAATTGTCTTGGGAATTTGGTATTCTTATAAGCAGTTATATGCGATAATTTTAGGGCCAGTGTGTCCATTGGTGGAAAACGGTCCGTCGGAATTTGCAATTGACAATTTTGTTTCTAGGGGGATACACTTATGGCGTTCGTTCTCGATGAAGAGATGCAGAATGTTACAAACATCAAGGTTATCGGTGTCGGCGGCGGCGGCGGAAACGCTGTCAACCGCATGGTCGAAGCCGGCCTCAACGGCGTCGAGTTTGTGGCAATGAATACCGACCAGCAGGCGCTGGTCAACTCCAAGGCTACCCAGAAGGTCCAGCTCGGCGCCAAGCTGACCAAGGGCCGCGGCGCAGGCGCCGACCCCGAAGTGGGCCAGCGTGCCGCTGAGGAGAGCAAGGATGAGATCGCCAATGCCCTCAAGGGCGCCCAGATGGTCTTTATCACCGCCGGCATGGGCGGCGGCACCGGCACCGGTGCGGCTCCCGTTGTGGCCGAGACGGCGCATGACCTCGGCATTCTGACCGTCGGCATCGTGACCAAGCCCTTTGCCTTTGAAGGCAAGCGCAAGATGAGCATTGCCGAGCAGGGCATCGGCAATCTGATGATGCATGTCGACAGCCTGATCGTGATCCCGAACGAGCGCCTCAAGCTCATCAGCCAGGAAAAGATCACCCTGATGAACGCCTTTGAAGCGGCCGACAACGTGCTGCGCCAGGGCGTCGAGAGCATCTCCAGCCTGATCAACGTCCCGGCCTTCATCAACCTGGACTTCGCGGATGTCCGTTCCATCATGAAGGATGCGGGCTTCGCTCACATGGGCGTCGGCGTCGCCAAGGGCGCCGGCAAGGCCGAGAACGCCGCCAAGGCTGCCATCTCCAGCCCGCTGCTGGAAACCAGCATTGCGGGTGCCCGCGGCGTCATCATCAACATCACCTCCAGCCCCGACATCGGTCTGGACGATGTGGAGACCGCCGCTTCGATGATCACCCAGAGCGCGCATCCCGATGCGAACATCATCTGGGGTACCGCGTTCGACGAGCGTCTGCAGGACGAGATGAGCATCACCGTCGTGGCCACCGGCTTCGAGAGCACGCCCGATGTGGACGAGCCCATCCAGGCCCATATCAATGCCCAGAAGGCAGCCGCCTCTGCTTCCACTTCCACGGCTGCCGCCCCGGCTCCGGCCCCGGCCGAGCAGCCCAAAGCCGCCGCTGCGGACCCTGTGATCCCCAGCCCGGTGTTCAGCAATGTCTTTAACCCCAATGTCGATACTCCGGTCTCCAGCACGCCGGTACAGCAGTCCGAGCCTGCCGAGGAGGACGACGGAGATTACTTCAACGATCTGCTCAGCATCCTGAACAAGCGTTCCTGATGCGGGCAGCCTGAATTGCGGAATTTTGCAGGCAGGGTGCGGCCCTGCCTCCAGGCGCCACCCGGCGTCTGACAGTTGAGGAGGAGCGCCATGCCCAGCCAGGAATCGGTCGTGTCAAACCAGCAGGAGAAGGGATTTCGTACAAGCCTTTGGGGGTTTGATAAAAACGATGTGCTGGCCTATATGAACGCTCTTGCCAACGAGACCCAGCAGCGGGAAAGTGAGTACGAGGAGCAGATCTCCCAGCTCAAGGCGCAGATCGACAAGATGCGCTCCGAGCAGAGTGCCGCCCGTGCCTGCGTGAACAAGCTGCAATCCGACTATGACGGTGCGTCCCAACGGGCCGAAACGGCCGAGAAGAACGCCGCCGATGCCAAAGCCCGGGCCGATGCCGCCGAGGAGCGCGCCAACAGTCTGCAGTCCCGTTTCAAGGAGACCCAGCAGGCCGCCCTGGAATGGCAGTTCCGCTGCCGTGATCTGCAGAAGCAGATTGACGAGATGGAGGCCATGATCCCCAAAGGCGGGATGCCGGCCCCCGCGCCGAAACCCGAACCCGCACCTGCCCCGGCTCCTGCCGCACAGCCCAAACCGGCCCCCGCTCCCAAACCGACGCCCGCGCCCGCATCCAAGACCCCTGCCCCCGAGGTGACCGAGGAAGCGCGCATCGAGGCCCGCCGGATTCTGATGGAAGCCCGCCTCAAGGCGGAAGCGGCCGAACAGCGGCTCAAACAGCAGGCCGAAGAGCAGAAAGCCCGGATGACCGACCATGCCCGGGACCTGGCCGCCGGCATTGCCGTGCTGCGTGACCGGGTCAGCCAGGTGGATGAACGCCTCAGCGCCGCCTCGGTGGATCTTGAGGATGCCACCGCCGCGCTGTATCAGGCACTGGACGCCACCGGTACGGATTTTGAAGCCTTCGGTGCGGAACTGCGCCGCTTCGGGGAACCGCGCCCCGCCGCACAGCCTGCGGCAGCCGCAGCCCCCGCTGCGCCGGCCCCCAAACCGACCGCCAAGGCACCGGCCAAGCCGGTCCGCTACAAGGCATCGGCACAGCCCGTCGCCAGACGCTCCCGTCCCGCCCATGCACAGCCCGCTCCCACCCCCGCGCACCGTCTGCGCCGCGCCCCGGATAACCGCCGCAGCGTCTCGCAGAGTCTCGGCGAGGATCTGAAGCGGCTGGGCGAAGAATAAACTACTTAGTTTCCCGGTCTGCGGCGCCCCGCGGACCGGGATTTTCTTTTCCGATCCGGATGATTCCGGCCCGGTTATCCATTCTGTACAATTCGAGGGAGGCCCACCATGCCGAAACTCCGCATCCCGAACCTCGCCGCTCTGCCCGCCGGCCCGCGCTGGCTGCTGCGCGGCGTGCTGCTGCTCTGCATCATCCTGGCCGGCGGCGCCGTCACCGCCTATGGCGGTATGGCCCTTGTGGTGCTGCTCTGGGCGATCTGTATGGGCGGGCTCTGCCTGCTGCTGCAGTTCACCTGGCAGACCGCCTTTCCGGGCACCCGGCTGCGGGACGACAAACCATTCCTGTACAGCTGGCTCATCGGGTCCGCCGTGGGGATTGCAGTCATGGCGGCGCTGATCCTCTACCGCCGCACCGTCTACAACGATGATGCCATCAACTACTTCGCCAAACAGACGCTGCTGTTCGGCAGCTTTTCCCAGAGCGGGTTCTACGGCGTCCATGTCCTGGCCGAAAGCCTTCTCACGGCCGATTACAAGATGTTCATGAACCTCTTCATCAGCGTGCCGTATCTCTTCACCGGCCGCACCATCCAGGCGTTCATGATCTGTTATGCGCTGACCTGCTTTGTCCCGATGTGGTTCGCGCTGCTCATGCTCGCCCGCCGGCTGGGCCAGGCGGTGCCGGGCAGCCGGCCGGCCTGGTATCTGCCCCTCGCCATGGCGTTCCTGGTGCTCTGGCCGATGTTCCTCTGGCCGGCCACCCACGGAATGCCCGACGCCTTCGGGCTGACCTTTGCCGCCGTCATTCTGCTGCTCTGCGCGGATCTTCGGTTCGACACACTGCCCCCGCTCCGCCTGGCGGCGCTCTTCGCCGCGACCTTTGCCCTGATCCTGACCCGCCGCTGGTATATGTTCTGGATTGTGGCATTCTATCTGTTCTATGCCGCCGCCGTCCTGATCGGCGCGGCCCGCCGCCGCTGCCTGGGCCGGACCTTTGCCAATCTGCTGCGGTTTGGCATCCCGAGCGTTCTCTGCATTGTGCTGCCGCTCGCACTGACCTTCCGCACCATCCTGACCACCGACTACGCGGACATCTACGGCGCCTACTACGGCGGCGGATTCCTCACCAACTGTGCGGCCCAGCTCTGCACCCAGGGCGTCATCTGGCTTGCCCTGTGTGCGGCGGGCCTGCTGATCGCCCTGCTTCGCCCCGCGCTGCGCGTTCCGGCGCTCGTCACGGCGGGGTCCGGTGTGCTGGCCATGGTGCTCTTCACCAACACCCAGTCGCTGGGGGACCATCAGAGCCTGATTCTGGCGCCGCTCTACCTCTTCGGCCTCTTTGTGCTGGGCGCGGAACTCTCCGCCCTGCGGCGCCCCGCGGCGGCCGGCTGTACCGCTGCGGCCATCGCCTTTGCGGTGCTTAACTTCGGCAATGCGCTGCGGCTGCCCGGCCTGAACTGCAGCACCCTGCTGCTCAGCTCGGAAAGCCTCGACCTGACCCGCCGCACCGACCTGGACCAGATGAAGGCGGTGACGGATTTTGTGCTGGAAAACTGCCCCGAGGACGGCACGGTCTACATCAATGTGGACTCCGACGGGTACAGCGGCACGACCTTTGCCTACAGCGACCCGGCTCATCCCGAATTGCAGAGCCGGATTCTCTGGGAGAGCAGTGTGCCCTCCACCCACGGGTTCCCGACCGGCATCTGGTCCTCCGCCTATGTGATGGTGACTGACCGGACCGATGAGGGCGGCATCGTGGGCCCGATCAATGCGGCGCTGCGCACCGATACGCCCGCCGCGGCCCATTACACCTATGTGACGGAATTCCCGCTCAACGGTCTGACGCTGTACTGCTATCAGCGCACCTCGCCGCCCGATCAGGCCGAGGCAGACTATTTCAAGCAGGTCTTTGCCGAGTATGACGCGCGCTGGCCCGAGATTTTCTCCCAGCGGATGGACGCCTACCTGAGCGGTTCCGAATAAAATACAAGCCCCCGCCTTCCGAAGAAGGCGGGGGCTTGTGCGGTTCAGTTGTGTTTGGGATGCCCGTTTTCCACGCTGCTCGTGCCCTGTTCCATCAGGTAGGTGGCGGTCAGGTCGGCAATGTGCAGCTTGACGGCCAGCGGATACCGGTTGTAGGCGTCGCTGATCGCAAAACTGCCGCCGCGCACCGCATCGTCAAATCCGCCCATGTGCCAGCGGATGGCGATGGCTTCGTCGGTTTTCAGCCGCATGAAGTGCTCGATCAGATACACGCTCTTCTCACCGTGGCCGTAGGGCAGCTGGTCCGCCACCTGATAGTAGGGGACCTTCTCCCACTGGCCGGTGGCCTCGTTTTTCACGTTGCGGGAACTGACCCGGTAGAAGTTCGCCTTGCAGACATCGTGCAGCAGCGCACAGACTGCAAAGGTCTCGGGGTTGTCACCCTCGGTGAAGAAGTGCTGCATCATCGCACGGTAGACATTGACGCTGTGCATGACCAGGCCGCCCTCGCAGGCGCCGTGAAATTTGGTGGAGGCGGGCGCCACAAAGAAGTCCGTGCCTTCCAGCCATTTCAGCAGCCGGTCGGCTCCGGGGCGGGTGATGTTCTGGTGATAGATCTCCAGAAATTCTTCGCGGTAATCGTCCATTACAGTTCCATCTCGTTCAGGATGTCCTTGAGGGCCAGAAGCTCCTCCCGGGTCATGCTGATGCCCTTGCTCATCTTGCTGCCGTCGGGGGACCAGTCACGGATGTCGTATTTGGGTTCGTGATCGTTCCAGCTGATCATGTTCAGCTGACGTTCCCAGCCGCTCGAGTTGGTGGAAAGAACGGCGATGCGTTCGGTAATTTCATACTTGAATGCCATGGATTTCAGGCTCCTTTTTTCAGTATCGTGTGTTTCATCATACCGGATTTGTCGCCAAATTGCAAGGGGTTATTGCAAAACCAGACGCAGCGTTTCGCCCTCCCCGGTCACCGCGTAGACGGCGGGCTCGCTGCCCCGGGCCGCGGCCAGCCCGTCATCGGCCAGGGCGGCATAATTGTCGGCAAACCGGTCATCCAGACCGAACAGCACAAGATACCGGATCTGATGTTCGCTGACGTTATAAAACAGATCCGCCTCGGCCTGGACCGCGGGGGTTTCCACCGCCACCAACGCCGGATAGAGCTCGTACTGGTAATACCACCGGTTCTGGACGGCAATCTCCTGGTCCGCCGTCAGCAGCCACAGGGGACCGTCGCCGGTCTTTTCGAGAATGGATTGGGCCGTGGTCCGCTGGGCGGCACGCCAGGAGGCGGCGGGCAGCGTCAGCGCATCGACCGGGCCGCCGCGCAGCGAAACCAGCCCGGCAACGGCCAGCAGACAGGCGGGCAGCCAGGAAATCCGGCGCAGTGCAAAGCCGGTGTCGGCCAGCAGTCCGGCGGCCAGCAGCAGTTCCCCGGCCAGCGCCGCAAACCATCCGATGAAAAAGCAGCAGAAATACCGGTCCCAGCTGGCCATCCGGCTGGCTTCCTCGGCGCTCATGCCGCAGATATACACATAGAACAGCACCGCATGGTAGAGCGGCCAGTAGACCGCCATGCACAGTGCCGGCAGGGCGGCCGTCAGCCCGCGGCGGCGCCCGGCCAGACGCATCAAAGCCAGGGCCAGCAGAACGGCTGCGGCGATGCACAGGCAGCCGATCTTGAAGGTGCTGCATCCGAACAGCAGGGGATAGCTGCGGATGCGGGCATAGTAGCGGCCCCAGATGTCCAGGAAATAGCTGCGGTTGTCCCGCATACAGCGCAAGAAGTACCCCGGGCCCATCGAGGTAAACTGGTCAACGCCGCGGTCCTGGGTGAAGAGCAGAATCTTCCAGGCCACCGGAACCGCTGCGGCGGGCAGCAGCGCCGCGCTCAGCGGAACAAGCTGCCGGCGCAGACCGTCTGCCGACGGCACGGCATCAGCCAGACACTGCAGGAACCAGATCCCCAGCAGACAGAGCGCAAACACCGTACCGATCTCCTTGACGGTAGTCACCGCGGCGCAGAACAGCCCCACGGCCAGCCCGCGCCGGATGCGGCTGCCGGCATCGCAGGGCAGCAGGCAGAGCAGCAGCCCGGCCGCCAGCATGGCCCCCACCGGGGCATCCATGTAGGCAGTGGTGTAGGAGGTATCCGGTGCAAAGACCCGGAACAGCGCCGGGGCGGCCAGACATCCGCAGATAGTGTGCAGCAGACGGGCCCGGCGGCCGCGCGGCACAAAGAGCTCAAACAGCGCGCCGACCGCAGCCGCCAGCGGCAGTGCCGTCACAAACAGCACGTCGGGTTCACGGTACTCCGTGACCAGCTGGGCAAACAGGGCGTAGAGGGCCGGAACGCCCTGCGGGTAGGACTGGTGTGCCAGACTGCGGGCGGTGTCCCACAGCGCAAACCGGTGTTCATAGAAAACGCTTTTGAAATAGATGCCCCAGTGACTGAATTCATCCCAGGTCTGGAATTCCGGGGTGCGCAGGGCAAAGGCGATCTGCAGCACGGCCATGCCCGCCGCAAAGGCCAGCACGCCGGGCCGCAGCAGATCGCGGACCAGACGCCGCCGGCGATGGACCATCAGCAGCACGGCACCTGCGAGCAGCAGCCGTGCCCCGAGCCACAGCAAATCCAGACTGCCCAGCAGCTGGAGCGCCGTCATTCCGAAAGCCAGCCCGGCCGCCGGTGCAAACCCGGCGGGAAGCCGCAGTTTGCCGCACAGCCAGAATCCCCACAGCACCAGACAGGCCATTCCCGTCCACTGTGCCAGTATCACCATACCATCACGCTCCGTCAGATTTCACCGCGAACACGGCCAGACGCTTGTTGGTCGTCGAGTTGGCCTCGCCGCAGGTCGAGAGGGTCAGCAGCTGGTCGCCGTACTCCGGCACCACGCCGGTGTCGTACAGCGCCAGGTCCATGATCGCATCCACCCGCTGCTGCCAGTCCTCGCGGCCGTCGGCATCAAAAAAGGTGTAATAGGGCAGTTCGTCGGCGCCCAGTTCGGTCCGGATGACCGCCGCCACCTTCCAGGTGCCCGGCTCGGTCAGGGTGTCAAAGGTAAAGGTCGGATGCTCCTGGAAAAACGCCTCATCGGTGTAGCGGCTCAGCTCGCCGAACATTGCCCCGCTCAGCATATTATGCCCGTAGATCAGGGCGTTGGCCGTGCCGCCCTCCTCCATCGGACCCAGCGTGCACCGTCCGTCCAGGAACAGCGTGCCGGTCGCCGAATACAGCCGGTCAAAGCCGCGGCGCAGATAGTAGGAGTTGTCGCCGGGAATCTGGACCACCGGATAGTCGATCTTGGTGCCGTCCACCCGCAGCCAGCCCACCATGTCGGGGTTCTGCTCATACAGTTCCCGGTAGGCGGGCAGAATCTCCTGCGAGCGGTCCGGCCGGGCCGTGGCCTGCGGGGCAGGGGAGGCGTGTGCGGCGGCGTCGGCCTCCTCGGTTCCGGCCAGCGCATCGGCGGTGGCGGCGCGGGGGTTGACGGGCACCGGCGTTGCGTCGGGCGCGGCCGATGCGGCAGCAACCCGGTCAGGGGCCGGGGGCTGCCCGCCGCGGAACAGGTTTTCCCGCAGCAGCAGGACGGCTGCCAGAACCAGCGCCGCCCCGCCCAGCACCCGCAGCACCCGCGCACGGCGCCGCTGCCGTCTGCGCAGCACCGTGCGGGCGGCAAAGGGAAAAAGCCGGCTGTCGCCGCGCAGGTGGAAAAAGCGTTTTGCCATTAGGAATCCTCCGGACAAAATAAAAAACGGGGAAGCCGCCGGGGCTCCCCCATCAAAGTTCCGATCAAAGACGTTTGAGCATCACAAGCCCTGCGGAGCAGATCAGAATCAGTCCCAGCACGGCGGCGATGTAGGCAACCGGAATGTCCCCCGTCGAGGGGGTATCCACTTCCGCCTGCCCTGCGTCGGAAGTCTGCGGCGTCTGGGTCCCGCTCACATGATCGGCATCTGCTACCGTCTCGCTCACAGCGACGGACTCGCTGCGGACATTGCGGGAAGACGAAGCAGTGGGTGCGGCGGTGGCCACACTCTGGGTGGATGCCTCCACAACGCGATTCCCGCAGGAAACACAGAACAGCAGCAGCGCGGCAACGGCCAGCGCACACAAAAAGCGTTTCAAGGGTTGGAACGCCTCCCTTTCTTGCAGAATCAACATCCCGTTTTCATGCAAAAACGGCAGACAACCTAACGATCTGCCGACAGGATTTTTATTATCATACCACGGAACGCCGTTTGCGTCAAGTAAAGAACGCACATTCTGACCAGTTGGGAACAATTTCCGCTGCGGGCCGCGAGACCCCCGCCAAAACCAAAAAATGTCTTGACAATGTCATAAAAAATCGCTACAATATTGGAGTTAGTGCGGCTCCCCATAGGGCCGCACCACTTTTTAATAGTAAGGAGATCACGACAATGGCCAAAGAAGTTGTTGTTACCCGTGAGGGCTATAAAAAGCTCGAGGACGAGCTGAACAATCTGCGCACCGTCAAGCGTAAGGAAGTCGCCGACAAGATCAAGGTGGCGCGCGGTTACGGCGACCTTTCGGAAAACGCCGAGTATGATGCCGCCAAGGAAGAGCAGGCCGTCGTCGAGGCCCGCATCGCCGACCTGGAAGCCACCCTCAAGGTGGCCCGCATCATGGAGGACAGCGATCTGAGCCTGGATACCGTCTCCATCGGTATGCACGTCCGCATCCTGGCCGAGGGCGACGACGAGGAGGATGCCGAGGAATACGACATCACCAGCTCCACCGAAGCGGACATCGACCATGGCTGCATCAGCGACGAGAGCCCGGTCGGCGCCGCGCTGGTCGGTCACAAGGCCGGCGAGACCGTGGACGTCACCCTGCCCAACGGCAACATTATGGAATACAAGATCCTGGCGGTGAGCCGTAGCTCCAAGTAAGCTCCCCCCAATTAGGATCTCGGGAAAGGAATCTGCGCAAAATGGAACAGAAAAATCAAGCCAACTCCCAGAACGCCGCGTCCGAAGCTGCGGTCCGGCGTCAGAAACTGGCTGACCTGCGGGCAGCCGGACATGACCCCTTCACCATCACCAAGTGCAAGCAGGACGCCTTCTCTGCGGATCTGCAGGCCGAATACAAAGATCTGCCCGCCGAGTCCGACACCGGCCGCATGGTCAGCCTGGCCGGCCGCATGATGTCCAAGCGGGTCATGGGCAAGGCGAGCTTTGCCCATCTGCGTGACGCCAAGGGTGACATCCAGATCTTCGTCAAGCGCGATCTGCTGGGCGATGAGGCCTATGCGGCCTTCAAAAAGATGGATGTGGGCGACCTGATTGCCTGCACCGGCGAAGTGTTCCGGACCAAGATGGGCGAACTGTCCGTCCGCGTCCATGAGCTGACGCTGCTCTCCAAGAGTCTGCTTCCGCTGCCCGAGAAATTCCATGGCCTGACCGATCGCGAAGCCCGCTATCGTCAGCGCTATGTGGACCTCATCGTCAACCCCGATGTCAAGCAGACCTTTGTCAAGCGCAGCCGCATTCTGCAGGAGCTGCGCGCCTTCCTGGACGGCAAGGGATTCCTCGAGGTGGATACCCCCATCCTGACCCCCTTCGAGATCGGTGCGTCGGCGCGTCCCTTCATCACCCATCACAATACGCTGAACATGGACATGGTCCTGCGCATCGAGACCGAGCTCTACCTCAAGCGTCTTGTCGTGGGCGGTATGGACCGCGTCTATGAGGTGGGCCGTATCTTCCGCAACGAGGGCATGGACCCCAAGCACAACCCCGAGTTCACCACGATCGAGCTCTACCAGGCCTACACCGACTACCACGGCATGATGGATCTGGTCGAAGAGATGATGAAGACGGTCGCCATGAAGGTCTGCGGCAGCCTGACCATCCCGTACCAGGGCCAGCAGATTGATCTGTCCCACTGGGAGCGGCTGACCATGGTCGAGGCCGTCAAGAAATACTCCGGCGTGGACTTCGATCAGGTGCAGTCCGACGAGGAAGCCGTCGCGCTCGCCAAGGAGCATCATGTGGAACTGCCCGAAATCCCCAGCAAGGGTGCGATCCTGGCCGAGTTCTTTGATGCCTTCGTCGAGAAGAATCTGATCCAGCCCACCTTCATCTACGACTATCCGGTCGAGAACAGCCCGCTGGCCAAGCGCAAGGCCAGCAACCCGGCCATCACCGAGCGGTTCGAGTACTTCATCAACGGCACCGAGTTCGGCAACGCCTTCAGCGAGCTCAACGATCCCATCGATCAGAAGGAGCGCTTTGAGCGCCAGGTCGCCGAGCGCAAGCAGATCGAGCCGGACAGCCGTGCCCAGGTGGACTATGACTACATTACGGCGCTTGAATACGGCCTGCCCCCGACGGGAGGCCTGGGCTTCGGTGTGGATCGCCTTGTCATGTTCCTCACCGACTCCGCCTCCATCCGCGATGTGCTGCTCTTCCCCACAATGAAGCCGCTTGACAAGGATAAGACCGAAAAGGCCGAGACCAAGGAGGAAGAAAAGCCTGTTGAAGCGGCTCCGGTCGTGGAGGAAAAAATCGATTTTTCCAATGTTCAGATCGAGCCGCTGTTTGAGGATCAGGTGGATTTTGACACCTTCTCCAAGAGCGATTTCCGTGCCGTGAAGGTCAAGGAATGCGAAGCCGTGAAGAAGTCCAAAAAGCTCTTAAAGTTCGTTTTGGATGACGGAACCGGCACAGATCGGGTCATTTTGAGTGGTATTCACGAGTATTATGAGCCGGAAGAGCTGGTTGGAAAGACCTGCATCGCCATTACGAACCTCCCGCCCCGCCCCATGATGGGTATCGACTCCTGCGGCATGCTCATCTCCGCCGTGCATCACGAAAACGGCGAGGAAAAGCTCCATTTGCTGATGGTGGATTCCCACATTCCGGCAGGCGCAAAGCTCTATTGATTGCCCCCTGATCGGGCTAAAAAAGCCTCTCGTACACCAATCCGTACACCAATTTACACCAAGGGTGCACCACGGATGCCGAGAAAAATGTGCGATTGAATTTCAGCCTCGCAGAAGCGATTCTGCGGGGCTGTTTTTTTGAAAACTATATATTCAGATATGAGACTCGGTGAGAAATCACCGGGTCTTATTTTTTGCGCTCACTACGCCTACTAAACAGGTGTAGTGGGCGCTTTTTCGTTTTCTGGAATCGGCACAAAAAATTTTTTTGAAAAAGTGTGGGAATCTCGCAAAAAAATTCGGCAAAGAGAAAGTGAGAAGGCGAAAAGCCTTCCGGGAACCTTGAAAATTTCATATACATTCATCAGATACATTCCTTGAGCCAACAGCCAAATGAAGGTACGCCAAGACCCACCTGCCGCTAACGGTATCAGCGGGACACAAGGTGGAGAGCGACCCCGAAACCATTCTGAAATATCTGGCAGCTACGGATACGGCCACGACAGGCTTAGGGTATAATGATACTTTTCTACGGAACCGGCGGAGTACCCGGCGGGGGTGAGATTCCCATGGACCCGATTCGCTATCGGGCATCTGATGACTTCCTTTTCTGCATTTAGGGTTCGAGGAAAAATGAAATGCAGCGACGAAAGCCCCAAAGGATGCTTTGAGGCTTTCGTGGATCAGCAATGATTCAATACTTTGAAAGGAGGATAACCCCATGGAAAAATGTAAGGTGATCGCCATCACAAATCAGAAGGGCGGAGTCGGTAAGACAACAACCACAGTCAACCTCGGCGTGGGTCTTGCAGCTGCCGGTAAAAAGGTTTTGCTGGTCGATGCTGACCCACAAGGTAGCTTGACGGTGAGCCTCGGAGTGAAAAATCCGGACGCTCTTGATGTGTCGCTTTCGTCCCTTATGCAGTCGCTCATGGAAGATGAACGGCTTTCGGGCAATGCGATTATCAAGCACAAAGAGGGTGTGGATTTACTCCCCTCAAACATTGAACTTTCCGGCATAGAAACAGGACTGTTCAATGTAATGAGCCGTGAGTATGTTCTGAAAAACGCCATCGAAGGTATGAAACAGAATTACGACTACATCCTCATTGACTGTATGCCATCTCTGGGAATGATGACGATCAATGCGCTCGTTGCCGCAGACAGTGTGATTATCCCATCTCAGCCGAACTTCCTGTCAACCAAAGGACTTAACTTGCTTCTGCGTTCGATATCGAAGATCAAACGGCAGATCAATCCCAGACTAAGGATTGACGGTATTTTGCTGACGATGGTAGATAATCGCACCAACAATGCAAAAACGATCATTTCATCGCTCCGTTCCACAGTCGGAGAAAACATCCGGGTGTTCCATTCCGAGATTCCGTTTTCGGTAAGAGCGGCGGAGTGCAGTCTGTATGGTGAAAGTATATTCTCTCATGACAGAAGCGGCAGGGTTGCAGCGGCGTATGCGGCGTTGACGAAGGAGGTGACTTTGATTGAAGAACGTGCCAAAAATCGATCTGGGTCTGACCGGGTACGATGAGTTATTCATGAATGACACGGAGCGAATGGAAACCAAGCTCCCCCATATTTATGATATTCCTCTTGAGCTGATTGACGATTTTCCCGACCATCCTTTTAAGGTTAGAGATGACGAGGATATGATGCAGCTTGTGGAGAGTGTCAAAGGGCGTGGAATCATTACTCCTGTCACCCTTCGACCCAAAGAAGATGGACGATACGAAATCGTATCGGGTCATCGCCGCAAAAAGGCTTGCGAACTTGCCGGGTTTGAAACCGTAAAAGCAGAGGTGCGGGAAATGACCCGTGATGAGGCCATCATCCTGATGGTCGAAAGCAATTTCCAACGGTCGCAGATACTGCCCAGCGAAAAAGCCTTTGCTTATAAGATGAGGCTGGAAGCGATGAAACGACAAGGACAGCGTACAGATTTAACTTCTGTGCCAGTGGCACAGAAGTCGAAAACAGCTCGTGAGGAACTCGGTGAGCAAGTTGGTGAAAGCCAAGACCAAGTTCGCCGGTATATCCGCCTGACAAACCTTGTGCCGGAGCTTCTTGACCTTGTGGACGAGGGCAAAATCAAAATGCGTCCTGCGGTGGAGCTTTCCTATTTGGACGAGGACAGCCAACGGGCGGTGGTTGATGAAATCGACCTGAACCAAGCCACACCTTCCCACGCACAGACCATTCGGATGCGCCAGTTCTTCACGGACGGCAAGCTCACGCCGGAGGTGGTGTCCGCCATTATGAGCGAGGAAAAACCAAATCAGCGGGAGAAGATCGTCCTGCGTGGGGACAAGGTGCGAAGTCTGATTCCGAAGAATATCCCCGTAAGCCAAACGGAGGATTATGTGGTCAAAGCACTGGAGCATTACAGCCGCTTTCTTCGTCAGCGGGCAGAGCGTGACAGCCGATAGACACACGGAGTATGTTTCCTGCCGTCCCCTTCCTCACACTCCAACCCCTGAGAACTACCAGACTATCCGAAATAAACTATCTCCTGATTTATCTCTATCTCTCTAAGCTAAATCTATCTAAGAGCAAACGGAGTTCGCACAATTCGGAAAACTGCGTTTTGGCGGTATGATGAAAAGTTGCGCTTCAAAACGCACCTTTGTCGGAGCAGTTCTCATCGGGTAGAATGTGGTCGAAGGGAGTGAAGCGTATGAAATCCAAAATCGCAGTTCTTTTTCTCATTGTCCTTTTGTGTCTGACTACGGGATGCAACAACGCCTCGCATATTGCAGAACAGCCCGCCCCGGTTTCTTCTTCGGGAAGTAACGAAGCCCCTGACCAAGCGGAAACGGCGCAGGCAACAGAGAAAACGGAGGTTGAACAGCCCCGAAGTTCAGAGCCGAAAGACGATAGCCATTCATCAGAAGCAACGGTAAGCGTATCGGAAAGTGGTATTCAAACAAAACCGGCATCCGAACAGCCTAACAGCGGCGCAACGCCACCACAGGTAAGCGAACCGTCCAAGACACCTGACGAGTCCGTGCGCCAGCCGGAAGCCTCTGCACCGTCCGAAAAGGAACAGCCCACACCTCCGGCAACGGAAGAACCAAAGCCGGCAGATCAACCACAACCCACAGAGCCACCCAAGCAGGAATCCACAGAGCCGGCATTTGACATCAGCTACTGGATCAGTTTTGCCAAGAGCTATGCCGAGAGTGTCGGTCTTACGCTGAACAGCGAAGCTGTGTACTGCTGGGACAACCCCATTGATGCGGATGCAGGATGTATCTATCTGGAACGGGACATACAATCTCGACTCAATCGCTATGCGGCAGATGCGGAAATCACCGATGTGTGGGTCTGGTATGAGCCCGTCTCCGCTGGCAGCTATCTGATCTACATCGGATACGCATAAAACAAAACACTTTGAAATCAGCATCGCAGCAATGCGGTGCTTTTTTCGTATCTACAAGGAGGTACGCAAATGAAAAAACTCTATCGCAGAAGCATTTCAGGGCTTATGGCGCTGATGATCTGCTTCACAACCATTCTCGGCGGGGGTATCACCGCCTTTGCCGCTTCTTCTTCCGGCGAAGTGGCAAAATCCTATTCCATTGGCTTCCCCCGCAGTGGGGATGCTAATCTTGATTACAGCGGCACCTGGGGTCATGATGAGCTGCATTATATGAACGGCTGGACCTCCGGTGAGGCAACATGGATGACCACACTGCACACCATCGGTTCCTTCGATGGCCCTGCCTGCTACTGCATCGAGCCGGGTGTTCCCCGTCTGCTGGAGAAAACCTATACAAGATACGGCGAGGATTATTGGAAGAACTATCCATCTGATTACAACAGCACGATTGATGCCGATACCATCAAGACACTGCTGGGTAGAATCATGCAGTATGGCTATCAGGGCGATCTATCCCTCGATTGGCGCTCGCAGAATGAATCCGATGCCGACAAAATGGCGCACATGATGGCTACGCAGGTGCTGGTATGGGAAACGGTCGTCGGAGAGCGGGACGCAAACTTCAACCATGTTGACCCCGGCAGTGCTGATGCTGTGAAATCCGTGTACCGCACTTCTCACCCGCTGTATAGTCGTTTCTCTGCTTACTATGACAGCATCGAAGCCAGCGTACAGAGCCACACGGTCATTCCCAGCTTCATGAGCAAGACTCCCAACAAGGCGCAGACGGTCGAGCTGAAATGGGACGGTAGTCAGTACACAGCTGCCTTGACCGACAGCAATCATGTGGTATCGGACTATACCTTCAGCAGCAACCTGTCCGATATTGTCTTTACGACCAATGGTGACACGCTGACCATTACCGCAAAGACTGCTCCTGCGGAACCTGTGGCCATCTCCGCCAGCAAGAACAATATTCGCAAGGGCGTTGTCGTATGGAGCGATGGTCACTACGGGCCTGACGGAACCATGCAGGATGCGGTCACTTACGCAGCCACGGTTATGGACCCTGTGCAGGCGTTCCTCAATCTGAAGGTGTCCTACGGCTCTGCCAAGATCGTCAAGACCTCGGAGGACGGCAAGGTGGATAACCTCAACTTTACCGTCACCGGCAACGGCATCAATCAGACCGTCAAGACCAACTCCAAGGGCGAAATTCAGATCGACAACCTGATGCCCGGCGTTTACACCGTGACCGAGATGGATTACGACAAGTATGAGCCGCAGGAGTCCCGCCGTGTGACAGTGGTTTCCGGTCAGGTTTCTACCGTAAACTTCAACAACAAGCTCAAGCGTGGAGATTTGCAGGTCATCAAGTCCTCAGAGGACAATCTCAATGAGGGCGTGACCTTCCATCTGTACGGTACTTCTCTTTCCGGCGTTGCCGTGGATGAATATGCCGTCACGGACGCAAACGGCGTGGCGACCTTTGAAGATGTCCTTATCTCCGGTTCCACACCTTATATCGTGGAGGAAGTGGACACTGCTGTTCGCTATGTTGTTCCCGAAGCGCAGTCTGCGCCTATCAACTGGAACGAGGTCACGAACCGTAGCTTCCTCAATATTTTGAAGAAGTTTTCCGTGACCGTTACCAAGAGCGACGCTGAAACCGGCACGGCGCAGGGTGATGCTTCTCTTGCCGGTGCTGTTTACGGCATCTATAAGGGCGAAACCCTTGTGGATACCTACACCACCGACAAAAACGGGCAGTTCGTTACCAAGGAATATATCTGCGATAACGACTGGACGGTGAGAGAAATAACTCCCTCTGAGGGCTATCTGCTTGACACCACCGTTCATAAGGTCGGTGCAGAGCCGCAGCTTTATACCGTGGAGCATAATCAGACGGCAAATGATGTGACCGAGCAGGTTGCAAAGGGCAATATCGCCATCATCAAGCACACCGATAACGTGCGTCCGTAAGGGCGTATTGATAATGCCTAAAGAGGTACTGGATTGGAGAGAAATCCAGTTGGTTAGCCGCCTAACCCGGAATCGAAAGATAAAGGGGACAAGAGCATGGCGGAAAAGCATATACGTTTGAAATCAGTGTATAAGCGGGATATGCGAGACCAAAGGCGTGGCATGGTTAAGGCTAAACTGCTTTAAATCCAGTTTCTTTGCTCTAAGTGTGGAGATGTGCGAAGACTGATTGCGCACATGGACAATTTCTATCAGTGAAACCGTTGTCGTCACTGATACTCTCTGAAAATGTCCCGGCATACAGGAAGTATGTAAAAGGAATGAACGGAAACCTAAACCACACCCAATGTATCAATACGACTAAACGGAGATTGCCTAAACCAGAACGCAGAAATGCTATGTGTAATGCCCTATGGCGATAAATCCCAAGTGTGAAAAGCGAGGGAGATGACACTGAATATCCGGCATGGCAACGGAGCCGCCATAGTAGTCCGAGTGCGGGAAAGCCGCATACATGGCGAAGGGCGGCAGGTCATTCTATTGATAATCGAATGGAGGTATGCGAAATGCAAAAAGCTGAAACGGTATTATCAATACTAAAGCAAAAATCCAAACAAGATGAATCACACCGGTATGACCGTATCTACAGAAATCTTTTCAATGAGGACTTCTTTTTGCGGGCATATCAAAAAATCCATGCTAAGCAAGGCAATATGACGCCCGGAACAGACGGGACAACCATTGACGGTTTTAGCAGGAAGCAAATTTCTCAACTGATAGAACTGCTCAAATGGGAACGCTATCAACCAAAACCTGTCCGAAGGACATATATCCCCAAGAAGAACGGTAAAATGCGACCTTTGGGTATCCCTGCCTTTGCTGACAAGCTGGTACAGGAAGTAGTACGGCAGATTTTAGAGGCAATCTACGAGCCAATTTTCAGCGATAATTCGCACGGTTTTCGGCCTAATAGAAGCTGTCACACCGCACTGTATCAAATTAAAAGCACCTGTAGGGGAACCAACTGGGTAATTGAAGGCGATATCACCGGGTGCTTCGACCATATCGACCATGAAATATTGTTAAAGATACTCTCAAAGAAGATTGATGACGGTAGATTTCTTGAGCTTATTCGGAAATTCCTGAAAGCCGGATATTTGGAATTCAACCAGAAGTACAATTCGCTGTCGGGAACACCGCAGGGCGGCATCATCAGCCCCATTTTGGCCAACATTTATCTGCACGAGTTTGATAAGTTCATGGAAGGAATATCTGCTGAATACACCAAAGGGAAACAGCGGAGACCATATCGTGAATATCAGATTCTCCAATACAAACGAAACCGTGCAAAAAAGAAAGGCAATCAGGAACAAGCGGATGAGTACCTGCGGCAAATGCAGAATATCCCTGCCTTAGACCCTATGGATAAAAACTATCAGCGTGTAAAATATGTGCGCTATGCGGACGATTTTGTGGTCTGTATCATCGGCAGCAAGGCAACAGCGAATGAAATCAAGGAAAGAATTGCAGGTTTCATGCAAAAGGAACTTCATCTTGAATTGAGCCGGGAAAAAACGAAAATCACCAATCTGTCGGATAAACGAGTGCGTTTTCTGGGATACGAAATTACAAAATCTCAAGAGAACACAAAGCAAGTGGTTGATTCAATCGGTCGAAAGAAACGCTCTGTAAACGGTACAATTCAGTTAGTTGTGCCGGGAGATGTTATTCGGGAAAAGCTCAAGCCGTTCATTAAAAAGGGAAAACCCTATCAGGTGGGGGCACGAGTTAATCTGCCCGTGATTGAAATTATCAGTCAGTACAACGCAGAAATCAGAGGGCTTTACAATTACTATTGCTTAGCAACGGATGTCAGCACGAAAATATCCACATTTCAGTATTATCACTATTTCAGCATGATTAAGACAATCGCCCGAAAGGAAAAATCATCGGTCAAAAAGGTTATTCAGAAATATGGAATTGATGTTCCCAGAAAAAATGGAACTGGCACCATGCGTATTGTTGGTATCAGATACAATACGAAAGAAGGCCCTAAAACGATGACCTACTTCAATGACAGTCTAAAAAAGGTTAGCCGACCTGCCGGAGAAATCTCCGACCAATTCGGACAGGTATTAAAGGGTGGTCAGTTAATGAAAAGGCTCAACAGTGATGTATGTGAATTATGTGGAGCAGAACATTGTGCCTTGGAGATTCATCATGTAAGGAAGCTTAAGGACATTGTGAAGAAATACCGAAAACGTGGAACGCCTATGCCTAACTGGGTATGGCTGATGAGCTATATGAAGCGCAAAACGCTCGTCTTATGCCATGACTGCCACGTCAATCTTCATAATGGAACTTTGTAAAATGCTTTAGGAATGGCTGGGGAGCCGTATACATCGAAAGGTGTACGTACGGTTCTGAGGGAGGTTCTCGGAAATCCTGTCATAGAAATATGATAAGGCGTCCGGTTCCTACCCTACGGTGAAACACAGATTGAAACACCCGAAAGCGGCGCAGAGTTTGCTGTGTACCTGAAAGCCGCAGACAGCTACGAGGTTGCCGAGGACACCGAGCGTGATTATCTCACCTGTGATGAAAACGGCTTTGCTCAGACAAAGGATATGCCTTATGGCATCTACACCGTCCATCAGGTGTCCGGCTGGGAGGGCAGCGAGCTGATGCCCGACTTTGATGTGTTCATTTCTCAGAATGGGGCGACTTATCGATACCTTATCAACAATGCACCCTTTAACAGCTTCATCAAGATCGTGAAGCAGGACGCAGAAACCGGAAAGACCATTCCTTACGCCGGCGCAGGATTCAAGATTTATGACCCGGACGGTAATCCCGTAACAATGACCTTCACTTACCCGACGCCCACCACCATTGATGTGTTCTACACCAATGCAGAAGGTTCTCTTGTCACGCCGGAAAAGCTGTCTTTTGGAAAGGGATACTCTATTGTCGAGGTACAGGCTCCCTACGGCTATGTCCTTGATGAAACGCCCGTGTACTTCGATGTCACGGAGGATAATTCCACAGAAGAAAGCGGGGTTACGGTAGTAAAAGTGGATAAGCCCAATATGGCACAGAAAGGCACCATCACCGTGGAAAAAACCGGCGAGGTGTTCTTCGGCGTTTCCGTCATCGGCGGCGTAGATGAAAGCGGAAACGAACTGCCCACCATCTATCAGCCGCAGTATGAAAAGCGTGGACTTACCGGTGCGGTCTATGAGATCATCGCCGCAGAGGATATTATCACGCAGGACGGCACTGTCCGAAATCAGAAGGGTGAGGTCGTGGACACCGTTACAACCGATGCAACCGGCACAGCCGTGAGCCGTGAACTCTATCTCGGCAAATATGAGGTTCGTGAGATCACTGCACCCCACGGGATGGTGCTAAACCCGGAACCTCACTGCGTCGAGCTTGTTTACGCCGGTCAGAATGTTGCCGTAACGGAAACGGCGACTTCGTTCGAGAACGAGCGTCAGAAGGTGGAAATCAGCCTTGTAAAGTCCATCGAGCAGAATGAGCACTTCGGCATTGGCAATAACGGTGAAATGAAGAACATTTCCTTTGGGTTGTTTGCCGCCGAGGAAATCGTATCTGCCAGCGGAACTTCCATTCCCGCAAATGGTCTTGTTGAGATCATCTCTCTGAATGAGGACGGAACGGCAAAGGTTAAGACCGACCTTCCTTTTGGAAGCTACTATGTGCAGGAGCTTGCTACCGACAATCACTACAAGCTCTCCGATACCAAGTATCCCGTAACCTTTGCGTATGTCGGTCAGGATACAGCGGCTGTAAAGATTGCTGTCAATGATGGGAATGCTGTTGAAAACAAGCTGATCTACGGTTCTGTTTCCGGCAAGAAGGTCGATGAAAACGGCAGTGCTCTCGGCGGTGCGCTGATCGGACTGTTCCGCACGGATGACGACGAGTTTACAAAGGAAAACGCTCTGATGACTACCACTTCTGCTGAAGATGGTAGTTTTTCTTTTGAGAACATTCCTTACGGCACTTGGTATGTCCGTGAGATCGAACAGCCCGCCGGCTTCGTGCTGGACGATACCATCTATCCCGTGACCATCGGCGCAGACGGTCAGGTCGTGGAGATCGAAATCGTCAATGAGTATGTCCGTGGCAACATCCATCTGACCAAGGTGGATTCCGAATATCCTGACAATAAGCTGACCGGAGCGACCTTTGAGGTCTATAAGGACAGTAACGCAAACGGCAAGCTGGACGACAGCGATGAGCTGCTCGGCACACTGACCGAAAAGGAAATCGGTGAATACGGTATGAATGACCTGTTCTACGGTCGCTACTTCGTCAAGGAAACCAAAGCCCCGGAGGGTTTTGTCCTCGATACCGGCGTGTATGAAGTGATGATCGACACCAACGGCAAGACCTACGAGGTGGAGAACAAGGCAGGTGTCGGCTTCGTCAATGATGCTATGCGTGGCAACCTGAAAATTGTCAAGACCTCCTCTGACGGCAAGGTCAAGGGCTTCGCTTTCCGCATTACCGGTGCAAATGGCTATGACATTATCCTTGAAACCAACGACAAGGGTGAGATCTTCATTGACGGGCTTCGCATCGGGGACTACACCATTTCTGAGGTAAGCAACTCGGCTTCTTCGATGTATGTCCTGCCTGCCGACAAGAAGGCAACGGTCAAGCTCGGCTCCACAACCATTGTGGAGATGCACAATGTTCTGCGTGATACTCCCAAGACCGGAGACACTACCAATCTGCCGCTGCTCTATGCCCTTGCAGGTCTGTCCGCAGTGGGCATCGCTGTGTGCGGCGTTATCGGATTTAAGAAAAAGAAGAAGGAGGATCGTAACTAATGGAACCGAAAACCATCGTGGCTATCATGCTGGTAGCCTTTATCATCGGCGGCTTTATCTTCTTGCAGATTAGATCGAAAAACAAGAAGTGAGCTGATTATCCAAGGGGCGGAGCAAAAACTCCGCCCCTTTTCTACTACCCGAAGGAGGGAACTGATGAATCAACAGAAAACCGTGGAGAGCCGTGTGCTTTCTATCTTGAAGGACTGTCCGAGAGCAAGGTTCGACGATATGATCCTTATTATGCACTACTACAACCGCTATGCGACTTATCTCAGAGCCGGCGAACTGCCTCTCAATGACCTTGCATTCAACTACAAAGTCTACGGACTGCCGTGCTTTGAAACCATCCGCAGGGCAAGGCAGCGTGTGCAGTCGCTTTTTCCGGAATACTCCCGCAATGCCGAGCAGAATGATATGGTTATCATCATCGGCATTCTCTGAGGTAACGGCTATGGAAAATGAAAAGAGAAAGGTCGGTGATTACACCGTCCTCTGTGCCGTGAATATCGGCGCCCGTGAAATCATCCTTGCCGAGAATGAGCAGAGTACCAACGGAGAACGCTTCCTCTGCTGCTACGGAGAGCGCAACGACATCTTTGAGAAGTTTACCGAATGTGCCGTTGGCGACGACTATATTGATGCGGCACTATTCTTTGCAGAGCGTATCAAGAAAGATGCCGAGCAGTTTCGGGCTGAGGTTGAAAAGCTGGATATTCCTGTGACGGTTATCACCCAAGCGGACTGCATCCCCGACCACTATAAGAACGACATCAACGGCAAAATCATCGCCATCAACCCGGCTGTCCTCAAGCCGGAGTATCAAAGAGCAGATCGACAGCTTTTCCTTGTGACCGGCGGCTTCGGCGCTTCGGCAAATGCCCGTGGCAGTGCCGTATTTTGCAAAAATCTCTATGACGGCAAGAATACCCGTTATGAGCGTATGGATGTGCTGGGGGAAGTAAAGCCGGAGCGTATGCCTGATTGGGCAAAAGAAAAAGCGGCTGCTTTTAGCCGCACAATTCAAGGAAAAGACCACGAGCGATAAGGAGGCAGATTTCTATGGCAACAAAGAAAACCGCAGCCGAACAGGGCTTGCAGCAAAAAATGAAGGTGCTGGCAAAGCTCTTTGACGCAGGCTGTAAAACCGAAAAGGATTTGAAGGCGCTGACCTTGCCGACGATTCTGAAAATCCCCGATGTGACCGTTCCGGATATGACGGTCATCACCGAGCTTCAGGAGCAGGTTGCAAAGAACCGCCTTTTCTCATACTTGGGAGGTGGAGCAGATGAGCCAAGCGACACGACCGAATGACCGCCACATCATTTGGAGCAACCAAAACCTTGATGTGGACGACTGGCGAGAGGACTACAAGGAGTTCCTTGAAGCCAACGAGCTGGACGATGACCCGAATGATGAGCAGGCACTCTATGAGTGGATGGAGGAAACCAATTACGACTACCTCTCCGATGAGCGAGTCAACCTGAATGTTCAGCTTTCCCAGCCGATCATTGTCATTGGCGACATCGGCAGATGGAACGGCAGAGTGATGGGCTACAAGGACATCCCCTCCGGCAACATCCGAGATTGTCTGTATGCCGACACCGACTATACCGAATGGTATGTAGATCAATACGGCGACCTCCGTGCCGATGCTACTCATCACGACGGCACAAATCACTATCTCTACCGTGTGTTCAAAGACGGCGTTTCCGAAACGCAGATGGAGAACCTGAGAGATAAAATCTATCACGGCAAAGCCACACGAGCCGATATTACCCGGCTGACCCGGCGACTTGGGGATGAGATCGCCGCCGTTTACGGCTTTGACATCCCGAAACAAAGAGTATCTCAAGAGAGGAGTGAGCGATAATGGTAGATTTCACACTGCGACCGCTGACCGTTCCCGAACGCAAATACACCTACGCTCAAAGCTCGCAGCTTCAAGGGCAGACAGGCAATATCGGTTATCTGCGTGGGGACTTCGGCTCAAGCGGCGATCAGTTTTATACCACTTGGTTTGATACCCGACCGCAATGGAAAAGCGATGAGTTCAAGCGGGACTTGGATGATGTAATCAACGCCCTGCGCTCCGAGGAGTACGGACTGCTTCAAAGCCGTTCTCAGTTGGTGCGTTATGGGCGTGAGAACAAGGAAAGCGAAATGCAGGGTGCTTATACCACTGAGTTCGGCTTCCGAGCAGATACCGAGAAATATGCGTTCGTGCTTCGCTGTAATCCAACGAGGGGCGACTATAACTTCTACTGCCTCTGCTATGTAAAGGAATGGCTGGACAAGCACATCGAAGAAGCCAACCGGGATATTCGCTTTATTGACAGCCACTATAAAGAGCTGTTCCGTATCCCGGACGGAGAGCGCATCATTGTGACCGACCGTGACGGTAAGACGGAAAGCTATCCCTGCCGCTATATTGACAACTATCACACAGAGGTTGGACGCAATCTCTTTCACATTTGCGAGTTTGCCGAGCGTATGGAGCAAGGCGGCTGCATCTACGCCCCAATGGAGCCGCCCTTGCCTCCGATGTGCTATTCCATACTCCCGTCTACCGGCGAAGTCATTCAAATCGACCGCTGGCAAAAGGGCTATACCGCCACAAGGTTTAATGACGGAAACCGTGCAGAGAACGAAGCAATTAAGGATAAGTTCAATGAGAAGCTGGGTGTCAGCAAGGCGCAGGAGCAGGCAATGCTTGCCGGTTCTATGATCCGGTGGGACTCCATTGCCGCCAAACCCAAGAGCTATGATGAGAACGGCAAAGCCATCAAGCCAAAAGACTATGAACGATAAGGAGGTGTCCGCCGATGGCACGAAAATACGACTTCATTTCGGAGCTGTATAACCGAACCTGCAAAACGGTCGTTGCAAACCCCGCAAGCTGGGAGGCGTTTCTGCGCTCTACCTGCTACAACTACCGTCTGCGCTTTGATGAACAGCTTTTGGTTCACGCACAGCGACCGGACGCCACCGCCGTTCTTCAGATCGACGACTGGAACCAAAAGTTCGGGCGATGGGTCAATCGTGGAGCACACGGCATTGCCGTCTTTGAGGATGCCGACCAACGCCGCCAGCGGCTTGTCCACTACTTCGATATTTCCGACACGCATCCCAGCCGCTTTTCCCGCAGAGTTCCCATTTGGCAAATGCGGGACGAATACACGGCAGAAGTGATCGACACGCTGGAAAGCACCTTCGGAGAGTTGAACGACAAGGAAACCCTTGCCGTTGCCATCGAGTCGGCGGCGAGAAATGCCGTAGAGGACAACATCCCCGACTATCTCTCTGATCTGATCTACAGCGTGAAAGACAGCTTCTTGGACGGCGTATCCGAAGAAGAAATCACCCACATTTTCAAAAAAGCGGTGAGAAACAGCGTCGCCTATATGACGATGACCCGCCTGGGCATTGAAGCCGGAGAATACTTTGAACCCGATGACCTTCGGGATGTGGTGAATTTTACGACCCCTGCCACATTGAACGCCCTCGGCTATGCCACCAGCGATATTGCGGAGATGGGACTTGCGGAGATTTCCCGCACCATTCTTGCCCTCGACCGTCAAAATCGCATAATTGCAGAGAAAACCAAAGCCGATTACAATGTAGGCAAAGAAAAAAACGAAAGGAGTCCTGACGATGAACGAGATCACTTACACGAGGCAGGGGGATTATCTGCTCCCCGATCTGACAATGCCGGAGCAGCCGGAGCTGTCGATGGGCAGGTACGCCCGGATGCGGAAGAAGTTCCTGAAGGAGCATCACAAGGTGCGCTACTACAACCTGCTGACGAGCTGCGCCCTGAACGAGCATCTGAACGACACGGAGCGCAGAGCGAACGAGCTGGAACAGATGCTGACGGAGCAGATGGCAGCGTCGGAGGGCGTGACGGAGAATCTGAAAGCGACGGATATGATGAGCTGGGTTCGGAAGATGAACAGTATCCGGAGCCGGGTTCAGGAGATCGTGATGTCGGAGGTAATCTTCGCTTAGACTATTACGACCGAAGTCACGAGGATAAAAGCCTGCCGTTCTTTGGCGGCGATGATACGATTCGTGAAATCCTCGGCACCACGCTGCACCTGAAAGCAAGCAAAGACGAGATACGGGTATTCTTTGAAGCAACCGCTGATGAGAACGCCCGTATTTCTTATATCAAGCGCATTTTCAACAACGACTACACCGAGGTCATTCTGAGAGATGGACGGCGTGTGGGCTACAAAACCTATCAGAATGTGTTGCAGCTTTGGGAGGGCAGTTATCTCTCCCGCATGGCACAGAGTTTCTATGATTGGGGCGTAATTGCCCAGCATTTTGAAGCGATGCGGCTGCTTGGGGAGTTGCAGGACACGATGAAGCCGCTGCCGTCCATTGACGGGCAGTTGAGCTTGATGACAGCAGGAGCAGAGGAACGAAAGCCCTCTGCTTTTACTTTCTCTCAGGAGATCATCGACGCTGTTCTCACCCGTGGCAGCGGCATTTCTGAGGGGAAAATGCGAATCTATGAGCAGTTCCAAAAGAGCCTGTCTGCAAAGGAAAACGCAGATTTCCTAAAAAATGAATACGGCTGGGGCGGAGCCTATCCGGCTATTGTCGGAGCCGATATTGATGAGCAGCACGACGGCAAAGGTATCCGTATTTCTAAAGGCATCGGAAGCGATAAACCTCATATCGACCTGAAATGGAGTCAGGTGGAGAAGCGTATTGCCGAGCTGATAAAACTCGACCGTTACTTGAACCCCAAGGAAAAGGCACAGTACCCTGAGTGGCTGCAAAGGCAGGAAGAACGCCGTGCAGAGCTTGCCGAGGAACGAAGGAACAGAGAAATCTTGTCTACTGCACTTTCCGAAAAGGCAGAGGCAAAAAATGAGCAATATGAGTACCATCTCGGCAGCACCATCTATCTCGGCGCAAACGAATATGAAATCCTGTCCTTTGATGACGAGCGTGTGATGCTCTATGATACGCAGTTTCCGCTTTTCAACAAGGAAATGACGAGAACTGAGTTCGACAGCAAGGTGCAGGAGAACCCGCTGAATGACCATTTGAAGGTCGCTATTAAACAGCCAGAAGAAAAGGCGGTCGAGTATGACATCGGGATGGGCTATCTCGGCAACGGACTGACCGTTTGGAACCGTGCCGTGGAGGTCAATGGGGACTATCAGAACATTGCCCATATCTCCCCCGAAGGTGAGATCACCTTCTATGTGCAGGACTTGCCGCAAAGCGTTGTGGAGCGTATCGAACAGGCGGCAGAAAGAGAAAAGCCAAAGGATGATGCTTTGCCAGAGTTCTATCAGGCGTATCTTAAAACCAAAACAGACAATCCGAGTAGCCTTTTGCTGTATCAGGTGGGCGACTTCTTTGAAGCCTATACCGAGGACGCTGAGGTCGTCGGGACAGCCCTTGACTTGACGCAGACGACCCGTGTCGTCGATCACAACACCCGTGTCCCAATGGTAGGATTTCCGCAGCACCGCTTGGAAACCTACCTTACAATGCTGACCGACAGAGGGTACGATGTAGCGGTCAACGCTTTGGAGGACGGTAAACGCATTACCCGCACCGTGGTTTCCACCACGAAGGAAGCACCCATCGAGTCCAAACCTATCGGCAGGATCGACTATCTCGGCACGGACGGCAAGGTCGGTGAAAGCATCGAGTACACCAGTCCTTATCAGTTTGAGAAGGACATCAAGGAGGAAAACTACTACGGTGTGCCGATGAGCATTGTTCTGTATAAGGACAAGGACGGCAGTACCATTCCCTATGACTTTGTTACTCGACTTGACCCACCGCCCAAGGGCTTTGAGATCATCGACAGCCCGTATCTGCCGGAAAATGCTCTGGACAAGGCGAAGCATCTCATTGATGATTTTTGCCGTGAGGAGTATCAGCGTGAGGACGGTGCGGATTACACTGACCTTACCAATGTAGGTATTGCCTACACCACCACAGAGGACGACAGGCACGAGATTCAGGCAAGGGTCAACCTTGTGGATTTCCGTATCGAAACTCTTGCAGACGGCAAGGTCGTCCGCAGTGAGCAGTATGCGTCCCTTGAAGAACTGACCGAAAAAGGACTGCAAGCACTGTCCTTTGACGACCTTGTTTATCTCTCCGAGGAAGAACTGGCACAGACAGAAGTACCCCTTACCCCTGTTTGGGAGCATCCGAAGAAAAGCCAGGTGCAGTCCTTTGACATTCATCCCGAAATCCCAATGGCAGACCGTCATACCTTTGACCTTGCTTCTCACGAGGTCGAGGAGGTCAACAAGAAAGAACGCTTCCACCGCAACTATGCGGCAATCACCGTTCTGAAAAGGTGTCAGGAAGAAAACCGCTTCGCAACACCGGACGAGCAGATCATTCTTTCCAAGTATGTTGGCTGGGGCGGTATTCCCGAAGCCTTTGATGAGCGAGCCGGTTCTTGGCAGACAGAGTTCGGGATGCTGAAAAACATCCTGTCGCCAGAGGAATACGCTTCCGCAAGAGAAAGCACTCTGACCGCTTTCTACACGCCGCCAACGGTTATCAATGCCGTGTATAAGGTGATGAAACAGCTTGGATTCCGTGAGGGCAACATCTTGGAACCGTCCTGCGGCATCGGGCATTTTATCGGTATGCTTCCCGAAGAAATGAAGGAAAGCAAGATCTACGGTGTGGAGCTGGATACGGTTTCTGCCGGTATCGCACAGCAGTTATATCAAAAGTCCTCTATCGCCGCACAGGGCTTTGAGGAAACCAACCTCCCCGACAGCTTCTTTGATGCCGTTGTGGGGAATGTACCCTTCGGGGATTTCAAGGTTCCTGACAAGCGTTACGACAAGCACAAGTTTCTCGTTCACGACTATTTCTTCGCCAAATCCTTGGACAAGCTCCGTCCGGGCGGCGTAATGGCGCTCATTACGAGCAAGGGTACGATGGATAAGGAAAACTCCGCTGTCCGAAAGTATATTGCTCAGCGAGCTGACCTGCTTGGTGCTATCCGTTTGCCGAATAACACCTTTAAGGGTAACGCCGGAACGGAGGCCGTTTCGGATATTCTTATTCTGCAAAAGCGTGACCGCATTGTGGATATAGAGCCGGATTGGGTACAGCTCGGCACAGATGAAAACGGTATCCTGATGAACAGGTACTTTGTTGAGCATCCCGAAATGATACTCGGAGAGATGAAAATGGTGTCGGGGCGTTTCGGTCCCGAAGCCACCTGCGTCCCTTACGAGGGGGCAGACCTTGCCGAGCAACTCGGCGAAGCCGTTTCCAATATTCACGGTGAGCTGACCGCATATGAGGTGGAGGATGAGCTTGCAGAGGAGGACAATTCCATTCCCGCCGACCCCACTGCCCGCAACTTCTCATACACCGTTGTGGACGACAAAATCTACTATCGAGAAAACAGCCGTATGGCTCCGGTGGAGGTATCCGCTACCGCAGAGAACCGCATAAAGGGTATGATCCGCATCCGTGATTCGGTCAGAAAGCTGATCGAATTGCAGACGGAGGATTACCCCGACTCGGAAATTAAAGCGGAGCAGGAGCGATTAAATGCTCTTTATGATGCCTTTTCCAAGCAGTACGGACTTATCAACAGCCGTGCCAACATCTCCGCCTTTTCGCAGGACAGTTCCTTTTCTCTGCTCTCGGCTCTTGAGGTCTTGGGCGATGAAGGACAGCTTGAACGCAAGGCGGATATATTCTACAAACGAACCATCAAGCCACACACCCCGGTCACTTCCGTAGATACCGCCAGCGAAGCGCTTGCTGTTTCTATGGGCGAAAAAGCCCGTGTGGATATGGATTATATGTGCGAGCTGACCGGCAAGACCGAAGAAGAAATCTTTGCAGACTTGAAGGGCGTTATCTTTCTGAATCCGATGCACGGGTACGGCAATTCCACACAGGCAAAGTACCTGATGGCGGATGAATACCTCTCCGGCAATGTCCGTGAAAAGTTGGCACTCGCCCGAAAGTCGGCGGAGCTTTACCCCGAAGATTACACCGTCAATGTGGAAGCACTGGAACGGGTGCAGCCCAAAGACCTGACTGCCAGCGAAATTGCCGTTCGGCTCGGTGCTACTTGGTTGCCGACCGAAATTGTCGAACAGTTTATGTTTGAGTTCTTGGGGACACCAAGGTACGCACAGTGGAACATCAAGGTTCACTTCTCTGCCTATACCGGCGAATGGAACATTGAGGGCAAGTCCTATGACCGCAGCAATGTGAAAGCATACAGCACCTACGGTACGGGGCGCATCAACGCCTATAAGATCATCGAGGAAACACTGAACCTGAAGGATGTCCGCATCTTCGACTATGTAGAGGACGCAGACGGCAAAAAGAAAGCCATTCTGAACAAGAAGGAAACGGCAATCGCACAGGCAAAGCAGGAGCTGATTAAGCAGGGTTTTCAGGATTGGGTTTGGTCTGACCCTGAACGCAGAGAACGGCTTTGCATCCTTTACAACGAGAAATTCAACAGCTTGCGTCCCCGTGAGTACGATGGAAGCCACATCGTTTTCAGCGGTATGAACCCGGAAATCGAGCTTCGGGAACACCAAAGAAATGCGGTGGCGCACATCCTCTACGGCGGCAATACGCTGCTTGCACACGCCGTTGGCGCAGGGAAAACCTTCGAGATGGTTTCGGCGGCGATGGAGTCCAAACGGCTCGGATTGTGCAGTAAATCCCTGTTTGTCGTACCCAACCACCTCACTGAGCAGTGGGCATCGGAGTTCTTACAGCTCTATCCCTCCGCCAACATTTTGGTGGCAACGAAGAAAGACTTTGAAACCAAGAACCGCAAAAAGTTCTGCGGCAGAATTGCCACCGGCGATTACGATGCCATCATTATCGGGCATTCGCAGTTCGAGAAAATACCGATGTCCATTGAACGGCAGCGGGCGATCCTCGAACAGCAGCTTGATGAAGTTACGGAGGGCATTACGGAACTGAAAAAGAACCGTGGAGATAACTTCTCCGTAAAACAACTGGAACGCACAAAGAAATCTGTCAAGCAGAAGCTCGATAAGCTCAACGACCAATCCAAAAAGGATGATACCGTGACCTTTGAGGAGTTGGGTGTTGACAGGCTCTTTATCGATGAGAGTCACTACTACAAGAACCTGTTTCTCTTTACCAAAATGCGAAATGTAGGCGGCATTGCTCAAACCGAAGCAATGAAGTCCAGCGACCTCTTTATGAAATGCAGGTACTTGGACGAGCTGACCGGAGGGCGTGGGACAGTGTTTGCGACAGGAACGCCGATCTCCAATTCGATGGTCGAGCTTTACACCATTCAGCGATACTTGCAGTACAACACCCTTGTTCAGAACAACTTGCAGCACTTCGATGCCTGGGCTTCCACTTTCGGAGAAACCATTACGGCAGTTGAACTTACACCCGAAGGAACGGGATACCGAGCCAAAACACGCTTTGCCCGCTTCTACAATTTACCGGAGCTGATGGCGATGTTTAAGGAAATCGCAGACATCAAAACAGCGGATATGCTTGACCTGCCAGTGCCGAAAGCGGTCTTTCACAACATCTCGGTGAAGCCCTCTGAAATCCAAAGGGATATGGTTGCGGGGCTTGCGGAAAGAGCCGAAAGGGTGCGGAACGGTATGGTTGATGCAAGAGTGGATAATATGCTCAAGATCACAAACGACGGCAGAAAGCTGGCACTTGACCAGCGGCTTATCAATCCGTTGCTCCCTGATTTTGAGGACAGCAAGCTCAACGCCTGCGTGGACGCTATGTTTGAAACTTGGGTGCGTGGCAGTGAGAAGCGGTTGACCCAGCTATTTTTCTGCGACCTGTCTACGCCGAAAAACGACGGCTCCTTCAATGTCTATGACGACATTCGACAGAAGCTGATTGCCCGTGGTGTACCCGCCGATGAGATCAAGTTTATCCACGAGGCGGATACCGAAGCAAAGAAGCTGGAGCTGTTCAAGAAGGTACGCCGAGGGGATGTCCGCATCCTGATGGGCAGTACGCAGAAGATGGGAGCCGGTACGAATGTGCAGAACAAACTTGCCGCATCCTCCGATCTCGATTGCCCGTGGCGACCCTCCGACTTGGAACAGCGGCTCGGCAGAAGTATCCGGCAAGGCAACGAAAATGCAGAGGTTCACATCTACCGTTTCGTGACGGAAGAAACCTTTGATGCCTACTTATATCAGCTCGTGGAAGGCAAGCAGAAGTTCGCTTCGCAGATAATGACCAGCAAATCACCGGTACGCTCCTGCGAAGATATTGACGAAACCGCACTGTCTTACGCTGAAATCAAAATGCTGGCGACCGGCAATCCCCACATCAAAGAGAAGATGGACTTGGACATTCAGGTTCAGAAGCTGCGGCTCTTAAAGTCCAGCTTCCTCTCCGAAAAATATGCTTTGGAGGATAAGATCATCAAGTTCTATCCGCAGGAGATCGCACGGCGGACGGATGTAATTGCGGGATTAAAATCCGATATTGAAAGAATGGCAGAGCACCCGAAGCCGTCTGATGAAACCTTTGTGGGTATGACGGTCAAGGGTGCTTTCTATTCAGAGAAAGCGGATGCCGGCAACGCCATCTTGGAGGCGTGTAAGGCAATGACGAATCCCGAACCCATTCCCCTCGGTGAGTACCGTGGTTTTACGATGGAGCTGTACTTTGAAGCAAGAGAATACAAAGTGCGGCTCAAGGGTGAGCTTGGTTATCCCGTAACCCTCGGCACGGACACCTTCGGTAATATCACCCGCTTGGATAATGCGCTGGAGGGACTTCCAAAGCGTTTGGAGATGAACGAAATGGAGCTTGATAACCTCAAAAAGCAGTTTGAAACTGCAAAGGTCGATGTGGAAAGACCGTTCCCGCAGGAGGAAGAATTGAAAGCTAAGACCGACCGGCTGAATGAACTCAACGCCCTGCTCAATGTGGATAAGCGTGAGAACGAGATCGTCGGCGGTGAACCCGATGAGGGTGAAGAACCGCCCGAAAAGAAACCGAGGGACTTGGAACGCTGACTAATGCGGTATGGGAATGATCTCATACTGCCGACACATAGCCGCTTGGTTTTCAAAAGAAATCAGGCGGCTATTTCTATTTTGAAGGAGGTGTTCGCTATGAGCGAAACAGATTACAACGCTCGCCTTTATGAGAAAATGAAAGCCGAGCAGGACAAATATCGGGACTGGCTGCTGCATCAGGAGCCGTCCGAAATCCTCAACCACACCTACGAATACACGATGCGTGAGGACATCGTAATGTGTATGGAGGAGCTGGAGCTTGAGCCGGAAAAGGCAAGGGCCTTGCTTCGTTCCCCTTGTCCTCTGAGTGATGTGTATAAGGAGTTCCGGGACAGAGAAACCGAGCATATGGATACCATCCGGGACTCCATCGAAACGGAAGCGGACAAGAGCCTGCAACGGCAGGAGAAGAAACAGCAACGGGAAAGCAGGTGATTTTATGCCGTATATCCCACCGGAGGTGGTGGAACAGGCACGGCAAATCGATCTGCTGACCTATCTGCAAAGCTGTGAGCCGCAGGAGCTTGTCCGCATTTCCGGCAACAATTATACCACCCGCACCCACGATAGCTTGAAGATTTCTAACGGCAAGTGGATGTGGTGGTCACAACGCATCGGCGGCTACAATGCCCTTGACTATCTTGTGAAAGTCAAGGGCTGTTCTTTTGTGGAGGCGATTGAAACGCTGATGGGAAAGGCGGCGGTGATGCCGACGGTGACGGTCAAGCCCAAGCAGAAAACGGAGCCGAAGATCTTGCTTCTGCCGGATAAAAGTGCTTCCACAGAAAGAATTAAAGAGTATCTTTTCGGCAGGGGCATCGACTATGCCATCATCCAATACTGTATTGACAAGGGGCTGATTTTCGAGAGCTTGCCGTATCACAATCTTGTGTGCGTAGGCTTTGATGAGAAAAATACCCCTCGCTATGCTTCCTACCGAGCGACCAATGACCGCCGTATTTTGGGTGACTGCTCCGGCAGTGACAAGCACTATTCTTTTCGGATCGCAGACAGCGACAGCGGCACGGTGCATCTCTTTGAGTGTGCCATTGACCTGCTTTCCTATGCGACGCTTGAAAAGATGGCGGGCAGAGATTGGCGAAAAGACAACCTCGTTTCCCTCGCCGGTGTGTATCTGCCCAAGGAGAGAATCGAGGACAGCACTACCCCTGCGGCTCTTGTGAAGTACCTCAATGAGAAGCCGCAAATCAAGGAAATTCTCCTGCACTTCGACAACGACAATGCCGGGAGAAAAGCCAGCCTTGCGCTGAAAACCATATTGCCGAGCAAGTATGAAGTCATTGACAGCCCTCCGCCCTGCGGCAAGGACTACAATGACTTTCTTTGTTTCCAGCTCGGTATCCACCGCAACAAAGCCAAAGAAAGGACGAATGAACGATGACTGAGTTCAGTATTTATCAGATCAATATGGACAGGGATACCGCCAATGTGTGCTTCATCGGAATGGAATCCCTCGAAAAAATCAAAGGCACTAAGGATGTCCACGCAGCCGCTTACGACAGAGTTTATGACGGCAAAATGGACTGCATCTCCCTCGAAAATATCTATCAGAAGTTCAATGTTGACCATCCTGCCGACTACAAGGGACGCTCTCTTTCCGTGTCGGATGTAGTCGAAATCAGGGAGAGCGACACCCTGAATCCCGGCTTTTACTTCGTGGACAGTATCGGGTTCAAGTCGATTTCTTTCGACAAATCACCCTGTAAAGAGCCGGTGAAAGCAAGCGACGGAAAGATTTCCGTTCTGCTTGTTGAGCCGAACAAGTATCCCAAGATGATTGAGATCGACGATACCTTGGAGGTAATGCAGACAGTGGTCGGCGGCGACATTGAGGAATATATGCCTTTTGAAGATGAGGTCGCCATTATCTGCAATGAGGAGGGCAAGGTCAATGGACTGACCCCGAATCGGGCGGTTTATGGAGAGCCACAAGCCGTTGAAATGACCTTTGCCGAGATGCGTAGCCGCTTTTGTGAAGCGGAAAATGAGGGCAAAGAACACCTTTCCGGCTATATCGTTTTCACGCAGGACAGCTTTGACAAGCCATACGA
>NZ_JAXJZK010000033.1:0-24481 GCF_036306485.1 Gemmiger sp. | reverse complement strand
TGTGCTGGATATGACGGTGGAGGAAGCCTGCAATTTCTTTGCCAACCAGCCCAAGATTGCCCGCAAACTGCAGACGCTGCAGGAAGTCGGCCTGGGCTATGTCCAGCTCGGCCAGTCGGCCACCACGCTTTCGGGCGGCGAGGCCCAGCGTGTCAAGCTCGCCAATGAGCTTGCCCGCCGCGACACGGGCCAGACCGTCTATATTCTGGATGAACCCACGACCGGCCTGCACATTGCCGATGTCCACCGCCTGGTCAAGGTACTCGATAAGCTTGTCGATGCGGGCAATACCGTCATCGTCATTGAGCACAATTTGGATGTGATCAAGCGGGCGGATTATATCATTGATCTGGGCCCCGAAGGCGGCAGCGGCGGCGGAACGGTGGTCGCCACCGGAACACCCGAACAGGTCGCCGAGAATCCCGCCTCCTTCACCGGTTTTTATCTGAAGCCGGCACTGGAACGCGCCTGGGCACTGCAGGGAACCGGTCCCGCACCCGTTCCCAAAGCTCCCAAAAAGACGGCGTCTTCCAAAAAGAAATCCACAAAATCCTGATCCGACAACACAACATGGCAAGGTCCGGGACGGTGCCGCGCAGGGCGGTGCCGTCCCGTCTGTTTTGCCCGCGGCAAGGGAAGGGCGTCCCCCATGGCTGGGGCATCCCGGTTTTTTCTGAGGGAAGATCTTGTACTTTTGATAAGTTTGCGGTATACTGTAACAGTATATTGCTTGGTTTCCTGCCAAGAGCGTTAGATGCAACAAACTACTGACGGGAGCTCACAACGTGAAAAAACTTACCTATACCCATAATGCGCAGGCGGCCGCCGTGATCGCCCGCGCGTATGACACGCCGCCGCTGGCCTATGTGCACAGCTACGGCTGTCAGCAGAATGTGAATGACGGGGAAAAAATTCGCGGAGTTCTGCTGGACATCGGCTTTGGACTGTGCGAAAACGTGGAGCAGGCGGATCTGATTCTGTTCAATACCTGTGCGGTCCGCGAGCATGCGGAGCAGCGGGTGTTCGGCAATGTCGGAGCCCTGAAAAAGCTCAAGGAAAAAAATCCGCGCCTCATGATCGGCGTCTGCGGATGTATGGCACAACAGCAGCATATCGTGGACAAACTCCGGGCAAGTTATCCCTATGTGGATCTGGTGTTCGGGGTGGACGGCATTGACCGTCTGCCCGAGATCCTGGCCCAGCGGCTTTCCCGCGGCAAGCGTTATCTGGAAAATCCCAGCGAGCGCAACGCTGTGGTCGAGGATCTGCCGATCCGCCGCGATTCGGGGTTCCGTGCCTGGCTTCCCATCATGTACGGCTGCGATAATTTCTGCACCTATTGCATTGTTCCGTATGTGCGGGGCCGTGAGCGCAGCCGCACGCCTTCCGATGTTCTGGCGGAGTTCCGGGACCTGATTGCCCGCGGCTACAAGGAAATCACCCTGCTGGGACAGAATGTGAACAGCTACGGCAAGGGCCTTGAGAATGAGGCAGGGGAGCCGGTGGATTTTGCCGATCTGCTGAACCTGCTCTGCACGGTGCCCGGGGATTATCAGATCCGCTTCATGACCAGTCATCCCAAGGATGCCAGCCGCAAGCTGATCGACACGATTGCGGCGCAGCCCCATCTGTGCAAGCACATTCATCTGCCGGTCCAGTCGGGCAGCAACCGCCTTCTGCGGGAGATGAACCGTCATTACACGGTGGAGCAGTATCTGGACCTGGTCCGGTATGCCAGGGAGAAAATTCCCGGTGTGACGTTCTCCAGCGACATCATTGTCGGCTTCCCCGGCGAGACGGAGGAGGATTTTTGCGCTACGCTGGACCTGATCGAGAAGGTACGGTATACCCAGCTTTTCACCTTCATCTATTCCAAACGGGAGGGAACCCGCGCTGCATCGATGCCGGACCCGACTACCCATGCCGAGAAGGCGGCCCGGATGGACCGGCTTCTCAAACTGCAGGATTCCATTGCATTCCCGATGATTGCCGGCCTCTGCGGGCAGACGGTCCGTGTCCTGGTCGAAGGAGCCGGCCGCAATCCGGGAACCCTCAACGGACGATTGGACAACAACCTTGTCGTGGAGTTCTCCGGTGATGAAACGCTGATCGGAAACTACGCGCAGGTTCGCCTGACCGGATCGCGTGCGGCACTGCTGCTCGGAGAAACGGTACAGAATGAAACAGACAAAAAGGAGTAACAACTATGGATTGCATCGATCTCTTCAAGAAAGCCGCCGCTGCCATGCAGACTGACCCCCGCTACCTGGAACTGGATGCGGCACGCCGTGAAAACGATATGGACCAGGAGCTGCAGGGACTCATCGGTGAGTTCAATCTCAAGCGGCTGGACCTCAACAACGAAGCCTCCAAGACGGACCCGGACAATGCCCGCATTGCCGACCTGAACCAGAAGGTCAATGACCTCTACAGCCAGATCATGGCCAGCGAAGGCATGGTCCGCTACAATGCCGCCAAGGCGGAGTGCGAATCCATGATCAACCACATTGATGCGATCATCAACACCGCGATGAACGGCGGCGACCCGATGACGGTCAAGGCCCCCGAAGGCAGCTGCACCGGCAGCTGCTCCACCTGTGGCGGCTGCCATTGAGGAACTCAGTAGGCCATAACGGAGCAGGAGTGTGAAATATGGCGGAAAAAACGGTCTCCCAGACGGCGCAGGAAATCGACCTGCAGTCCGTTTCGCCGATGATGCAGCAGTATCTGGAAATCAAAAAACAGCATCCCAATGAGATTCTGTTCTATCGCGTCGGGGACTTCTACGAGATGTTCTTTGACGATGCGCGTACAGCCTCCCGGGAACTGGAACTGACGCTGACCGGAAAGGCCTGCGGCCTGCCCGAGCGTGCACCGATGTGCGGCGTTCCGTTCCATGCGTATGAAGTCTATGCGTCGCGGCTGATCACAAAAGGCTACAAGGTGGCCATCTGTGAACAGATGGAGGACCCTGCCACGGCCAAGGGGCTGGTCAAGCGGGACATCATCCGGGTCATCACACCGGGAACGGTGATCGAGAGCAGCATGCTGGCGGATGACAAGAACAACTATATCTGCAGCATCTGTTCCAAGCGGACCCGCGGACACTGGAAAACCGGCATCTGCTTTGCCGACATCTCGACCGGGGAGGCCTACGCCACCGAACTCCATGCCGATAAGATGGGGCCTGCCGTCATCACCGAGCTCTGCCGCTATATGCCGAGCGAAATCCTCATCAATCCGGCCACGCTGGACCTGAAGGATGTCACCAGCTATATCAAGCAGCATACCAATGCCCTGGTGGAGCTGCGGGAGGATGCCTGTTACCGCCAGGCTACCATCGAATCGGCCCTGACCGAACAGTTCGGCGCCGACTGGAAGACCACCTGCGGTTTTGCCGAGGATGGTCTGGTTCCCTATGCGTTCGGTGCGCTGCTGGGGTATCTGCATGAGACCCAGAAACACGGCATTGACCGGATCAAGAGCGTGCAGAATTATGCGGATGCCCAGTATATGCGGCTGTCCCCGGTGACGCGCGCCAACCTCGAACTGACTGAGACCATGCGGGGACGTGAGAAAAAGGGAACCCTGCTCTGGGTGCTGGACCGGACCGAGACTTCGATGGGAAAGCGTCAGCTGCGTTCCTGGATTGAACAGCCTTTGGTCGAGAGTGACCGGATCAACCGCCGCCTGGATGCGGTGGAAGCGCTGTACAACGCCAACGTGGACCGTGCGGAACTCAAGGAGGCACTGTCCCATGTGTTTGATATCGAACGGCTGACCACCCGGATTCTCTACGGGTCGGCCACCCCGCGCGAGGTCAAGGCCCTCGGTGATACCTGTGCCTGCCTGCCCCGCGTCAAGGAACTGGCACATGACTGTGCAGCCCCGCTGCTGACCGAACTCTCCGATGACATTGACCCGCTGGCGGATATTCTCGACGTGATCAACCGCGCCATTGTGGAGGACCCGCCTTCGACGCTGAAAGAAGGCGGCGTCATCCGGGAAGGCTACAACGCCGAAGTGGACGAACTGCGGGACATCATGCACGGCGGAAAAGGCTTCCTCTCCCAGATGGAGGCCAAGCTCAAGCAGGAAACCGGAATTCCCAAACTCAAGATTGGATTCAACAAGGTTTTCGGCTATTACATTGAAGTCAGCCGCAGCTATGCGGGCAGCGTTCCCGACACCTTTATCCGCAAACAGACGCTGACCACCGGCGAGCGCTACATCACGCCCGAACTCAAGGATCTCGAAAACAAGATCCTGGGCGCCAACGAACGGCTGCTGGTGCTGGAGCATCAGCTGTTCTCCGACCTGCTCAAATCCATCTCGGACCAGCTGCTCCGCATCCAGCGCACGGCCTCGGCGGTCGCGCAGCTGGACGTGCTGACCGCCTTTGCCGAGACGGCCGTGCAGAACAACTACGTCAAACCGCAGGTGGACGACAGCGATGTGCTGGATATTGCGGAAGGCCGCCATCCGGTCATTGAGCAGATGCTCAAGGGCAGCCTGTTCGTGCCCAATGACACGACGCTCGATGAGGATGAAAACCGGATGCTCATCATCACCGGCCCCAATATGGCGGGCAAATCCACCTATATGCGTCAGAACGCCCTGATTGCCCTGATGGCTCAGATCGGCAGCTTTGTCCCGGCGGCCAAATGCCGCGTCGGTGTGGTGGATGCCATCTTCACACGGGTGGGGGCATCGGATGATCTGGCGGCCGGTCAGTCCACCTTCATGGTGGAGATGACCGAGGTGGCGGAGATCCTCCAGCATGCCACCCGCCACAGCCTGGTCATTCTGGACGAGATCGGCCGCGGCACCTCGACCTTTGACGGCATGAGCATTGCCCGGGCGGTGGTAGAATACATCTGCGACCATATCGGCTGCAAGACGCTGTTTGCCACCCATTACCATGAGCTGACCGGTATGGAACAGGACATTCACGGTGTCAAGAACTACAACATTGCCGTCAAGAAGCGCGGGGATGACATCACCTTCCTGCGTCGGATTGTCGCGGGCCCTGCGGATGACAGCTACGGCATTGAAGTGGCCAAACTGGCAGGACTGCCCGATGCCGTGACCAAGCGCGCCCATGCCGTGCTGCGCCAGCTCGAAGCCACCGCTCCCGGGGCCCACGCCTCGATGCAGCTGGATTTCGAGACCGTGGAGGCCTACAACAACCCCGCGGTTCCCAGCGAGGTGGTGGACAAGCTCAAGAGCGTCGATATCGAGACCCTCACGCCGCTCGAGGCGCTGAACTTTTTGTATGAACTCAAACAGACTCTCTGCTGAGAGCAGGATGGAAGAGGTACTTCATGGCTGAAATTCGTGTTCTGGACAAACATACGGCGGAACTGATCGCCGCAGGCGAGGTCGTGGAACGGCCCGCCTCGGTCGCCAAGGAACTGCTGGAAAATGCCATCGATGCCGGCGCCACGCAGATCACACTGTCGATTCTGCGCGGCGGAATCCAGCAGCTGCAGATTTCGGACAACGGTACCGGCATTGAGGCGGAATACATTGACAAGGCATTCATCCGCCATGCGACCAGCAAGATTGCCAACGCCGATGACCTCGGCCATATCCACACGCTGGGATTCCGCGGCGAGGCGCTGGCTTCCATTGCCAGCGTGGCGCGCGTGGAGGTCCTGACCCGGACCGAAGCGGATGAGTATGCCTGCCGGTACCGGATTGAGGGCGGCGAACCGCTCGGCATGGAACCGGGCGCTCGCCCGCAGGGAACCACCGTGACGGTGAACGACCTGTTTTACAACACGCCCGCCCGCATGAAGTTCCTGAAAAAGGATGTCAGCGAAGGAACCTATGTGGCGGAAATCGTCATGCACGAGGCATTGTCCCACCCGGAAATCTCCTTCCGGTTTGTGCGGGACGGCAAGCAGCAGTTCATGACGCCCGGCGATGGGGAACTCAGGAGTGCGGCATACGCGGTGCTTGGCCGGGACTTTGCCAAGGATCTGCTGCCGCTGGACGGACAGGCCGGTGTGTACCATGTGACCGGTCTGATCACGCCGCCACGGGCCTGCCGTGCCTCCCGCAATGCACAGCATTTTTACGTCAACAGCCGGTATGTCAAGAACCGGACCATGATGGCGGCACTGGAAAATGCCTACAAAGGCACCCTGATGCAGGGCAAATTCCCCGGTGCGATTCTCCGCATCGAGATGCCCGCCGATCTCGTCGATGTGAACGTCCATCCGGCCAAGACCGAAATCCGCTTCGCCCGGGAAAACGATGTCTTTGACGCGGTGTACCGGACAGTCCGGGCTGCCCTTGCAACGCCGGGCAGCGGGGAATGCCGCTTCCAGCTCGGTCATCTGGCCGAAGCACAGAACCAGCCCGCAAAACCGGAACCCGCTGCGGCCAAACCCCAGCCGGTGCGTCCGCCCGAACCGCAGAAGCATTTTACCACGCTTTCGGCCGCGGAGTATCGTGCCCTGAACACCCTGACCCAGCCGGTTCCGGCGCGCGAACTGCCCGGAACCTCCAAGACTGGCGAGCTGCGCTCCGAACGGGTGCCGTATCACACTGCCCCTGCAGTACCGTCTGCCGCGGCGCCGGCCGTTGCGCAGCCTGCACCGGCCCCGCGTCATGATCCCGGCCCGGTACTGCAGTCGTCCGATGAGGAACTGCTGGACATTCTGCCCGATGTGACGCCGCAGCAACCGGCGCCGAAGGCCGCAGAGCAAACGGACCCGGGGGCGGGACTGGCGGCACTTCCTAAAGAGGAATCCTGCCAGACCAGTTTCCTGCCGGCCGAGGAGGAACGCCCGTTGCGTGTGGTCGGCGAGGTGTTCAAGACTTACATCATCGCGGAGCGCGACGACGAACTTTGCCTGATCGACAAGCATGCAGCACATGAACGGATTCTCTATGAACAGCTCGCCGAACAGTACGGCAATGTTCCTTCCCAGATGCTGCTGGTGCCGGTTCAGGTCAATCTCTCCGCGGACGAAAAGCAGGCGGTTCTGCAGAATCTGGAACTGCTGCGCAGCGCCGGCGTGGAAGCCGAGGACTACGGCGGGTCCACCGTCATTGTCCGTTCGGTTCCGGCCGATGTGCCGGTCCACGATGTGGAGGATATGCTGCTGGAGCTGGCAGGCCGGCTGCTCAACGGTTCGCGGGATGCCATGCGGGAAAAGACCGAATGGGTGCTCCATTCCATCGCCTGCCGTGCGGCCATCAAGGCCGGAGACAACACCAACCGCGAGGAGATGCTGGCACTGGCGCAGAAGATTATGGCGGGAAGCATCCCGCCCTTCTGCCCGCACGGCCGTCCCTGCGTGCTGAAACTTACCCGGAAGGAGCTGGAAAAACAGTTTGGCCGTCTTGTCTGATTGCTGCTCCAAGCCCCGGGTCGTCGTGATTGGCGGGCCGACTGCTACGGGAAAAACCGCGCTGTCGGTCGCTCTGGCCCGGCGATACCATGGGGAAATCCTCAGCGCCGACTCGATGCAGATTTACCGCGGCCTCGATGTGGGCACCGCCAAGGTGACGCCCGACGAGATGCAGGGGATACCGCATCATCTGCTGGACATCCTGCCGCCGGACCAGCCGTTCAGCGTGGCGGATTATGTTGCCCTCGCCAGCCGGACCATCACGGAAATCACCGGGCGGGGCTGCCTGCCGTTTGTGGTGGGCGGAACGGGACTGTATATTTCCAGCCTGCTGGGCGGTCTTACCTTCACCGAAGAGAAAGCAGACCCTTCCATCCGGCAGGACCTGCAACGCCGTCTGCAGGCCGAGGGACCCGAAGCGCTGTATGAAGAGCTACGCCGGATTGACCCCGACTATGCTGCCGGGGTGCATCCGAACAATACCACGCGGGTCATCCGGGCGCTGGAACTGTACCGTGCGACGGGTCGCCGGATGAGCGAGGAACGCCGCAATGCCGTGCCGGTCGAAGCCCCGTACCGCAGCCTTTGCCTTTGCCTGACCTGCAGGGACCGGGCGCTGCTCTACCGAAGGATTGACCAGCGCTGCGACCGGATGATGGAACAGGGAATCCTGCAGGAAGCGGAGTACGTCTACCGTCATCGGGACACGTTCCGCACGGCGGCACAGGCCATCGGCTACAAGGAATTTTTCCCGTATTTTGAAGGGGCCGCCGACCTGAACGACTGCCTGGTACGCCTCAAACAGGCTTCCCGGAACTATGCCAAGCGTCAGCTGACCTGGTTCCGCCGTCAGACACCGGCCGTCTGGCTGTATCTGGAAGACGGAGATCTCGTCGGGCAGGCCGAGCCATATCTGACCGCCTTTTTGCAATCCTGAAACCAACAGAACAGGGGGGATACGATGGAAACCGGACACAAAGCCGTACCCTGGGTGCGGAAAATCTTTTTCGTTCTGATCACACTGCTCTTTCTTCTTGCGCTCGGGTATGTGGGCGTGCAGCTCTTTGCCATCGTACACCATACCTATAAAACCGAAACAGCCATTGCCTACACCATGTCGGACAGCATCACGCTCTCCGGCATGGCCGTTTTTGAAGCGGTGGATGTCCCGGGAAGCGGAAATCTGGGCTACATCGTCCAGGACGGAGAGCGCGTCAGCTCGGGGACCATCCTCGCGGAACAGTACACCGATGATTCCCAGGGCGTTCTGCGCGAGCAGCTGGACCGGCTGGACCGCACGATTTCACTGCTGACCAAAAGCCAGAATTCCACCGGCAGCGATCTTTCAGTACTGACCTCCCAGACGCGCTCGGCCCTGTATAATCTTCTCGATCAGATCAACACGGCCTCGTACAGCGGTATTGCCTCGGCGGAGGAGGACTTCCTGCTGGCGCAGAACCGCCTACAGATCAGCACCGGCCAGGTAGAAAATTTTGACTCGGTGCTGGCTTCGTTGCGCTCCGAACGGGAATCCATCTCCAGCCAGCTCAGCGGACTCCAGACCATCACCGCGTCCACCAACGGCTATTTCATCTCTTCGGCCGCTGCCTCGCCGATCACGATGGATGAGACAACGCTTGACGAAATGAGTCCCACCGATCTGCAGACCACGATCAATGTGGGCAATCCATCCACCTCGGACGGGCTGGCCGGACATATCATCACGGGATTCTCCTGGCGGTTCTATGCGGTGTGCACCCTGGAACAGGCACAGCGGCTTGACGGCATCACCAAGGTGAACATCAGCGTTCCGGGCAAGGAAAATGAGCCGCTGTCCGCAACGGTTCTTTCGGTAACGACCGATGAGGAGAGCGGGCTGGCCAAGGTTGTGATCGAATGCCGCAGCATCAACGCCGATGTGCTGCGGCTCGGAGTGGAGGATGCCCAGATTGACCTGACCACCTATCAGGGAATCCGCATTGACCGTTCGGCGCTGCACATTGTGGATGGCGCCAAGGGCGTCTATGTCAAGTACGGGGACCTGCAGCGGTTCCGCAAGATCACCATTCTCTATGAGGATGACAATTATATCCTCGTTCCCGACGACGGCAAGATCGGAACGGACAATGAAGTTCGTCTGTACGACGAAATTATTGTGGACGGAAGCAACCTGCAGGATGGCAAACTGCTGTAAGACGGTTTTGCCCGGACTTTCTGCGCTTTTGTATTGACAAGAACGCAAAAAAAGACGATAATAACTAGTGTGTATTTTGCGGAATTCTGTTCTTTGCCGGATACACTGTCCCCGCCCGAAGCGGGCTTTTATTAACAGTAACAAGCGAAGGAGTAACTGCCATGTCCATGTTTGACGGTTTGAAGAACGTCCTTGGAATCAACCAGGACCCGGAAGGGGATGCCTATGTGGATGATACGGAGGACGAAATTTTTGCTGGTGGTCAGGGCGGTACGGCTGCGTCTGAATCCTACGCCCAGCCCGAAGCTGCCAAGCAGCACAGCAACAAGGTAGTCAACATCAATGCAACGACCCAGCTTCAGGTTGTGCTCGTCAAACCGGAACGCTTTGACGATGCTGCGGCCATTGCCGATCAGCTCAACGCCAAGCGTACCGTCGTGCTGAATCTGGAATCCACCAACAAGGAAGTGTCCCGCCGCCTGATTGATTTCCTGTCGGGCGTCGCGTACGCCAACAACGGCCAGATCAAGCGCGTTGCCACCAGTACATTTATCATTACCCCCTACAACGTCGATATCATGGGCGACCTGATCGACGAGCTGGAGAACAATGGCGTCTTCTTCTGATTCCGCACCGCGCCGAGGATTCGTTCTGCCTCAGGATGAGCAGGAACGGTTTCTGATGCACCGTGTGGAGGAACTGTGCCGTCTGGCCGAACAGCGCGGCATTGCACGCCATACCGGATTCCTGTCGGACCGGGAACAGACGCTGGCACAGGCGGCACTTCACCGTGCCGGCTGTGACTTCGGCACTTTCCGCGGGGGATGGCCCGGTGCGGAGCGCAAGGTGCTCTGCCTGGAACCGCCGGATACCTGGGCCGAGGAACCGATTGTCTGCCTGCGCCTTTCGGTCCCCCGTACCTGGACCGAAAAACTTCCCGGTCACCGGGATTATCTCGGCTCCATTCTCGGTCTCGGCCTGGAGCGTACCTGTCTGGGCGATCTTTTGCCGGATCCGGAAAACCCGCGGGATACCTATGCGTTCGTCCTGTCGGATAAAAAGGAATTTATTGTGCAGAATCTGTACCAGGCGGGAAACTGCCCGGTCAGTGTGCAGGAGTGCGACGCACCGTCGCCTGCGGCACTGCGGGGCCCGGAACGCGAGCGCAGGGAAGCCACGGTGCCCTCCCTGCGTGCCGACACGGTTCTGGCGGCGCTGATGCACACTTCCCGCACCCTCGCTGCCGAGGCGATCCGGAGCGGGAGGGTGGAGATCAACCATCTTCCGCTGCGTGCGGCGCACGAGGAAGTGTTTGAGGGGGATCTCTTTACCGTCCGGGGGTCCGGACGATACCGGCTCGAGGCAGTTGGTGGCAAAAGCAAGAAAGATCGTATTTTCATTACCTTTTACCAATACTGATGACGAACCGGTGAATACCATTCCGGGCTTCGGCCCGAAACAGGAGGAATACGGATGATTGCTTCGGAGGATGTGCGTCGCGTGACGTTTGACCGCGCAATGCGTGGGTATCGCTGCGAAGACGTGGATGATTATCTCAAACAGGTGGCGGACAGCATGGATGCCATGACGGCCGCCAATGACGATCTGCAGAACAAGCTGGTGATTCTTGCCCAGCGAATTGATCAGTATCGCGCCGATGAGGACACCCTGAGCACGACGATGATCAATGCACAGCGTCTGGGCGAGAACGTGATCCGCGAAGCCAAGCAGAAAGCTGCCGAAATCATCCGTGCCGCCAACATGAAGGCGGAAGACCGGGAACAGCGCGCACGCGATGAGGTTGAGCTGGCCCAGCAGGAAGTGGTAACCCTTAAAAAGGAAGCGGACGCCTTCAAAAAGAAACTGATGGAGCTGTACCGCGACCATATTGAATTGATTGCCAAGCTGCCGGAGTACCCGGAAAAGCAGGAAAAGGCCGACAAGGCGGAGCCTGTGCAGCCTGAGCCTGCCCCGGCCGAGCCTGTGCAGCCCGCACCGGAGCCGGTTCAGCCGGAACCGGCCGTGCAGCCTGCGCCGGTGGAAGAAGCGCCGGCTGCGGAACCCGCGCCGGCCGAGGACGACGGCTATTTTGAGGAGCCGGACCTGCCCGAGGACGCCGAGCCGGAAACCGTTGAGGAAGAGGAAGTGCCGGAAGAAAATCCCGGTACGGAAAAGGCGGATACTGTGGAATTTGCCTTTGCCCCCAAACCGACGCCCAAGGTCATGCGCAATGACCCCGAGCCTGCGGCGGACAGCCGCTTCCAGCCCGGTGCCGGCCTGTACGGCGATGCCCCGGCCCAGCCGGAAAAGAAACCCGCATCCCGTCGCAGCAGTTCTTCCCGCAGCGGAACGAAGAGCACCCGCAAGAAGAGTGCACCCAAGCCGACAACGGATTTTGATTCGTTCAACGACCTGGATTATGATGTCTGATGATACAGCCAGGCGCATTTTGCCGCGCCCTGTATACGCATAAATGAATTTGCGAAATAGAGGAGAGTTGGAGATCTTGGCGCAAAACTACAATGATACCATCCATAAGATGGCCACACCGTTTGAGATGCGTGCAGGCCTGCCCAAAAAGGAGCCCAAGATGCTCGAAGACTGGGAGAAAAACCATGTCTACGAGAAGATGATTGAGCAGAATCAGGGCTATCCGAAGTTCATCCTGCATGACGGCCCGCCGTATGCCAACGGCAGCATCCATATGGGCACCGCCCTCAACAAGATTATCAAGGATATCATCATCCGCGAGAAGAACATGACCGGTCACTGTGCACCGTATGTTCCCGGCTATGATACCCATGGCCTGCCCATCGAACTGAAAGCGCTGGGCTCTCTGGGCGAGCAGAAGGCGAATGTTTCCAAGCTGGAACTGCGCCGCATCTGCAAGGAATTCGCCACCGAGCACATCGACGTGATGAACAGCCAGTTCAAGCGTCTGGGTGTCCAGGGCGATTTCCAGAACCCCTACCTCACGCTGCGCCCCGAATTTGAAGCCCGCCAGGTCGAAATCTTCGGCGAGATGGCCAAGAAAGGCTATATCTACAAGGGCATGAAGGCCGTCTACTGGTGCCCCGAGGACCGCACGGCCCTCGCGGAGGCAGAGATCGAGTACGCCGAGGATGCCTGCGATTCCATCTATGTCCGCTTCAAGCTGACCGAGGACCCCAACGGCGTTCTGGCCAAGTACGGAATTCCTCTGGACAAGGCCTGGATCGTGATCTGGACGACCACCACCTGGACACTGCCCGCCAACGTTGCAACCTGCCTGAACCCCGGCATTGAGTACGCCTTTGTCAAGATCGGGGACGAGTATCATATCATGGCGGCTGCCCTCGTGGAGCCCACCATGAAGGCCTGCCATATCGAGGAGTACGAAGTGCTCGAGCCCCGCGTGCTCGGCGCTGAGTTTGAGATGATGCAGTATCAGCATCCCTTCCTCGATCGCAAGGGTCTTGTGATCCTGGGCGACCATGTCACGCTGGAAGGCGGCACGGGCTGTGTCCATACCGCTCCCGGACATGGTGTCGAGGACTTTGAGGTCTGCGTCAACCATTATCCGCAGCTGCCCATCGTTGTCCCCGTGGATGACGGCGGCTACCTCACCGAGGAAGCCGGCAGTGAGTTTGCCGGCCTGAAGGTCTGGGATGCCAACAAGGTGATCCTTGAGCACATCCGCCAGACCGGTCACCTGATGGGCGTGCAGCACATCACCCACCAGTACCCGCATTGCTGGCGCTGCCATCACCCCATCATCTTCCGCGCGACGGAACAGTGGTTCTGCTCCATCGACAAGTTCCGCGAAGATGTCTACAAGGCCATCGACAACGTCAAATGGCAGCCGGCCTGGGGCCATGACCGGATGCACAGCATGGTACATGACCGCAGCGACTGGTGCATCAGCCGTCAGCGCGTCTGGGGCGTTCCGATCCCCGTCTTCTACTGCAAGAAGTGCGGCAAGTATCATATCACCGATACCTCCATCAAGGCGGTCAGCGATCTGTTCCGCAAGGAAGGCTCCGATGCCTGGTATCGCTACGATGCCAACGAGATTCTGCCCAAGACCGAAGTCTGCGAATGCGGTGCTTCCGACTGGGAAAAGGATCCCGACATCATGGACGTCTGGTTTGACTCCGGCTCGACCTGGAGCGCTGTCTGCCGTGAGCGTCCCGAACTGAACTGGCCCGCCGATCTCTACATGGAAGGCGCCGACCAGTTCCGCGGCTGGTTCCAGTCCAGCCTGCTGACCAGCGTTGCCACCCAGGGCGTTGCACCTTACAAGGGCATCCTCTGCCATGGCTGGGTCGTCGATGAGCAGGGCAAGCAGATGCACAAGTCTGCCGGCAACGGCGTGGAGCCCTCCGAGATCATCCGCGACTACGGTGCCGACATTGTCCGTCTTTGGGTTGCTTCCAGCGACTACACCGTTGACGTGCGCGCCGGCAAGAACATCTTCCGCCAGCTCTCCGAGGCTTACCGGAAGATGCGCAACACGGCCCGCTTCATGCTCGGCAACATCGGCGATTTCGATCCCAACACCAATCTGGTGCCGGACGACCAGCTCTTTGAGATTGATCGCTGGGCACTCAAGGCCTGCAACCGTCTGACGGCCACGGTGCGTGCGGCGTACGATGAGTACGATTTCTCCCGTGCCTACCACGCCATCTACAACTTCTGCGTGGTGGATATGTCCAACTTCTACATGGACGTGATCAAGGATCGCCTGTACTGCGCGGACGACCATGCCCGCCGCTGCGCGCAGACCGCGCTGTACCGGATTCTGGTGGACTTCACCAAGCTGATTGCCCCGATCCTCTGCTTCACCAGCCAGGAAATCTGGAGCTATATCCCCAAACTGCCCGGCATGCGGGAGTATGTCGTATGGGAGCAGCTGCCTGAGGCCAAGCCGGAGTCCGACACGGAGTTCGACGCCAAGTGGGCCCGCATCATTGCCGTGCGTGATGATGTCAAGAAGGTGCTCGAGCAGGCCCGTGCCGACAAGGTGATCGGTTCTTCTCTGGAGGCCGCTGTCACGCTGTACTGCAGCGATGACCTCTACGACTTCCTGAACACCATCCCCATGGACGAACTGGCCGATCTGATGATCGTCTCCCATGTGGATCTGGTCAAGGCGGAAGGCGGTGCCAAGGGCACGGTCGAAGGCCTTGGCGTTACTGCTGCCCATGCAGCCGGCAACAAGTGCCTGCGCTGCTGGAAGTTTGATACGGCGGTGGGCGAGAACGGTCTGTGCCCGCGCTGCGCCAAAGTTCTGGGCTGATTCGTACTGATTTGAAGGAACAGCGGTGCTTTTGCGCTTGAATAAAGCCTTGCACCGCTGTTTTTTGTACCGTGGAGGAAGAAAATGCTCTTGGGTATTGTTTCGGTCCTGGCGGCCGCCGCTCTCATGGCCGTTGACCAGCTTCTCAAGGCCTGGGCCACGGCGGTGCTGATGCCTGTCGGGTCGATGCCCCTGATCCCTCATGTCGTGGAACTGTACTACCTGCTCAACGACGGAATGTCCTTTTCGATGCTCAGCGGCCGGCGGACGCTGCTGGTTGCAGTCACCGGATGTATGCTCGTCGTTCTGGCGGTGGTTCTCTTCGCCCGCAAGATGACGGCTCTTGAACGCCTCTCCTGGATTCTGGTCCTGGGGGGCGGTCTGGGCAACCTGATTGACCGTGTCAAAACCGGCGTTGTCGTCGATTACCTCAATCTGCTGTTTATCCGGTTTCCGGTTTTCAATTTCGCCGACATCTGCATCACCGTCGGCGTTGTTCTGCTGATCCTCAGCATTCTGCTGGATTTCCTGCGGGACAGAAAACACGGAACCGACAGCTCCGGGCAGTCCTGATATGGAGCACAGAGAATTCATCGTCCCGGCCGAGGCTGCCAATCAGCGGCTGGACCGGTGGCTTGCCGAAACCTGCGGGGATTTGTCCCGCAGCCAGATTCAGTCTCTCATCGAAGCCGGCAGCATCACCTGCGAGGGCCGCAGCGTCAACAAGAAGGACAAACTGCGCCCCGGCAGTGTGCTGGAACTCGAGCTGCCCGACCCGCAGCCCATCGAGGCACAGCCGCAGAATATCCCCATCGAAGTCGTGTACGAGGACGACAGTCTCCTGGTCGTCAACAAACCCAAGGGGATGGTCGTCCATCCGGCACCGGGCAATCCCGACGGCACGCTGGTCAATGCGCTGCTGTATCATTGCGCGGGGCGGCTTTCCGGCATCGGCGGCGCAATCCGCCCCGGCATCGTGCACCGCATCGACAAGGACACCAGCGGGCTGCTGGTGGTCGCCAAGACGGATGCTGCGCACCAGGCTTTGTGTGAGCAGATGAGTGTACATTCCATCCACCGCGTCTACCATGCGGTGGTTTACGGCAACCTCAAAGAAGATTCGGGTTATGTGGAGGCCCCCATCGGCCGTGATCCGCATGACCGCAAAAAGATGGCCGTCGTCCAGACAAACTCCAAATATGCCTATACCGGATGGCGTGTTCTGGAGCGGTTCGGAAAATTCACCTATATCGCCTGCGAATTGAAAACCGGCCGGACCCATCAGATCCGCGTCCATATGGCGTCGATCGGGCATCCGCTGGCCGGCGACCCGGTGTACGGTCCGCGGAACTGTATCAGGAGCCTGAACGGACAATGTCTCCACGCCAAGGAGCTGGGATTCCAACATCCCGCAACCGGGCAGTGGATGCAGTTCGACAGCGAGCTCCCGCCCTGGTTCCGTGACTTTCTCAACCGGCTCAGAAAGGAAAACTCACATGGAACGTCTGAGTGATTATCTCGTTTTCTGTGATATGGACAATACGCTGCTCACGGCAAAGGAGGGCATTCCTTCCTGCAATCGGGCTGTGATCAAGCTTTTCATTTCCTTGGGCGGTCAGTTTACGGTGGCCTCGGGGCGTCCGCCGGAGTCCATCCGCGCGGCACTGGGAGATATCCGCCTTTCACTGCCGGCCATCTCCTGCAACGGCGCCCTGCTGTATGATTTCCAGACCAACCGTGTGCTGCGCCATACCACCCTGGACCGTGCGCAGGCCAGTGCGGCCATCACCGAGATCATGCAGAAATTCCCGCATATTGGGGTGGAGGTCATGGCCGGGGCAGGGGAGATGTATGTGATCCGTGCCAACCCCTATACCCATGCCCATCAGGTGGACGAGCATCTGGGCAGCGTGGCCTGCCCGATGGAGTACCTGCCGGATGGCTGGCTCAAAGTCGTCTTTGCGGCGGACCCCGAGACCATCCGCAAGGTCGGCCAGTACGCCAAGACCCGCTACTATGGACGGGACAACTATTTCCTTGCCACCAACCAGATCTATCTGGAAATCATGCCGACCGGTGCGAGCAAGGCGTCCGCCATGGAGGAGCTTTGCCTGCTCCAGGGTGCAAAGCTGCGCAATACCATCGTGATCGGGGATTACTACAATGATCTGGAGATCATGAAAAAAGCCGGATACTCCGTCTCGGTTGCCAACGCTCCTTCCGAGGTGCGTGCCGCAGCCGATGAGGTGACCAACTGCGGCTGCACCGAAGGTGCCGTGGGCGAATACCTCTACAAGCTGATTGACCGGGTGACAAGCGTATGAGACATCGTGCAAAGGAACGGGAAGTCCTGCGGGTGAGTGATCTGCTCAACCGGGACAGTGTCATGCTCCGCGCAGAGACCGGGACGGTCCAGGAAACACTGGATCTTCTGGTGGACCTGCAGGAAAGCAACGGCATCATCACGAATGGCACAGCCTACCATCGGGCAGTCTGTGAACGGGAATTCGCCGGGGGCAGTACGGCCATCGGTGACGGTCTGGCACTGCCGCATGCCTGTACGGCTGGCGTGGCGGCGCCCGGAATTGCCGCCCTGACATTGCGCTATGCGCTGGATTGGGGCGCGGCGGATGGACAGCCTGTCGATGTGATTTTTATGATTGCGGTTCCGCCCGAACAGCAGAGTGAGCATCTGCTGATTATGGCAAGGCTTGTCAACCTGCTCTGCGATCCGATTCTGGTGCGTGACCTGCGCCGTGCGGTTTCCCGGGAAGATTTCATTCTGCGCCTTTCCCGGGCAGAGGCGGAACGCTTTGCCTGATGCTCCATAGATCCTGACATAAGAAACCCTCCCCGGCCGATTGCTGTGCCGGGGAGGGTTTTTGTATCGGAAATCCAGCCCAAAAGATGGAAATTTGAACACTCTGTAAAATCTGTGCGATTTTTTGGACAAGTGTCTTGCCATGAAATGGGAAAGATGCTACAATAATCCGGAAAGTTGCACAATAAGTTTTTCACAATGTACCAGAAAATGGCAAATTCAATCAAACCGAGGGATTTCTATGAAGATTACCACGATCACCCTGCAACCCAATCAGGCGACGCTGACCTGCTATGTGCAGGACCTGAGCGCCAAAATGCCCAATACCGATATCCGTCCCGCCGCTCTGATCTTCCCGGGCGGCGGCTATCAATACTGTTCTGACCGCGAAGCCGAACCCATTGCCCTGGCCTATATGGCCGAGGGTTACAATGCCTTTGTGCTGCGCTATACGGTCGGGCCCGACTGCCCGCTCGAAAAGGCGCTGCAGGACGCCCAGGCCGCATTGCAGTATCTGCGTGACCATGCCCAGGAATTCCGGATTGATCCGCAGAAAATTGTCGCCATCGGATTCTCCGCCGGCGGACATCTGGCTGCCGCCATGGGAACACAGAGCCCCATGCCGCTGCGCCCCAATGCGCTGGTGCTGGGCTATGCGGTCACACTGGGGTCCATGTGGGCCCCGATGGGTAAGCAGTCCCCCGACCTGGGGACGCTGGTGGACGCCCAGACCCCGCCGACCTTCCTCTTCACCAATCAGGGAGACAGCGTGGTCCCCGTCAAGAACAGCCTGCTCTTTGCCGATGCGCTGGCCGATGAGGGAATCCCGTTTGCCCTTCATGTGTTCCCGACCGGAGATCACGGCATGTCGCTGGCCAAGCCCTGCACGTCGAGCGGTGAACTGAGCCAGCTGAATCCCACGTTTGCCCAGTGGCTCCCGATGAGCGTGAGCTTTTTGCAGGATATCTGGGGAAGCCTGGGCGTCGTGGAGCCCGATCCCTCGCTGGTCAACCAGATGCGCAGCTGGCCGCTGAGCCTGGATGCGCCGCTCAAAAAACTGATCCGGAATCCCAAGGCCAAGGAAATCCTGAAAAAATCTCTGGGCGAGAAGCTGTGGAAGCAGCTGGAAGCCAACCCGATGTACTATGGCATCTCGCTGCGGAAGGTGGCAGGATTTGCCCCCGATTCGCAGGAAGAATGGCTGGCCCGGATCGATGCTGAACTTGCAAAAATTGAGGAGTGATCAGATGCTCTTTCTTGAATATCCCAAATGCTCCACCTGCCGTAAGGCGCGCAAATGGCTGGACGAACACGGCGTGTCCTATCTGGACCGCCCGATCCATGAGGAGAAACCCACGGTGGAGGAACTGCGCGCCTGGTGGAAACAGAGCGGCCTGCCGCTGCGCCGGTTCTTCAATACCAGCGGTCAACTTTACCGGTCCCTCGGTCTGAAAGAAAAGCTGGAGGGAATGTCGGAGGAGGAACAGCTTCAGCTTCTCGCGTCCGACGGCATGCTGGTCAAACGTCCGCTCGTGATCGGGGAGGACTTTGTCCTGGTGGGCTTCAAGCCGGAGGAATGGCAGAACGTCCTCGGCTGATTGCCTGATTCTGCAATACCCGCATTGTGTTCCGGCCTTTGCCGGTGCAATGCGGGTATTTGTGTTGCGGAACTCATTGGCCGCCGAAGGAATCATCCCCCCAGAAGGCCGCCAGTTCCTTTTCCAGAACCGGCAGACCGGAAGGAAGCCGCAGCCCTGACCAATGCGGCGGCATCAGCCGGCGGTAATCCGGTGCCGCAAACCGGTCATCCAGCAGCAGCACAATGCCGCGGTCACTGGGGGTTCGGATGACCCGTCCGGCCGCCTGCAGGACCTTGTTCATCCCGGGGTAGCGGTAGGCATAATCAAAGCCGGACCCTCTGGTCTGCTCAAAATAGTCCCGGAGCTGTTCCTGGCGCGGTCCGACCTGGGGCAATCCCGGCCCGATCACAGCCACGCCGATCAGACGGTCGCCGGTCAGATCGACCCCTTCGCCGAAAACGCCGCCCAGGACGGCAAACCCCAGCAAGGAGGATTCCGGACCGGAAGCAAACCGTGCGAGGAATTCCGTCTTTCCCGCCTCGTCCATCGAGGTTTCCTGACGGAGAACGGCAATCTCCGGATACGCGGTGCAGAATGTCTCATATACCCGTTCCAGATACGCATAGCTCGGGAAAAATGCCAGATAGTTGCCGGTATGGCTGCGCACCATGGCGGCCAGACAGTCCGCGACGGGGCCGATGCTGGCATCCCGGTCGCGATACCGCGTGCTGATCTGACGCAGGCACCAGAGCCCCAGATTCTCCTGGGGGAAGGGACTGCGCAGAGCAACCGCTCTGGCTTCGGGAATGCCGCACAGATCCCGGTAGTAGGCGGCCGGGGCCAGCGTTGCACTGAACAGGACCGCCGCGCGTCCCAGTGAAAAATCCTTGGCCAGAAACGCGCTGGGGTCCAGGCAGAGCTGATTGGCCGTGACCTCGCTGCCATGGGCCGAAACCTGCAGGACAAAGTGCTCATCGAAAGTGTCGGCAACCCGCAGCCAGCTCCGCACATCAAAGAACAGCTGCAGCAGCACGGCATGGGTCTCATCGGCTTCCCGGTGGTCGTCCAGCCAGACACTCAGCTGCTCACTCAGCCGCAGCAGAGATTTGTCAAATTCCTCATCCCGATGACTCTCAAAAAAGGTGTTGGAATAGCGGGAAGAGCGCTCGGCTTGGGTCTCTTCGATCCGGTGCTTCCAGCCAAGAAACTGCTTGTTGACCTGCTCGATTGCGGTTTTCAGACGGCTCCGGCCTTTTCCCAGCATTTTTTTGGCACTGACAAACGTCGATTTGTACAGCGCCGCGCTGTGCATTTCCCGGGCACGGGACGGCAGATTGTGTGCCTCGTCAATGAGAAACAGATAGTCTCCCCGGCTGTCAAAGAACCTGGCCAGATGGACCACCGGGTCGAACAGATAATTGTAGTCTCCGATGATCACATCGCACCACAGGCTGACATCCAAGCCCAGTTCAAACGGGCAGACGGTGTGTTTTTCCGCCAGTTCCCGCAGACTTTCGGCATTCAGACATTTGCGGTCCAGCGCCTCCCAGAGTGCTTCCTTGATACGGGAGAAATAGCCGTTGGCATAGGGACAGGCATCGGGGGTGCACTCCGTCCTGTCGCGCAGGCAGATTTTCTCCTTCGCGGTCAGCGTCACGCTGCGCAGACACAGAGAAGGGGCGCCGGAACGGATCTGTTCCAGCGCCTGTTCGGCGGCGGTACGGGCGGTGTTGCGCGCCGTCAGATAAAAGACAGGTCCTTCCACGCCGCTGCCCACGGCCTTGAGGGCGGGGAAAAGAACACTCATCGTCTTGCCGATCCCAGTGGGCGCCTGGCAGAGCAGCTGCCCGCCGTCGCGGCAGACCTTGTATACCTCGGAGGCCATGGCGCGCTGCCCGGGACGGTATTCCGCAAAGGGAAACGCGAGGGCCTGCAGCCCTTCCCGGCAGCAGCGGTGCCAGTCGGCGGCCCGCCTGGCCCAGGGGGCATACCGGGAGAGCAGATCTTCCAGATATGCCTGCAGCTCCTCCGCCGTGTAGTCCCGCTGAAAAACGACCAGCACTTCCTCGTCCACCTGGAAATACCGCAGCTCGACCCGGACGCAGACAAGCTGTTCCTCCACGGCGCGGATGGCAGCATACACAATGCCCTGCGCCCAGTGCTCCGGCGCGTGGTCCTCGGTAATCTCGGCGGAAGGCAGGGCCGTGGTCTTGATTTCGTCAATCGTAACCACACCGTCTGCGGCGGTATAAATGCCGTCTGCCCGCCCTTCCAGTGTGTAGTCCACGTCCGCGCAGCGGAAACTGTGCCGCAGAAAGACCTCGGCCGCATAATCGGGATGCTCCTTCACGGCAGCACGCTGCAGCCGGCGATGGATGCGCGCCCCCTCGTTGGCACGGTCAAAGCCGGTAAAACGGCTGTCAATACTGCCGGAACGCAGCAGAAATTCCACCAGCCGCCGGATCGGCAGCGTAAGCGAGATCGGTTCCTCCGGCTTTTCCGTCGGCATGGTTTTCCTTCACCTTCTTGTTTCGGATTCATTTTTTGCGGAACTGTTCCTCCAGCGCCTCCCGGATGGCGTTTACCGCCGTAAAGTCGGTGGCCTGGATATAATATTTTTCCAGCTCATCATGGAGTTGCAGTGCCCGGCTCTGTGCGGTACAGGTCTTGCGGATCAGATCCGAAGCGAGCCGCTTCTGGCTGCGCAGTACGGGCTGATCGGGCTTCAGCGCCTGCAGATCCATAAAACGGCTGGCATGGATTGTGCGCTGGCCGCTGAAATTCATTGGATGCCAGGAGCAGGACGTCACAAACCCGAGGCCCAGGGCCGGGATGAACAGGTGATCCAGCTTGCCGCTCTGGTCGGTGGGACAATGGCAGAGAATCGCATCGTAGCCGTTCGCCTTGGCATAGAGTGCCAGCCGTTCCAGCATCCGCGCAGAAACCGCGCCGTAGGAGTCCTGAATCACATACAGGGCTTTGGTCGCCAGCTTTGTGACGGTGCTGTACCAGACCGAGACCGCGCCCGGCGTGGGAGCGCTGAGAAGCCGGTGACGCTGCTCTCCGTTTTTCACCCCGCGCTGCCGCGGCATGGTCCGGGCGGCAAGCCGCATGGTGAAGCGGTCTACCTTTTCGGTATCCATGACCTGGCCGGCCATGCTGCGCCGCCGGGACAGCAGCGCACACGCAAGTGCGTAGTGTGCTGCCGCGTGCTGCAGATAGAAGGCGTTCTGCCGGCCGAGATCCAGAATCTTTTCCCGGTTCGCGTACAGAAAGTCGTTGTCCAGTGCATCATAGAGGGAAACGACCCGTTCCGCGGCTCCCGGAAACTTGCAGTCCAGCGTGTGCGGTGCCGTGGCATCCACGACCCAGGCCCCGACACGGGGCAGATATACGCCGTCGAGACTTTTGGGGTCGCTCGAACAGTGGATGCGTTCGCCGGCCCGGACGCCCTCAGCAGCGGCCCGGTGTTCAAACAGAGTCCGCATCAGGGTGGATTTGCCGCAGCCGGGCCCGGCTTTGATCAGATAGGCGGTGGCACCGCGCTCACTGACTGTCTCGGCAAACCAGCCGGTGAAGCCGGAAGGGGAGATTGCGCCCAGAAAAAAATCCAAAACAGCTTCGTTGTTCATAACATGCCCTCGCTTTCCATTACTGAAGTCTGAACCATGCTATGCGGCACAAACAAAAACGGGCACACCGTCTCAGGTTTCGTAGGTGTGATCGCATACCTCCAGGATCTTTTCACGCAGTGCCACAAAATCCCCGAAGGCGGAGGGCTTGCTGCGGGGATTGCGCAGCAGGGCAGCCGGATGCAGCGTCGCCATGAACAGTGTCTGCTGCTTCTGGAAGAATTTTCCGTGATCCTTGGTGACCGAAAAGTCATGCGAAATCAGCTGCTGGGCGGCAATACGGCCCAGACAAACCACAATCTTGGGACGGATCAGCGAAAACTGTGTCCGCAGCCAGGGCAGACACGCGGCGGATTCCTCCGGCGCGGGGTCCCGGTTCTGCGGCGGTCGGCATTTGACAATGTTGGCAATAAAGATGTTTTTATTACGGTCCAGGTCCACCGCTTCGAGATAATGATCCAAAAGCTGGCCGCTGCGCCCTACAAACGGCTGCCCGAGTTCGTCCTCGTGCTCGCCGGGACCTTCCCCGACGAACATGACCTCGGCGGTCTCCACGCCCTGTCCAAAGACGACATGACGGCGGGTCTCGCACAGCCCGCAGCGACGGCAGGCCAGACATTCACGTTTCAATGTTTCAAAATCCATGTTCGGTACCTCGTATACAAGTGGATGGATTCCGTCCATACTAAGGAAAAGGAAAGGGGCGAACAGCCTTGCATGCACAGCAAATTCTTGCACGTCTGCTCTGCTTTGCGGTCGGATATGTCTTCGGAAGCTTCCTGACCGCGGAAGTGGTCTGTCACGCCGTGGCGGGCAAAAGCGCCCGGGAGATCGGCTCCGGCAATCCCGGCATGGCAAATGTACTCCAGCATGTCGGCAAGGGGGCCGGTCTGATTGTGCTGGCCGGGGATCTGCTCAAGACGGCGGCCGCATGCGGCGTGGGGTACTGGGCAGCCGGGCCGGTGCTGGGCAGTGCCGCGGTGCTCTATGCGGGGTTCGGCGCCATTCTGGGCCATAATTACCCGTTCTGGGCAAGAACACGGGGCGGCAAGGGCGTGGCCGTGACCTGCGGATGGCTGATTCTGTATATGCCTCTGGCCGGAACACTCTGCTGCCTGGCGGGCGGGGCGCTGGTTCTGTGGCTTGGCTTCCTGCCGCTCGGCGCGGTGGTCATCCCGCTGGCAGCCATCCTGCCGGCCTGGCTGCTCCACGGTCCGGAGGGCGCTGTCATCATGTCGGCTGCCGCGGGAATCATGCTGATCCGGCACAGACACGGATTGCAGCGAATCCGGAAGGGAACCGAACCGCGTTTTTTCCGCCATCCGTCCTGACTTTGTATTATCATAGCATGCGCCATGGCGGAATGCAAAGGCTATTGTGCAACACCTTGTGCCGGAAAATTCGAATCAGCGAAGAAAAATCCGTCGTCAAAAGAAAACATCAAAAAAATTCAAAAAAAATGAAAAAAACGCTTGACAGTTTGGGAATCTTAGGCTATAATCATACACGTTGCAGCCGCTGAGGCACACAAAACCGAAGCGAAGCGACAGGGCCTGGCCCGGTAGTTCAGTTGGTTAGAACGCTAGCCTGTCACGCTAGAGGTCGTCAGTTC
>NZ_JAXJZK010000032.1:0-5761 GCF_036306485.1 Gemmiger sp. | reverse complement strand
GTGATGAAAGCGGCAAAGGGATAATCTTTGTCATAGTCATAATGGGGCATAGCGACACCCCCTTACAGTTCCGGCGCAGGCTTTTCCCGATGGGGCTGCACCTTGCTCTGATTGGCACATTCCTTCCGGCTCTGCTCCAGTCGCTCCTTGATGGAGGGCTTTTTCTCCGTCTGCCTCTCCCTGTGGCGCTCATGCTCCCACTCGTCGCCGGAGAGGGTGAGATAGCCTCTACTGGTGAAGCAGCCCTGTTCCTCCTGCATGGCGTGGTTGCCGAAGGGAACGGGATCAATGGCATCCAGCAGCTCCGGGGGCAGAAGAATGTCCAAATGCTGCGCCAGATAGCGCCAGCCCACATCCTCCACCTTGCGGATGTTGGGCTCCAGGACAAAATACTCGGTGTTGGCGGGAAACTCCCGGAACTGCTCCAGGGTGGTCAGACGATAGGGCGACTCTTGGACGGCGGCCAGGAGGTCACGGTCCTCCGGGGAAAGTCCGGCAAGCGCCTGGGCCGCTACCTCCAGCTCGCTTGCGTCACCGCCTGCGGGGAGCAGCGGCTTCAAATGCTCCATGAAGTTGACCTCGGCTTTACTTTTTGCCATGCACACCATCCTTTCGTTTGGGAAACTCCAGCTTGAAATTGACATACTTGCCGCCGGTATCGTCCAGGATCACCACGGCGTCATAGGTGGAACCTTTCTTCTCCGACCACATCCCCTTGACGGAAGTGCGGCCCTTTTTCAGAAGGTCGGCCGCCATTTTCCAGGTCATTTCCTTGCGGCGGCTGGTCCAGAAACGGTCATTCTTCCACATGACAAACTGACAGGCCCGGTCCGAACAGGCGAAGTTCTTCTTGCCCTCATAGACCGGCTTACCGCAGCGGGGGCAGAGGCCCACCGTCTCCTTCTCCGGCTGGAACAGCTTTTGCCCATCCTCGGAAATGTGGGAGTAGTTCCGCACCAGCTCCGCCGCCATTGCCTCGATCCCGTCCATGAAGTCCTCCGGCGACGCCTGGCCCTTTGCAACCTCGTTCAACTGCTGCTCCCAATCCGCTGTGAGCTTGGGAGAGGTCAGCAGTTCCGGCAGCACCGTGACCAGGTTGATACCCGCCTTTGTGGGGATCAGGTTCTTGCCCTTGCGCTCTACAAATCCGCCGGACACCAGCTTTTCAATGATGGCCGCCCTGGTTGCCGGGGTGCCCAGGCCCTTGCGCTCTGCCTCGTCCGGCATATCTTCCTTGCCTGCGTTCTCCATGGCCGACAGAAGGGTGTCCTCTGTGTAGGGCTTGGGGGGCGAAGTGAAGTGTTCGGTGACGGAGGCGGAGACCGGCTCAAAGACCTGCCCCTCGGTCAAGGCCGGAAGGACACCCTCGGCATCTTCATTCTCCGGTTTCTCCTTCAGGGAGGAACGGAACACCTCCTGGATAGCCCGCCAGCCTTGGGAAAGCACCTGCTTTCCTTTTGCCGTGAAGGTATGTCCGCCGCAGTCAAAGATAGCCGTGACCGCCTCATATACGAAAGGCTCTGCCGCCGCGCACAGCAGCTTGCAGCAGACCAGCAGAAGGATATTGCGCTCGCCCACAGGCAGCGCAGGTACATCCGCCTTTTCCAGCTCCAGGGTGGGAATCAGGGCGTGGTGGTCGGATACCTCCTTGTCGTTCACCAGCGCCAGAACATCGGGAAAAAACTCCGGGCAGGCGTCGAAGGGCGGCACCCGCGCCGCCAGATGCAGGACCACGGAGGCGTTTTCCGTCATGTCAACCGTCAGATACCGGCTGTCCGTGCGGGGATAGGTCAGCAGCTTCTTTTCATAGAGCGATTGGGCGTAGTCCAGGGTTTGCTTGGCCGTGTAGCCGAATACCCGGTTTGCCTCCCGCTGCAAGGTGGTCAGGTCGTACAGTTTGGGCGGCTTCTCCGTCTTTTTCTCCCGCACCAGGGATACACACACGGCTTGCTGCCCGTCACAGGCGTCCCGGATGGTCTGGGCGTCCTCCGGGGAAACAATGCGGTCGCTGACCGCCTCGGCCTCCTCCAGCGTCAGCCGCACATGATGGTATTTCTCCTTGCGGAATAGGACGATCTTACCGTCCCGGTCGGCCAGCATCGCCAGGGTGGGCGTCTGCACCCGCCCAATATTTAACGTTCGATGATACAACACCGAAAAGAGCCGTGAGGCATTGATACCAATAAGCCAGTCCGCCTTTTGGCGGCAAAGTGCCGATTGATACAGCGGGTCATAGTCCGCGCCGGGGCGCAGGTCGGCAAAGCCCTCCCGGATCGCCGCATCCTCCATCGAAGAAATCCAGAGACGGGAGAAAGGCTTGGAACATCCGGCGGCCTCATAGACCAGCCGGAAGATCAATTCACCTTCGCGCCCTGCGTCGCAGGCGTTGACCAGCTCCGTCACATCAGGGCGTTCCATCAGGGAACGGAGAATGTGGAACTGGTCAGCCTTTTCCTCGGACACCACATAGCGGAAGGGGTAGGGCAGGATGGGAAGGTCCTCATACCGCCACTTCTTATAGCGGTCATCGTAGGCAGCCGCGTCCGCCAGCCCCACCAAATGCCCGATGCACCAGGAAATGAGATACCCATTTCCTTCAAAATAGCCATCGGCCCTGGATGTGACATCCAGGACCGATGCGATACTCTTTGCTACACTCGGTTTTTCACAGATCACCAATTTGCTCAATTCTGGTCCTCCTGTTCTTCCTGTTCAGGAACATCCTCGTTTTCGTATTCCTCGTCCTCGAACTCATAATCGTCCGGGTCGGCGCTGACCTTTGCGCCTTGCTTGGGCTTGATGAACTTGATGTAGGCGAAGGCTCCGCCGCCGCCCAGAGCCGCCAGCAGCAGGATCAGCACCAGGGCGCCGCCGCCGCCGGACTCTTTCTCCGGCTCCGGTTCGGGCTCCGGCTCCACCTCCGGCGCTTTCCCGGCGCACTCGCTCATATTTACCGCACAGACCGGACAGGCGGTATTCACCGCACCGGCCTGGCACTTCTCGGCGCAGGTACAAGCCGCAGGCTTTTCCTCCGTCTGTCCGTCCTCCAGCAGCGCCATCAGGTCGGCTTCGTCCACCTGGTTCAAGAAGTGAACGGCGGTCTCCTTGTCCTCGTTGGCCCGGTCGATCAGGATGTAAAAATAGTTGCCCGCTTTCGTGGTCACGGTGATAAGCTGCTTATCGCCGTAATAATCGTCCACCAGCGTGGCGTTGCCCTCCGGGGTAAGGGGCTGGCCCTCCGGCTCCATGCCCCCGGTGGCGGGTTCCTCGGTGGGTTCCGGCGTCGTCTCGGCGGACTCTCCCGTGTAGTAGTCGCCATCCCCACCGCCCGCAAAGGCGGTGACGGAGAAGGCGGTCATGCACAGGACCACCACCGTCAGGGACGCCAAAAGGCGGAAAACTCTGTTACGCTTCATCTTCGCCGTCCTCCATTCCTTTCATATCCTCGTCGTCGGGGTCCGGCGCCGCCTCCGCCTCCATCATCCCGTCGGGCAGGGTGATAAGGCCGCTGGCGTAGGCCTTCAGGAAGGCGGTCAGTTCCTTGTTGTCCATCCGCACCGCCTTGACCATGCGGACGATCTCCAGGTTTTCTTCCTCGGTGAGCTGCGCCTCCAGCTCCCGAAGTCGCTTCTGCTGGGCGGAGATCTTCTCCTTCGTCTTTTCGATGTCTTTGCGAATCTTCTCAACCGTTGCCATGTGTGCAAAACTCCTTTCCAAATCGTTCTCTCCAGGAATAGTTCCGCCCCAGGCCCTTGACCGTTTTCAGGTTTTTCCGGGCGTTGTCCTCCAGCGCCAGGGCGCGGCGGAACAAATCGGGATGCTGCTCCCGCAGGGCGGTGATCTCGTCGGGTTTCATGCTGGGACAGAAAAAACAGGACGATTTTCCCGGCTGGGGCAGCCCTGCCGCCTCGATCTGCCGGATGCAATCGTCCCGCGTCCATCCCCATTCCATCAGGGGATACCACTTGCTGTATTTTCGGTCGGCCAGGTCTCCCAGCAGCACCTTGTCGCTGCGGTAGCCCTCGCCCGCGTCGTAGCCGATGAACTTGACCACCCGTTTGCCCGCCGCCCACGCCTTTTGACACGGCGGGTAATGGTTGCAGAACTTTTCCTGCGGCCCGATCTTGTGTTTCAGGGAACACCGCTTGAAGCCGTAGGCAATGGACGGTAGGCTGCAACTTTGCAGACATTCATCCTCCAGCGTCAGCCGTTTCCCGTCACGGGTGGTCTTATACACTCTGATAATGGGAGGCATCCCGTGGTCCTTCAGCCAGCGGTCCATCACCTCCAGATAGGCGTAGGTGTGGGGATGCTCTGCCCCCGTATCCGCAAAGAGAATCAGGTCCACCGGGATACGGTGCTGGTGCAGCCCGATCAAAAGGGCGGTGCTGTTGGCGCCGCCCCCATAGGAAACCATATTGATGCTTCATCACCTCCATCAGTTGTACGGCGGTCTGCCGTATGCGTAGAAATGGGACTGCCAGTAGCTCGTGTTCAGGTTGGAATACTGGATGGGGTCGCCGCAATGCAGCATCATCCCGTCGCCCACATAAATGCCTACATGAGATACGCCGGTTGTGTCGTAGGTGCCCACGAAGAACACCAGATCGCCGGGCTGGGGGTCGGATACTGGGGTGGAAATATTGTAGAGCCCCTGTGCGCCCAGCCGCCCGGTATTGCACAGGCCGCTGTTGGTCAGCACATAACTGACGAATCCGCTGCAATCGAAAGAAGTGCTGGGACTGCTGCCGCCCCACACATAGGGATAACCCAGGTATTTTTCCGCCTCGGTAATGAGGGTGTTGAACCGCTCGTCCGTCAGGTATTCAGCGGGAATCTCCCAGGCGGTGGGAGGGTTGTCGATGTACTTGTTCACATACCCGGAGGACGGGAACAGATCGGGGCGGTTGCCCAGGGTGGACATATAGGTGGCATACAAGGAAAGCTGTTCCTCGCCCATCATGTAGACAGGCACATGGGAGAGGTCGAAGTTTTCCAGCGTGACGGTGCAGATGGTCCAGGTATAGGGCACCCGAACCGTATAGGTGTTGCCCTCGCTGTCCGTCCGTGTCTCCGTCCGATAGCGGGTCTCCGTGGTCACAGTTTCGGTGAGAATGTATTGCTTGTCAAAGAGGGTTTGAAGGTCGCCCTGTACCTGGTCGATGGTGAACACCCCTTCATGGAGTGCTGACAAAATGGAGATCAGCACATAGGGGTCGTGCTCAATCTCGTCCAGGTCAAAGTGATATTCGTCATAGTCGTGGGTGGTCTCGTAGGTGTCCAGGTACTCCCGCAATTCATCTTCTTTGGCGCAGTAGGCTTCTTCCGCCGCCAACATATCGGAATCCTCGGAGAGATAAGAGGACGCCATGATGTTGGACACCCCGCCGCCGAACATGGAGGAACAGGATTGCAGGGAGCCCAGCAGCATCACCAGCAGAAGGCCGATGCCGCCCACGATCAGCGCACCCTTCCAATGCCGTTTCAGGAAAAGGGCGGTGCGCTTGGACTCCTGGGCGGTTTTCTTGGATGCCTTTGCCGTAGCCTCCGCTGTTTTTCCGGCCTGGGCGGTCTTGCCCGCCGCCCGGTATGCCGCTGCATATTGCTTTTGCAGCTTCCGTTTCTGCCACAGGCGGGAGATGGGATTGGATGCAAGCTGGGGGTTATCCGCCACGGCTTTCCGATAGTAGAAATCCGCATTGGCCTTGACCGCCGCCTGCTCCGCCTTTGCCGCGTCCCGCCAGGGTTTCAGCTTGCGTTC
>NZ_JAXJZK010000031.1:0-53638 GCF_036306485.1 Gemmiger sp. | reverse complement strand
CAGCTGGTGCTGAGCAAGGGCTATGACCTGCTGCTCTGCAGTGAGGATGTCGATGAATTCTGCCTGCAGATCATGCACGAGTACAAGGAGAAGCAGTTCAAGAACATCAACTCCGGTGATCTGGGTCTGGAAACCGAGGAGGAAAAGAAAGCCGCCGAGGAAGCCACCACAGAGAACAAGGACCTGTTTGAGGAGATCAAGAAGGCCCTGAGCGGCAAGATCAAGGACGTCAAGGTGAACCCGACGCTGCAGGATCATCCGGTTTCGCTGTCCAGCGAAGGCGGACTGTCGATGGAGATGGAGAAGGTCCTGCGCAAGATGCCGGCCAACGGCGAAGGCATGGAGAGCACCAAGATTCTGGAACTCAACCCCAACCACGCCGTCTTTGCCGCACTGAAGGCCGCCCATGAGGCCGGAGACACGGCCAAGATCGGCAAGTACGCCGAGCTGCTCTACGACCAGGCGCTGCTCATCGAGGGTCTGCCTCTGGAAGATCCCGTCGCCTATTCTCAGCTGGTCTGTGACCTGATGAAGTAAATACGGCATCGACATATTTGTCTGTTCTGTCCAGCGGACCGATTTTCCGGCAACGGAAGACCGGTCCGCTGTTTTGTTGTTTCCGGCCGGGTCCTTGCACGGTCCGCCGCAATGTCGTATAATAGACAGAGAGTCTGAAATCGGGAGGAAGCATGATGACCGTCAATGCAGCGGAGTTCGCCGGCACGCAGTGCGGACGCCGGTACGAAAAGGAGCTTGAGACCCATTTCCGGGATTGCCTGCTGTTCTATCTGGACGGCCGCATCCGGTTCGAGCGCTACTGCTACGGGGAAGCCGCCTGTCTGGTGTTCAGCCTGTGGGCGCGCGGCCTGGATGCCGACGGCAAAATTCTCTGGGAGAAGGAGCCGGAATTTGAGGTGGACCAGAAGGCCATTCCCCGTGTGCTGACCGACGTACAGGAAAACGGAACGGCCCTGCAATTTGACGGGCTGCGCAAACGGTATGTCCTGACCGAGGAACTGGAGCAGGACAAGCCCAACGGGTATTCCCGCTTCAAACTGTTCTGGATTCACCGGCGTCTGGCCCGCAAAAAAGCCTGACATTGCGTTTCCCGCCTGCTGTAAAAACCAGACCGCCCGCCCCGGTGCATTGCCGAGGCGGGCGGTCTGGTTTTTTGATGCAAGGGGATCAGAAGCGCTCGACACCGTCGCAGGTCACCCGCGCATAGACAAGCGGCGGAATGGCCGGGCGTTCGGGGCCGATTTTCAGCCCACCGAGATACATCTCCGCTGCGGGCGCAAACAGTGCCTCATCGTCGGCATACAGCGTGCAGAGGGGCTCCCCTGCCCGCACGGCATCCCCGAGTTTCTTGTGCAGGATGATCCCGGCCGCGAAGTCGATGGAATCCTCCTTCTTGATGCGTCCGGCACCGAGCAGGACGCTGGCATTCCCGATGCGTTCCACATCGTTGGCCACAATGTACCCGTCGCGGTCGGCGACCAGATCCCGGGCACAGGCCGCTTTGCGGAACCGTGACGGGTCCCGCAGCACGGTGGTATCACCGCCCTGGGCCGCGAACATCTGACAGCACTTTTCAAAGGCCGTGCCGTCGTCAATCACCTGCCGGGCCATCGCCCGGCAAACGGCAAGATCTCCTTTTCCGGCCAGATACAGCATATTGGAGGCAAGCTGCAGACAGACCTCGGTCAGGTCGGCCGGGCCCCTGCCCTGCAGGACCTCCATGCTCTCGGCAACCTCCAGAGAATTGCCGATGTTATGGCCCAGCGGGGTATCCATATCAGTGATGAGCGCCGCCACCTTGCGGCCATGTGCCGTGCCGATGGACACCATCAGCCGCGCCAGTTCAACCGCTTCGTCCAGATGCTTCATGAAGGCACCGCTGCCCATCGTCACATCCAGCAGAATCGCGTCCGAGCCGGCAGCCAGCTTCTTGCTCATGATGGACGACGCAATCAGCGGAATACATCCCACAGTGGCTGTCACGTCCCGCAGTGCGTACATTTTTTTATCCGCGACTGCAATCTGTCCGCTCTGGCCGATGACGGCAATTCCGATCTCGTTGACCTGCCGGAAGAATTCTTCCTGGGTCAGGGCGGTGCGGGTTCCGGGGACCGATTCCATTTTGTCCACGGTCCCGCCGGTATGGCCGAGACCGCGGCCGCTCATCTTGGCAATTTTCACGCCGCAGGCCGCCACGATGGGCGCGATGACCAGTGTGGTCTTGTCGCCGACACCGCCTGTGGAGTGCTTGTCCGCCTTGATGCCCCGGATGGCGGAAAGATCCACCATATCCCCCGAATGTGCCATCACATCGGTGAGCTGAGCGGTCTCGGCATCGGTCATGCCGCGCAGGTAAATGGCCATCAGAAGTGCCGACATCTGGTAATCGGGAATACTTCCGTCCACATAGCCGTTGACGGCAAAGGCCAGTTCTTCCCGGGTGAGGGTGCCTCCGTCCCGTTTCTTTGCAATGATATCATACATCCGCATGATTGGTTCGCCTCCTTTCGGGCGATCAGACAAACAGGCCCGGCCCGAGGATTCGGTGCCGGGCCTGTCCGGTTATGCGTGTAACCCTGTATCAGCGGCTTCCCTTATCGTAGGGAATGCCCTCCGCCTTGGGCGCCTGCGAGTTCTTGCTGGTGAAGGCAAGGATGACCATCGAGGCGATGAAAGGCATCATATTATAGATATTGCTGGACCAGCCCAGGTTGGCCAGGATTGTCGAGTCTGCAATATTGGCCAGGCTCTTGAACACGGCGAAGAACATCGCCGCGCCGAAGATGTTGAAGGGCTTCCACTGGCCGAAGATCATGACTGCCAGGGCCAGGAAGCCGGTGCCGGCCACGCCGACCTCGAAGTTCCAGGTCTGGACGCTGGGGATGACGTAGGCGAGGCCGCCGATGCCGCCCAGCAGGCCCGAGATCAGCACGCCGGAGTAGCGCATCTTATAAACGTTGATGCCCACCGAGTCCGCGGCCTGGGGATGTTCACCGCAGGCACGCAGACGCAGGCCGAACCGGGTCTTGTACATCACGACATAGCTGATGATGAGCAGGACGATGCCCAGCGGGATGAAGACGCTGAGTTCCAGGTCGCCGATCCGGAACAGAAACGCCTTGTTGGTGTAGCTGATCTTGGCCGAGGTGGAACCGTTGAAGTTCTTGGCCAGGATCATCGCGATGGCGGTGGCCAGCATATTCAGGGCTGTACCGCCTATGGTCTGGTCCGCCTTGAGGTTGATGGAGGCGAAGGCCAGCAGCAGCGAATACACCATGCCGGCCACGGCGGCCATCGCAATGGCGATCACCACAATGAGCCAGGGTGCCATTTCCTTGGGGAGGCTGGCCGTGACCAGGACACCGGCAAGACCGCCGATGACCATGATGCCTTCCAGCGCAATGTTGATGATGCCGGAATGTTCACTGAACATACCGCCCAGCGCGACCAGCATCAGCACAATGCCGTAAAGCAGGGTATATTTGATCAGCAGTAACATATCATTTGCCCTCCTTGCTGGCGTTGTCCTTGGCGGGCTCGGCGTTGGCGTCGGCGGTATCGTGTTTGCGCAGCAGTTTTTTCTGGATCACGCCGCGGAACAGCATCGAGAACGCGCACAGGTAGATGATGATGCCCGAGATCAGATCCGCAATCTCGGTCGGGAAATAGCGGGTCGGCAGATAGGCGCCGCCCACCGTGATGTGGGAGATGAACAGCGAGGAGAAGATGGTTCCGATCGGATGGGAGCTGGCCAGCAATGCCGTCGCAATGCCGTTGAAGCCCATGGCCGGCAGGCTGGTGGAGTTCAGCGGGTTCCATTCGCCGCCGCCCGACAGATAGAAGAGCCCCGCGCCGAAGCCGGCCAGTGCACCGGCGATCGTCATGGAAAGAATGATGTTTTTCTTTTCGTTGATGCCGGCGTAGCGGGCGGCATCCTTGTTGAGTCCCACAGCCTTGAGTTCATAGCCGAAGGTGGTCTTTTCCAGAATGACCCAGACCAGCACGGCCATCAGGATGGCCAGGAAGATGGCGATGGTGTTGTTGCTGGTATGGAACAGTTCGCTCATGCCGCCCGAAGGAATCAGCGCCTGGGGGGCGTTGTTGGCCAGTTTCCAGGTACGGGTGTTGTGGGCATCGTACATGATGCCGGAACCGCGGCCATAGATGATTTCATTGACAAGATACAGGCCGATCCAGTTGAACATGATGGAGGTGATGACCTCGTTGATATTCAGATAGGCCTTGAAGATTCCGGGGATGGCGCCCCAGATGGCGCCGAACAGGGCCGAGGCCAGCAGGCAGGCCCACCAGGGCAGCTGCAGCACCAGTGCACAGTACAGCGCGCCGAACGCGCCCAGCGTGTACTGGCCGGCCGCTCCGATATTGAACAGGCCGGTCTTGAACGCAAACGCCACCGAAAGTCCGGTCATGATCAGCGGGGCTGCCTGGGTCAGGGTTTTGCCGACACCATAGGGAAAGTCATAGAAGCCGCCCTGCATGATGCGCAGGAAGCCGTCCTGCCAGGCATGTTCGGTATTGATGATGAACAGTACCACCAGGCCGATCAGCATACCGATGACAATGCAGAGCAGTGCGGCCAGGACGCTGCTGCTCTTCTGGCGCAGCGAAAGGCCCAGGGATTTTTTGTTGTTCGCCATCTGTCACTGCACCTCCTGTCGTTTGGCACCGGCCATATAGAGACCAAGTTCCTGCACGGTGGTCTTTTTGGGGTCGAACTGGCCGACAATCCTGCCTTCGTACATGACGAGAATCCGGTCCGAAAGGTTCATGACCTCATCGAGTTCGAGGCTGACAAGCAGGACCGCCTTGCCCGCATCCCGCTGGGCGACGATCTGTTTGTGGATATACTCGATGGCACCCACGTCCAGGCCGCGGGTCGGCTGCACCGCCACCAGGAGCTTGGGGTCCTTGTCGATCTCACGGGCGATGATGGCCTTCTGCTGGTTGCCGCCCGACATGCTGCGCGCGATGGTCAGGCTTCCCTGGCCGCAGCGCACATCGTACTGCTGGATCAGACGGTCGGAATACTTGCGGACCTCATCGGCACGGATGAAGCCGCCGCGCTGGAACTGCGGTTCCCAGTACCGCTGCAGAACCAGATTCTTTTCCAGCGTATAGTCCAGAACCAGGCCGAATTTGTGGCGGTCCTCCGGGATATGGCTCATTCCGTCCTTGGAGCGCTGGCGGATGGTGGCGTGGGTGATGTCCTTGCCGCACAGCGTCAGCTTGCCGGCCGACGGTTTTTCCAGGCCGGTCAGACCATAGACGAATTCCGTCTGGCCGTTGCCCTCAATGCCTGCAAGGCAGACAATCTCTCCGGCATGGACCTCAAAGCTGATGTCCTTGACGGCGTCCTTCTTGTGCACCCGGCTGGGCAGCGTCAGGTGCTCAACGCTCAGGATGGTTTCGCCGATCTTGGCCGGGGCCTTCTCCACCTCAAACTGGACATCGCGGCCGACCATCATGCGGGAAAGCTCTTCCTTGGTGGTGGAGGCAATATCCACGGTGCCGATGCATTTGCCCTTGCGCAGGACCGTGCAGCGGTCCGCCACCGCCATGATCTCGTTGAGTTTGTGCGTGATGAAGAGAATGCTCTTGCCTTCCGCCTTGAAGCCGCGCATGATCTCCATGAGTTCGTCGATCTCCTGCGGGGTCAGAACGGCGGTGGGCTCGTCAAAGATCAGGATCTCGTTGTCCCGGTAGAGCATCTTGAGGATTTCCACGCGCTGCTGCATTCCTACCGAGATATCGCTGACCAGCGCATCCGGGTCCACCCGAAGGCCGTACTTCTCGGAGAGCTCCATGACCTTTTTGCGGGCCACTTCCTTCTGCAGGAATCCTCCCTTGCAGGGTTCCACGCCCAGCATGATGTTGTCCAGAACCGTAAAGCATTCCACGAGTTTGAAATGCTGATGGACCATGCCGATGCCCAGATCGTTTGCGTCGTTGGGATCGTGGATTTTGACTTCTTTGCCGTTTTTCTTGATCGTGCCTTTTTCCGGCTGATACAGACCGAACAGAACGCTCATCAGCGTCGATTTGCCGGCACCGTTTTCTCCCAGCAGGGCGTGTACCTCACCTTTGCGAAGCTGCAGCGTGATATTGTCATTTGCCTTGATGCCCGGAAATTCCTTGGTAATGTTGAGCATCTCGATTACAAAATCCTCTGCCAATCCGTTCACGCTCCTTTCCATAGTAGTTTTGTCTTTATTATACAGTTTTCACACCCAAAGGACAAGCAAAAATAGAATATTTTCCGGCCGTTTGATAAAATATTATCAGTTTCTTAATGCCGGAACATCGAAAAAAACGGACCGGTTCCCCTGCCCCTTCCGGGCGGCGGAACCGGTCCGCAATCGGTATCAGATTATCGCTCGCACTTCCAGAATGCGCAGGAGTAGGGCGGCAGGTCGCTGCCCCCGCCGAAATCATGGGGCTGACCGGTGATCAGGTCCTCGGCCAGGCCGCAGCCGGCGTCAAAGTCGGCATGGTAGGTCGAGGAATCCGCGTTGATCGCCACCAGCACCCGCTCGGAGTCGGTCTTGCGCTCAAAGATCAGCTGTTTGGGCTGCACCATCACATTGCGGTAGCTGCCGAAGCACAGTGCCTCGCTGCCGCGGTGCGCTTTTGCCAGGCTGGCAATCCATTCGGTGAGCGGATTTTCTTCGGGCTTCTCGATGGCCGGGCGCAGCGAGGGGTCGCCGTTCTTCTTGTCGCCCTCGATGCCCCACTCGCTGCCGTAATAGACCGCCGGGGTACCGGGCATGCCGAACAGCAGGCCGTAGGCCGGGACGATGGTCTTCGGGTCGGTCAGGATCGTGGCAATCCGGCTGACATCGTGATTGTCCAGGAAATTCATCAGATGCCGGCCGGTATACAGGCACCAGGGTTCCGAGCCGAACTGGCGGTTCAGGCTGTACGCAATTTCGTGCATGTTGGCCGAGTTGAAGCTGGAGTACAGGCCCTTGTAGCATTCGTAGTTGGTGACCGAATGGCAGGCGCGGTCATTCATCCAGCGGTTGTAGTCCCCGTGCAGCGTCTCGCCCATGAGCACGAATTCCGGCTTGATCTCGTTGGCCAGCGCCCGCAGTTCGGCGAGGAAATCCAGGTCCAGGCAGTAGGCCACGTCGAGACGCAGACCGTCGATCCCGTAATCCCGCACCCAGCCGCGCACCGCGTCAAACAGGTGCTGCCGAACGGCAGGGTTCTTGAGGTTGAGTTTGACAAGCTCATAGCAGCCTTCCCAGGCTTCGTACCAGAAACCGTCATGGTAGCCGGTGTCGCCGTCAAAGCTGATATGGAACCAATCCTTGTACGGACTGTCCCACTTGTTCTGCTGTACATCCCGGAACGCCCAGAATCCGCGTCCGACATGATTGAACACTCCGTCCAGCATGACGCGGATGCCCGCCTCATGCAGCGCGTCGCAGACCTTGCGGAAATCCTCCGCCGTGCCGAGACGCCGGTCCACCGTATTGTAATCGCGGGTATCATATCCGTGGGCATCGCTTTCGAACAACGGGTTGAACAACACGCAGTCCGCACCCAGCTTCTTGATATGTTCCACCCAGTCCAGAACCCGCAGAATCCGGTGCTCGCCGGTGCGGTCGGTCCCGTCGTTCTGCGGTTCGGCACCGCAAAGGCCCAAGGGATAAATCTGATAAATTACCGCTTGATCAAACCACATACTCGTTTTTCTCCTTAGAACATCTTTTTTAATTTCGACCGCAGACGCCGGCGGTACAGTACCGTCATGGAGACCAGCGCCCGGTCACAGAACCAGAAGGAAAGATTGCCCATGGCCAGCAGCAGGACCAGCATCGGGGCACCGTCCGCCGCAAATTCCGCCGCCAGTTCCGGTGGGGCCAACACGAAAATCAGCAGCAGGTACATGATGACCACGGCAGCGTTGAACCAGGCAAATTTGGCGATCCAGCGCACAGGGCGCAGGCGAATCCGTTCAAGGGCCGTGCGCAGGATCGGGTAGTATCCCACAACAAACAGATAAAACAGCGACAGTTCCAGGTCCGGGACCAGCAGCACCGACAAAATGGAAACCGTCAGATACAGCATGAACGCATAGCGGCGTCCGTATTCTTCCAAAATGGGAATCAGCAGGAAAGCGGCCAGCATCGGTGCCGCATAGGTCCCGATCTGAAGCAGGTTTCCCATGAGGAGCAGCGCAACCGACAAGGCCCCCAGCACTCCGCAGAGTGCGATTTTATGAGATTGTGTGTTCCGCAACTGGCGTGCCTCCCGGTGCAGCCGTCCGCGCAGAACTGCCCGCAGGACGGCCTTCTGCTTCGATTATACATCATCCTCTGTGCCAACGCAACCGATTTACTCGGCCATTTCCTCCACGGTGCAGAACCGGTATCCCTGCGCCGCAAACCAGTCGATGATGTCCGGCAGCGCCTTGACGGTCTGGCCGGTCGCTTTGGTATCATGCAGGAGAACCACACAGAGCGGCTGGTCTTTGGCATCTTCCTGAATGTTCTTCAGGATTCTGGCCGCGTTCGGATGGCCGGCCGTTGCGTCCTCACCGCAGACATTCCAGTCAATCCAGCGATAGTCCTTTTCCTCGGCATCCTGTTTGAGCTCCTGCATGATGCTGCGCCCGCCGTACCGGTGGCTGATCGTGTTGGTGCTTCCGCCCGGGAACCGCAGCCAGTGAATCTTCTCCACCGACACATAGGGGCTGATCTGCTGGCGCAACTCCTTGATATCCAGCCAGAAGTCCGTGGTACTCCGGTAGATCTTGGAATAGTTGTGGGAGGCACTGTGCATCGCAATCTGGTGGCCCTGTGCCTCGATGTCGGCCAGCAGCGGCAGATACGGTTCGTTGGCAGGCTGAGCCGTCACAAAGAAGGTGGCATGCACCTTCTTGTCCCGCAGAATCTGCAGAATGTCCTGGGTGTTCCGGGACGGCCCGTCGTCAAAGGTCAGGCAGCAGATCTTTTCCACCGCACCGGAATCCCCCTCGCTTCCCTCCGGGCTGCTCATGCCGAGGGTGGGAACGGCAAAGCCTGCGTCGGGGATGGAGGTCTCCCACAGATTTTCCCGACGTCTCTCCTCGGTTCTTGCCCACACCGTCAGCACCGATAGAATCACCGACACCGCCAGCCAGACGATCAGCAGCCGATGATCGCGGTTGTTTCGATTGTCACGCCGCATAAGGAATGCCCCTCCCCCGCTCTGTCAGGTTTCACAATGTGTTCCTGTAAAGATATGCGGCAGGAGGGGCAAATCAGTATTCTTTTTTCGTTCCGGCAGCTCAGCGCAGAAGATTCTCGTTGTCCAGAATCTCCTGGGAGGCGCTCAGATCCATGTCCTGGAAATCCGTCGTCACCCCGGCATCATCGAGAATGTCCTGCTGGGATTCCGGATCGTCGGAGATGGCTTTGGCCTCCTCCAGCATCTTGGGCCAGTTTTCGGCCAGGCGGCGGCGCTCGTCCGCCGTCAGACCCTCATACCAGGCATTGATGTCGGCAATGACCATCTTTTTGTCGGCGGAGGTCTCCTCCTTGGAGAGGAACTCCACCAGCTCGGCGGCTGCAATCACGTTTTTGAGGCTCCCGCCGGCGGTGTCCGCCTCATAATTGACAATACCGTCCAGTACGTCGTACAGATCCTGACGGCGGTAATTGCGCTCTCCGTCCACGGTTTGCTCCTCCGTCGCCATGCCGCCGTCCTGCTGGCCGCCGGTCGCCGCCAGGCTGCCGCAAAGCAGACCTGCAAGAAGGGTTGTCAGAAATTTCTTGCTCATCTTGTTCAGCGCTCCTTCCCTGATCGTCGAATGGAAATGAGCCGTTCGGCGTGATCCACCCGTAAGGCTTCGGAACAGGGCACCATCCCCTGCCCCCTGTTTCATTCTATTCCCGAAGGAGCCAAATGGGACTGCGCGCTGCTCCCGCGACACACCTCAATCGGCGGGCAGACAAAAGTACAAGCCAGCACCACGGAAGCGCTGGCTTGTATGTCATTATTCTTCGGTTTCATCATCCAGATTTTGCCCGCAATACTTACAGTACTGCACCCCCGGCATATCATGACCGCAATGAGGGCATCTCCAGTTTTTGAGAACATAGCGGACCCAGAAAAACTCGCCGATCGCATCGCATACCACGATCAAGACGCCCAACGCCGGATTTCTGGTAAAGACCCATATGCCGATGCCGCACAGCACCAGCATGGCGAGAAAGGATGCGTAGATGATTTTTACCTTCATTCGCATCGGCATCTTCTTTTTTCCCTGTTTCATAAGAGTCCCCCCTGTCAAAGGGACAATCCGGCTGAAGCTTCCGGTTGCCTTTTCTTACGATTTGATCTCACTTGCATCGTACCATACCGGACGGGATTTGTAAAGGTTGCCCTGTGATGCGTATCGCCAATGGTGCGGACCGGATTCCCGGGAGCCTTGCCCTTTGAACGTGAGATTCAAAAGCAAAAACCTCGCAAAACATCAGTTCTGCGAGGTTTTTGTTGGTGGGAGCTGGTGGATTCGAACCACCGAAGCATTAAGCAGCAGATTTACAGTCTGTCCCCATTGGCCACTCGGGAAAGCTCCCATATTCTGTTTTGGCGTCTTTGGCGCTGCCCTCTCTCGAGTGCTTGTTTATTATAGCAGACCGGAAAACAAAATGCAAGCTTTTTTTCAAAAAAACTTTCTCGGTGGATCGTCATTCTCTGATTTTTCCTCGATTTTTTCGTTCGGAAAAGACAAAAAAAGGCCCGGAAGGAGTGTTTTCCCCTTCCGGGCCTTCGGTCTTATCCAAGTTCTCGGTCACGAATCCGCTGTCTGAGCGAAAGGACTTTTTGATGGATCTGGCGGATCGTTTCATGGAACGCTTGTTCTCCCTGTCCCGTCGGGTCCTCCAGGCCCCAGTCCTCCCGGTATCGGCAGGGCAGGTTCGGGCAGCTCACACCGCACCCCATCGTAATGACAATATCGACCGGCGGCAGCTCGGACAGCAGTTTGCTGTGCTGGGTTGCTTCGAGATCCACCCCATACAGTTCCTTCATCATCCGGACGGCATCAGGGTTGATCTGCGGCTTGGTCTGGGTCCCGGCGGAATAGCTCTCAAAGGTATCCGCCGCCAGCAGCTTTCCCAGCGCTTCCGCGATCTGGCTGCGGCAGGAATTGTGGACGCAGAGAAAAGCAACCTTCGGTTTTTCGCTCATCACTTGGCCCGTGCCTCCCGGATCAGCTGCACCGCCTCTTCCTTTTTGAGGACACGTCCGCTGCTGACAACCTTGCCATCAACCACCAGAGCCGGCGTCGCCATGACGCCATAGGAGGCGATCTGGGCAAAATCCGTCACATGGTCAATCGTCGTGTCCATGCCCAGTTCGGTCAGGGCTGCGCGGGCCGCCTCCTCCAGGGCATTGCACTTGGCACAGCCGGAGCCCAGCACCTTGACGGATGCATCGGGCGCAGAATTCTTTGCCCCGCAGCTGCATGCGCAGCAGGAAGCGGTTTCTTCTTTCTTTTTACCAAACATAAACATTGTCATATCCTCCTGTCTGTCAGATCAGAAATTGCTGAAAGAAATTAAACAGATACCCGACCACCACAATGCCTGCCGTGCAGACCGTCACAAACAACGCCAGCAGTTTGGGTTTGACTGCCTTGCGCAGCATGATGAGAGACGGCAGAGACAAGGTGGTGACGGCCATCATGAACGAGAGAATGGTACCCAGCTGGGCGCCCTTGGCCAGCAGGGCTTCCGCCACGGGAATTGTGCCGAAGATGTCGGCGTACATCGGGATGCCTACCAGCGTGGCGAGCAGCACGCCGAACGGATTGCGGCTTCCCAGAACGGTCTGAATCCAGCTTTCCGGCAGCCAGTTGTGGATGATGGCCCCGATGCCAACACCGACCAGAATATACGGGAACACTTTGCGGAAGGTCCCGGTCATCTGTTCCCGCGCATAGACAAGACGCTGGGACAGCGTCATCGAAGCAGCCTGACCCCGGGCAGCATTTCCCGAAAACAGGAAATCCTCCAGCTGGTCCTCGAGATGCATCTTCTCGAGGATGGTTCCGCCAACCACTGCGATGACAAGTCCCACCACCACATAGAGCACGGCGATTCTGGCGCCGAAAATGCTCATCAGCAGAACCAGGCTGCCGAGGTCCACCATCGGGGATGAGATCAGAAAGGAAAACGTCACGCCGAGCGACAATCCCGCGCTGGTAAACCCGATGAAGAGCGGAATGGACGAGCAGGAACAGAACGGCGTCACCGTGCCGAGTAGCGCGGCAATCAGGTTGGCACGGATCCCATGGAACCGGCCGAGAATCTGACGGCTTCGTTCCGGCGGGAAATAACTCTGCAGATAAGACACGGCAAAAATCAGGACGCAGAGCAATACCGTGATTTTGACAACATCATACAGGAAAAAATGCAGACTGCCGCCCAGGCGGCTGTCCAGATCAAGACCCACACGGGAGAGCAGCAGCCCGATGCCGTCGCTGAGCCACTGCATTCCCAGAAGCTGGTCCTCGATCCATTGTCCGATAGCCATACAAAACCCTCACTTTTCCACCATCGAAAGATATATCAAAAAATTTTGATCTGATTGCCTAACGAAAACGCCATCCTTTCCAGATGGCGTTCAGTGTCTGCAGCAGCCGCATTCCCCGGTCGAATGACCATCGGGTGTGGTGAGTTCCCGCAGAAGGCGGACTGCCCTCTCCCGCCCGGCCTCACTCAGGTGGTAATGGGTCCATTTGCCTTCCTGCCGGCTCTCCACCAGACCGGAATCGCAGAGGATCTTCATGTGATAGGAAAGTCCGGACTGCGTCAGGTCCAACGGTTCCAGCAAAACACAGGCGCATTTCTCGCCGCTGCGCAGCTGCTCAAGGATCGCCAGACGTTTGGGATCACACAGCGCTTTGAATACCCTGGCATCCTGCTGATAGTTCCCCACGTCGTCACCTCAAATCAAAATTTCTTGATGTGTTCAGTATAGAACAACGTCCGGGATTTGTCAAGAAGATTTTGGGGGGTGGTGAGAAAATCCGTTAGGAGGCAGGCGTCAGTTTCACCCGGGCATGAATGGTAAGTTCGATATGTTCCCCGCTGGCAACCGAAAGAGAGGCTGTCTCACCATATTTCGAGAATTCAACTGTATTCACAATCTCATTTTCCATAAATCCGTCAGAGTTTTTGGAATAATCATCTTTCGCAACATAGACTTTGCACCATCCGCCGTCATTTGTCACCGTATATTGCCCTTCCGGAACATGGTACAGAATTACATGGGAGCCATCCACTTCCACCTCTTCACCATAGTTCCCCGGGATTCCGTCAACCAGGGAAATGGTTTTTCCCTCCGTGGAGTCTGCAGTCGTCTTTGTCTGAACCTGACCACGTTCCGGAATCGAAACCGAAGCCCAATCATCCAGAATCACCGTTCCGTCAATCAACAAATCAACAAGGCGGAACGTCTCATTCTCCATGTGGTAAGTACACGCAAACGGCAGCTGCTCTTTTGCTCCGAATCCATTTTCGGCCGATACGGAACCGGATACCGAGTACAAATCGTGGTCCCTTCTGCAGCTCCAATCCAGCCAGGAAAAAGAGGCCTCATCCGGTTCTTTCAAATGTTCTGTGACGGTCTCTTGTGCCAGTTCTTCCAGTTGAACCTCTACGGAAGGATCAACCAAGTAGTCTGTAACCTGATACGGTTCATAGCCTTGTTTGTAGAGATCCGTGTCCGTTCCCAGTCGGATAGAACTGACTGTTGAATCCGCGTTGCAGTAAAGACGGAAAGACATTCCTTGGTACACAAACGAGAATCTCGGACCGCCCGACCAATCATCTACTTGCTGGAAATCCTTGATTTCCTTTGGGTCCATTCCGATTTGACTGCAAGCAGCAAGGAACTCTTCCTGCAGCTTCGCATCCGTCATCCCCGAAAATTCCAGTTCATCGGATCTGGCTCCGGATTCCGCTTCGGTTGGCGATTCCGAAGAATGGGGAAGATCTGTCTGGCGAAATTTTGATATGCCAGCCGCCAATACAATAATCCCGGCCAACACATACAGATTTTTTGGTCTTTTCACAAAAACCTGCTTCACGATCCAGAGCGGAAACAGAATGGGCCAGAAGAAAAGCCATAACAAAATTGTTATAAGCAAAGGACGTTTTTTCCGTTCACGATGTGTGACGGATTGAAGTTGTACTCCACACCCCGGGCAGACAGAATCGCCATCCTTCAGAGGACTTCCACAGTTCGTACAATATTTCATCCGGCTGCATCCTTTCTTTGAAGGGTAAAAAGACTGGAACCTGAATAGGATTCTGTCCTTTATAACACTGCAGACACAAGAATTAAGCAACCTTTCCGAGCAATCATGATAGTACAAAATAGCACAAAAAAATCCGAACTTACTTCTTTACAGAAACAAGTTCGGATTCTTTTTCTTTGGTGCGGAAGATGGGACTTGAACCCACACGTCATGGACACACGCACCTCAAACGTGCCTGTCTGCCGATTCCAGCACTTCCGCAAATCGCCTTGTACAAAGGGCTGACCTTTGACATTGCGAAAGTTATTGTATCACATTCCCGGCGGGAATGCAAGGCTTTTTTTGATTTTTTTGAAAAAAAGCTGTCGGGTTCCTCAGAACCGGGCATAGAGGAATCCCCCGCCCGCGAGGAACCGTGCCATCAGCAGAAACGCAAAAATCGCCGCCTCATAGACCGTCCAGCGCACCGGAAGTGGTGCACGGGCCACCAGTTCACGCAGGTGAAGCCCTGCCTCATGCAGCAGATCCACCGCAATCAGGATGGCAATTCCCAGCAGCAGTTCCAGCAGATCCAACCGGCTGGTCAGGCCCAGCAGCCAGTACTGCGAGAAAACCTGATGGCCGGGATTGTGCACAATGGCACTGAAATAGGCCACCGCCGACGAGAGGCTGTCCGCCCGGAAGATCGTAAAGGTTACGACGAAGGTTGCAAATGTAGCCGCAATGCCGAGCAGCCGGACGGGATACCGGTCACGGCGGCGCAGCGGTGCAGGCAGATGGTTTTCGATCACCTGTGCAAGGCCGTGAAGTCCGCCCCAGACCAGGAAGGTCCACCCTGCCCCGTGCCAGAGGCCGCTGACCAGGAAGGTGCCCATCAGGTTGGCATCGCGCCGCGCGGTACCGCGGCGGTTTCCTCCCAACGGGATATAGACGTAATCGCGGAACCAGCGGGAAAGGCTGATATGCCAGCGCGCCCACAGCTCATGAACGCTGGCGGCCAGGAAGGGCTGACGGAAGTTTTCCGGCAGGGCCAGCCCCATCATCTCACCGATGCCGAGGACGATATCGGTGTAGCCGGAGAAGTCTGCATAGAGCTGGAAGGAGTACATGACCGTGGCAAAGATCAGCTGGCTCCGGTCAAAGGCCGTCGGGTCGGCAAAGGCTGCCGCCACCACCACCGCGGCGCGGTCCGCAATGGCCAGTTTTTTGAAATAGCCCCAGGCACAGCGCTGTGCGCCGAATACAAGGCGCCGGGTTCCGGGCCGGTGCGGCGTGTCATCCAGCTGGGGCATCAGTGTCCCATACCGGTTGAAGGGACCCTGCGTCATCGAGAGAAAGAAGGTGGCGTAGCACAGCAGGCGGTCAAATCTGCGCTCCGGCGGAATCTTTTTGCCGGACACGTCCAGCAGATACCCGGTCAGCTGCAGGCTGTAATAGGCAATTCCGAAGGGTTTGTAGAGATCCCGCAGTCCGGGCACAAGCATGCCGCTGTACTTGAGAAGAATGAGCGGTGCCAGGGCCGCTGCGAGGCCGAGAAAGAGCCAGAGGCAGCGGGAACGGCCGTCCCGGACCGTCCGGGGGGCTGCGATCCAGACGACCAGTGATGCGGCAATCACCGCCGCACAGCCCCGGACATCCATTGCCAGGCAGAACACCAGGTTGGCTGCCAGCAGCGTCTGCCAGCGGCGTGCCGGTGGAGTACGGTACCACACGGCAAGCAGCACCGCGACGAACAGAAGAAACGCCGGAGAAATTACAGAAAGCATCAGCCGTTCGCCTCCCCTGCCCGATATTGCGCCTCCCACTGAACCGTCGAATCCGGTGACAGGGCCAGTTTTTCCTCGACCGTATCATAGAACAGTCCGGAGACATCCTCTCCTTCCGCGCTGCGCGCCGCCACCTGGGCAAACGCGGCGGTAAATTTTTCGGCGCCCTGGCCGTTCAGGTGGTGCATGTCGGAGAAGTCCTCATAGGCCAGCGGCATCAGCTCGGTATCGGCGAACAGAGAGAAGTCCCAGTATTCGGTATCGTAATCGCTGGCCACGGCGCGCAAAGCGTCGACATAGGCCTGATACTGTTCGGTATTCTGAAGGTACGCACTGGGAAGCGGTGCCGTGACCAGCACAAGACGGATACCGCGGGAACGGCAGAAGTCCGCGATGCGCAGCAGGTTGCTCTGACCGAACTGTGAGAGCGGATGGTCGGCATCCACATTGAGGACGGTCCCGAATCCCCACTGACAGGTCCCGTAGGTATAGACGAAACCGCGGCCGCGGTATTCTTCCTCCCCGGGATAGGTCACCCAGTCATAGTTGCCGGCATCATAGCCGCCGCTGAGTTTGCCGCGCCAGAGTGCCGGCAATTCGCCGGGGTCGGCAATGGCATGGCGGGCCGGGAAGATCAGGTCCGCGAACGCCGCGGGACCGCCCATCTCCCAGAGATAGCGATACCGGTACGGCGACGAGGGGCGGAGATAGTCGGTGATCAGGTAGCACGCAAGCGGCACATTGCTCGAGGCAGACTGGTTGTAGCCGGTGTAGAACGTTTCGAGATAGACCGTCTTGAGCGGGCTGAGATCCGCGGCTTCCCGCACCAGCCAGTAGGAGCCGTCGGGCAACTGCTGACTGGTTCCCAGGTTGAAGCTGTGCGTTCCCAGAACGGCATCCACCGCGTCGGGGTCAAAGCTGCGGTAGCAGTGGGAGGACCCCACAAAGATGGTATCCACCGTTTCGGCCTGTTCGTAATACTCCTGCAGCATCACCCGGGAATAGGCATGAAGGTCATCCACCAGCAGGAAATTCAGCAGCAGGCAGATGGCCGCCGTCAGGATGGCAAACAACACAAACAGGCCCGCCTTTTGCAGCGGGCCGCGTCCGGTGTTCGGTTGTGCGGGAATGGGATTCGGCATGGCGTTCCTTATTACTGCTCGATGGTCATGTGCGGATGGCGGGGCCGGTAAGCCGACACCTCCAGTTTCCAGGTCGTGCTGCCGTCCGCCTCCTCGGCGACTTTGGCAAAGCCCATCTCGCCATAGAATTCCCGGACCATCGCGTTTTTGGCGGTGGGCAGGTAGCGGCCGATGATCTCGGTGACGCCGAGGGCGGCCGCTTTGGCCACCAAGGTGTCCATCATGGCATCTTCCATGCCGCGTTTGAGCACGCGGCAGCTCATCAGCCAGAGTTTGATTTCCAGCGTTGTTCCCTGCCGGCAGGCTGCCGTGACGGCCACCACACCGTTATCGGCAAACTTATCGGTCAGTTTGCCGTACAGGGTGATCCAGGCTTCATCCGCCGCCATGGCGCGGATATCATCCTCGGTGCAGCGCAGCGTGGTCAGGTTGAACTGATTGCTCTTGTTGGTGAGCTGGGCAATGCGCTGGATATAGATCGGTTCAAACGGCTTGACCACCGCGTGCATTTCGAGGCTGTCCAGATATTCTCCGTAGTCGGAGAAAGCGGCCTGTGCCCTGGCAGCCTGGGCCCGGGCATGGTACTGCTGGGTCTTTTTCAAATCATCCCCCGAGAGGATGGTGGTCTCAAAATAGCCGCCGTGGTCCAGCATTTTGATATAGTTCTCGGCTCCGTCCAGGGCAGGGACCGCCACGCCGGGCATCTGGGCCGCCACGATCGCCCGCTCGGCGGGGTTGTCGTCCGCAAAGACAAAGCTGTCGGCGCCCAGGCTCAGCTCATCGGCAATCGCCCGGAGGTTCTGGTCCTTGGGGTCCCAGTTGGCCTTGATGCTGACAAAGTCATCGGGCCGCAGAACCCCGTCGGGATGGTTCAGACCGGCAAGTGCGTTGGCCTCGTCATTCTTGGAATCCACCGCCAGCACCACGCCGATGGACTGCAATGCCTTGCAGTAGCTCTGGAACTCCGCATAGACCTGCCCTTCGGGAACTTCGGGACCAACGGCAATGCCGTCCACGCCGTCATCCCCCACAACACCGCCCCAGAGCGTGTTGTCCAGATCCAGCACCAGCGCCTTCTTGTTGCGGCCGTACAGCGATTTGATGATGTTCGCCAGACTGGAGGCCAGCGACGGGATGGCATCCAGGCACATGGCATACTTATACATATGCCAGTAGAAGGCATCCCCCCAGGCGGTCACACCGTAATCCGAGGAGAGGTACTCCAGATCATTGATATAGAAATCCTCATGCGCGGCGGCGTAGGCATAGAACTTCTGATTCAGGCGGCTCAGGAAGTTGGAACGCCCATGCGGGTCCCAGATATCCCGGTTGCCCATCAGACGGTAATTGGGCCGGTCAAAGTTGTTCTGGATGATGGGGCAATGGAATTTGTCCTCCAGCGCCTTCCACATCTGTGCAAAACGGTCATACTCGGCCTGGAGCATGGCGTCGATCTCGTCCGTCGGGGTGGCGGTGGTCGGGAAGGCCGTCACATTGCGCCAGTTGGTATGGATATAGATGACATCCGGCGCAAAGGCGTCCAGTTCCGGCGTTCCGAACATCGCGTCCTGCCAGTACTGGCCGTACTCCGACTGATAGAACTCCGCCCGGATGCCGTATTGCAGCAGGAACAGGCCGAGCTGGTCTGCCACCTCGTTTGTGGTGGAACCGCCCAGGATGGCCACCCGCTTTTCGAGCGGATGGGGGTTCTGGGCCAGCAATTCCTTGCGGATCTTCCGCTTTTTGCGCAGAAGAGTGGCCGTGTCAAGAGGATAATCAAAACAGTCCATATCGTAACTCCTGTCCATGGTATCCGGGATACCGTGCCATTACATCGCGGCCAGGGCTTCCTTGAGCGTCTGGGCAATCTGATCGGGGCAGCTGGTGGGCTTGGAACCGCAGGTGGTGCCCTCCATCCGGGCGATGGCGTCCTCGGCCTTCATGCCTTTGAGCAGCTGGCAGATGCCCTTGAGGTTGCCGTTGCAGCCTCCGAGGACAGAGACAGATTCGATCGTATGGTCACTGTTGAGTTCCACTTTGGTCAGCACCGAGCAGGTGCCGCGGTTACGGCGTTCGTAAGTCATATTGATTTCTCCTTTATTATTACTGATTTTCCTGGATGCGTTCATTTGCGGGACTTCGCCAGTGCCTCAATGCGGGCAATCTGGTCGTCGTCCGTGTGCAGCGCCCCCACCGGGCGCGGGGTGTTGGTATTCATGCCATGGTAGTCCGTGCCGCCCGTCACGATCAGGTTGTATTGCTGTGCCAGGCGGGTCAGTTCCTCCTGATCCTCCGCGGTGTTGCGGGGATGGTGGATCTCGACGCCGTCGAGGCGGCCCGCCGCAATCAGCTCCCGGGCCAGCTCCATGCTGTGATAGACACTCGGGTGGGCCAGCACGGCCACACCGCGGCAGGTCCTGATCAGGTCCAGAATCGTGTTCACCGTCTCGTAGCGCGGTGTGTGCAGGATTTTGCCCCGCACCGGGCGCAGTCCGAACAGCGACCGATAGACCTGGTTGTACATCCCGTCCGACAGGCCATACTGCCACAGCACCCGCATGACATGCGCCTTGTACAGCGTACCGCAGTCCTTGGCGTATTCCAGCGCTTCCTCGGTCCGGAACTGGGGGCAGAGTTCCTCCAGTTCCCGGCAGGATTGCAGAACGGCTTCCCGGCGGCGCCGGGCCATCTCGTCGGCATACTGTTCCAGGGCGGAGCAGTCATCCGGCCAGAAGCAGAGAATATGGACCCGGTGCGAACGGGCGTAATCGTAGGCGGTCAGTTCGGTTGCCGGAATCAGACGGACCCCGTTGCACCGGGGGTTCTGATAGGCGAACCGGACGCTCCGGATGGAGTCGTGGTCGCTGATGGCCAGATCGGTCATGCCGGCACAGCCGGCAAGCCACGGAAGCTTTTCGGCCGGCGTGGAGCCGTCCGAAAAGGTGGAGTGTGTGTGCAGATCTCCGGGCATCGTGTTCCTCCCAAAGCAGATAGGCTTTGCTGCCGGCACATCCTGCCGGTAGGTAAAGAATATTATACCATTCCGAGCGGCATTTGTAAATCACCGGTCAGCCACGCTCCGGCCGATCAGGCAGCCCCCTGGCTGCCGGCAAACGTGCGCACGCAGCGGAAGAACTCCCTGGCCGCCGGGGAAAGGCTGTTTTTGTCGAGACAGGCCAGACCGATGCTGCGCTCGGCCGCCGGTTCGAGGCGCAGGACATCCACCCCGCGCTCCACACCGTCCCGGAGCAGAAGTTCCGGCATGATGGCCACGCCGCGGCCGCAGGCCACCATTGCCACCATGGATTCGTCGTCAATCACATAGCAGTGCGAATCGATCCGCAGTTCGGCCCGCTTGAGATAGCTCTGGATGTCGGCGTCGGTATCGGCCCGCTGGCTCACAAAGGGCTGTCCGCGCAGTTCGGACGCTTCCACCATGCCGGGACGGCGGGTTGAAAAACCGTGGGGCGCAATACAGACCAGCGGGTCATGGTAAAGCGGTTCAAAATCCAGGTCACGGGCACAGGAATTGGACAGGAATCCGAGTTCCACCGTTCCGGTGCGCAGCCAGGAGGCGATATCGGCATAACTGCCCTGGTACACCTGGACATCAATGCCGGGAAACTTCGCAACATACTCGGGGATGATGTGAGGCATCCAGACCGTGCAGGCACTGTTGAACACCCCGACGCGCAGCACCCCCTTGTGCATCCCGTTGATCTGGGCGATGGACTGGTCCAGCGATTCGTTGGAAGCCAGCATCCGCTGGATGGCCGGCACGAGACTTTCGGCCGCGGCCGTCATGGTAACCCCGCTTTTGGTGCGGGTGAACAGCGGAAAGCCGCACTCTTCCTCCATCGTGGCCACCGCGTGGCTGATGGCAGACGGCGTCAGGTGCAGCTGTTCCGCGGCACGGGCAAAACTGCCCTCGCGGGCAATGGTTGAAAAGATCTGGCAGGCCAGCAGCGTCATGGTTTGTTTCCTCCCCCGCCGAATGCGGGACACATCAAAATCATAGTTGAATTTGTTTCATGCTTGGTATGAAAAAATTGAGTTTTACGAATCACGAATAATGTACTATCATAGTCGAAGAAAGTCAAGGTCCGCACAACCTTGATGAGCTTTTTCCAACTTCTTCTCTGTATTCCTTCTCTATCCCCTCTTTGCCCGCCGGTCCGCACAACCGGCGGGCATTTTTTGTTCCGGGCGGGAGTTGTAGTCCGAAACCGGGTGTGGTAAACTAGGTTTGGCGGGTTTTGTTCCCGCCGGGAAGTCTAAACATCCGAAAAGAAGAGGATCTGGCATTGAAACAACGAATTGCAAGAACCCGCGGCGTCAAGGGAGCTGCCTCCTGGTGCGCGCTGGCGGCGTTCATTTATCTGTTTTTGAAAAATCTGCTGGCGGTGGGGGTTTCCTTTCTGATGAACCTGCGGGTGGAAGGGGCCAGTCTCGCCGATCCGGTGGGATTCAGCGGCACGGCCGCGATTTTTCTGGAAATGCTGGTGGGCATCGGCGCCATTGTGCTGCCGCTGTTCTGGCTGCTGCGCACGACCCGGCTGGTGCCGGAGGATCTGCGGGTGATTCTGCCGGCTCCGTGGAGTCCGTTGTTCTGCCTTTCGGTCTTTCTGGGCATCGCCAACGCCGGCAACCTGTTCGGCGGGCTGCTGGCCCGGCTGATCGGCGTCACCAAAGAAATGACGGTCCTGCCCGCGGCGGGCAGCGAACTGTTCGCCTATTTTCTGAGTCTCTGCGTCATGCCCGCCATTGTGGAGGAGCTGTTTTTCCGCGGGGCCCTGCAGGGGCTGATGCGTCCCTCCGGCAGCGCCGCCGCCATGTTTGCCCCGGCGCTGCTGTTTGCCCTGCTCCATCAGGACCTGGCCCAGGGGATCACGGCCTTTGTCTGCGCTTTGTTCCTCGGATGGCTGGCCGAGCGCTCGGGCAGCATCCTGCCGGGCATGCTGCTGCATTTCGTCAACAACTGTCTGGCCTTCCTGAGTCTGTATCTGCGGCTGTTTGCTCCCTCCAACATCTCGCTGGCCTATGAGCTGCTGCTCCTGATCGGCTTTCCGCTGCTGGCGCTCTGGCTGGTCTGGTTTGCCGAGCGCCGGGGATTCCGGTTTTCGGCAGGGCTGCGGCCCGGCGTGGGACCGCTGGCGGTCTTTACAAGCCCGGTCTATTCGGTGGCGGTTGTGTTCCTGATTGTGCTGGCCGTCTACGCCAGACAGCTGGGGTGACCGCCATGACCGATACCGAACTGATGCAGGCCGCGCTGGAAGAAGCGCGGATCGCCGCCTCCCTGGGGGAAGTCCCGGTGGGGGCCGTCATTGCCCGCGACGGCGAGATTGTTGCCAGGGCGCACAACCTGCGGGAAACCGAAAAGAACGCCACCTATCATGCCGAACTGCTGGCCATCGACGCCGCCTGCCGCGCCCTGGGCGGATGGCGGCTGTGGCAGTGTGAGCTTTTTGTCACGCTGGAACCCTGCCCGATGTGCAGCGGTGCGATCATCAACAGCCGGCTGCGGCGGGTCGTCTACGGCGCTGCGGACCCCAAGGCCGGGTGCTGCGGGTCCTTAACCGATCTGTTTGCCCTGCCGTTCAACCATCATCCGGTGGTGGAGCACGGCCTGCTGGAAGAGGAGTCCCGGGCGCTGCTCCAGGATTTTTTTGCGATGCTGCGCGCCAAGCGACTCCGGAAAAAAGCAATGCAACAAGGAGAAACCCATGAATCGTGATCATGTTTTCATCACCGGCGGCAGCCGCGGCATCGGTGCCGCGGCGGTCCTGGCTTTTGCGCGTGCCGGCTACGATGTGGCATTTATCTGGAACTCTCATGCCGACGCCGCCGCGGAGGTGGTCCGCCGTGCCCAGGAACTGAACCCGGACGCAGCGGTGCTGGCCCTGCAGGCCGACGTGAGCGATTCCCGGCAGGTCAATGCCGCCGTGGAACAGGCATTGCAGGCCTTCGGGACGCTGGAAGTGCTGATCTGCAATGCCGGGATCGCGGGGCAGGCGCTGTTCACCGACCTGACCGACGAGGATTGGCACCGCATGATGGCCGTCGATCTGGACGGCGTTTTTTATGCCTGCCGTGCCGTCCTGCCCGGAATGATCCACCGCAAATACGGCCGCATCCTGCTGGTGAGCAGCATGTGGGGCCAGACGGGCGGCAGCTGCGAGACCGCTTACTCGGCCGCCAAAGCCGGCGTGATCGGCCTTTGCCGCGCTTTGGCCAAGGAGGAAGGACCCTCCGGCATCACGGTGAACTGTGTGGCTCCGGGCGTCATTGAGACCGACATGATGGCGGCTTTCTCGGCGCAGGACAAGGCGGCCCTGGCCGAAGAGACTCCGGTGGAACGGCTGGGCACCCCCGAAGAGGTTGCGGACAGCCTGCTGTTCCTGGCCGGGCGCAACGCCGGGTTCATCACCGGACAGGTGCTGGGCGTCAACGGCGGCCTTGTGATCTGACTGAACCTCTCCCCCGCCGCGCGCATAGGATGTCGCAACGGGAAGGGGGAATATCTATGGCTTTGTTCCAGAACGGGATTGACGTATCCCGGTATCAGGGCAACATCAACTGGAAGTCCGTTGCCGCGTCCGGCAAACAGTTTGCCATTATCCGCGTCGGTTCGAGCAACAGCAGCGGCCTTTATATCGATCCGTACTTTTTGCAGAACGTCAACGGTGCCCATGCCGCCGGCCTGCGGGTGGGCGCCTACTATTACAGTTACGCACGCACACAGAGCGCCGTTGCCAAGGAGCTGAACACCTTCATGGCCGCGCTGGAAGGTCTGCAGCTGGAATATCCCGTCTTTGTGGACGTGGAGGATTCCAGTCTGACCAGCCTCGGCAAGACGACGCTGACCAGCCTGGTGAAATATGCGATGGACATTCTGTACCAGCGCAAATGGTATGCCGGCTGGTACAGCTACACCAACTTCATCAAGAACTATCTGGACGCCTCGGCACTCGAGAACTACCCGCTGTGGGTGGCTGACTACCGCTCGACGCTGGGCTACACCGGCAACTACACGATGTGGCAGTACTCCTCGACAGGGTCGGTCAGCGGCATCAGCGGTTCGGTGGATCTGAATTACAGTTACCGGGATTTCCTGCCGGCCATCAAGTCCGGCAACTTCAACGGTTACGGCTCTTCCGGTCCCGACATGCAGTCCGTTTCGGGCTATCAGCTGACCGTGTTCGGCACCAACAACGAGTACTTCTACTCGGCCAACTTCAACGATGTGGTGGGGTATCTGCCCCAGGGCACCTACAAGGTCGTGGAGCGCAACCGCACCCCGTACAACGGCTACGAATGGGTGATTCTGGACTACAACGGCGGCCAGTACTGGACGGCCATCCTGGATGACCGCAACCGGCTGGAACAGGTTTCCTCATCGGACAACTGTGCGGAACTCCTGGCCCAGGCCAACGCCAAGATCGCTGCCGCCAAAGCCGCTCTGGAATAAGGATTCCGGCGGCACCGCCGAACCCGGCACTTGATTTTACGGGCATGTGCCTGTATAATGAGAGAGTGCCGGGATTTTGTCTTCGTAGCTCAGCTGGATAGAGCGACCGCCTCCTAAGCGGTAGGCCGGGTGTTCAAATCACCTCGAGGACACCAGCTGTTCCCCGCCCGCAGGGCGGGGATTTTTTGTTATCCCGGCACGGGACATCCTTCCGCGGAGGTACTTCCATGCATCTTCAAACCGACACGCCGCTGCGCAAACGCGCCTTTTGCCTGCTGGTGGGAGCGGTATTCCTCTGGATGCTGCTGCTCAACTGTCTGACGCCTTATCTGGCCGACGATTACACCTTTGCCTATGCCTTCGACACTGGCGAACGGCTGCATTCGCTGCCGCAGCTTCTGCAGAGTCTTGCCTATCATTATTATGAGTGGAGCGGACGGGTGATCGTCAAGTTCTTCGCCCAGGGCTTCACGATGTTCCCGAAAATCGTTTTCAATCTGTGCAATGCCGCTGTCTATGCCGGGCTGGGGCTGCTGATCTACCGTCTGGCCGAGGGACGACGCCGGGACCGGTACGATTTTGTGACGCTGGCGCTGATCTACCTCTCGCTGTGGGAAATCAGCCCGGTGTTCGGGCAGACCAACCTCTGGATGTGCGGTTCCTGCAATTATCTGTGGGCAACGGCGGGCTGTCTTGCCTTCCTGCTGCCCTGGCGCTATTATCTGCAGCGGCCCTTCACCGCCCGCCGCCGGATGGCCGTCGGGATGGCGCTGGCCGGTCTGCTGGCCGGCTGGCTCAGCGAAAACACCAGCGCCGGCATGCTTGTCTGTCTTGTGCTGTGTCTTGCCGTCGTGCTGCGGCGGGAACACCGCGCTCCGCTCTGGATGGGAACCGGACTGGCCGGCGCGCTGGCCGGGTTTGTGATTCTGATTGCGGCGCGGGGCAACTACAACCGCGCCAGCACGCTCAGCGACTACGACAGTCTGCTGACGCGCTATGCCATGCGGTTTCTGACCTGTCTGGATATGCTCAAGCGCTACGCCCTGCCGCTGCTGTTCGCCTTCGCGGTGCTGTATCTGCTGTTGTGGTACCAGCGGCAGGAACACGCCACCGACCTTGTCTGGCCGGCGGTTCTTCTGCTCGGCGGGCTGGGCGCCAACTTTGCCATGATCGCCAGCCATGACTACTATCCCCGTTCCACCCATGGGGTCTTTGCCCTGCTGACCGCCGCCTGTGCGGCCTGTCTGGTCCAGATCAGCGGCCGGACGCTGCGCCGTGCCGCGGCCTGCGCCACTGCCTGCCTGGCCGTGGTGGCCGGGTTCCATGCCATTGAGGCCGGTTATGACATTGCCAGCTACTGGATGATGGACCGCACGCGGGACCGCGCGCTGCGCGCCGAGATTGCCGCGCTGGAGGAACCCGCTGCGGCCAACCTTGTGACCTACGGCATTGAGCCGTACACCCGCTGGTGCGGCGCTTACGGGCTGCCCGACATCCGCGAGAACGGAGAGGATTCCCTGGCGCTGGGGCGGGCACGGTGGTACGGCGTGACCAGCATCACGGCCGACGAGGTGCGGACCTACCCCTTTGCGGGGCACACCAACAGCGCCTATGAAGCCGGCGAACAGGCCCAGTCCGATCCGGACACGGAAGCCGGGTCTTGACAAACCTGCATCGGGAGGATATAATATCTTTTACCGATGCGGGATTAGCTCATCCGGTAGAGTGACTGCTTCCCAAGCAGTAGGTGGCGAGTTCGAGACTCGTATCCCGCTCCATAACGGCCCTGGCCTGGCAAGGCCGGGGCTTTTTTGTTGGCTGAAAGCCGCGCATTGTGAGGTGTGTTCCGATGTTGGATTGTCTGCCCATCTATCACTGGTTCCATTGCGGGAACCCCTATTCCGGTTCGGAAGGCGGGATGCGGTATCTGGTAGCTCCCGGGAAAAAGCCCGATCCGGCCGACGAGACCGGCAAGACCAAGGTGGAGTATCTGACCGCCACGGTCTGGCCCGGGCCCTGGAGTCTGGAGCACACGGCGGCGGAAAAGCAGGAACACGCCGAGTTCGAGGGCAACCAGGCGGGGCTGGACGCCGCCGTGGCGTGGCTGCACGAGCGGTACGCCGCCGAACCCGACAAGTGGTCGGATATTCCTTCCATCCTGGACTGTGAACCGGATTGCTGAATTCAAAAGACCCGGACATCGGCCGTCTGTGCCGGTATCCGGGTCTTTTCCTATTGTCTGTACGCCGGGAAGCAGCGGTTACTGGACATCCTTATACAGATCGGCCAGATTGACAAGAATGTCGGTGGCCTTGTCCATCGCTTCGGCGGTGATGCCTTCGCAGGGGCCGTGATAGTTGAAGCCGCCGGTGCCCAGGTTCGGGCAAGGCAGCCCCTTGAAGCTCAGCGTGGCGCCGTCGGTGCCGCCGCGGACCGGCGGTTCGATGGGCTCCAGGCCGGCGGCACGGATCGCCTTGCGGGCGTTCTCCACCAGATGGAAGTGCGGGCGGATCTTCTCGATCATATTGAAATAGCTGTCGCGGATTTCCAGCTCGACGGTGCCTTCGCCGTACTTTTCATTGAGGATGGCGGCGATATGCTCCATCATCTCCTTGCGGGCGGCAAAGGTCGTGGCGCTGTGATCGCGGATAATGTAGCCGAGTTTGGCGCCGCTGACATCCCCTTCCATGCTGCACAGATGGAAGAAGCCTTCCCGGTTCTCGGTGTTCTCGGGACGGTCATAGGCAGGCAGGGCATTGTGGAATTCGATGGCCACATTCTGCGCATTGATCATTGCATTCTTGGCGCTGCCGGGATGGACCGAGAAGCCGTGCACCGTCACAAAGGCAGCGGCCGCATTGAAGTTTTCGTAGCTGATTTCACCGGCCTCGTCGCCGTCCACCGTGTAGGCATAGGCGGCACCGAATCCTTCCACATCAAACAGATCAGCCCCCTGCCCCACTTCCTCGTCGGGCGTGAAGGCAACGCAGATCTTGCCGTGGGGACGGTTTTCCTTCTGCAGGGTTTCCAGCATCGTCATGATCTCGGCCACACCGGCCTTGTCATCCGCGCCGAGCAGCGTCGTGCCGTCGGCGGTGATCAGCGTCTGGCCCTTGAGCTTGGCCAGGAAGGGGAACTGACGGACCGTCATGACGGCACCCGTTGCCGGGAACGTCACATCGCCGCCGTCGTAGTCGGGGTAAATCTGGGGGTTCACACCCTCGCCGGGGGCGTCGGGCGCGGTATCCATATGGGCAATGAAGCCAAGTCCCTTGGCCGCCTCATAGCCGGAGGTGGCGGGCAGCGTGGCATACACATAGCAGTGTTCGTCCACGCGGGCATCCGCAAGACCGAGTTCCTGCAGTTCCTCCACCAGCATCCGGGCCAGATCGAACTGACGTTCCGTCGTGGGATGGGTCGCACTGTCGGGGTCGGAAGTCGTATACACTTTCACATAGCGCAGCAAACGTTCATAAGCACGCATCGCAGAATCTCCTTTGTTTCAGTCAGAATTTACAGGTATTGTATCACAAAAAAACGGAATTTCCAAGATGGGGCCTTTTCATTGCCTCACTTTTATGATAAAATTAGGAAGATTATAAAGCTTGGAGTATGTATCCGGCAAATTCAGGAGGTCACTATGGCAGACACCATTTTCAAAGATAAAACGTTGCTCATCACCGGCGGTACCGGCAGTTTCGGCCACACCGTGCTCAAGCATTTTCTGACGACCGACATCGGAGAAATCCGGATCTTCAGCCGCGACGAGAAAAAACAGGACGATATGCGTCATGAGCTGCAGGCCCAGTATCCGGACTATTACAGCAAGGTCAAGTTCTATATCGGTGATGTGCGCAACATCCAGAGTCTGCGCGATGTGATGCCCGGCGTGAACTTCATCTTCCATGCGGCGGCGCTCAAGCAGGTTCCGTCCTGCGAGTTCTTCCCGATGGAAGCTGTCCGCACCAACATTGAAGGTACCGACAACATGCTGCACGCTGCCATCGAAGCCAACGTCGAGCGGGTGGTCTGCCTTTCCACCGACAAGGCCGCTTATCCCATCAATGCGATGGGTATTTCCAAGGCCATGATGGAACACGTCATCACGGCCAATGCCCGCGTCAGCGCACAGCGCGGCGGTCCGGTGATCTGCTGCACCCGGTACGGCAACGTCATGTGCAGCCGCGGCTCGGTCATTCCCCTCTTTGTGGAGCAGATCAAGTCGGGCAACCCCATCACGATCACCGATCCGGCCATGACCCGTTTCCTGATGAACCTGGACGAGGCGGTGGACCTGGTCATGTTCGCCTTTGAGCATGCCAACCCGGGCGACCTGTTCATCCAGAAGTCCGACGCCTCGACGATCGGCGATCTGGCCAAGGCGGTGCAGACGCTGTTCGGTGACACCGGCACCCGCATCATCGGCACCCGCCACGGCGAGAAGCTGTATGAGACGCTGATGACCAAGGAAGAGCGCACCCGCAGTGAGGACATGGGCGGCTACTATCGCGTGGCGGCCGATACCCGTGATCTGAACTATGACAAGTACTTCATCAAGGGTCAGGTCCACACCCAGGCCGACGAGGACTACACCAGCCACAATACCCGCCGTCTGAACGTGGAACAGACCATTGCCAAGATCAAAACCACCGATTATATCAAAGAGGAGCTTGAGAAACTTGAGCAGTCTAACTGATCGGCCCATCCTCATCACCGGTGCCGGCGGCTTTGTGGGCAAGAACCTTGTTGCCACGCTCCGGACCATGGGCTGCACCGACCTGATGCTATTTGAAAAGGACGACACGCCCCAGACGCTCGAGGACTATTGCCGCCGGGCCGCCTTTGTGGTGCATCTGGCCGGCATCAACCGTCCCAAGGACCCCAGCGAATTCTATGCCGGAAACGCCGGTCTGACCGATGTGCTGCTGGGCGACCTGGAATCCGCCGGCAATCCCTGCCCGGTTCTGGTGACTTCCAGCATTCAGGCCAGTCTGGACAACGATTACGGCAAGAGCAAACGTCAGGCCGAGGAGGCCATCCTGGCCCACGGCAAACGCACCGGCGCGCCGGTCTATGTCTTCCGGATGGAAGGGGTTTTCGGCAAGTGGTGCCGTCCCAACTACAACAGCGTCGTCGCCACCTTCTGCCACAACATCGCCCATGGGCTGCCTATTGAGGTCCGCGACCCCGCCTATTCGCTGCCGCTGGTCTATATTGATGACGTGATCGCCTGCATTCTGGATGTGATGATGCGCGGCGAGGCGGTGCGGGATGAGGAGGGCATCTGCCGTATCCATCCCGTACACACCGTGACGCTGGGCCAGCTGGCCGAGACCATCCGCGGGTTTGCCAAAGCCCGGGGCGGCGACGCGGCGAAGGCACTCGGCACCGACGGTCAGCCCACGCTGGCCGTGCCGGATCTTGCCGACGGCAGTTTTGAAAAGAAGCTCTATTCCACCTATCTGTCCTATCTGCCGCAGGACGGGTTTGCCTACGACCTGAATATGCACTGCGACAACCGCGGCAGCTTTACGGAATTTCTGCGTTCCCCCGAGCGGGGCCAGGTCAGTGTGAATATCTCGAAGCCCGGTATTGTGAAGGGCAACCACTGGCACCACACCAAGAATGAAAAATTCCTGGTGGTCAAGGGCGAGGGCGTGATCCGGTTCCGGCAGATCTTCTCCGACGAGGTCATCACCTACCATGTGTCGGGAGATAAGCTGCAGGTCGTGGATATTCCCTGCGGCTATACCCACAACATTGAAAACGTCGGCGACGGTGAGATGGTCACGGTCATGTGGGCCAACGAGGCCTTTGACCCCGATCATCCCGACACCTTTGCGATGCAGGTCTGATCCGCTGCCGGCTGTGCGCATCGGATGCAGGAGGTGCAGATCATGTCAGCGACACTGTCTTTCCGGATTCAAAAGGGGCTTTCCTGGCTATTTGCGACCAAATGCGGCCTGCTGGGCAGTCTGTTTGCCTTTCTCGGCGTGGTAAGCCTGGCCGCGGCCGTGTCAGATCTTCAGAACAGCGGCATTGAGGTCATTCTCTTTCTGGTGCCTGCCGCGGTCCTGCTGGGGATTCACGCCGCCGCGCTGCGCCGCGACCGGGTTCTGCTGGAATCCGGCCGGAAAGTCACCGCCCAGGCGGACGGTCCCCTCAGCGGGGTCCTGGTGCACTCCGGTCCGGTGGTTTATATGCGGCACTTTTCGGTGCGGTTCCACTACGTTGTGGACGGCGTCACCTATCACGGCCGCAGCCGGTTTTACTGGATTGCGCCCGCCGTGCCGTCCGACGGCCGTCTGACCGTCTGCGTCGATCCCGCGAATCCCCGCCGCTGTGCAGTGGATCTGTACGCGGCCTGATGTCCGCTTTCCTTCTTATTCAACACAACAAGGACGCTGAATCATGAAAAAACTCAGACTCATGACCATCATCGGCACCCGGCCGGAGATCATCCGGCTGTCTGCCGTCATCAAAAAATGTGACAAATACTTTGACCAGATTCTCGTGCACACGGGTCAGAATTACGACTATACCCTCAACCAGATCTTTTTTGAGGATTTGGGACTGCGGGCGCCGGATTTCTATCTGGATGCCGTGGGCAAGGACCTGGGCGAGACCATCGGCAACATCATTGCCAAGTCCTACGCCCTGATGGTCGAGCAAAAGCCGGACGCCCTGCTGATTCTCGGCGACACCAACTCCTGCCTGTCCGCCATCGGTGCCAAACGGCTGCACATCCCGATTTTCCATATGGAAGCCGGCAACCGCTGCTTTGACGAGTGCCTGCCCGAGGAAACCAACCGCCGCATCGTCGACCACATTGCCGATGTGAACATGTGCTATTCCGAGCATGCCCGCCGGTATCTGAACGCCGAGGGTACCGCCAAGGAGCGCACCTTCGTGACGGGCAGCCCGATGGCGGAAGTACTGCACGCCAACCTGGACAAGATCGAGGCTTCCGATGTGCTGACCCGTCTGGGCCTGGAGCCGCAGCGGTATATCCTGCTCTCCGCCCATCGGGAGGAAAACATCGACACCGACCGCAACTTTGTGGATCTGTTCACCTCGATCAACCATCTGGCAGAGACCTACGACATGCCGATCCTCTATTCCTGCCATCCGCGCAGCAAGAAGCGTCTGGATGCCATGGGATTCCGTCTGGATGAGCGTGTGCGTCTGCATGAGCCTCTCGGATTCCACGACTACAACCATCTGCAGATGAACGCCTTCTGCGTGGTGTCGGATTCCGGTACGCTGCCCGAGGAGTCCAGCTTCTTCCTGAGCGTCGGACATCCCTTCCCGGCCGTCTGCATCCGCACTTCCACCGAACGTCCCGAAGCGCTGGACAAGGGCTGCTTTGTGCTGGCCGGCATCCGGGAAGGTGGCGTGGAACAGGCTGTGGCCACTGCCGTGGCGATGAACGAAAACCATGATTTCGGCATTCCGGTACCGTACTACACCGAGGATGTCTCCAACAAAGTGGTCCGGATCATCCAGAGCTACACCGGTGTGGTCAACAAGATGGTCTGGCGCAAAGAGTAATCAACTTCACACAGAAAGGTCGTGGGCCGCTGATGCCCAAATCCATCCTGGTCGTAACCCAGCATTTCTGGCCGGAAAATTTCCGCATCAACGATCTCGTTGACGGCTTTCTGGAGGACGGCATCCGCGTGGACGTGCTGTGCGGACTGCCCAACTATCCCAAGGGCGAATGGTTCGACGGATACGGGCCCGACGGGCCGTTTGAGGAGGAGTATCACGGCGCGCGGGTTTTCCGCTGCCGGGAAATTCCGCGTCGTGGCAACACGGCGGTCTCCATCTTCCTGAATTATGTCAGCTGGCCGTGGTACGCTTCCCGCGGGCTGGGCCGGCTGCGGGATTCCTACGACGCGGTCTTCTGCTTCAATACCAGTCCGGTGCTGATGTGCTGGCCCGCCATCCGCTATGCCGAGCGCCACGGCGTCCCCTTTACCAACTATGTGCTGGACATCTGGCCGGAAAACCTGTACAGCGTTCTGCCGGTCCGCAATCCCCTGCTGCGGCGTATTGCGTCCGGCGTCAGCGACAGTCTGTACCGCAAGGCGGATCGTCTGATTGCGATGAGCCAGCCGCTGCAGCACCGCCTGGCCGAACGCACCGGCAAGCCGCTGGACCGGATCGCCGTGATTCCGCAGTACTGTGAGGATTTTTACGCGGTACCGCAGCACGACGCCGAGTTGGAACGCCGCTTTGCCGGGCGGTTCAATCTGGTGTTTACCGGGACCTTCACCCCGGCCCAGAGCCTGGACACGGTGATCCGTGCCGTTCGCTCGGCGCGGCAGAACGGTGCCGACCGGCTGCATCTGCTGCTGGTCGGGGACGGCATGAGCCGCGCCGCGCTGGAAGAGCTGGTGCGGGATCTGGACGCCGCCGAATACGTCACCTTTTACGGCAGCGTGCCGGCCAACCAGATTCCCCGCTTTACCGCGCTGGCAGATGCCCTGATCGTCTCCTTGTCGGATTCCCCCGACCTGGGTCTGACGGTCCCGGCCAAGGTTGCCAGTTACATGGCTGCCGGCAAACCGGTGCTGGCCAGCATGGACGGTGCCGGAAATGCCGCCGTGGCCGAGGCGGGCGGACTGAGTTCCCCCGCCTGCAATGCCGATGCGCTGGCCGACAATCTGCTGGCGCTGTACCGGATGCCCGAGGCCCAGCGGGCTGAAATCGGCCGCCGGGCCAAGGAATATTATCAGGCGCATTACCGGCGCAGCGAGCTGGTGCGCAAACTGGAAAGTTTTATTTTGAACGGTTCCCTGTGAATACGGCCGTTCCTGATGTGAGGTGCTCTTTTGAACAGCCCTGCGAAAATTCTTGTTCTGATTCCCTGTTACAATGAGGAAGCGAATATCGTTTCGACGGTGGAGCGTCTGCGCACCGTCTGCCCCGAGGTGGATTATCTGGTCATCAACGACTGTTCCACCGACCGTTCCGCCGAACTGCTGAAATCCCACGGGTATCCGTATCTGGATCTTCCCGTCAATCTCGGCATCGGCGGCGGTGTGCAGTGCGGGTATCTGTACGCCCGGGACAACGGCTATGATGTGGCAGTACAGCTGGACGGCGACGGCCAGCACGACCCCGCCTATCTGCAGGCCGTGGTGGCCCCGGTCCTGGCGGGTGAGCTGGATATGTGCATCGGCAGCCGGTTCATCACCCGGAAAGGATTCCAGACCAGTTTCATGCGGCGGGTGGGCATCCGCTTCCTGAGCTGGCTGATTCATCTGCTCACCGGGCGCCGCGTGCTGGACGTGACGAGCGGATTCCGCGCCACCAACGCCCGGCTGACCTCCTATTTTGCCGATCACTACGCCACCGATTACCCCGAGCCGGAGGCCATCCTGGCCGCAACGCTGGCCGGGTACCGCGTGGGCGAGGCGCCGGTCATCATGCAGGAACGCCGCGGCGGCATTTCCAGCATCCGCAGCTTCAAGAGCGCCTATTACATGATCAAGGTATCCCTTTCGCTGATCATTGACCGGCTGGCCATCCAGAAGAGCAAACCCAATTCGTAAGGAGGACTCCATGACCCCTCAATTTCAGTTTTTTATGATTCTCGGCGCGCTGGTTTTGCTGGTGATCATCTTTGTGCTGCTCAAAAAAGGCAAGATGACCGTCAAATACAGCCTGCTCTGGCTGGCTCTGGCCGTGGTTCTGGTGATCTTTGCGGTATTCCCCTATGTGGTCTATGTGATGCGGGACCTGCTGGATGTTGAGATGCCGGTCAATCTGGTGTTCATGCTGATGTTCTGCTTTGTGCTGCTGGTGCTGCTGAGTCTGAGCATCGCCGTCAGCCAGCTTGCGGAAAAATGCCGGCGTCTGACGCAGGCCAACGCCCTGCTGGAAAAGCGGGTCCGGGACCTGGAATCCAAAGATTGACCCCCTTGCGGCGGATGTGGAGAGATCATGATGACAACACTTTTTCAGTCGGTGCCCCTGCCGGCGATCACCCCCGAAACGGTGCTGGGCCTGATCGGCGGGACACAGGCCATTTCCTTTACGACCCTGACCTTTCTGGGTTTCTTTGCGGTCGCTGCCATTCTGAATTATGCTTTGCCGCGGATTGCGCGGCCCTATTTTTTACTGGCCGCCAGCTATCTGTTCTTCTGCTGGGACCCGTCCGACCGGGCGCTGGTCCCGGTCCTGCTGGGTGCCACGCTGGTCACCTGGGTCTGCGGTCTCATCATTGGCAGGAGCCGGAACCGTGTGGTCCGGGTCCTTTTTCTGGTGGTGTCCATCCTGACGGGCATCGGCTTGCTGTTCTACTATAAATACTGGAACCTGCTGGCCGACAGCCTGGGCGGGGTCCTGTCCCACCGGTCCGAGCTGTTCACGCCGCTGGGGCTTGGGTACTTTACCCTCGCGGCGCTCAGCTACACCATCGATGTCTACAAGCGCCGCTGCCGTGTGGAGTACAACCTGCTGCATTATGCACTGTTTGTGAGTTTCTTCCCCACGATGATCACCGGCCCCATCGAGCGGTACCCGCATCTGCGCCCGCAGATGGAAAAATCCCGGCGGTTCAGCTACAACCGCTGCGCCGGCGGAGCTTTCCGGATGCTGTGGGGCTACACCAAAAAAATGGTGCTGGCCGACAACCTCAACCTGTACATCAAGACCGTCTACGATTCCGTGTCCACAATGAGCGGCCCGAATCTGGTGGCCGCCACCCTGCTGTTCAGCGTCCGGCTGTATCTGGATTTTTCGGGCTGCTGTGACATTGCGATCGGCGCCGCGCGGATTCTCGGCTATGACCTGCTGGAGAATTTCCGCAGTCCGTTTGAGGCGGTCAATTTCAGTGACTTCTGGTCCCGGTGGCATATCAGCCTGACCAGCTGGCTGCGGGATTATCTGTATTTTCCGCTGGGCGGCAGCCGCTGCAATGTGGTGCGGCATATGCTGAATCTGGTGATCGTGTTTGCGGTGAGCGGTCTTTGGCACGGTGCCGACTGGCGGTACCTGCAATGGGGTCTGGCCTGCGGCATCATCTCGGTGATTGCCCAGCTGACCGCCGCCCCCCGCAAAGCGCTCGCCCGCGTCAATCCGCTCTACCGGGAACCGGCTGTGCAGAAGTTCATCCAGCGCTGCATCACCTTCCTGCTGTTCAGCTTCACGCTGATCTTCTTTGCGGGTGCGCTGTACAACGCCCAGCCGTTTGAGGTCATGGGCGGGATGCTGTCCGGGTGGGACGGCGGCCTTTCCGCTGCCTGGCAGTCCGTCACGGCGCTCATCCGGGACAGCGGCATCGACGGCCGGCTGCCCGTCGTGCTGATCTGCGGATGCGGCATTGTGTTCGCGGCGGAGCACAACGGAAACAATGTGGCCCGCTGGATTCGCCGCCAGAATTTTGTGCTGCGCTGGACCCTGTATTATGCGGCCTGTGCGGCGATCCTGTTCTTTGCCGCCTTCGGGCAGTCCGCCTTCATCTACCAGCAATTCTAAGGAGGAATCGAGATGGCTCAGACAACCCCTACCCCGGTTCCCCGTACCCCGCAGCGGGTATCCCGCACCCAGCCGCAGGAATCCGTCTCCCGCAGTTCGGTTGCGGCGCCGGAACGCCCCGCCCGGGCACCCCGTCCGACGCCCGCGAAACCGCGGAAAAAGCGCCCCAATCCGTTTCTGCTCATCCTGTATGGGCTGATCCGTCGGCTGTATTTCGGCGGCAAGATCCTGTTCCGGCTCGCGCTCCTGGTGCCGATTCTGGTTTTCATGGTCGGGTTCAGCTACACGGTGGACCGCAGCGGCCTGTTCCAGGGTGCGCTGGCACCGCGCCGCATTGTGGACCTGATGCTCGAGGGCTACGATGTAACCAACTTTGAGGCGATGAACGAACGCGAAGTGGTCCAGCTCTACGCCCAGGATGTGCCCGAGACGCCCGAAGTGATCGGCATCGGCTCCAGCCGCGTGCTGCAGTTCACCACCGAGCTGGTGGGAACACAGAGCTTCTTCAACATGGGTGTGACCGGCGCCGACGTGCGGGACAACATGACCAGCTATTACAAGATGGTCAGCTACGGCAAGGCTCCCGATGTGCTGCTGTGGAGCCTGGACCCCTGGGTGTTCTTCGGCGACGAAGCCGCCTTTGACGTGCGTGCCGACGAAGAGCTGTACAACGAATTCCTGACCAAGGTTCTCGGCGTCGAGACCGACTATGAGGAACCCGACACCGTCGAACTCTGGAAAGCGCTGGCGGAACCCGCATATTTCCAGGGCAACGTGGATTACTTCGTCAAGAACCGCGGTCAGCCCACCGTCACCGATGACGACGGCAACACCATTGAGTTCAATCCCGTGCAGGGAGATCCCTACAACCAGACCACCACCATCAAGCGTTCGGACGGCAGCGTTCTGTACGACATCGCGTTCCGGTCCCTCAACGAGGACCAGATCCGCAATCTGGCCGCCGAATCCTGCATGAGCTTCAACAGCGTACATATGGAAGGGTTTGATGCGCTGTCCGCCAAGCAGGAGGAAGCCTTTGACAAGTTCATCCGCTACGCCCAGAGTCAGGGAACCACCGTGATTCTGGTGCTGAGTCCCTGGCATCCGTACCTGTACACCTATCTGCTCGGCGAGCCGGAAAATCACCAGGGCTTCTTCCAGGTGGAAAACTGGGTGCGTCAGTACTGTCATGACAACAACATTCCGCTGTACGGCAGCTATGATCCCGAGTGCATTCCGGGACTCGAAGAGATCGACTTCTTTGACGGTCTGCACTGTAAGGACAGCGGCATCGCCAAATTTTTCCCCGGCGTTCCCCAGGTATTGCAGGATCTGCAGAACGGCACCCTCCCCGATCCCCTGAGCGTTACGCCCCGCACGAGTCTGAATCAGGATTCCGCAGCGGAGAATGACTCCGCCGCTTCGTAACCGGAAACAAAAATCCCGGCACCTGTGGGCCGATCTGGCCGAGGTGCCGGGATTCTGTGTTTCTTGGGGAGTTACTGCTGCGCGGCGTTCTGCTCCCAGGGAGAGCGGAGGATTTCTCCGGAATCCACCTTGGTGCAGCGCTGGGCCGTCGCGCCCGCCTTGATCGTGGAGCGGGGTGCCGCATGGACACCGTCCTCCACCACCGCATCATGGTCCACAATGCTGCCGACATTGAGGATACAGCCGCAGCCGATGCGCGCATTGGTTCCCACAAAGGCAAACGGCAGGATGACCGTGCCGGGCGCAATCGAGGCGGATTCACAGACTTCCGCCGCCGGATGGCAGAAAACCGGTGTACGGTATCCGGCAGCCGCGAGCTTCTGCAGCCAGTCCAGGCGCAGGGCGTTGTCGCCGAGACCGACAAACGCATCCCGGCAGCGCTCCCGCAGTGCGGGGTCCAGATAATCCGCCAGCACACCGGCTGCATCGGGGGCCGCATCATCCAGATAGACGACATCGCCATACCCGCCGCAATCCAGCAGCATCTCTCCGAGTTCCCGGCCGAAGCCGCCCTTCCCCAGAATCAGGGCTGTGCGAAACAATCTCATACCATAACCTCCCGGTTTTGTTTTTTCTTATTATAGCACAATTGTAAAAAAACAACAGTCCTTTCCCCGTCCCGGGGTCCGGAACGGATTTGTGGCCCTGTACCGACAAAGACGAGGCCCCGGGGCCGGAACCGCCGGACCGGCGGGGTCTGGTAAAGTCATACTTCCCCTAGTTTTTGACTATCAATATCGACAAAAAGTGACCCGCAAATTTTGTCACACTGGAAAGTGCGACAAAAAATCCTCTGGGTCTTGCTTTTTTGTCCGACACGTTTTACACTTAATTTACAACATGAAGGAAACGGAGGTTTGTTCTGTGCAAAATGTGATGTTCGGGCCGTACCCGGCAGTTTCGCAGAGCTTCCGTTCTCCCATGATGCACAAGTCCCATACCGTATGATAAGCGCAGTGTACCCGTGTACACCGCGCTCTTCTTTTTCACTGATCGCAAGGAGGAATAGCTGATGCAGATTCGCAAAAAAGTTGCCGTCATCATGGGTTCGGACAGTGACTGGCCGGTTGTCAAATCCGCCTGTTCGGTTCTGAAGAGCTTTGATGTTCCCTACGAGGCACACATTCTTTCCGCCCACCGCACGCCGGAAGCCGCGGCCGCCTTTGCCAAATCGGCCCGCGCCGAAGGCTATGGCGTCATCCTCTGCGCTGCCGGCATGGCCGCGCATCTGGCCGGCGCGTTTGCCGCCAACACCACCCTGCCCGTCGTGGGAATTCCCATGAAGGGCGGCGCCATGGACGGCCTGGACGCCCTGCTTGCGACGGTGCAGATGCCTTCCGGCTTCCCGGTCGCCACGGTGGCCCTCAACGGCGCCAAGAATGCGGCCTACCTGGCCGTAGCGATCCTCGCGGTGAGCGACGAGGATCTCGCCAGCCGTCTGGAGGCGTTCCGCAAAGAGACCGCCGAAGCCATCGCCAAGAAGGATGCCGCCGTTGCCGCCGAGGCCGCCGCGCTGTAATCCAAAAGTTCTGTTTCCCTTTTCAGGGCCGCTATGGTACAATAGAAATAACAAATCATAAAGGAGTAAACCACCATGAACGTTGAAATCAAAGAACTGATGTACGAAGGCAAAGCCAAGCAGGTATTCGCTACTTCCGATCCCGAAATCGTCATGGTCCACTACAAGGACGACGCCACCGCCGGCGATGGTGAGAAGAAGGGCACCATCCGTGACAAGGGCATCGTCAACAACAAGCTCTCCAACGCGCTGATGCAGAAGCTGGAGAAGGAAGGCATCCCCACCCACTTCGTGGAGGAGCTCAACGATCGCGATACCCTGGTCAAGAAGGTCCAGATCGTTCCTCTGGAAGTCATCATCCGCAACGTCGCTGCCGGCCACTTCAGCCTGCGCATGGGCGTGCCCGAGGGCAAGGTCTTCAAGACGCCCATCCTGGAATACAGCTATAAGAACGACGATCTGCATGATCCGTTCATCAACCACTACTACGCTCTGGCCCTCGAGCTGGCCACCCAGGAAGAGCTGGACACCATCGCCCGTTACGCTTTCAAGGTCAATGAAGTGCTCAAGAAGATCATGCTGGATGCCAACATCCGTCTGATCGACTTCAAGCTGGAGTTCGGTCGCCTGCCGGACGGCACCATCATCCTGGCCGACGAAATCAGCCCCGATACCTGCCGTTTCTGGGACGCCACCACCGGTGCCCATCTGGATAAGGACCTCTTCCGCCGCAACATGGGCGGCGAGGCTGACGCTTACCAGGAAGTTATGAAGCGCCTGCTGGGCTGATCCTGAATTGAACGAAACGGAGTTTCCTTCATGAATGACTTTTCTCCCGCCGACGCCCTGCATGAGGAATGCGGCGTTTTCGGCATTTATGATTCCACCGGCCGCACCGACATGGTCAGCGCCGTATTCAGCGCCCTGTATGCGCTGCAGCACCGCGGTCAGGAAAGCTGCGGCATGGCGCTGAACGTGGACGGTGTCCTGACCGGGTACCGCGATCTGGGCCTTGTCAGTGAGGTGTTCACGCCCCGCGTCCTGGAGGATCTGCCCAAGGGCGCCAAGATGGCCACCGGTCATGTGCGGTATGCCACCTCCGGGCAGCGCATCCGCGCCAACGCCCAGCCCATGGTCCTGCATCACTGCAAGGGCACCATGGCCATCTGCCACAACGGCAACCTGACCAACGCCCCCCAGCTGCGCCACAAGCTCGAAATGAGCGGTTCCATCTTCCACGGCTCTTCCGACACCGAGGTCATCGGCTATCTGCTGACCCAGAACCGTCTGATCTCCCCGGACATCGAGACCGCCGTCTGCCGTACGATGGAGCAGATCACCGGTGCATACAGCCTGGTGATCATGACCCACACCAAGCTGATTGCGGCGCGCGACCCGCACGGGTTCCGCCCGCTCTGCATCGGTCAGCTGCCCGACGGTTCCGGCTGGGCATTTGCCTCGGAATCCTGCGCGCTGGATGCCGTGGGCGCCCGGTTTGTCCGTGACGTTCTGCCCGGCGAGATCGTGGTGGCCGATTATTCCGGTCTGCGGACCATCCGCACCCATTGCGGAACGGCACCGCATACCATCTGTGTCTTTGAGTATATTTATTTTGCCCGCCCCGATTCTTTGATCGAGGGCACCTGTGTCCATGACGCCCGGCTGCAGGCCGGCCGCTTCCTGGCGCAGGAGCATCCCGTGGATGCCGACGTGGTCATCGGTGCGCCGGACTCCGGCCTGGATGCCGCTCTGGGCTATTCCCGTGAAAGCGGAATTCCCTACGGCACCGGTTTCATCAAGAACAAGTATGTCGGACGGACCTTCATCCAGGGCTCCCAGGCCCAGCGGGAGAGCAGCGTGCGCATCAAGCTCAATGCGATCTCCTCCACTGTGGCCGGCAAGCGTGTGGTGCTGGTGGATGACTCCATCGTGCGCGGCACGACGAGCGCCCGCACCATCAAACTGCTGCGCGATGCCGGTGCCAAGGAAGTCCATTACCGCATCAGTGCCCCGCCTTTCATTCATCCCTGCTATTTCGGCACGGATATTCCCGATGAGAAGGATCTGATCGCCACCGGTCATACCGTTGAGGAGATCCGCGAGCTGGTTGGAGCCGATTCGCTGGGATACCTGAGCGTCGAGCATGTGCAGCAGCTGGCCATTCACAGCCACTGCGGCTTCTGCACCGGCTGCTTTACCGGCAAATACCCCGTCGACCCGCCCACCGAGACGATGGATATTGTTTACGACAAGCCCCTGAGCCAGTCGCGTTCCAACAAGCGGCTGTGAGTGTTGCATGGGAGGATAACGAAATGGAAAAAAGCTATTCCGCAAGTTATGCGGCCGCCGGTGTGGATATTACCGCCGGCTACAAGGCCGTTGACCTGATGAAACAGCATGTGGCGCGCACGATGAACGAACACTGCATCGGCGGGCTGGGCGGCTTCGGCGGCCTGTTTGAGCTGGACTGCACCGATATGCCGCACCCGGTTCTGATCTCCGGCACCGACGGCGTCGGCACCAAGCTGCGCATCGCCCAGTACATGAACAAGCATGACACCGTGGGCATTGACTGCGTGGCCATGTGCGTCAACGACGTGATCTGCGCCGGTGCCAAGCCGCTGGTTTTCCTGGATTACATCGCCTGCGGCAAGAACGTGCCGGAACGCATCGCCGATCTGGTCAAGGGCGTGGCGGAAGGCTGCGTCCAGGCCGGCTGCGCGCTGGTCGGCGGCGAGACCGCTGAGATGCCCGGTTTCTACCCCGAGGATGAGTATGATCTGGCCGGTTTCACCGTGGGTGCCGTGGACAAGAGCAAGATTCTTGACAATTCCACGATGCAGCCCGGCGATGTGATCCTGGCGCTGCCCTCCTCCGGTGTGCATTCCAACGGTTTCTCGCTGGTCCGCAAGATCTTTGATCTGGAAAACAACCCGTCCGTCCTGGACCGCCGCTACGAGGGTCTGGACGGCACGCTGGGTGAGGCCCTGCTGGCGCCCACCAAGATCTATGTCAAGCCGGTGCTGGCCGTGATGAAGGAAGTCACCGTCAAGGGTGTCTCCCACATCACCGGCGGCGGCTTCTACGAGAACATTCCCCGCAGCCTGAAGGAAGGCTGCTGCGCCGTCATCCGCAAGGCGGACGTGCGCACGCCGGTCCTGTTCGACATTCTGGCCCGGGAAGGCAACATTCCTGAGCGCGACATGTTCAACACCTTCAACATGGGCGTCGGCATGATCCTGACCGTCGCCGCCGAGGACGCCGACAAGGCGCTGGCCATCCTGCAGGCAAACGGCGAGAACGCCTATCGCCTGGGTGTGATCGGCGAAGGCAGCGGGGTGGAACTGGTATGATGAAGATTGCTGTTCTGGTTTCGGGCGGCGGCACCAACCTGCAGGCCATTCTGGAGAGTGAGCGCCGCGGTGAGAACCCCAACGGCCGTGTGACGCTGGTTGTGGCCAGCAAGCCGGGTGTCTACGCCCTGGAGCGTGCCGCGAACTTCGGCGTTGAGACCGCTGTGGTGCGCCGCAAGGACTATGAGACCAGCGAGGCATTTGATGCCGCTTTGCTGGAAACGCTGCAGAGCCACGGGATTGATCTGGTGGTTCTGGCCGGGTTCCTGAGCGTTCTGGGCCCCAGCGTCATCGCCGCCTACCCGAACCGCATCCTCAACGTTCACCCCAGCCTGATTCCGAGTTTCTGCGGACCCGGCTACTATGGTCTGCGCGTCCACGAGGAAGCGCTCAAGCGCGGCGTCAAGGTGACCGGTGCCACGGTTCACTTCGTGAACGAGATCTGTGACGGCGGCCCCATCCTGCTGCAGAAGGCTGTGGACGTGAAGCCTGACGACACGCCGCAGACCCTGCAGAAACGCGTGATGGAGGAAGCCGAGTGGAAGCTGCTGCCCCGCGCCATCGCCATGGTGTGCAGCGGCGAAGCATAAAAAGCACAAGGAGGGCAATCGCGATGAAAAAGAACCTGTACAAGTATCTTGCCGGCAACGAGTATCCGGGCCGCGGCATCTGCATCGGTCTTTCTCCGGACGGCGCCAAGGTCATGGTCGCCTACTGGATCATGGGCCGCAGCGCCAACAGCCGCAACCGGGTATTCGACGCGATCCCGGGCGGTATCCGCACGCTGGCCGCCGACCCCGCCAAGCTTGAGGACCCGCATCTGATCATCTACAATCCGGTCCTGACCGTCAACGAGACCACCATTGTCACCAACGGCGACCAGACCGATACGATCTACCACTTTATCCGGGACAATCTGTTCCCCGGCTACAGCTTTGAGGCGGCGCTCTCCACCCGTCTGTTCGAGGACGACGCCCCCAACTACACCCCGCGCATCTCCGGCGTTGTGGATATGCGTCGCGGCGGCTACAAGCTGAGCATCCTCAAAAGCTGCGACGGCAATGCCGCCAGCGTGCAGCGCCAGACCTTCGACTATCCCCAGCCTGTGGCGGGCGAAGGCCAGCTGATCACGACCTACCAGAAAAACGGTGCGCCGATCCCGAGCTTTGCCGGGGAACCGATGCGCGTGACCGTCGACGAGGTCGATCCGCAGGAGTACGCCGGCAAGATCTGGAATGCCCTGAACGAGGACAACAAGGTCAGCCTGTTTGTGCGTGCCATCACGCTGGCAACGGGCGACTATGAGGACGTCATCATCAACAAATACAACACGGTGGAGGCCTGAAAACAAATGAAGGAATTTCAGCTGAAATACGGCACCAACCCCAACCAGAAGCCTGCCCGTATCTTCATGGCAGACGGTTCCGATCTGCCCGTCACGATTCTGAACGGCAAGCCCGGCTACATCAATTTTCTGGACGCATTCAACAGCTACCAGCTGGTGCGTGACCTGAAAAAGGCGCTGGGCCAGCCTGCCGCTGCCAGCTTCAAGCATGTCTCCCCTGCCGGCGCCGCCATCGGTCTGCCGCTGGACGATACGCTGCGCCGGATGTACCACATCGACGCCGATATGCCGCTGTCCGCGCTGGCCTGTGCCTATGCGCGCGCCCGCGGTGCCGACCGTATGAGCAGCTTCGGTGACTGGATTGCCCTGTCCGATGTGTGCGACCTTTCCACCGCCCAGCTCATCAAGCACGAGGTTTCGGACGGCATCATCGCGCCCGGCTATGATGCCGACGCCCTGGAAGTGCTGAAGTCCAAGAAGAAGGGCAACTACAACATTGTGGCGATTGATCCCGCCTATGAGCCTGCAGCCCTTGAGCGCCGCACCGTTTTCGGCGTGACCTTTGAGCAGGGCCGTCAGGATCTCGAGATTTCGGCCGACACGATGCTGCAGAACATTGTGACCAAGAACAAGGAAATCAGCGAGTCCCAGAAGCGTGATCTGGTCATGAGCCTGATCGTTCTGAAGTACACCCAGTCCAACTCGGTGTGCTATGTACAGGACGGCCAGACCATCGGCGTCGGCGCCGGCCAGCAGAGCCGCATTCACTGCACCCGTCTGGCGGGCCAGAAGGCGGACAACTGGCAGCTGCGCCACATGCCCAAGGTGCTGGATCTGCCCTTCCGCGAGGACATCACCAAGCCCAACCGCGACAACGCGATTGATGTCTACATCGGCGACACGCCGGAGGATGTCATCGGCGACGATGTCTGGGCCGAGACCTTCACCGAGCAGCCCGCTCCGCTGACTGCCGAGGAGAAGAAAGCCTGGCTGTCCCACGTGACCGGCGTCAGCCTCGGCAGTGATGCGTTCTTCCCGTTCGGGGACAACATCGAGCGTGCCCGCCGCAGCGGCGTGACCGCGATTGTCGAGCCGGGCGGCTCCATCCGCGATGCCCAGGTCATTGAAACCTGCGACAAGTACGGCATTGCGATGGCGTTCTGCGGAATCCGCCTGTTCCATCACTGATTCCATTACGAAACAATTCAACAGGGAGGCCGGCAGATGGCAATGACGGCGAAAAAGGAGTGGCTCGGTGCCTGCTGTCTGGCAGCAGGTGTGGCTGTCTACGCCTTTTTTGCCGCACAGTCAGGGGCTTCCCTGCTCTTTTTGTCGGCGGCTGCCGCAGCCTGTCTGCTCTGCATCTGGCTGCCGGGCCGGTCTCTGGCACGGTTCGCCTTTCCCGGGCTCTGGGCACAGGGCGCCGCTGCTTCCCTGACCGCTGTGCTGGGGCTTTCCGTTTTTGCCCTGTGCACTGTGCTGGCCAGTCTGACCGGGGTCCGCTTCCTGACGTGGCTGCCACTGGCCGCTCTGCTGCTGCCATCCCGGGCGCAGTCCGCCCCGCGGCGTTCCCGGCTGCCCTTCTGTCTGACGGCTGCCGTTGTGCTGCTGCTCCTGGCCCCCGCCTGTGGTCGGTTTGCACATCCCGCGGCTGTGGGAATCACCATTCCGCAGCAGGATTTTTACTGGAATGTGGGCAATGCCGAGAGCTTTGCCCTCGGGTTTCCGCCGTCCGATCTGCGGTACAGCGGCTACACACTGACCTACCATTATCTGACCGAGCTTCTTGAAGCCGGACTGTCCTTCTGCTGCGGGATTTCCTGCTACGATGCCGCCGGTTTTGCGGCACCGCCGCTGGTCCTGCTGGCCGCTGCCGCCATCTGGCAGGAGCTGGGCCGCCTTTTCTGGCCGGGCAGCCGGCTGCGCGCTCCACTGCTTCCTGCCGCGGTCCTGCTGCTCGGCAGTGTGGGCGGCACCGCGGCGCTGGCCGGCCGCGATCCCTTCTGGAACCTGCTGACGATTCACCTGCTGACCAACATCAATGCCGTTGCAACGGCCGCGCTGCTTCTGGGCGCCTTTCTGGTGCTGTTTGCAAGGCTGTCTGCCGGCGGGTATGCGGTGCGGAGGGCTGTCCCCTGTGTGCTTGCCTTTCTGCTGCTCTGTCTCGGCAAAGGACCGGTGGCGGCGCTGGTTGCCCTGGCGGCGCTGTGTGCGGTGGTTCTTTCCCTGCCGCGCGGTTCGCGCTCTGAAAAGCTGCGTTCCCTGGGTTTTGCACTGCTGCTCTGTCTGCTGTTCCTGCTCTGTTTCCGGCTGCTTTTCGCGGCCGGTGCGGACAGCAGTGTGGAGTTTTCTCTGCACGCCACCCTTGAAAAAGGCGCGTTTGCCCCGCTGCTGGCGGCGCTCAAGGCACGCAGCGGTCTGCTCTACACGGTCAGTCTGCCGCTGTGGATGATCGTTCAGTGTTTCTGCATGGCCCCCTTTGCGTTTCCTCTTTTCTGCGGCGCCGCGCTGCACACGCTGCGCCACCTGAAACAAGCCGACCCGGCACGGCTGTTCTGTTTTGCGCTGGGATTCGGCGGACTGCTGGCGTTCTTCCTCTTTGACCACCCGGCCATGAGTCAGTGCTATTTTGCCTATGCGGCGCTGGGCGTGGTGGATCTGATCGCCCTGGATGCCCTGCCATCCTGCCGCGGGTTGCTGCGGGTTCCGGCTGCGGCGCTCGGTGCGCTCAGTGTACTGACCGGGGTGCTCGCCTGTGTGTTTCTGATGCGGGAAGGCTGCACAGCGCTTTGGAATCCTTCCGCTGCCGTACAGGCCCATCCGCAGTACACGCCATTGACCGCGGACGAGGAAGAGGCCATGCAGTGGCTGCGCGCCGCCATGCCGGAAGATGCCTATTTTGCCACCAACCGCATGCACACCGGTGCGGCGGAGGAAGGGCTTTCCAACGTGTATTCCGGGCTTTCGGGACGGCGCGCCTATATGGAAAGTTTCCAGTATGCCAAGACCAATCTGGGTGTTCCGGCCGAGGAATTCGGCGCACGGTATGACCGGATGGCTGCCCTGTTCGGCATGGACGGCGTCTGCGATCCCGCCCGCGCCGAGCAGATCTGCCGCGATACCCAGGTCGGATGGCTGGTCTGCAACACCACCCTTCCGGGCAGCGATGCCGCCTTTGAGACAGGCAGTTTCTGCTGCGTTTATGAAAACGATACGGTGAAAATCTACCGTTTTGAATCCTGAAAGTTTCCCTTCGGTCCGGATGCGGGCCGGCGGGCAAGTCTGACATAAAGGAGTTTTTGTGATGAAGATTCTGGTTGTCGGCGGCGGCGGGCGTGAACACGCCATCATCCGCGCGCTGAAAAAAAGTCCCGAATGCGGCGAGATCTGGTGTGCGCCCGGCAACGGCGGCATCAGCTACGACGCCATCTGCAAGAATATTCCGGCCACCGATGTGAAAGCCATGGTTGCCTTTGCCAAGGAAGAGGCGTTCGATTATGTGGTCGTCGCCCAGGATGATCCGCTGGCCCTGGGCATGGTGGACGCGCTGGCTGAGGTCGGGATTCCCGCTTTCGGTCCCAACGCTGCCGCGGCACGCATCGAGGCCAGCAAGGTGTTCAGCAAAAACCTGATGAAGAAATACGGCATTCCCACCGCTGACTATGCGGTGTTTGACGATCCTTCCAAGGTACTGGCGTACGTCCGGGAGAAGAACCGCTATCCGGTGGTCATCAAGGCGGACGGCCTGGCCCTGGGTAAGGGCGTGCTGATCTGCGCCGATGAGGCTCAGGCCGAGGACGCCGTGAAGGAGATCATGCTGGACAAGAAGTTCGGCGCTTCGGGCAACCATGTGGTCGTGGAGGAGTTCCTGACCGGTCCTGAGGTCAGCGTTCTTTCCTTCTGCGACGGCAAGACCGTCAAGCCGATGGTGTCCAGCATGGACCACAAGCGGGCCCTGGACCACGACGAGGGTCTGAACACCGGCGGCATGGGAACGGTCGCGCCCAACCCCTGCTACACCCCCGAGATTGCCGCCGAGTGCATGGAAAAGATTTTCCTGCCCACCGTGGCTGCCATGCAGGCCGAGGGATGCCCCTTCCGGGGATGCCTGTATTTCGGCCTGATGCTGACCCCGGACGGTCCCAAGGTCATTGAGTACAACTGCCGTTTCGGTGATCCCGAAACCCAGGTCGTGCTGCCGCTCCTGGAAAGCGATCTGCTCTCCATCATGCTGGCGACGACCAACGGCACGCTGGACCAGACCGAGGTCCGGTTCAGCAGCGGCGCGGCCGCCTGCGTGATCCTGGCGTCCGGCGGGTATCCCGTTGCCTATGAGAAGGGCAAGGAGATCACCGGTCTTGTGAACGGCCAGGTGGAAGGCGCCGAGGATGTGACGGTCTATCATGCCGGAACCGCGATCCGTGACGGCAAGCTGGTCACGGCGGGCGGCCGTGTGCTGGGCGTCACCGCCACAGCCGACGATCTGCCTGCCGCCCTGAAGAAGGCATACGCCGCGGCTGCAAACATTCATTTTGACAAGATGCATATGCGCACCGACATCGGCGCCCGCGCGCTGGCTGCCATGCACTGAACAGGAGGTCAAACGAAATGGTATACCGCATTTATGTTGAGAAAAAGCCCGGATTTGACGGCGAAGCCCAGGGCCTGCTGCATGAGCTGGTCGAGCTGGTCGGCATCTCGGGTCTGAAAAGCCTGCGCCTGCTGAACCGCTACGACGTGGAAGGCATCGACCGCGAGCTGTTTGAGAAGGCCATTCCGACGGTCTTCAGTGAGCCCCCGGTGGATGTGACCTACGACGAGCTGCCCACGGCACCGATCATCTTTGCCGTGGAGTATCTGCCCGGACAGTTTGACCAGCGGGCGGATTCGGCATCCCAGTGCATCCAGCTGCTGAGCCAGGGCGAGCGCCCCGACGTGCGCAGTGCCCGTGTCTACCTGCTGGAAGGCGATCTCTCCGATGCCGATCTGGAAGCCATCAAGAAGTACGTCATCAACCCCGTCGAAGCCCGTGAAGCCAGCCTGGAGCCCCGCGACACGCTCAAGATGGAGTTCGCCGTTCCGACCGCCGTGGAAACCCTGACCGGTTTCCTGGACCTCGATGACGACGCGCTGGAGGCGTTCCGTGTCGAGAAGGGCCTGGCCATGGACCATGCCGACATCGTGTTCTGCCAGAACTACTTCAAGTCCGAGCACCGCGATCCCACCATCACCGAGATCCGTCTGATCGATACCTACTGGTCCGACCATTGCCGCCACACCACCTTCGGCACGATCCTGGACAACGTCCAGATCGACGACGCCGTGGTGCAGGCCGCCTTTGACCGCTACATGGCCCTGCGTACCGAGACCGGCCGCGACAAGAAGAACCGCACCCTGATGGATGCCGGCACCATTGCCGCCAAGGCACTGAAGCAACGCGGAATTCTGAAGAATCTGGACGAGAGCGAGGAGATCAACGCCTGCACCGTCAAGATCAAGTGTGATGTGGACGGCGAGTTGCAGGACTGGCTGTTCCTCTTCAAGAACGAAACCCACAACCACCCCACCGAGATCGAGCCTTTCGGCGGCGCGGCCACCTGCATCGGCGGTGCAATCCGCGATCCCCTGTCCGGCCGCAGCTATGTCTATCAGGCAATGCGTGTGACCGGTGCCGGCGATCCGCTGCAGCCGGTATCCGAGACGATGCCCGGCAAGCTGCCGCAGCGCAAGCTCGTGACCACCGCGGCCGCCGGCTATTCGAGCTACGGCAACCAGATCGGTCTGGCAACCGGCCAGGTCTGTGAGCTGTATCATCCCGGCTATGTGGCCAAGCGCATGGAGATCGGTGCCGTGGTCGGCGCCACGCCGGCCAGCCATGTGCGCCGCGAAGAGCCCGCCCCGGGGGATGTGATCATCCTGCTGGGCGGCCGGACCGGCCGTGACGGCATCGGCGGTGCCACGGGTTCCAGCAAGGCTCACAAGCTGACCAGCCTGGAAACCTGCGGTGCCGAAGTCCAGAAGGGCAATGCCCCCATCGAGCGCAAGCTGCAGCGTCTGTTCCGCCGGGAGGACGCCTGCCGGATGATCAAGCGCTGCAACGACTTTGGTGCGGGCGGTGTCTCGGTTGCCATCGGCGAACTGGCCGACGGTCTGGACATTGATCTGAACAAGGTCACCAAGAAATACGAAGGTCTGGACGGCACCGAACTGGCCATCAGCGAGAGCCAGGAGCGCATGGCTGTGGCCGTGGCCCCGGAGGATGCCGACAAGTTCATCGCGCTGGCCCGTGAGGAAAACCTGGAGGCCACCGTTGTGGCCACCGTCACCGAGGAAAAGCGGATGCGCGAGCGCTGGAATGGCACCGCCATCGTGGATCTTTCCCGTGAATTCCTCAATTCCAACGGCGCCGAGCGTCACGCCGATGTTCACATCCTGCCCGGCACGGTCTGGCAGCCGCAGTGGTCCGGCAACACCTTCGCCGAGAAGCTGGAAAGCCTGGTCACCGACCTGAACGTCTGCAGCCAGAAGGGTCTGGGCGAGCGGTTTGACTCCACGATCGGCGCCGCCACCGTCCTGATGCCTTACGGCGGCAAATATCAGCTGACGCCCGCCATGGCCATGGCCGCCAAGTTGCCGGTGGACGGCGAGACCACCACCTGCTCCGGTATGGCCTGGGGCTTCAACCCCTATCTGACCGAGGCGGACCCCTACCGCGGCGCCTACATGGCCGTGGTGGAGAGCGTGACCAAGCTGGTCTGTGCCGGTTTCCGCCACGAAGACATGTATCTGACCTTCCAGGAATACTTTGAGCACCTGGGCACCCAGCCGGAACGCTGGGGCAAGCCTCTGGCCGCTCTGCTGGGTGCTCTGGACGCCCAGATGGGTCTTGGCATCGCGGCCATCGGCGGCAAGGACAGCATGTCCGGCAGCTTTGAGGGGCTGGATGTTCCCCCGACGCTGGTCAGCTTTGCCACGGCGATCGGCAAGACCGAAAACGTGCTGAGCCCCGAATTCAAGAAGGCCAACAGCTCGGTGGTCATCCTCAAGCCGCAGTACAAGGACGGTCTGCCGGAGATCGGCAGCCTGCTGGCCATCTACCACACCGTGGAGCAGATGATCGAGCAGGGCAAGGTCCTGGCTGCCGCCACCCCCGGGTACGGCGGTGTGGCCGAAGCGCTGTTCAAGATGTGCGTGGGCAATCATGTGGGTCTGGCGCTGAGCAACAACATCAAGCTGGATGATCTGTTCAAGCCCTGCTACGGCGCTGTGATTCTCGAGCTGCTGGACCCCGCCGCGGGCGAGTTCCTGGGCTTCACGACGGTGGATTACACCCTCACCGCAGGCGGTCAGGAAATTGACCTGGCCCCGCTGCAGGACAAGTGGGAAGCCAAGCTGGAGCCGGTCTTCCCCTACCGCAAGCCCGGCGAGGAGGTCAAGGCCCTGGAATACAACTGCAACGTCTTCCAGCGCGTGGCCCCGGCCGTTCGTCTTGCCACGCCCCGCGTGATCATTCCGGTCTTCCCGGGCACCAACTGCGAATATGACACGGCGCGCGCCTTCCGTCGTGCGGGCGGCGATCCGCACATTCTGGTCCTGAAGAACCTGACCCCCGCCGACGTTGCCGAGAGCTGCGAGGCCCTGGTCAAGGAGATTGATCAGGCCCAGATCCTGATGCTGCCGGGCGGCTTCTCGGGCGGCGACGAGCCGGACGGTTCCGCCAAGTTCATCGCGGCGTTCTTCCGTGCGCCGGCAGTGGCCGATGCGGTCAACCGCCTGCTCAATCAGCGCGACGGTCTGGCGCTGGGCATCTGCAACGGTTTCCAGGCACTGATCAAGCTGGGCCTTGTCCCCTACGGCGAGATCCGCCCGATCACGGCACAGGACCCGACGCTGACCTTCAACACGATTCACCGTCATCAGAGCATGCTGGTCCGCACCCGCGTGGCATCCAACAAGAGCCCCTGGCTCAGCGAATGCGATGTGAACGACGAACACCTGATTGCCATCAGCCACGGCGAAGGACGGTTCGTCTGCAACGACGAGCTGCTGCAGCAGCTGATTGCCAACGGTCAGATCGCCACCCAGTATGTGGATCTGAACTGCGTGCCGACGATGGACCAGCGGTACAACCCCAACGGCAGTGTACTGGCCATCGAGGGCATCACGAGCCCGGACGGCCGTGTGTTCGGCAAGATGGGTCACTCGGAGCGCAGCGGCGACAACCTGTACAAGAACGTCACCGGCGACAAGTATCAGCCGATCTTTGAGGGCGGCGTGAACTACTTCAAGCTGTAATACATCAATCCAGGAGGATTTTCCTATGGCACATGACCGTTATATTTCTCCGTTCTCCACCCGGTATGCGTCGGATGAGATGCAGTACATCTTCTCGGACGACAACAAATTCCGCACCTGGCGTCGGCTCTGGATTGCTCTGGCCAAGGCGGAGCAGAAACAGGGTCTGGCCATCACCGATGAGCAGATCGCCGAGCTGGAAGCGCACAAGGATGACATCAATTATGAGGAAGCTGCTGCCCGGGAAAAGCTGGTCCGTCACGATGTGATGAGCCATGTGTACGCCTACGGCCTGCAGTGCCCCAAAGCCAAGGGCATCATTCATCTGGGTGCCACGAGCTGCTATGTCGGCGACAACACCGACGTGATCCTGATGCGTCAGGGTCTGCAGCTGGTGCGCAAGAAGCTGATCGGCGTGCTGGCCAATCTGGCTTCCTTCGCCGAGACCTACAAGGATATGCCCTGCCTGGCATACACCCATTGCCAGCCTGCGCAGCTGACCACCGTCGGCAAACGTGCCACGCTCTGGATGAACGAGTTCTACATGGACCTGACCGAAATCGATCATCAGATCGGGGAACTGGCGCTGCGCGGCGTCAAGGGAACGACCGGCACCCAGGCCAGTTTCATGGAGCTGTTTGCCGGTGATTCCACCAAGGTCAAGGCCGTCGAGGCCGATGTCTGCGCCCAGATGGGCTTTGACAAGGTCATCCCGGTCTGCGGTCAGACCTACAGCCGCAAGGTGGACTACAATGTCCTGTCCGCCATTGCCGGCCTCGCACAGAGTGCGATGAAGATGGCCACCGACATCCGTCTGCTGGCCAACTTCAAGGAGATGGAGGAACCGTTTGAGAAGAATCAGATCGGCTCTTCCGCCATGCCTTACAAGCGCAATCCGATGCGCTGTGAGCGGATCTGTGCGCTGTCCCGGTATCTGATGGTGGATGTCCTGAACCCTGCCATGACGGCCGGTACCCAGTGGTTTGAGCGCACGCTGGACGATTCGGCCAACAAGCGCATTGCGATGGCGGAGGGCTTCCTGGCCGCCGATGCCATCCTGAACATTCTGCTGAATGTCTCGGATGGTCTGGTGGTTTACCCGAAGGTGATCCGCAGCCGCGTGATGGCCGAGCTGCCCTTCATGGCCAGTGAGAACATCATGATGAAGGCCGTCAAGAAGGGCGGAGACCGTCAGGAACTGCACGAGCGTCTGCGCGAGCACGCTGTTGCGGCGGCCGCTGTGGTCAAGCAGGAAGGCAAGCCCAACGATATGATCGCCCGTGTGGAGGCCGATCCGGCGTTCGGTCTGACCCGCGAGGAGATCGAGAGCGAGCTGACGCCCGAGGCCTTCACCGGCCGTGCTCCCGAACAGGTGGAGGATTATCTCAATGAGGTGATCCGTCCCGTGCTCGCAGCCAACCCCGAGGATGTGGGCCAGAAGGCGGAGCTGAGCGTCTGATTTCCTGAACAGAATCCGAT
>NZ_JAXJZK010000030.1:0-26141 GCF_036306485.1 Gemmiger sp. | reverse complement strand
TGACAAATGGCAAAAAAGGCAATTTGAGGGAAACGCACCTCCGCTGGCAGCTTTTTCTTGGGCAAAGTTGTTTACAGCGACGGCGGCCAGGGTGTAGAATACGAATTGAAACCGTCTGTGCCAAGCGGGCGGAATTCCTGCGCTCTTTGCGGGAGCGCCGAGACTGGGGAGGAACGATATGCGTCATTTACCATTCCGGGCGGTCCTGGCGGCGGCTGCCCTGTGTGCCGTGCTGTGCGGATGTTCCCGCACGGAACCCGTGTCTGCACCGGCCACTCCCGAAGCGGCTGCCACCGCGGAGGCCGCGGTCATGCCCACCGTGGCCCCCACTGCCGCTCCCACCGCGTCCCAGGAGGTTCCCACCGTGCTGCCCGAAACGCCGGATGCCGGGCGGACCTATCTGGATGAGACGCTCTTCATAGGGGATTCCAACACGGTGCGCTACACAATGTACGCCGACGAGACCGGAGCCGCCTTCACCACCCTCAAGAACAACATCGGCGTGGTGAGCATGGGGGCAGGGTCCATCACCACCCTCAAATGCGAAAAGTTCAAGGGAGACAAGACTCTCTACACCATCCCCGATGCGGTGGCCAAACTGCAGCCCCGGCGCATCATCATCGGTTTCGGGACCAACAATCTCAGCGGTTCCTCCACCGATGCCACCAATTTCATTGCCAAGTACCGGGAGGGTCTGGATGCCATTGTCCAGGCGTGGCCCTATGCCGACATCATTGTGAGCGCCATTCCGCCGCTTGACAAGCAGCGGGACAATACCAACCTGACAATGACCCAGGTGGATGCCTACAACGAAGCGCTCATTGCAATGTGTGAGGAGGACGGCTACAAATTCCTGAACTCCTCGGAGGTGCTCCGCGACGAGTCCACCGGCTGGGCCAAGAAGGACTATACCCTCTCGGACGGCGTCCATCTTTCCAAACAGGCTGTAACAGCGTATTTTGAGTATGTACGCACCCACGCCTATCTGACCGAGGACCGCCGCCCTGCCGGCGGAACCATCCCCGAGCCGGACGGCGTACCGATGGGGCTGATCTCCTCCGATCCGATCGCCGTGCGCGGCGCCAAGGTGCCGGTGGAATTTGTCTGCACGTCGGGCGGGTCCCTGAGCGGCGCCACCAGTCAGAAAGTCAAGAAGGGCGGCACCTGTTCAGCGGTGACGGCCGTTCCCGACCAGGGGTGGAAGTTCTCCTACTGGAGTGTCTCGCTGGGGTCGGCGGGCAGCAGCGCCACCCTGAAATTCACCGTTCCGTCCAACGCCGATGCCAACGGCGTGATTGTGACCGCTCACTTTGAGCCGGCGGAGCACACCCACGACTATGTGGAAATCAAGGATTCCCGGGTGGAGCCGTCCTGTCTCAACGCGGGCAGCGTCAAGATGAAATGCACGATCTGCGGCAGCGTGATCGAGAAGGACCTGCCGGCACTGGGCCACAGCTGGGACCGCGGCGTCGTGACGCAGGAGCCCAAGCCCGGCGTTCCGGGTGTGCGGACCTTCACCTGCACGCGCTGCAAGCAGACCAAGACCGAGCCGATCGAGGCCCTGGCAGCCACCCCTTCGCCGACACCCATCGTCACGCTTGCGCCCACCCAGACGCCTGTTGTGACCGCAGCGCCAACCGAAGTGCCCGCACCCACCCAGGCCCCCGAACCCACGGCGGTACCGCAGCCCGATCCGACGGCGCCGCCTGCTCCGACCGAGCCCCCGGCTCCGGACCCGACCGAAATCCCTGTTCCCGATCCCACCGAGGCACCGGCGCCGGACCCTGTCGAGCCGCCTGCCGAGGAGCCCAGCGCACCGCAATCCTCCCCCGCCGACCCGGCATCGGGAGATGCGGGCGCGGCAGAATCCCCGAATCCCACCGAATAAGAGGAATGTAACCGTATGACAACTACCATGCACGATGAAAAAAACAAATCCACGGCTACCCAGCTGCGGCGGTTCCTGCCCTACCTGACACGGTACAAAGGCATCCTGTTCTTTGATCTGTTCTGTGCAGCCCTGACCACCCTGTGCGATGTCGTTCTGCCCAAGATCATGAGTTTCTTGACCAATGCGGCGACGGACACGTCGATGACGCTGACCGCCTCGGTCATCCTGAAACTGGCCCTGCTGTATCTGATTCTGCGGATCATTGATGCGGCAGCCCAGTATTATATGTCGAGCACCGGCCACATCATGGGTGTCTACATCGAGACCGACATGCGCCGCGACGCCTTCGCCCACCTGCAGCGGCTGAGCCACACCTACTACTCCAACACCAAAGTGGGGCAGATCATGGGCCGGATCACCAACGATCTATTCGATGTGACGGAGTTTGCCCATCACTGTCCCGAAGAATTCTTTATTGCCGCCATCAAGATTGTGGCCTCCTTCATCATCCTGTGCGGTGCCAGCGTACCCCTGACGCTGATCGTCTTTGCCTGTGTCCCGCTGATGATGCTTGTCTCGATCCGGCTCAACCTGCGGCTGCGGGCGGCTTTCCGGCGGCAGCGGTTCCAGATCGGCGAGCTGAATGCCTCCATTGAGGACAGTCTGCTGGGCCAGCGGGTGGTCAAGGCGTTCACCGCCGAGCAGGAGGAAGCCGAGAAGTTTGAAAAGGGCAACCAGGAATTCCAGAACATCAAAAAGAAAACCTACTATGCGATGGCGGCCTTCAACACCTCCACCCGGCTGTTTGACGGCCTGATGTATCTGGTGGTCATCATTGCGGGCGGTCTGTTTTTGGTATACGACAAGATCAGTGCCGGCGATCTGGTGGCCTATGTGCTGTATGTCTCCACCCTGATTGCCACCATCCGCCGCATTGTGGAATTTGCCGAGACGTTCCAGCGCGGTGTGACCGGCATTGAACGGTTCCTGGACATTCTGGACACGCCGGTGGAGATCACCGATGCCCCCGACGCCCGTCCGCTTGAAGTGACCAACGGCGGCATCGAGTTCCGGGATGTCTCCTTTGAATATCCCGACGATCACAACAAGGTGCTGCGCCATGTCAACCTGAACATCCGCCCCGGTGAGAATCTGGCGCTGGTCGGGCCGTCGGGCGGCGGCAAAACCACGCTGTGCAACCTGATTCCCCGCTTTTACGATGTCACCTCGGGACAGATTCTCATTGACGGGCAGGACATCCGCCATGTGACGCTGCGGAGTCTGCGGAGCGCCGTCGGTGTGGTGCAGCAGGATGTCTATCTGTTCAGCGGAACCGTGGCGGAGAACATTGCTTACGGCAAGCCCGGCGCCACCCGGGAGGAAATCATCGAGGCCGCCAAGTTGGCCGGTGCCGATGGGTTTGTCAACGAGCTGAAAGACGGGTACGACACCTATGTCGGCGAGCGCGGCGTCAAGCTTTCGGGCGGCCAGAAACAGCGCATCAGCATTGCCCGCGTCTTCCTGAAGAATCCGCCGATCCTGCTGCTGGACGAGGCGACAAGCGCACTGGACAACGAGAGCGAGATTCTTGTCGGCCAGAGTCTGGACAAACTGGCAAAGGGACGCACAACGCTGACCATCGCCCACCGGCTGACCACCATCAAGAATGCCGACCGCATTCTGGTGCTGGGGAAAGACGGCATCGAGGAGGAAGGCCGGCACGAGGAACTGCTGGCCAAAAAGGGCATCTATTACCGGCTGTGGAACGGTCTGGTCAGCGGCCAGACGCTGTGACACCGCAAAAGCATTCCAAACAGACCGCGGGACGGCATACCGGGAAACCGGCTGCCGTCCCGCGGCTTTTTTTTGAAATCAGGGGGTCTGCCCGATGCGGCGCAGACAGAAAACCATCCTGGCGGAGTTGAGGGCAAAGGTCAGCAGATTGGAGGCGACCATGATGCCGAGAAACGCCATCATGCCGAAGCGCGGAACGAGCAGGGACACCCCGGCAATGCGAAGCACCGAATCCAGCAGCGAGTAGCGGAAGGTCGCCATCTGTTCCCCGAGGCCGCGGAGAATCCCGTCCACCATGCTCTCAAGATACATGAAGGGCGCCGCAAAGCCGAGAATCCGGACATAGGCTCCGGTCTGGGCGTCATGGTAGAGCAACTCGGCAATGGGACCGCCGAACAGGACCAGCACAACGCCCGCGGCAACCGAAAACACGCCGGTGATGCCCATTGCCAGGCGGATCAGCCGGACGGCGGTCCCGCGGTCCTTGCGGGTTGCCGCCCGGGTGATTTCCGGCATCAGCAGACCGGACAGGGCCGAGAGAACCGAAAACGGGAAAAAGATCAGCGGCAGGGCCATCCCGCGCAGCGCACCGTACTGGGCAACGGCGTCGGCCCGGGACCCGAGATAGACGGCCAGGCAGGCCGGGATCAGCGTGCTCTCGGCAGCCTGCAAAGCGCTGGACAGAATCCGGCTGCCGGTGACGGGCAGGACGATCTCACGCAGTTCCCGGGGTGCATAGCCCCGCACCGGGTCATCGGGCGCAGGACGGAACGCCGGCTCCCGCCGGGCAAACAGCGCCATCAGCAGGCAGGAAACCGCCTCGCTGACGGTATTGCCGATCAGCACCGCGCAGCAGGCATAGGCGGCGCCCCAGTGGCTCAGCTTATGGAGTGCCAGCAGTGAGACCGCCATCCGCACCGCCTGTTCGGTCAGCTGGGCGACAATATTGGGTTCCACTTTGCGCCGGGCCAGAAAACAGCCGCGCAGGGCACCCGCCACCGCCACAAAAGGCAGGCTGGGCGCCAGGGTCCGCAGTCCCAGCTCGGCCCGGGCATCGTGGAGCAGGAACCGCGCCGCCGGGTCGGCCAGCAGGAACTGGGCCAGCATGGCGGCGGTGCCCAGGCCGGCCGATGCCGTGACCAGGCTGCGCAGGGTGGGTGCCATGCCCCGGCCGCGCGCCAGGCTCTGCGCCGCCAGCCGGGTGGACGCTACATTGATGCCCGCCGACGCCAGCGAGACAAAGACCATATAGACGGACAGAATCAGCTGGTAGAGGCCCATGCCTTCGGGTCCCAGCCGTGCCGCAATGACCACCCGGAATCCCATGCCGAGAAGCCGGAGCAGCATTCCGGCCCCCGTAAGCAGTGCCGCATTTTTCAGATACCGTTTGCCCCGCATCGCCTTGCCTCCCCCCGGTTGTATCTCTTACAGGGTATTCGCCAGGGAACCGAAATATGGCTTGCGCAGCCCGAACCGTCCATGATAGAATGAATACAAGATCCGGCTGCCGCCCGCTGCGTCCGACAGCCCAGAAAGGACGAAGATGCTTCGATGAAAGAATCCGAAAAAGTAGCTGCCGCCGTGCAGTACCTCACTTCCCTGCTGCCCCGCACCCCCGAACTGGCCGTCGTGCTGGGTTCCGGGCTGGGCGGCCTGGCCGACCGGATAGAAGACCCGGTCATGATTCCCTATGCCTCGGTGCCGGGGTTCCCGCTTTCCACCGCGCCGGGCCATGCCGGCCGGTTCGTGGCCGGACGGCTGGGGGACCGGTATGTCCTGTGCATGCAGGGGCGGTTCCACTACTATGAAGGTCATGAGATGTCCGCCATCGCCCTGCCGGTCCGGGTCATCAAGGCGCTGGGCTGCCGCGCCCTGGTGCTGACCAACGCAGCCGGCGGAGTCAACTGGGATTTCTCGGTGGGAGATTTCATGCTCATCACCGACCACATCAATTTTATGGGTGCCAACCCGCTGCGCGGCGAGAACGACGACAGCATCGGTCCGCGTTTCTGTGACATGAGTGCTGTCTACACGCCCGCGCTGCAGCAGGTTGCCCGCAAGGCCGCGGCCGATCTGGGACTGGTACTGCGGGAAGGCGTTTACCTGGGCTACATGGGACCGAGCTTTGAGACCCCCGCCGAAATCCGTGCCTTCCGCACGCTCGGTGCCGACGCCGTGGGCATGAGTACCGTTCCCGAGGCCATTGCGGCCGCGCATTGTTCTCTGCCCGTGCTGGGGCTGAGCCTGATCACCAACATGGCGGCCGGCATGGCCGGCAAGCGGCTTTCCGGTGAGGAGGTCATCGAGATTGCCGACGCGCGCGGTCCGGTTTTTCAGGAACTTGTCACCCGGATTGTCGGGATGCTGTGACGCCGATGAGGGCGGGATTTCCCTCCCCTCTTGCATTTTCCCGCATTCGGGGGTAAACTAGGTACGTCAGCGGCATCGGATGCCGCGGGGGGTGCTCCCCCAAAACGCAGTGCAAAGGAGCAATAGATTCCATGAGTGAAGCATGTAACCACGACTGCAGCAACTGCCATGTTGACTGCGACAGCCGCAAGCCCCAGCATGAGCCGCCCCATCCCAAAAGCCACATCAAGAAGGTCATCGGTGTGGTGTCCGGCAAGGGCGGTGTCGGCAAGAGCATGACCAGCGCCATGCTGGCTGTCTCGATGCGCCGTCTGGGCTACCAGGTCGGTATCCTGGATGCCGACATCACCGGCCCTTCCATCCCCAAACTGTTCGGCGTCCACGGCCCGGCCATGGGTACCGAGGACGGCATTGAGCCCATCAAGAGCCATACCGGCATTGACATCATGTCCATCAACCTGCTGCTCGAGGACGAGGAAGCCCCCGTGGTGTGGCGCGGCCCCGTCATTGCCGGCGCTGTCAAGCAGTTCTGGCAGGAAGTCATCTGGAAGGATGTGGACTTCCTGTTCGTGGACATGCCTCCGGGAACCGGCGATGTGCCCCTGACCGTCTTCCAGACCCTGCCGGTGGACGGCATCATCATCGTGTCCAGCCCGCAGGAGCTGGTCGGCATGATCGTCGGCAAGGCGGTCCAGATGGCCAAGATGATGAACGTTCCCATCCTGGGCATTGTGGAAAACATGAGCTACGCCATCTGCCCCGACTGCGGCAAGCATATCCAGGTCTTCGGCGAGAGCCATGTGGATGAGACCGCCGAGAAGTACAATCTTCCGGTCCTGGCCAAAATGCCCATTGATCCCGAGCTGGCCAAGGAGGCCGATGCCGGCATGATCGAGACCTTTGCCGGCGACTGCCTGGACGGTGCCGCACAGGCGGTTTCCAAGCTTCTGAAGTAACGCGGATTTGGCAAAAACCGGTCTGCAAATTGGTCGATTTTCCGACTCACTGCACAAATCGCAAGAAAATAAATTTTTCCTGTTGTAAAGCAGCGAATCTTATGGTATACTGACCGCAAGAACAAAGACGTTCCCATGTGGGCATACTATGCCCTGCCGGGAGCGTCTTTTTTCTTTGCATTGCGCGGAACGCCGGGGCCAACCTGCCTGTCCGCGCCACGGGAAGGAGCATGATTCATGGAAAACTTTACGGAACGCAACGTGCCGGCCGGGTTGTATGATCCGCGCTTTGAGCACGACAACTGCGGTATCGGCGCCGTGGTGGACATCAAGGGCCGCAAAAGTCACAAGATCATTGATGACAGCCTGCAGATCGTCGAGCACCTGGAGCACCGTGCCGGCAAGGACGCGGAAGGAAAGACCGGCGACGGCGTCGGCATCCTGCTGCAGATCGGCCACAAGTTCTTTCTGAAAGCGGCTGCCGAGCTCGGCATCAAGCTGGGCGGCGAGCGCGAATATGGCGTGGGAATGTTCTTCTTCCCGCAGGAAGAGCTGAGCCGCAACCAGGACAAGAAACTCTTTGAGATTATCTGTGAGAAGGAAGGTCTGCCTTTCCTGGGCTGGCGTGAAGTCCCCACCTGCCCGGAAATTCTGGGTCACAAGGCCCGTGACTGCATGCCCAGCATCTGGCAGGCCTTCGTCGGCAAACCCGCAGCCCTGAACACCGGCATTGACTTTGACCGGCGGCTGTATGTGGCCCGCCGCGTCTTTGAGCAGTCCAGCCCCGACACCTATGTGTGCAGCCTTTCCAGCCGCACCATTGTTTATAAAGGAATGTTCCTGGTGCGCGAGCTCCGCCTGTTCTACCAGGATCTGCGCGACCCCGATTACGAGTCCGCCATCGGCATGGTGCACAGCCGGTTTTCCACGAACACGGCTCCCAGCTGGAACCGTGCGCATCCCAACCGTCTGATCCTGCACAACGGCGAAATCAACACCATCCGCGGCAACGTCGATACGATGCTGGCCCGCGAGGAGACCATCGAGTCTGCCTGCCTGAAGGGCGAGATGAACAAGGTGCTGCCCATTGTCAACCAGGGCGGTTCGGACTCCGCCATGCTGGACAACACCCTGGAATTCCTGATGATGAACGGCATGGAACTGCCGCTGGCGGTGATGGTCACGATTCCCGAACCGTGGGAAAACAACCGCAGCATGGACCCCAAGAAGCGTGCCTTCTATCAGTATTATGCAACGATGCTGGAGCCGTGGGACGGTCCCGCCAGCATCCTGTTCAGTGACGGCGATGTGATGGGCGCCTGCCTGGATCGCAACGGTCTGCGCCCGAGCCGTTACTATATCACCCGCGACGGCCGTCTGATTCTCTCCAGCGAGGTCGGCGTCCTGGATCTGCCGGCTGATCAGATTGTCCGCAAGGATCGTCTGCGTCCCGGCAAGATGCTGCTGGTGGATACCGTCCGCGGCGAACTCGTGGACGACAGCAAGCTCAAGGACGACTACGCCAGCCGCCATCCCTACGGCGAATGGCTGGACCGCAACCTCGTGGAGCTGGAAGACCTGAAGATCCCCAACGAGCGGGTACCGCATCACACCAACAGCGAGCTGGTCCGTCTGCAGAAGGCGTTCGGCTATCGCTACGAGGACGTGACCTCCCACATCCTGCCCATGGCCAGAAGCGGCGCCGAGCCGTCCGGCGCAATGGGCAGCGACGTGCCCCTGGCCGTGCTGAGCCAGACGCATCCGCCGCTCTTCTCCTACTTCCATCAGATGTTCGCACAGGTCACCAACCCGCCCATCGATGCCCTGCGTGAGAAGGTCGTCACCTCCACCACCGTCTATGTGGGTGCCCAGGGCAACCTGCTGGAGGAGAACGCCGACAACTGCAAGGTGCTGAAGATCCACAACCCGATCCTGACCGGCACCGATCTGATGAAGATCCGCACGATGAAGGTTCCGGGCTTCCATGTGGAATCCCTCTCGCTGTGCTATTACAAGAACACCGACCTGGAAAAGGCCATCGAGCGTCTCTTCGTGGAGGTGGACCGCGCTTACCGCGACGGTGCCAACATCCTGATTCTCTCCGACCGCGACATTGACGAGTACCATGTGGCGATTCCCAGCCTGCTGGCCGTCAGCGCGGTGTCCAAGTATCTGGTCCGGACCCGCAAGCGCACCGCCATGGCGCTGATCCTCGAAAGCGGCGAGCCCCGCAAGGTCCATGATTTTGCGACGCTGCTGGGCTACGGCGCCTGCGCGGTCTGCCCCTATCTGGCACAGGAGACCGTCGGCGAGCTGATCGAGGAAGGTCTGCTTGACAAGGATTACTATGCCGCCGTGGAGGACTACAACCGCGCCGTGCTGGCCGGCATTGTCAAGATTGCGTCCAAGATGGGCATCTCGACGATCCAGTCCTACCAGGGCAGCCAGATCTTTGAGGCTCTGGGCATCAGCTCGGAAGTCATTGACAAGTACTTTACCAACACGGTTTCCCGTGTGGGCGGCATCACGGTGAAGGACATCCAGGAGGATCTGGAAGCCCGTCATCGTCAGGCCTTTGACCCGCTGGGTCTGGACATCTCCCATGAGCTGCCCAGCATCGGCGAGCACAAGTTCCGCAGCGGTCCGCAGGCGGAGCAGCATCTGTACAATCCGCGTGCCATCCATCTGCTGCAGCAGGCCTGCCAGACCGGCGACTATTCGCTGTTCCAGGAATACACCCAGGCAGCTGAGGAAGACGACCGGCCGGTACATCTGCGCAGCCTGCTGGACTTCAACTATCCCGATCAGGGAATTCCGCTGGACGAAGTGGAGAGCGTGGATTCCATCGTGCACCGCTTCAAGACCGCAGCCATGAGCTACGGCGCACTGTCCGAGGAAGCGCATGAGTGCCTGGCCATTGCGATGAACCGGCTGGGCGGCAAGAGCAACACCGGCGAGGGCGGCGAAGCGGAGGACCGTTTCGGCACCGAGCGCAACAGCGCCATCAAGCAGGTGGCCTCGGCCCGGTTCGGCGTCACGAGCCAGTACCTGGTATCCGCCGATGAAATTCAGATCAAGATGGCGCAGGGTGCCAAGCCCGGCGAGGGCGGCCAGCTGCCCGGCGGCAAGGTCTATCCCTGGGTTGCCAAGACCCGTCACTCCACGCCCGGTGTGGGACTCATCTCTCCCCCGCCCCATCACGACATCTACTCCATTGAGGACCTGGCCCAGCTGATCTATGACCTCAAGTGCGCCAACCGCCGTGCGGCCATCAATGTCAAACTGGTCAGCGAGACCGGTGTCGGCACGATCGCGGCCGGCGTTGCCAAGGCCGGTGCCGAAGTGATTCTGATCTCCGGCTTTGACGGCGGCACCGGTGCGGCCTCCCGCAACTCCATCCACAACGCCGGTCTGCCCTGGGAGCTCGGCATTGCCGAAGCGCACCAGAGCCTGATTCTGAACGGCCTGCGTTCCCGCGTGCGGATTGAGGCGGACAGCAAACTGATGAGCGGCCGCGATGTGGCCATTGCCGCGATGCTGGGCGCCGAGGAATTCGGCTTCGGCACCGGTCCGCTGGTGGCCATGGGCTGCGTGATGATGCGTGTTTGCAACCTGGATACCTGCCCGATGGGCATCTGCACCCAGAACCCCGAACTGCGCAAGAATTTCCGCGGCAAGCCGGAGTATGTGATGAACTTCATGCGGCTGATGGCCGAGGACCTGCGCAACTATATGGCCCGTCTGGGCGTGCGCCGGGTCGAGGACCTGGTGGGCCGCACCGACCTGCTGCGCGTGAAGGAAGCGCCGGCCGGTTCCCGTGCCGGTGAACTGGATCTGCAGGCGCTGCTGTGCAACCCGCTGATCCCCAACAGCAACATCCACTACTGCCCCGAGGATGCCTACAACTTCGGTCTGGACCGTACCCCCGATCTCAAGGTGCTGATGAAGAAGTTCAAGAAGTCCCTCGAGTCGGCGGAACCGCGTCCGGTCGTCTGCGATGTGCCGGTCGGCAACACCGACCGTGCGTTCGGCACCATCTTCGGCAGTGAGATCACCCGCAAATTCGGCAATTCCCTGCCGGATGACACCTTCCATGTGCGGTGCCGCGGCTACGGCGGCCAGAGCTTCGGCGCCTTCCTGCCCAAGGGAATGACGCTGGAACTCGTCGGCGATTCCAACGACTATCTGGGCAAGGGCCTGTCGGGCGGCCAGATCATCGTCTATCCGCCCAAGGAGGCTGCCTTTGACCGCAGCGACAACATCATCATCGGCAACGTGGCGCTGTACGGCGCCACCGGCGGCCGTGCCTTCATCAGCGGCGTGGCCGGCGAGCGCTTCTGCGTGCGCAACTCGGGCGCTGTGGCCGTTGTCGAGGGCGTCGGCGATCACGGCTGCGAGTATATGACCGGCGGTACCGTTGTGGTTCTGGGCCGCACCGGCAAGAACTTTGCGGCCGGCATGAGCGGCGGTATTGCCTATGTGCTGGATGAGGACTGGGATTTCTACACCCGCGTGAACAAGGATATGGTCAGCCTGGAACCGGTCGAACACAAGTACGACGTTGCCCAGCTGAAAGACCTGATCCGGGAACACGTGGAGGCGACCGGGTCCCCCCGCGGAAAAGAGATTCTGGAACATTTTTCCGAATATCTGCCCCGTTTCAAGAAGGTTCTGCCCCACGATTACGACACCATGCTGCGGCTGATCGCCCGGATGGAAGAAAAGGGCGAGGACAGCGAACAGGCACAAATCGAGGCGTTCTATGCCATGAAGAACGCCGCTCAGTAAAGAAGGGGGATCATCATGGGGAAACCGACTGGATTTATGGAGATCGGGCGCAAGACCGGCGTGGAAATCCCGCCGCAGGAGCGCCTGGAAAATTTCCGGGAATTTCATCTGGCCCTCTCGCCGGAAGATCAGCAGGCACAGGCAGCACGCTGCATGGACTGCGGCGTTCCCTTCTGCCAGAGCGGCATGACGCTGGGCGGAATGACGAGCGGCTGTCCGCTGAACAACCTGATTCCCGAATGGAACGATCTGCTCTACCGTGGGCAGTGGGAACTGGCGCTGCGCCGTCTGAGCGCAACCAACCTCTTCCCTGAATTTACCGGGCGCGTCTGCCCTGCCCTGTGTGAGGCTGCCTGTACCTGCGGGTACACCACCGGCAGCCCCGTCACGGTGCGGGAAAACGAGCGCTCCATCATTGAACACGGGTACGAAAAGGGCTATGTCCGCCCGGCGCCGCCGCCCGCCCGCACCGGCAAGACCGTCGGTGTTGTGGGCGCGGGCCCGGCCGGTCTGGCAGTGGCTGCGTACCTGAACAAACGGGGGCACCGCGTAACCGTTTACGAGCGTGAGGACCGCCCCGGCGGGCTTCTGATGTACGGCATTCCCAACATGAAGCTCGACAAGTCTGTGATTGACCGCCGCGTGAAGCTGATGGAGGCGGAAGGCATCGTCTTCCGCACCGGCGCCAACGTGGGTGCCGATCTGCCCGCCCAGCAGCTTCTCGACGAGCACGACGCCGTGGTTCTCTGCTGCGGTGCCAAGCAGCCGCGTGACCTGGCGGTTCCCGGCCGCGATGCCCAGGGCATTTTCTTTGCCGTGGATTATCTGACCAGCGTGACCCGCAGTCTGCTGGATTCCAATTTCCTGGACGGACACGCGGTTTCGGCCGCCGGCCGCCGGGTTCCGGTTATCGGCGGCGGCGATACCGGCAACGACTGTGTCGGCACCGCAATGCGGCAGGGCTGTGAGTCCATCCTCCAGCTGGAGATGATGCCCTGTCCCCCGACCGAGCGGACGCCCAACAACTCCTGGCCGGAATGGCCGCGGGTTCTCAAGACCGACTACGGCCAGCAGGAAGCAAGCTCTGTCTTTGGCAGCGATCCGCGCCTGTACCAGGCAACGGTCAAGGAATTCTGCAAGGACGAGTCTGGCCATGTCTGCGGCGCCGTCATCAGCCGTCTGGAAAGCCGTGTGACCGAGGAAGGCCGCCGCGCCATGGTTCCCACCGGTGAGGAATTCACCGTGGACTGTGATCTGGTGCTGATTGCCGCCGGCTTTACCGGCTGCGAGCCCTACACGGCGGAATCCTTCGGCGTGACGCTGGGTCCCCGCGGCACCGTTGCGGACCAGCAGTATGCCACCAATGTGCCCCGCGTGTTCAGCTGCGGCGATATGCGCCGCGGTCAGAGCCTGGTCGTCTGGGCCCTGCGCGAAGGCCGCGACGCTGCGGCTGCCGTGGACCGCTATCTGATGGGCTACACCAACCTTTGATATTCACGCTCCTTTTTATTCTCTGCCTGCCCCGCTGCAGGTTCCGTGCTTTGTGCCGGGATCTGCAGCGGGGTCCTTTTTTGTAAAAAGATAAAATTATTTAGATAAATGACTTGACATTTATGGTGGCTGGTGTATAATAGCGTCGTTCGATATCTAAAATAATTTAGATAAATCTATGGACTAATCACTGACAGAAGAGGAGAATTTCCATGACTTTTGATGAACTGAAACAGATTGTTATTGATACCCTGAACTGCGACGAGGACAAGGTGACGATGGAAGCCAGCCTGGCCGATGATCTGCAGGCCGACAGCCTGGATGCCGTTGAGCTGAACATGGCGCTGGAGGATGCCTGCGGCGTGTCCATCCCCGATGAGGAGCTGGGCAGCATGAAGACGGTGGGCGACATCTTCAACTACATCACCGCTCACGCCTGAGGCAACCGTCCATGAGCAGCATGAGCAAGTTGTTTTCGGCCAATACCCGGGAGCGGACGTTCCAGCTGAAAGCACAGCGCGACGCCGGCATCGCCGCCCCGGTCTGGCAGGCTCCGCAGTTTGTGACCTGCAAAAAATGTGAGCGCCGCGCCACGCGGCAGGTATGGGCCCGGAGCCTGTATGTCTGCCCGAACTGCGGCAATCATCAGCCGATCGGCGGGTACTATCGTCTGAGCCTGGTTCTGGATCACGGAACCTTTCAGGAGCTGGACGCCGATCTGCAAGCGCGGGACGTGCTGAATTTTCCGGGATACGAGGACAAGCTCAACGCCCAGAAAAGCAAGACCGGCCTGAACGAAGCGGTTGTGACTGCCGTCGGCAAGATCGGCGGCATTGCCGTTGTGACCGCCGTGCTGGACAGCCGCTTCTTCATGGGCAGCATGAGCACCGCCGTCGGGGAGAAGATCACCCGCGCCATCGAATATGCCACCGCCAAGCATCTGCCGCTGATCATCTTCTCGGCCAGCGGCGGTGCCCGGATGCAGGAAGGCATTTTCAGCCTGATGCAGATGGCAAAGACCACCGCAGCCCTCGAACGCTTCGGTGAGAAGGGCGGGCTGTACATCAGCGTATTGACCCATCCCACCACCGGCGGCGTCACGGCCAGCTTTGCCAGTCTCGGTGACATCATGCTGGCGGAACCCGGTGCGCTGATCGGCTTTGCCGGTCCCCGCGTCATCGAGCAGACCATCGGCGAGAAACTGCCGGCCGGATTCCAGCGCAGCGAGTTCCAGCTGGAACACGGATTTGTGGATCAGGTCGTGCCCCGCTCCGAAATGCGGGAAACGCTTGCCCTGCTGCTGCGGCTGCACGCCCAAGGGAGGAAACACAGTTGATTAAAGATACACTGCAGGAACTGGACGCGCTGGACAGCCGCATTGCCGCACTGCAGGGCGCTCCGGAGGATGCCGAGGACGGGCTGAGCCCCGCCGGACTTTCGGCAGAACATGCCGCGGAACTGGCCGACCTGACCGGAAAGCGGGACGAACTGCTCAAAAGCTGCGCGCATCTGACGGCGGAGGATCGTGTCTTTCTGGCACGGCATCCCCATCGCCCTCATGTGGACGAGTACATCCACGCGCTGTTTACCGATTTCTTTGAGCAGCGCGGCGACCGTCAGTGCAAGGAGGACACCGCCATCCTGGGCGGCATTGCACGGTTCCACGGTCTGCCCGTCACGGTGCTGGGGCACCGCAAGGGCAGCACGCTGGAAGAGAACATGCACTGCAATTTCGGTATGCCGGGCCCCGAGGGTTACCGCAAGGCGCTGCGTCTGATGAAACAGGCCGAAAAATTCGGACGTCCCATCATCACGCTGATTGACACCCCGGGCGCCTATCCCGGCAAGGACGCCGAGGAGCGCGGCCAGGGCGAGGCCATCGCCCGCAACCTGATGGAGATGAGCGGCCTGACCGTTCCGGTCATTGCCGTTGTCACCGGAGAAGGATCCAGCGGCGGTGCGCTGGGCCTGGGTGTGGCCAACCACATTCTGATGCTGGAAAACGCTGTGTACTCGGTGCTGAGCCCCGAGGGATTTGCCAGCATTCTCTGGAAGGATGCCAGCCGCAGCGGTGAGGCCTGTGAGATCATGAAGCTGACTGCCAACGACCTGTACGAGGACGGCATTGTGGAGGAAGTCATTCCCGAACCGCTGGGCGGCGCACAGCGCGACCACCAGCAGCTGTTCTCCGCCCTGGATACCGCGCTGGAAAAGCACCTGGCCCGTCTGTGCAAGATGAGCGGCCGTGCGCTGGCGGAGCAGCGTTACAAGAAATTCCGCCAGATCGGCGAGAAAGGATAAATCCCATGGAAGGTTTACAGCTGATTGCCACCGGCGGTGCCCAGCCCTCCCGCGTAGTGACCAACGACGACCTGAGTCGCATCGTGGACACCAGCGACGAATGGATCGTGACCCGCACCGGCATCCGGCAGCGCTATTTCTGCAGTGACGAAGAGAACGCCGCCACGCTGGCCATTGCCGCCGCCAGGCAGGCACTGGAGCGCAGCGGGCTTTCCCCCGAGCAGATCGGGTGCTGTGTCTGCGCCACGCTGTCCGGTCCCAATGCCACGCCGAGTGTGGCCTGCCAGGTTCAGCGGGCGCTGGGTCTGCCCGAAAACCGGCCGGCTCTGGATGTGAACGCCGCCTGCTCCGGCTTTGTCTATGCGACGGCCGTGGCCCGCGGACTTCTGCTCACGTTGGGCGGGAAGTACGCCCTCGTCGTGGGATGCGAAGCGCTCTCCCGTCTGATGGACATGACCGACCGCTCGACCTGTGTGCTGTTCGGCGATGGTGCCGGTGCCGCAATTTTCCGGCTGGCCGACACGCCGTTTGCCGCCACACTGGGTGCCCGGGGCAGCGATGCCATTCTGACCGGCGGCCCCAACCGTGCGGGCAGCGCCCCGATTCAGATGGACGGGCGCGCCGTCTTCCGCTTTGCTGTGGAAGCCCTGCCCCGCTGCCTGCATGAGGTTCTCGATCAGACCGGCAAGACGCTGGAGGATCTGGACTGGGTGGTCTGCCACCAGGCAAACGGCCGCATCCTCGATCACTGCATCAAGCACCTGAACGCCGACCCGGCAAAATTCTATCGCAATATGGACCGCCACGGAAACACCAGTGCCGCCAGCATCCCCGTGGCTCTGAACGAAATGGCCGAAAACGGACAGCTTGTCCCCGGCCAGTATCTGGCATGCATCGGCTTCGGCGGCGGTTTGACCTGGGCCGGAATGCTGCTGCAATACAAGGGAGCCAATCAATGAAACTGCTGAACGAAATTCTCGGAACCCGTTATCCCATCATTCAGGGCGGCATGGCCAACATCGCCACCGGCGAATTCGCCGCCGCCTGTTCCAATGCCGGTGCCCTGGGCCTGATCGGCTCGGGCGGGATGAATGCCGACACGCTGCGGGAAAACATCCGCCGCTGCAAGGAACTGACGGACCGGCCCTTTGGCGTCAACATCATGCTGATGCACCCCCAGGCCGATGCCTTTGCGGACATTGTTGTGGAGGAAGGCGTGCGGGTTGTCACGACCGGCGCCGGCAATCCCGGCAAGTACATTGCCAAATGGAAGGCCGCCGGCATCACGGTCATTCCGGTGGTGGCAGCCGCCGTGCTGGCCCGCCATCTGGAAAAGCTCGGTGTGGATGCCATCATCGCCGAGGGAACCGAGAGCGGCGGCCATGTGGGCGAGATGACCACGATGGCGCTGGTTCCGCAGGTTGTGGACGCCGTGAATCTTCCCGTCATCGCGGCCGGCGGCATCGCGGACGGCCGTCAGATGGCCGCTGCCCTGGCGCTGGGCGCCTGCGGCGTCCAGGTGGGCACCTGTCTGCTGGTCAGCCGGGAATGCCCGATTCATGAAAATTACAAGGCCGCCCTGCTCAAGGCCAAGGACAGCGACACCATCGTGACCGGGCGCATCGGCGGCACGCCGGTCCGTGTTCTGAAAAACAAGATGAGCCGCGAATATGTGCGTCAGGAAAAGGCCGGTGCCGACAAGATGGAGCTGGAAAAGTTCACGCTGGGCAGTCTGCGCCGTGCCGTGTTTGAGGGCGATACCGACACCGGCAGCCTGATGGCCGGCCAGGTGTCCGGTATGCTGCACGAGATCCGCCCTGTCGCCGACATTGTGGCCGACCTCAACGACGGCGCCTTTGCGCGGATTGCCGAGATGCAGCAGCTCTGCGGCAACCGGTAAGAATGGGAGGATACACCGATGAAACTTGCCTTTTTGTATGCCGGCCAGGGCAGTCAGCACGCCGGAATGGGCGCGGATCTGTATGAGCAGTTCCCCACCTTCCGCCGTGCCTTTGACGCCGCCGCGTCCGGTCTGGATTTTGATCTGAAGAAGGTCTGCTTTGAGGACCCCGACAATGTCATCCATCTGACCCAGTACACCCAGCCCTGCATGGTCGCCTTTGCCGTGGGCATGACGGCGGTGCTGCGGGAAGCCGGCATTGTGCCGGACTACGCCGCGGGTCTTTCCCTGGGCGAGTACTCGGCGCTGGAATGTGCCGGGGTGCTGGATGCTTCGACGGTGGTGCAGCTGGCCGCTTTCCGCGGCAAGGCCATGGCCGAGGCAGCCGAGGGCCGTGCCTGCGGCATGACGGCCGTGCTGGGTCTGGCGCGTGAGCCGCTGCAGACCTGCTGCGATCAGGCGGCCGGTCTGGGCGTTGTGCAGATCTGCAACTACAACTGCCCCGGTCAGCTGGTGATCGGCGGCGAACAGGCGGCTGTGGACCGCGCTGCGGAACTGGCCAAGGAGGCCGGCGCCAAGCGTTGCCTGCCCCTCAAGGTCAGCGGGCCCTTCCACACCAGCCTGATGCACCCCGCCGGCAACGCGCTGCGCGAGCGCTTTGCCACGGTGGATTTTGCTCCCATGCAGCTGCCGGTCCTGTTCAACTGTCTGGGCCGCGAGAAGGCGCCGGGAGATTCCATTCCCCTGCTGCTCGAGCGTCAGGTCCAGAGCAGCGTCTACTGGGAGGACACGGTCCGCCGTCTGGCCGAGCTCGGCGTCGATACTGCCATCGAGATCGGTCCCGGCCGTGCGCTCTCCGGGTTTGTGAAAAAGACGGTGGGCAGTGCGATTGTCTGTCACCCCGTCGAGACCGCTGAGCAGCTCAGCGCCCTGCTTGCCGAATTCCGGAAGGAGGACTGACGGATGGAAAACACTACCCCCACCCGCCGCACCGCTCTGGTCACAGGCGGCAGCCGCGGAATCGGCCGGGCCATCTGCCTGGCTCTGGCCCGGGCCGGTTTTGACGTTGCCGTCAACTATGCCGGCAATGCCGCGGCCGCCGAGGAGACTGCCGAAGCCTGCCGCGCCTGCGGCGTACATGCCGTGACGCTGCAGGCGGATGTCCGCAGTGCCGATGCCTGCCAGCAGCTGGTGGAAGCCGCGGCCAAGGAACTGGGACGGCTGGACGTTCTGGTCAACAACGCCGGCGTGACCATCGACAAGCTGATGATGCGTCTGACCGAGCAGGATTTTGACACCGTGGTGAACACCAACCTCAAGGGCGCCTTTTTCTGCACCAAAGCCGCCACCCGCCTGATGATGCGTCAGCGGTACGGCCGTGTGATCTGCCTGAGCAGTGTGGTCGGCCTGCACGGCAACGCCGGACAGACCAACTATGCGGCCAGCAAGGCCGGGTTGATCGGCATGGTGAAGAGTGCCGCCAAGGAATACGCTTCCCGCGGCATCACGGTCAATGCGGTGGCGCCCGGTCTGATTGAGACCGACATGACCGCCGCCATGCCCGAAGCCGCCCGGACCGCAGCGCTTTCGACCATCCCCGCCCAGCACAGCGGCCGTCCCGAGGACGTGGCCGCAGCGGTGGTATTCCTGGCCGGAGAGTCCGCCGGCTACATCACGGGTCAGGTGCTGCGCGTCGACGGCGGCATGGGAATGTAATCAGGAGGAAACGCATGGAAAAACGCAGAGTTGTCATTACCGGCCTGGGCACGGTGAACCCCACCGGCAACACGGTGGCACAGAGCTGGGCCGCCATCAAGCAGGGACAGTGCGGAATTGCCCCGATCACCCATTTTGACACCACGAATTTCAAGGTCAAGCTGGCCGCCGAAGTCAAGGACTTTGACCCCGCGGAACGTCTTGACAAACGCGAGGCCCGCAAGATGGCCCGGTTCACCCAGTTTGCAGTGGCCGCAGCCGACGAAGCCATCCGGGACAGCGGTCTGGACCTGGAGGCAGAGGATGCCAGCCGGTTCGGCACGATCATTTCGAGCGGCATCGGCGGTCTGCCGACCATTGAGGAGGAACATACCCGCGGCGAACAGAAGGGCTTTGATCGCGTCAGCCCCTACTTTGTACCCATGTCCATTGCCAACATGGCGGCCGGTCAGGTGGCCATCCGCTTTGGCCTGAAGGGCATATGCAGCTGCCCCACCACCGCCTGTGCCGGCGGCACGAATGCCATCGGCGATGCGTTCCACCGCATCCGGGACGGTTACGAGGATCTGGTTCTGTGCGGCGGAACCGAGAGCTGCATCAGTCCCCTGGGCGTAGGCGGATTTTCCAGCATGAAAGCGCTGTGCACCTCCACCGATCCCGCGCGTGCCTCCATCCCCTTTGATGCCGAGCGCGGCGGATTTGTCATCGGCGAGGGCTGCGGTCTTCTGATTCTGGAAGAGCTTGCCCATGCGCAGGCCCGCGGCGCCCGCATCTACGCCGAGATCGTCGGATACGGCTCCAACTGCGATGCCTACCACTTCACGGCACCGGCGCCCGGCGGTGTCGGCGGTGCGGACTGCATGCGTCTGGCGCTGGCTGACGGCGGTGTGGCTCCCGAACAGATCGGCTACATCAACGCCCACGGCACCTCCACCCATCTGAACGACAGCTGCGAGACCGCGGCCATCAAGAGTGTTTTCGGTGCGCACGCCTACAAGCTGGCAGTCTCCTCCACCAAGTCGATGACCGGCCATCTGCTGGGCGGCGCCGGCGGTGTCGAGGGCGTCTTTACGGCGCTGGCACTGTACGACGGTTTCCTGCCTGCCACCATCCACCTGCAGGTGCCGGACCCCGAGCTGGATCTGGATTACATTCCCAATGAAGGCCGGTCCGTCCAGGTTGAGTACGCTTTGAGCGACAGTCTGGGCTTTGGCGGACACAATGCCTGCATTGTTCTGAAACGCTGGGAGGGCTGAACATGGCCATTGTTGCGAATGATCCGCCCCGCACACTGAGTGCCGCGCAGATTGCCGAAATCCTTCCCCACCGCTATCCCTTTGCCCTGGTGGACAAAATCACCGACTATCAGCCGGGGGTATGGGCCCGGGGCATCAAGTGCGTGACGATCAACGAGCCGTTTTTTCAGGGACATTTTCCGGGTCAGCCGGTGATGCCCGGTGTGCTGCTTCTTGAGGCGCTGGCCCAGACCGGAGCCGTCGCCGCGCTGAGTCTGCCGGAAAACCGCGGCCGTCTGGCGCTGTTCGGCGGCGTCAAGAATGCCCGGTTCCGCCGTCAGGTTGTCCCCGGCGATGTGGTGACACTGGAATGTGAGCTGGTGGAACAGCACGGGCCCTTGGGCATCGGAAAGGCGACGGCCTGGGTGGACGGCGTGCGGGCCGTGAATGCGGAGCTGACCTTTGCCATTGTGGAGCGCGATGCCCGGTGATTTCCTGCAGGAGTCCGAAAAACGGGCCGGGGGTCTGGTCTTTGGCGAGCAAACGTGCTATAATTTCAATACCGCAATCGTTATTGGAGGTATTCGCCATGTTGGACCAGGCATTTGAACAGGTCTATACCAAGTTCAAGCTTCATTTCTATCAGAAAATTTTCAATCGCTTTGAGGACCGGGAGGCAACGCTGACCACCGTCGAGTCCTTCTGCATGGAAGTCATCATGGCGCTGCGCGAACCTACGATCACCGAATTCAGCCACATGATGAACCTGTCCACGCCGAATGCCGCCTACAAGATCAATTCTCTTGTCAAGAAGGGATATGTGGAGCGCATCCGATCCGACACCGACAAGCGCGAGTATCATCTGCGCCCCACCCAGAAATACATCGACTATTACAACATCAGCTATTCCTATCTCCGCCTGGTCATGGACCGGGCCAAGCAACGGTTTGCGCCGGATGATCTGCGCAAACTTGAGGAGATGCTGCGGATTGTCTCGGACGAACTGATGCCGGAGATTCCGCTGCCCAAACCGGAAGACTGAAAAAATTCCCGCAGGGACTGACCCCTGCGGGAGTTTTGTTTTATTCCGGCAGCGAGAGAAGCTGACGAAGCAGCGGAAACAGCGTTTTGACGTTGTCGGTGAACTGGGGATAGAAGTCATCCCGGATGGAATAGTCAAAATACAGCGCGCGGGCTGCCCGGCGGACCGCCGGGCGGAACCGCGGATGCCGGGTTCCCCCGGCCTCGGCCAGAAGCTGCGACAGCTCGGTACAGACCACCGCCCAGCGCGCATCAATACCGCTGCGTTCCTGGACGCCGGCATCCTCCAGATACCGGCGCAGTGTCCGCCCTTCGTCGGGGTCCTGTGCCCCGCAGACCGGCGTCTGCAGATAATATTCCATCCTGCCGGTCCCGGGGTCAATCTCCTGTCCGAGCGGGTACAGCGCACAGGCCAGCGGCCGCGCGGTATGGACGGTGCAGGCATTCGCCTCAAAGAACGGGCAGTCCCCCGTCCGGCTGTTGGGACGCAGCACCAGCGTTGGCAGCAGCGTCTGCGAGCCGATCCCCTGCCTGCAGAAGGCATCAGCGACCAGCCGGGGCGGCAGGTCCAACCGTCTTGCCAGACGGTACAGATCGTACCCCGACAGCAGCAGATCGCGGCGTTCCCGGCAGCAGCTGCCGCAGCCCGCACAGACAAAGGGGAACGGATCGTCCTGCCGCAGGCGGGGCAGCGCCGCAAGGCTCTCCCCCGCTTCCCGGCGTCCCGGATCAATCACAGTTTCACCTCAGTCGGGCAGGGCGTCCCGTCCTCAAAGGCACGGGTGGCCTTGAAGGCGCTTTCCACCATGCTGGCCACGTTGACATCAGTGTAGAAGGCCGTGTGCGGCGTGAACACGACATTCGGGAAGCTGCGCAGCATGGCCAGTTCCCGGTTCTTCAGCGCATCGCCGACATGGTTGTAATAGAACAGGCCGTTTTCATTTTCCACGACATCCAGACCGGCGCCGCCGATCTTGCCGCTTTCCAGTCCCTCCACCAGGGCTTCGGGATCGATCAGCGTGCCGCGGGCGGTGTTGACCAGGATGACACCGTCCTTCATCTTGGAGATGGCCTTGTCATCAATCAGGTGATAGTTGGCCTCGGTGGCATTGGTATGCAGCGAGATCAGATCGCTTTCGCGGTACAGTGTATCGAGGTCCACATACTCGGCATAGCGGGCGGCCTCCTCGTTGGGGTACAGATCATACGCCAGCAGACGGCAGCCGAAACCGGACAGGTGACGCAGCACCGTACGGCCGATGTTGCCGGTCCCGATGATGCCGATCGTCATGCCGGTGATGTCTCGGCCCATCTTGCCCTTCAGCGAGTAATCCTGTGCATCGGCACGGCGGAGAATCTGTCCGACCTTGCGGATGGACATCAGCATGAGCATGATGGTATAGTCCGCAACACCGGTCGGCGGATAGGAGGAATGTGCAACCCGCATTCCCAGTTCCCGGGCGGTGTCCAGCGGGATATGGTCATATCCGATGCTGCGGCAGGGCAGGTATTTGACACCCATGGCGGCAAATTCCCGCAGATAGTCCGGCGTAACCAGGCAGGGGTTGGTGCTGACGGCGTCACAGCCCTCGGCCAGATGCAGGTTTTCCGGGCAGGGAGCGTCGGGCGTCCAGGCATACTCGATGCCGTACTGTTCCTTGTACTTCTCGCAGGACGGAAGCTCGTCGAAGGGACGGAGGGTGTAAAACATGATCTTCATTCGTCTGTTACCTCCAAAAATCAAGTCTTTACATCGTAAAGGACAGAACCTGATTCAGCCAGTCAATGCCGAGCGGCAGCCAGGCCGCATTGTGCGGGATGGGACAGCCCACTTCCCCGGTGCAGGTGCTGGTACCGTGTCCGCCCTGCGCAAAGAGATGCAGCTCGTACGGATCGTCGTTCTTCTCAAGCGCTTCGGCCAGCAGCAGGCTGTTCTGCACCGGAACGGCGGGATCGGTCACGGTATGCCAGATGAAGAAGGGCGGCAGTCCCGGACGGACCTGGGTTTCCAGGCTCATCGTGCGGCGCAGTGCCGCGTCATCGCCGCACAGGCAGTCAAAGGACCCCGCATGGGCGAACTCGCCCGAGGTGATCACCGGATATGCCAGCATGACCGCGTCGGGGCGCGCCTCGGTGCCGGTGATGCCCAGGGCCTGCTGTACCGGAGCGGCATCCCAGAGGATGCCTGCCGATGCCGCCAGATGTCCGCCGGCAGAAAAACCGAGTACGGCAATCTTCTGCGGGTCCAGCCGGAGCTGCTGCGCATGGCGGCGCAGATACAGCACAGCGCCCGCCGCGTCAATGAGCGGCGCCCAGCGGAGCGGGGCGGGCTCGACGGTGTAATACAGCGTAAATACCTGGTACCCGGCCTGCAGGAACTGCACGGCCACAGGGTCGGCTTCCCGCGGGCTGCAATACCGGTAACCGCCGCCCGGCAGGATGAGCACCGCGGGGCGGATATTGTAATCGGGCATGACATCCGTTTCGTCCCGCAGATACCCGACCAGACGGGCACCCGAGGGCAGATGTTCTTCCAAAAGCTGCATGGTAACGTCTCCTTTTATCCCTGTTCTGCGTCGGTCCGCGTTTGCGGGACCGGATGGGCGTTCAGATATTCCTCCATGATGTTGGCTGCCAGACGGACCAGCTCCGGGCAGGGCCGTTTCTTGTAATACTCGGGCGTGCGCGGGCTGGCAACCGGGCTCCCTTCCGCCTTCTTCAGGCCGAGCAGCTCACGGCAGATGATGCTGTTGCCGCCGTTGGCCGCCTTGTAGCGGGCCGCCAGTTCCTGCACCTCGGTATACAGAGCCGTCTTGTACGCCGGGTCCGGCACACCGTAGATCGTGCTGAGTACCAGGACCATACCGGAAAACGCGCCGCACACTTCGCGCAGACGTCCCATACCGCCGCCGAACCCGGCCGACATCCGCAGGGCCTGTTCCTCGGTCACGCCCATCTCTTTGGCAAACGCAACCGCAACGGACTGCGCACAGTTATATCCTTTATAAAATGCTTCATAAGCAGCATCGCCGTGCTGAGACATTTTATACACATCCTTCCCTGTTGTATGGTGTGCAAACCACTGTTAGCATAGCGCAATTTGTTCCGTTTGAAAAGGGTTTTCCTTCATTTTTTTAACTTTTTGTGAAATGGCTGCACAGGTCTTGCACTTTTGCTCCAAGAGTGCTAAGATAGCATTAGCACTTAAAGCACGAGAGTGCTAATTTCTATATCAATAGAGAGGACGATCCTATTATGGCAATGCATCAGTTCAAGGCCGAGAGCAAAAAGCTGCTGGACCTGATGATCAACTCTATCTATACCAACAAAGAGATTTTCCTGCGGGAGCTGATTTCCAACGCATCGGATGCCTGCGACAAGCTGTATTTCAAGAGCCTGACCGACACCTCGATCAACGTCCGCAAGGAGGACCTGCACATTCACATTGCCCCCGACAAGGCCAGCCGCACGCTGACCATCTCGGATAACGGCATCGGCATGACCAAGGAGGAGATGGAGAAGGATCTGGGCACGATCGCACGGTCGGGCAGCCAGGACTTCAAGGCCGAAAACAAGAACGAGAACATCGACATCATCGGTCAGTTCGGCGTCGGCTTCTATTCCGCCTTCATGGTCGCCAGCAAGGTGACCGTGGTATCCCGTGCACTGGGCAGCGATGAGGCCTGGCAGTGGGAATCCAAGGGCGTTGAGGGCTACACAATGACCGAGGCGCAGAAGGATGCCCCGGGTACCGAGATCACGCTGGTGATCAAGGAGGACGCCGAGAACGAGAATTACAGCCAGTATCTGGAAGAGTACACGCTGACCGACCTGGTCAAGAAGTACAGCGACTATATCCGGTATCCCATCACGATGTACCGCGAGAAGAGCCGCCAGAAGCCCAAACCCGAAGATGCCGGCGACGATTACAAGCCCGAGTACGAGACCTACACCGAGCTGGAAACGCTGAACAGCATGGTGCCCATCTGGAAGCGGGACAAGAAGGACGTCAAGCCCGAGGAGTACAACGAATTCTACAAGTCCAAGTTCATGGACTACACCGATCCGCTGCGGGTCATCACCAGCCGCACCGAGGGCACTGCCACCTACACGGCGCTGCTCTTTGTGCCCGGTCAGACGCCCTATGACTATTACACCAAGGAATACGAGAAGGGTCTTGCCCTGTACGCTTCCGGCGTGATGATCATGGAGAAATGCGCCGACCTGCTGCCGGACTACTTCAGCTTCATCAAGGGTATTGTCGACAGTGAGGACCTGAGCCTGAACATCAGCCGTGAAACGCTGCAGAAGGACGGTCAGGTCAAGCTGATCCGCAACAGCCTGGAGAAGAAGATCAAGAACGAGCTGCATGCCATGCAGGTCAACGACCGTGACAAGTACAACACCTTCTGGAAGTCCTTCGGCCGTCAGATCAAGTTCGGCATCTACGGGGATTACGGCATGCACAAGGATCTGCTGGCCGACCTGCTGATGTTCTGGAGCGCCAAGGAGCAGAAGCTCATCACGCTGGACGAGTACATCGAAAAGATGCCGGAGGACCAGAAGTGCATCTACTTTGCCGCCGGCGATGAGGTGGACCGTCTGGGCAAGCTGCCCAACGCCCAGCTGGTGCTGAGCAAGGGCTATGACCTGCTGCT